>JBJKSB010000035.1:0-4521 GCA_046704385.1 Bacteroidales bacterium | reverse complement strand
AGACTGAATGGGTGATATTTGTTTTCCGTGCTATTGGAAGAAGTCCAGATTATCAATTAAATCGAAATCCACAAGCCCAATTTTACAATAAAATTTTAAGAAAATTAGACCTGCGGATTTTAGGTTGCAGCGAAGCCCTCAATTTGAATACACAGATTCAGGTCAAAAAAAAGAGACTGTCTAAAAGACAGACTCTTAATTTATTTTTTAGGGTTGGAAAATAAGTTTTAAATTATTTCACAACCAAAATTTTGATTGCTACGCCATTTCCAAGATTAACATTGGAAGTATCCGGGTTATAAATAGCAACCCTTGCGTGAGCCACACTATTATTGGCATCCGTCAAATATACGCTTATAAGGCATCCCTGAAGGTCAACATCTGCTGAAGCAATTAAAATATCGCCCATAGCAATTGGAGAAGACAGATCAGTAGGTTGCTGTAGTACAAATGCTGGTGATAACCAACGTTTTCCTGCTACAATAACACCCGGATTAACACTGGTATTTGCATTTGAATTTACGCCTCCTGAAATAGTTGATTCAATGGTTATTCCACCAGCTGAGTTAGTTACTTTAATACCGGTTCCAGCGCTAATATTTGCCAAAACTGGTTTACCACCGGTAACCCCAATTGGAATTTGACCGTTTGATGCTACTCCTAAGTTACTAATTGCACTGGAATCATTTCCAATCAATATGCTGTTGGCAGGTAAAAAACCGTTACCGGTACCACCATTAGCTACTGATAAAGTATCCATAACTTTATATCTCAAATTGATAGTGCTGTCAGCAATATCTTCGTTTAATATGGTGCCATTTTTAATTTCTGAGGTTTCAACTGCTGCTGTGTCAATGTCATTGGCCTGAATGGTTTCGTCAAGAATTTCGTCACTGGTAACCGCATTGGTGTCAATATCGTTGGCCTGAATGGTTTCGTCAAGAATCTCATCGCTGGTAACTGCTCCGGTTGCAATGTCATTAGCCTGAATGGTTTCGTCAAGAATCTCATCAGTAGTAACTGCCCCTGTTGCTATATCCTCAGCAAGTATTTCTTCGTTTTTTATTTTTTGAGTGGTAATGGCATCATCTGCAATATCATCGGTATAAAAGGCATAGGGTACAGTCATAAATTTTTGGTTGTTAACCTCCTTATAATTGCCATCATTTTTGGTTGAAATTTCGACTTTTAAAAACTGGTCGGCATCAATCCAGGGTATATCAAGTAAACTTGCATATGCTGTACTTGTTACATTTCCTTTACCGATGGTTAAGCTAAATAAACCATATTTGTCGGTAGTGGTGGTATGTGTTTCCTCCCATTCAACATCGCCATTCAGTCCTTTGGTAATAGTGAAACGTACACCAATTTCACGGTTATACAGAGGTTTTGCTGCTATATCCAAACCAACAATTTGTTGGGTATTGTCATCAAGGGCCACAGCCTGATAATAAATTCCATCTAAATTACCAATATTCTGTGCTTTGCTATAAGTGCCCAGCATTACTAATACCAGACCTAATATATATGTTAATTTTTTCACTTTATTTAAATTTTATTGGTTATTATCGTATTTTGATTTTCTATTTGGTTATCGAAAACGATAATCCTAGCGTAAGACCATATGAGATATTTGCAGCTTTTTGGCTTGCATCAGTTTCAATATTATTTAAGCCCCTGGTGTAGTTAAATTCCAGATAGGTAGATATATAATCTGATAATTTCATATTAACACCCGGATTAACCACAATACCAATATCTGATTTATTTAAAATACCCGATTCGGTGATGTTGAATTCTTCATTGTTCAGGACCTGAATGCCTCGCAATAAATTAGCATAATATCCTGATAAAATAACATATGGACTGAAACGCCCCAAGTTGTACATGTAACCGCCCCCAATATTAATATCAATGTATTGAAGTCTCCATGAATAATTCATGTTGTCGTACACATAATTTGCACCATTATTTCTTTTCCCAAGTCCGGCACGGGCTATTATGCTTTTATTGAAAATCTGACGGTATCCAATACCATAGTCGCCGGTTAAAATTCCTTCATAGTCAACATTTTGTTTAGCATTATTGCTATCAATAAAATTAAAGGTTGAGATGGATTGTGTGGCATCCATTGTTAAACTTTGCTGTGCTTTCGCCAGATTAGCACATGCAAAAAGTCCTGTAACTATTAAACTTAAAATAATTTTTTTCATCTTGAATTATTTAGCAATTACTATTTTAATTGTTTCACTTATTTTTTGATCGTTGGTTGCATTTATAAAATAAATGCCATTCTCCCAATGGGAACAATCCAGTTTAAATGCACCTGTATTATTCAAATACCTGGTAAGTCTGACCTGTCCAAGACTGTTAATAACAGTTAAGGAAAGGTGATCCATAGGTTCGCGGCTCTCAATATTAATTGATGATGCAGCAGGATTTGGATAAACATCAAGGTTAAGGGTCTTATCAATTGGTGATTTGACCGTCAGCACCTTTAAAGTAATTGATTGTTGGAATCCGGGTGTTGTTCCTGTTGAACTTTCACCCTGAGTTGTGGTTCCAAAACTTTGACCCGCAGTCTGTAAAAAAGTTACCTGACCTGCTGTCCCCGATGCTCCGTAGCTTGAAATGCATTGCCGTTGAATACTTTGCCCGAATATAAAACCGGGACTAAAAGCCAAAACAATGAAACCAAGATAGAGGATCATCTTCCTTAGATTTCCTTTTTTGTACATAGTAAATTTTAAGTTTAGAATTGATACACCCGCCGAAAAATATTTATCAATTTTTCGGATAAGCTTTTTGCTTTTTTTTGAATTAAGTTAAATAAAAGTACTGCTAAGTAATATGAAGTGCAATAGCCTTGTTTAAGCTTAGAATAAAACTCAAGAGTGAGGTTGAAAAATTGTATTTTTAATTGCCATATAATCAATAATATATAAATCGGTCTATGAGGTACGACATAATAATTATTGAAGAATATAAGGAATTTATATGCCTAACTAATTGTAGTGTATGCCAGTAAAATGCTATTTACCGGGGATTTATTTTCTCAGGATTTTAAATTTTCTCAAATAGGTCGCATTATTATAAAGATTTAATGTTTCTCCCTTTATTTCAAATATATAGCCTGAGTATTTTTTATTATATATAAATAGTTTATTGGTACTTTTTACCAGGGTATAGGCTTCCCAATTCTTGCGTGCCCCCTGACGTAGTATTTTCAGGGTTTTATGATCATCGGAAAGTTGTATAATGAATTCTCTTTCTAGTTTTATTTCGTTTTTATGGATTGTAAATTCCCTTTTCCATCTACGTTTATTGATATAATAGAGGGTATCATTCACTTTTTTAATTTCATCCCATTTCCTTCTTTTGCTGTTGTATGAAATTGAGGAATCCGTGCGAACAATTGCATATTTAAACCTCCTTTTATAATGGTATGCCATACTGTCTGGAGTGCCATAGCAATGATAATTGTAATATACTTTTTCTTTCGGAGGATAACTATAGCTTAAGGTATCGTTTTGAAATGAATATTTTTTGATGTTTTTATTTTTTATAGGCCGGTTTATTATCTCAAATTCATAATCTTTATGAGGATTAATTCCCATCAGATAATCTGTTCGTAAACACAGATTTTTATTCAGATCGTAGAAAAGTCCGTTACCTAAGTCAAAGCCCAGTGTTTTATAAGGGGTGTTTTTTGTTTCTTTGGTTGAATCGTTAACCTGTTTTTCATAAGTTTGCCTGATAATATCGAAACGAAAATCGTTTACTTCTGAGGCAGGTTTAAGGGTAAGCGTATCGAAAGTAATTTTATTAAGATTTTGAATTTCTGCTATATCGAGTGTGGCACAGGAACTTAATATAAAGATAAAAATGACAAAAGATATGTTTGCTTTCATTGGTTTGTAATTGTAGTTGTTAACCCTTAAAGGATGTTCAGTATAATTTTTTAGTTGCGTTTACGGGCATTGGCTTAAAGGTTAAAAAATGCCAGGAAAAATAAAAAGGGACTATGAGCCCCTTTTAAATATTTTACATTCCAACACATTATTGACTATTGTCCAGTGGCCACAAATATAACACTATCAACAACTTCGCCATCAGCTTTTTTAATTTTTGCCACACACGTATTGGTTCCCACATCACCAAGTGTCCATGTATTATCAGTTTGGCCATTTAAATCGGAGAAAGTCAACGATTTATCAAGGGTGCCATTTCCTTCATAAATTGTATAAACCACAGGTATAGCAAAAGGAAAAACATTATTTCTTGAATCGCGAACCAAAACTACAATCTTATCAGTCAATGGTGTCAGGGTTGAACCAGTCTGGTTATTCCCCGAGACTATTTCAATGGAAGATGGTACACTCCATAAATTAATCGGATTGATAATATTTATATTTTCCGAATTATACGAGGCTAGTGTCCTTCCTAATATTTCGAGTGTAGCACCTATCCGGGCATCTACTCCAAAATCGATAGAGGCATCCCATGCTGCATCTTTAGCAT
>JBJKSB010000034.1:0-12176 GCA_046704385.1 Bacteroidales bacterium | reverse complement strand
AAAGACTGAATGGGTGATATTTGTTTTCCGTGCTATTGGAAGAAGTCCAGATTATCAATTAAATCGAAATCCACAAGCCCAATTTTACAATAAAATTTTAAGAAAATTAGACCTGCGGATTTTAGGTCGCAGCGAAGCCCTCAATTCACTCACTTATAGCGAAACCCTCAATAATAACCGCGAACCTCAATAACTCAAACAAATTCGGAATGATTCGGGGCGCTACCTGGAGTCGCACTCCGAATCTGCTCAAGGTGCACTCAAAATGAAACACAACATATTTATAATCACACAAAATATTTTTCAGTACTCACTCCCCAGTCTGCTAATGCTGGTTCACTGCATGCCGCTTATCGGAGACAGAATTGATTTAAAGACGACTGACAACTTATGGATTTTGATTAGCAAAAACTCTTAAAAACATAACTAAAAAAATTGTAAGCAAATGAAAAAAGTAAATTCACTAAAAACAGTATTTCTGTTGTTAACTATGCTAGCAAGTTTTACAAGCTTTTCACAGTTGTCAGAATCTAACGTCAATAATAATAAAGAATGGTGGAATGCTATATTTAGCAAACTGAAAATGGATTTGAAGGATTACGAGGAATGTGAAGGAGGATTATTTCCTTATAGGATATTTATAAATGGAATAAAAGAACAAAAAAACGATTCAATTATTTTTTATAAAAATGGAATAATTATCGTTGATGAAGACGATGAATTTAGAATTTATAAATTTAGAAACTAAAGGTGATGATTATGAATTGGTATATAATGCATGTGAAAGTTATTCGAAAGATTCTTTAGATCTATTAAATGCGGATAAAAAAGAAGGTTTCTTTTATACAGTGAGTAAGGATTCAAAAAAGAATCAAATGATACAGCAACTTATTAAGGAATAATTGTTGAAATACAAATGTTAACCCACAATAAATGCATTGCTTACAAACTACCACCTAAAACTGTTTACTGTTTACCTATTGCTTAGTTGTAAAATCGAACGTAGTCGAAATAAGTCCAAGCAACGGCTTACTGGAGACTGCTTACTGGAGACTGAAGACTCATAACTAATTCGTCTTCCTATACCTCCATGTTGCCAGGCTTAAAATAATTCCGGCATAAATGGTGAGTGAAACAAATTCGTGAAATAAATCCATAAATCCTGAGCCTTTTAGCATAACCATACGGATTACCTTCATAAAATAGGCTATGGGGTTTATGATATTGAATTTTTGTACCCAAACCGGCATACTTTCCACAGGAGTGAAGATTCCGCTTAGTAATATGAAAACAATTACCGCAAAGAATCCTATAAACATCATTTGTTGCTGGGTATCGGCCATGGTCGAAATGAACAATCCGATTCCTAAAACAACCAACAGATACAGGAAAGTGAATCCCACCAAAACCCAAATGCTTCCTACAAGCGGGACGCCGAAAAATATACGGCCAATGGTTGTGGCTAAAACCAGTTCAAACAAACCGATAAATAAAAAGGGCAGCAGTTTGCCAATAATGAAATGATATTTTTTCATCGGGGTTACATTGAGTTGTTCGCTGGTACCAATCTCTTTTTCGCGCACCAGGTTGAGGCCCGAAATAAAAATCCCGATCATGGATATCAGTATCACCATAATTCCCGGAAACATATACCATTTGTAATTTAACTCCGGGTTAAACCAAAAGCGGGGCTTAATGTCAATGGTTTTTATGGGGCTGGGAGTGATGCTCCCGATAAGTTCAAGGGCGAGGTTTTTATTAAAATCGAGAATTACATTGGCAGCATATGTGTATGCCAGTGTGGCGAAGTTGCTGTTTACGGCATTGGGAATGCATTGAACCGTAGCGTGTTTTTGTTTGATTAAGTCTTTTGAAAAATTCCGTGGAATAACCAAAATCATATCAGCGCGATTTTTCCCAAGTTCGGCTTCGGCTTCATCCATCGAAAACGTAGTCGATTCAATTTTAAAGAATGAACTACCGGCTAACTTACCTACCAGTCGTTGCGAGGTATTGGACAGGTCGTAATCAACCACACAAAGCTTTACATTTTTTATCTCGAAAGTGGTTGCATGGACCAGTATCAGTAGTTGTAATATAGGCATCACGAAAATAATAGGCAATATAACCTTGTTTCGTCTTACCTGTCTGAATTCTTTCTGAAGTAGGAATAGTATTGTTTTCATTTTTTCTTTATTGTTTCTGGTTGCTGGTCTCTTGTTGCTGGTTTCTTGACTGCTGACTGTAGACTGAAGGCTGAGGACTGTTTACTCCAACCGTATCTTAAACTTCCTCACACTCATTACAATAAAAATAAAGGTCATTCCAGTCAGGATAAGTGTTTCTTTCCAGATGTAGCCAAAGCCATTGCCTTTTATCATTATGCTTTTCAGGATATCGATAAACCACCTCGGCGGCATGGCAAAGCTTACGTAGTATAGTATTTTTGGCATGTTTTCAACCGGGAATATAAAGCCCGACAGCAACATGCTGGGCATCATCAATCCTACCATGGAAATAAGCATGGCCTGCTGCATGGTTTTGCTGACTGTTGAAATCAGGATGCCCAACGACAAGGCCAGAAAAATAAACAGGGTACATTCAGCAATTAAAAGGGTCAAACTTCCGGCAATGGGCAGGCCAAAGACAAAATATGCCAGTACCAAAATGGTTATTACATTACCAAGCGAAAGAATTAAGTACGGGGTCACTTTCCCCAGTACAATCTGAAAGGGTCGCAGGGGCGATCCCAATAATACTTCCATGGTACCCAGTTCCTTTTCGCGGGTAATGGTGATGGATGTCATTAGCGCTGAAATAAGCAGCAGAATGATAGCCATGGTACCCGGCACAAACATAAATACACTTTTTAAATCGGGGTTATAATACATGCGGACATCGGGTGTGATGGTAATGTTGGCCGGGTTAAGCTTGTTTTCATCCATCACGAAACTATTAATTATATTGGTGGTGTAGCCATTTAAAATATTAGCAGTG
Organism: Bacteroidales bacterium; assembly: GCA_046704385.1. Lineage (GTDB taxonomy): Bacteria > Bacteroidota > Bacteroidia > Bacteroidales > SZUA-534 > GH45. The sequence continues at coordinate 9,179 of JBJKSB010000034.1, read as the reverse complement.
TTGGGTTCCGAGGCATCCAGTAAAATTTGAACCGAGGCTTTCCCTTCCTTTTCGAAATTACGGCCAAAATTGGGTTCAAACACAATGACTTCTTTCACTTTGCCTTGACGGAAAACATCTTCAATCTGATTTTCAGAATCCAGTAATTTTTCCAGCCTGAAATATTTTGATGACAACAGCCTTTGCGTGATTTTCTGCGTGGTGTTATCTTTTGATTTATCAAGGATGGCAATCTGTGCATCCTTTAAATCGGTATTAATAGCGAATCCAAATATCAATATCTCAGCAATGGGAATCCCAAATATGATGATCAGGGTCCTGAAATCGCGGAAAATATGGAAGAATTCTTTTTTTACGAAGTTTAGAAATTTATTCATAGTTCATTTTTTTTTAGTCTACGAGTCCTCAGTTCTCAGTCTTCAGTTCTCAGTCTTCAGTCGTTAATATGTAATCGTTGCCTACCTTGGACTGCTGACTGCCGACTGGTATCTGCCTACTGAAATTTATCGGGATTATTCATCATATAGTTTAATAATTTTCCAACCTCCTCTGATTCAGCTAATAATTCCTTATATTTCTCCTCAATCGGAAAATTCTGGGTGATTTCAAAAATTGTTAGAGCCAGTTTATAAGCCTTCTGATATGCAAGTAAATCTCTAAATCCCATAGCTATTATTTTAAAAATTAGATTCTTTTTTTGTTTCCTGTCTTCAATTCTTAGTTAATATATTTTCAGCTTACTTCTGCCCACTGCTGACTGTGTACTGCCGACTGAGAAGCTGCCGACTGAGAACTACTGAAAGAAATCAGGTCGTGCTACCTTAATAAACACTTCATTCATATCTTTTGCCTTATATTTTTCTTTTAGTTTACCGGGTGTGTCCAACGCATCAATCCTGCCATCCACCATAATGGTGACACGGTCGCAGTACTCAGCCTCGTCCATGTAGTGTGTGGTGACAAATACGGTAATGCCACTGTTCGAAGCTTCATAAATTAAGTCCCAAAATTGTCGTCGGGTAATCGGATCGACTCCGCCGGTAGGCTCATCCAGGAAAACGATGCGTGGTTTATGAAAAATAGCCACCGAAAACGCCAGTTTTTGCTTCCAGCCCAGGGGTAAATCTCCAATCAGGGTTTTACGGGCATGTTCCATCTTTAATTTTTCCAGTAATTCGGTGGTACGCTGTTTTATTTGTTTGCGACTCATGCCATAAAAGCCTCCGTAAAGTTCAATGTTTTCTTCCACCGAGAGATCCTCGTACAACGAAAATTTCTGGCTCATGTAGCCAATGTTTTTCTTAATTTTTTCCGTTTCCCTGTAAACGTCGAATCCGGCAACGGTCATTTCACCAGAAGTAGGATGTGATAGTCCGCATAAAATACGCATGGCAGTTGTTTTTCCGGCCCCGTTGGCACCTAAAAAACCGAATATCTCACCTTTATAAACTTCAAAGTTGAGGTTATCGTTGGCCACAAAACTGCCAAACTTTTTCACCATGTTTTTTACGCTTATTTCAACTTGTTTTTGCATGATTACTATTCATTAACTCCATAAAGCAATCCTCAATGTTAGCCTGGATTTCGTTTACAGTAATGTTTTTATTGCCTTTGCTCTCAAGGTATTGTGAAATGTCTCCGGCATCAGGAACGTTATTTTGAGCCGTAAAGTGCACAAATTCACCAAAGGGATAAACCGTGCCTGCGTTGCCGTAGTTTCTCAAATCCTGGATAAGCCTGTATTTGTTATCGGCATTTATGGCCAGTAGTTTTTTAGGAAAGCTGGCAGTGGTATTTTCCGGAGTATCGATGGATAAAATTTTACCTTTCTGGATTAATGCAATCCGGTCGCATAAACCGGCCTCGTCCATATAGGGAGTTGATACCAGTATGGTGATTCCTTTTGATTGCAGACGTTTTAGCATTTGCCAGAATTCCATTCGCGAGACGGCATCTACTCCCGTGGTGGGTTCATCCAGGATCAGAATTTTGGGTTTATGGATTAAGGCACACGAAAGAGCCAGTTTTTGCTTCATTCCGCCCGATAATCGGCCTGCCAGTCGTTTTTTAAACGGTTCAATCTGTTTGTAGATATCGGCAACCAGGTCGTAGTTTTCTTCAATAGTTGTATCGAATACTGACGCAAAAAAATTCAGGTTTTCTTCCACACTCAAATCCTGGTAAAGACTAAACCGGCCTGGCATGTATCCAATCATATTGCGGATTGATTTATAATGGGTAACCACATCAAAACCATTCATGGTAGCGGTTCCGGAATTGGCAAGGAGCAGGGTGGTCAAAATCCTGAACAAAGTGGTTTTACCTGCCCCATCGGGACCAATCAGACCGAAAAGCTCATTTTCGTTTACCTGTAGGCTTACATTGTCCAGTGCCAGGGTTTCGTTATAACTTTTCGATATGGAATTTACATGTATCATTTTCAATCTATTAATAACATTACTTTTTATTAAAAGTGAGAATTCTTTTGCCTTCAACCAGTTGCAGCCAATTGAATTTTTGTCCAAGTTTTATCAGGTCGTCCCACGGGGTTTGATCGTCAATAATGGAAATCCGGCCACCTTCTTTTAGTGCTTTTTGGGCATGGATAGCCAAAGAGGGTATAATGTCGATATTAATTATGGCATTTACTATCAGGATCAGGTTCAGACAATTCTCAGGAATATCTTCAAAAAAAGGATTAACCATCATTCGTTCAGCATATTTTGGCCTGGTAAATTGCCGGAATTTTAAAACTCCCTGGTTGCGGCCGATTACATAAAGTTTTCCCTGTTTTCCAATGGCTTTTAAAGTCTCCTTTATCAGTTTGCTGGTAACATCTCCATAAAGCAATACGTTTTCGCCCGCTTTTATTTCAGCATCAAACACAATCTGTTTATTCGGAAAAATTGCCTCTGAAAATTTCATCGCATTACGAAATATGTTGAAGTTTAGTAGTTCCATGTTTCAGTCTTCAGTTCTCAGTCTTCAGTTCTCAGTCTTCAGTCTTCAATCGTTTATATGTAATTGTTGCCGACTGTGGACTGCTGACTGCCGACTGGTATCTGCCTACTGAAATTTATCGGGATTATTCATCATATAGTTTAATAATTTTCCAACCTCCTCTGATTCAGCTAATAATTCCTTGTACTTTTCTTTGCTTATATATTTAAATGATAAAGAAAAATCTAACCAAATTTGGGTTTCAGTATTTTCACCATCCGAATCACTCATTTTGCTGACAAAATGCTTGGGATACTTTCTTTTTCGATACCCTTCACCAATATTTGTACATACTGATCTTGACGATCTTCTTATTTGATCAGTCAATGAGTATTTCTCCTCAATCGGAAAATTCTGTGTAATTTCAAAAATTGTTAGAGCCAATTTATACGCCTTCTGATAAGCAAGTAAGTCTCTAAATCCCATGTTATTATTTTAATAGTTGTGTTCTATCTATATTAATTCTTCCAACTTAAATTTTAATCAATATCTTTTAAGTTTACTTCTGCCCACTGTAAGCTGAAGACTGCTTACTGAAGACTGCCTACTCAAAAACCACCTCCCCCGGCATGCCGATATTTATAGCCCCGTCATTTTTCACCACAATTTTAACGGCATACACCATATTTACCCGTTCCTCTTTGGTTTGGATAATTTTTGGAGTGAACTCCGCTTTGCTTGATATCCACGTAATTGTTCCTTCATATTCTTTATAATCCTTTTTCCCTTTGTCAATAAGTACTTTGCATTTGTTTCCTTTCACTACTTTATGCATTTGGCCGCCCGAAACATAGGCACGAAGAATGATATTTTCGGTATCTGCAATTTTATATAAAGGTTTGCCGGCAGCGGTAATTTCACCGGGTTCGGCATATTTCTCCAATACGGTACCGCGAATTGGATTTTGAATATTGCATTTTTGAATTTGTTCGTCAATCAATATTTTTTTTGCATCAATTACCTTTAATTCTTTTGATATGGCTGCCTTTTGGATTTCGTTGGCTTCAATCTGTTTGTCGATTACCTTTAACGCACCGCTTGCATCATCCAGCTGTTTCTGAGTGGCTGAATTGGTTTCAACAAGGTTTTTGATTCGCTCGAAATCGATGTTTAGGTTAGCTTTTTGTTGATTCAGTACATCAACCTGTGCCTGTATGCTTTGCATATTGGCCAATACCTTTTGTTTTTGCGCACCAATTTCAACCAGTTGCAGGGCTGGCATAATGGTGTCGATCAAACCTACGGTGGTGTTTTTTTCAATCACCGTACCTTCCTCAACGTTTAGCCAAAGAATTTTGCCGTTCATTTCTGATGATACCAGCGTTTCGTCAACCTCAAAATTTCCATAGGCATCAGCCTGGCTCTCATTGTTTTTGCAGCTTACTATGGCCAGCAAAGCCAAAAATATTATTGAGTATTTCATTTGTATCATTTTTAAGGATTTATAATTGGAAATTATACGATTCATTTATTGTTAATTTAATTAATTGGTTGTCCCAGCAAGGTTTGCTGATCAATTTTTGCCTGCAACAACTGAATTTGTCGCGATTCCATGTTGATGCGTGCTTGTTTCTCAGCATTTAAATCACGTAAATAATCGGCCGAAGTTTTGGTCCCGTTCTTCATCTGTTCAGCTGATCTTTTGCTGATGCGCGTCTGGAGTTCAATAATATCTTTGTCCTTAGCGATAAGTTGTTCGAGTTTTTGCTGACGGATGGCCGCTTCGCTTAATGAAACATCAAGATTTTTGTCGAAGGCTTCTTTATTATCTTCAATAATTTGTTTTTGTACCGATAGTTGCTGCTTTTCGCGATTGGTTTGTTTCCAGTCCCAGATATTCCACTGAAATTGTGCCCCAACCATATAGAAGCCGTGGGTTTCGTCCTTGAAGAAATTGTACCCGGGTTTGCCATATTCGGCATTAACAAAAGCTCCCAGGGTAGGCATCCGTTTTTTCTGGGTGAGGTTTATCGAGGCATCGAGTAAATCAGATTGATTGGCAAACAATTGTATCTCAGGTCGTAGGTTTTGATCATTGCCAACCGGATTAACTGACGGAACAACCAATTCGGTATTTTCCTGAATGTCCATACAAGTAAGAATGCTCAGGGCTTTAATGAGTTGTGATTTTGCCGATTGAAGTTCAATAATCTGTTGTTCAAGTTTTAGTATCTCAGCATTAAGATTATCAAGCTCCGATTCTAGAACCAGTCCCTGGTTTACCGATGCGATGAGGATTTTTCGTTGTTCCAAAATAGTTTCATGGGTCAACTGTAAAATTCCGAGGTTTTCCTGAACCAGCAGGGATTTGAAATACAACTCGTTGATTTGCTCCAGCAATTTATAAAGGTCAACTTCAACTTTTTGGACATTTACCAGGGCATTTTTATCCTGAACCTCTTTAGCTGCTTTAATATTACCACCATCGTAAATTAACTGACTAATTTCGATGTTGGCTGAATATTGTTCCTTAGGCATCACAGGAAAATTGGCTCCCGGAAAATTCACCGTAATTTCAACAACTTCCGATTGGTAAGTAGCCTTGGCCACAAAATTCAAAGTTGGAAAGTATTTCGATTGAAGATTTTGTTTTTGCAGATCGGAAATTTGCAGGAGTTTATCTTTCTGATTGGCAAGCGGGAACTTCATTGAAGTACTGTCGTGACACATTTTCAGGGTAATTATATCCTGTGAAAATCCCGTATGGTTTAAAGTCAGTAGCAATAATATCAATGCGATTTTTATAATCCTGAAAATCCTATTCATGGTTCCGTGTACTACTCTGTTTATTGCCTTTGGCATTGAGCTAAGCAGTTTCTGGTGTGTACTAATTATATTTTTCATAAAAAAATTCATAACTGTTATTTTCGGGTTTTACCATTTAATTGAGTTTGTATGATTTGAGGGCATTCATAACAAAAGTTACAATGGATTCTTTACGTGTTAAAATATATTCTTTATAAGCCTTTTTGTTTCCATCGAATAAAGCGCGTTCAACTATGGGGCGTGCGGCTATTGGGAATATCACCAACGAAAGGCAGTTAATTACAAAATCGTGGGCCTGAATGGTATAGCCCTCTTTTTTAAGTTGGTTTTGCAGTGGGTCAAAGAATTTTTTAGGTTCAATTCTTGCCTCTATAAATTTTTCCAGTAGCATATCGGGATTCCGGGTAATTTCATTGAAAATAAAATTTGGCAGGAACGGGTTCTTTAATAGAATTTCAATATAGGTATCAACGAACTCTTTTAATTTATCTTCAATGCTAACCCCTTCTTGCATGATATTTCCAAGCATACCACCAATTCGACCAATTAGTTTTGAAAAAATAAAGGCAAAAAGCTTCTCTTTCGACCTGAAATAATAGTGTAATAAACTTTTGTTGATTCCGGCACGGTCAGCAATTTCCTGCATCCGTGCACCATCCATTCCTTTTTCGACGAAGACTTCGCGTGCTGCTTCGGCTATTTTTTCTTCGGTTTGTTTTTCTTTGTCTGTCATAGTTAATCAAACAGTTTAACTTAATAATTTAACCAAATGGTTAATGCAAAGAAAAAGCAAATAAAATTATCGGCCAAATAATTTAACTAAAAAGTTTGACCAAATGGTTAAATTTAAAAGCGACAGGTTAAATCGTGCTGTTTTTTACATAATATATGCTCAGTAGTTCAAGGAATTTTCCTAATTGATTTTCTTATGATAAAATATTATTGTAGGAGAATTTTATCTGTTTTTTTGCTGATAATTTAAATTAAAATGTAAAAATTATTGGTTGCATGTTTTCACTTGTCCCTTATAGATTTAACTGAAGTGTATTCCACTACCAGGAAATTAAAGATTCCCATCATTACTTAACAGATCAGGCATTTCAGGAAAGGTCATATAATCTTGTTGTTGAATGATAAGCACTTTCTCGGGATCTTGCACAGGGGCATATCCGTAATCATAGCAAAAAAGGTAGATTTGCCCACCCTTGCCTTTCCAGGTATGGGTAATGTAGCGAAAATCCATGCCCATTGTTTTTAGAAATTCTTTACGGACAGTGGCTTTTCCCATTGGACAGGCCTTGCGCAAAGCTCCACGGTTAAGGCGGAGTTGTTTATTTAGATTGCGCATCATAGCCTCATTTGAATTTGGTTTGGTATTATGAAATGCACTTTTGCATTGTGGGTCGCAGAATAATTTGTCGCTGCGTCCTTTAATTTCTTCCTGACAATACAGGCAATAACGTGCTTCTGGTTTCATTGGCTATGTGATTTATGGTTAAAGTTACTGGTCACTGGTATCGGTCAATGGTTTCTTTTTGGTTACTTATTACTTGATTCTTCTATCTTGATTGTAATTTCTTATTCTGGTTCTTTATACGTTTATATACGGCTATATACGATTGGTGCACAGCTAATTTACATTATTTCATCTATTATTACCAAATTTTAAACATAATTTACCATGGAAGCAAAACCTGTTATTTATTTGAACAAACGCCGGCATCCGGAAACGGGAAAGGATGTCATTGTGCTGATTTACAAATATAATGAACTTATAGACGAGCGAATAAGGCAAAACGATTGGATTGCATTTGATATCCGGTTTGGAAATTTTTGTACCAACTTCTCGGAAAGGAATATCGCGCTTTTCCATGATTTATTCAGCGACCTGGCAATGGTTAATGATCATTACTTAACGGCTTTTCCTAAGATTAATGCCGAAACGGTTGAAATTAACCGCGATGTTTATTTCAGAAATCCATTAAGACACATCAATAAAATTGGGGAGGTTCTTTTGGTGCCTTATCACGTAAGGAATATAGCCTACATTATTATAAAATATCAGGCAAATTCTCTTATCACGGAAGTGTTACAAACCGTAAAACTGTTGCAGTGGGGCGACAAAACCGGCGTATTTTATTTTAAGGCCGGGCCAAGGGAATTAAAGCTGTTATTGCAGAAAATTGCTCATCGTCTAAAAGTAAAATTACATCATGAACTTATTATTACTGATTCTGAGATCAGGCAAATGCTGCTTGAGCAATCCTACTATAAAGGAGGCAGCTACAAACCTTGTCCTGCAGAGTATTTAAGATATCTGTACAGGAAAAATTACAGCGATAATACCATTGTAACCTATCATTTTTATTTGTTGAGGTATATAAATTCATATCACAAAACCAATATTTTGGCTATCAATAATTTTTCAACTGAGCATATAAATCTTTATCATGAAACGATGATTGAAGACAGGAATTTTAATTCGAAGACCATCAATCAGAGTATCAGTGCCATCAGGTTATATTATGAGAAAATTTTACGGGTAAAACTGGATGAAGAATTCCTGGTGCGGCCCAAACGTGAGCGTACAAGGCCCATGGTATGGAGCCGGGAAGATATAGGATTAATTTTGAGTAAAGTAAGCAATTTAAAACACAAGACTATATTAGCCGTCATCTACAGTTCAGGTTTAAGAGTTGGTGAAGCAACACGGCTCAAGGTTTCTGATATAAACCAGGACCGGATGCAAATAAGAATAGTACAAGGCAAAGGGAAAAAAGACCGTTATACCTTACTTGCCGACACAACCTTAAAGTTGCTGAGGACCTATATTATAAAATATCAACCCAAAGAGTATTTATTTGAAGGTCAGTTTGGCGGTCGCTATTCCGAGGGAAGTATCCGTCAGATACTAAAAGAAGCTATTGTAAAAACGAATAAAAGCCTTGTGGGAGGTGTACACACCCTCCGACATTCATTTGCCACACATTTGTTGGAATCGGGAACCGATTTACGGTACATACAGGGATTACTGGGACACTCGTCCAGCAAAACCACCGAGATATACACGCACATAAGCAATGCACATTTACAACGGATAAAGAGTCCTATTGAAGGATTAAAAATATAGTGTTTAGCGTATTAATAACTTAAATTTACAAATTGCCTAATGATATCGTTTCAGTTAGGCGTAATAGTTGAAGTGGAATAAAAATTACAAAGAAAAATGAACTTTAAGCTAGCAATTAAAGATAAAAAAATTATATTTGAGATTATGTTTAATAAGCAATTACATTATGTGACTGAGGAGGCGGAGCTGTATCAAAACGGCATGAATACTGAAGCAGAAATAGAAATTACAACAATTGAGATAATGGGTTTAAAGGCAGTCAGACATAGGTTATCCCATAGTT
>JBJKSB010000033.1:0-19157 GCA_046704385.1 Bacteroidales bacterium | reverse complement strand
TGCCGATCCTAATCAATATGATTCTACAGGTATTTTTGTTTCCGGTAAAAATTATGATGTAACCGGTGCTGATAATACCAAATTCTCTTATCGCACCCAGTTTGCTGAAGCTGATTATATCGGTGAAAAAGTACCAACTGTTCCTGCAACCGTTATAGGTATAGTGGGTCAGTATAATTCATTGATGCAATTTACGGCACGTTCAAAGGCTGATATCATGTTACCAACCTATACGATTATTTTCACTGTGAAGGATGAAAATGACCAGACAGTGGAAGGGGCAACTATTGAGTTTAACGGAACCAGCCTTACATCAGATGCAAATGGTGTTGCATTATTTGACTCTGTTGAACCGGTAACTGATGCTGCCTATACGGTTTCAAAATCACCTGAATATCAGGATTTACAGGGAACAGTAACTGTTACTGATGAGGATGTTAATGTTGTTGTGGTATTGAAAAAGGTTATTGGAATTCAGGATTCAAAGTCTGTGATTGCTGAATTGTATCCTAACCCGACCAATGGTAAGGCAACATTGAAACTTAACCGTGAACTAACAGGTTCACAGCTGATAATTATGGATATTGAAGGTCGTATAATTCATCATGAAACATTGACGAAAACAGAGACTCAAATCGATTTATCAGGAAATAAACAAGGAATTTATTTCATTAAAATTCTTAATGATCATTTGACTTATGTAAATAAGTTAGTTCTGAATTAAGAGTAGGTACATAGCAAATGAAGAGGGCTGTTCCAAATTTTGGGACAGCCTTTTTTAGGTGCTAATTTATCTGTAAAACGTTGTGATTAGTATTTGAGAATATCACATGTTTTATGAAACCATGAAGTGGTTAAAAAGTCCTTTATCTAATGAGGAGCTTAATGTATTTCATCATGTGAATGATTGGGTATGCTGTAGAATTTATGGTAGTTCGTTTAATTATTAAGGTCAGGGAAATCTTCTTACTATAAACTGCCAAAACTTTGTTTTAAACTAACCATTTTGATGGCAGTTACAGCTGCCTCATCGCCTTTGTTTCCATGTTTGCCTCCGGCGCGGTCTAAAGCCTGTTGCTGGTTGTCGGTTGTTAGCACACCAAAAATTACAGGGATTCCAAGTTTAATATTTAATTCAGTAATTCCGTAGCTTACTCCCTGGCAAATAAAATCAAAATGACGGGTTTCGCCTTGTATAACGCATCCCAGTACAATAACTGCATCAACATCGGTATTTTCAGCAATTAGCTGGGCCCCTAAGGTAAGTTCAAATGTTCCCGGGACGTATTTTTTTATTATATTTTCAGGGTTTGCGCCATGTTTAATTAATGTATCATAGGCACCATTATACAGTGCTTCTGTGATTTCGGTGTTCCATTCGGCAACTACTATCCCAAATTTCATGTTGCCGGCATCGGCAACGCTGGTTATATCATAATCGGATAAATTCTTAAGTGATGTGGCCATTTTATATTGATGTATTTATTCGTGAAACTCAAATTTCAAAAACGAAGTGCATTTAAATTTGTTAGTTGAACAATCCCGCCTTTAGCGGAGAGCATAATACTCCGTAGCTCTGCTGCGGAATAGTTTCCAAAGCTTGCTTTGGGGTTTCATACCCGTGATTCTTAATAATTTTCAAAAGACATAAAAAAAAAGTATCAAAAACTAAGTTAATGATACTTTTACAATATTTTGAAACCGGGGTTTAATTTTCCAATTGAATTTTCGCGCGGGCTATAAATTTGTCGATGTTACGACCTTCCTGCGATTTTGGATAATCGGTTTTAATTTTTTCATAAAGCGCTAAAGCTTCTTTAAAATCACCTTTGCTTTCATAAACCTGTGCAGCTTTATTCAAATAAATGGGTGATGAAAAATCATTGGTTTTATCCAAAGCTGCTTTTTTATAATAGGTAAGAGCCTTATCGGGATTGCCTAACTCCAGATAAGCATCACCAATAGCACCGTTGGCAACAGAACCTACCATTAAATCGCTCGATTTAAATTTTTTAAGATATGAAATGGCATCTTCATACTCGCCTAAATGCAGATTACAAATACCGGCATAATATTTAGCCAGATTAGCTGATTTTGTGAATTTGTATTCATTTATTATGTCCGTAAATCCAAAATAGTTTCCGTCACCATTTAAAGCCAGGTTAAACGAATCTCTTTGAAAATATTGCTCAGCAACGAACATATTATTCTGTGCTTCCTTATTTTGTGGTTCAATATAAAATTTTTGGATCGACAGGTAAAGTGAAACTATAATCAATGCTCCAAGTGCCACATACGTCAGAGTTTTCTGATTATCTTCAATAAACTGTTCACTTTTAGTCAATGCACCTTCAAAGCCTTCAAAATTGTGGTTTTGTTCTGTAGTATTCTTTTTTGACATAATTTTAATATGTTTTGGAAAATTCTTCGCAAAAATAATCCTTTTTATCATTTATGGAAATATTCTATGAAAATTGTTCACCATAGTATAGCAATATTAACGACAATCGATTTAGTAAATTAATACTATTGAATGTTAACAAGTTATCGGGAGTTTGGAAATTAATATTAATGGTAATTTTGATATTTTATGAAGTAAAAATCCTGAAGAATGTAATAATTTTATACAGTTTGGCTATATTCGTAACAGATTTACCTGATAATTTTGACCATGGATGTAATTATTGTTGACGATGAGCCGATGGCTCGCGAAATTATAGAAAGTATCCTAACAGAGAATTTTCATGATGTAAATATAACAGGACAGGCTGGTACAGTAAAGGAGGCTGTTGAATTAATTGGTAGTATTAACCCGCAACTGGTATTTTTGGATGTTGATTTAACTGATGGCAGTGGTTTTGATGTTCTTAGCACGCTCAAAAAAGTAAATTTCAAAGTTATTTTTATTACCGCCCATCAGAAATATGCCATCAAGGCAATTAAATTCAGTGCTTTCGACTTTATATTAAAACCTATAAGTACACAGGAGTTAATTGAAGCGGTAAACCGGGTTAAGGCTGAGGGCCAATTGAACGACCAGGCTAAAAGATGGGATGCTTTTTTTGAAAACATATCAGGTTTAAAACCAAAACTTCAGAAAATAGTATTAAAAACGAGCGAAAGTATACACCTGGTGCAGGTTGATGATATAATCAGGTGTGAAGCTGACAATAATTACTCCACATTTTATCTTGCCAATGGTGAAAAGATACTTGTTTCGAAAGGACTTAAAGATTATGAGGAGTTATTAAAAGATAATGATTTTTTCCGTGTACATCAGTCGCATTTAATCAACCTGAATTATGTTTTACGGTTTGATAAAAAAGACGGTGGTTCTGTGGTGCTTTCTGATAAAAGTATTGTGCCGGTAAGTCAGCGTAAAAAACAAAGCTTGTTCGAATTTTTTGAAAAGCATAATTAATTTGATTTTTATGTAAAATTCAGATATTAAAATCCCCAATAAATAATCGAATTCTAACCAGAACCTGACGAACTCTAAAAAGCTAAAATTCTTTTCACGGGTTGATGTAATTTTACATTGCATTCAACCACTAAATGAGACTGACGGGTAATGATTTTTCTCATAAGTTAAATAAAAGTGAAGAGCTTTGTGCTTCCTGTTTTAAGCTTATATGGTGCATATAATACACCTACAAAGAGTTAGTTGTTTTGCCTTAAGTTTGGTGTCTTGAAGCTTAAAAACGTTTATCTTAATAGTTTCGTGGTTAAATAATGCAGGTAATTTTAGGAAGCACTTTGAGTCCCTCAGGAGCCCTCCGGGGGACTCTTTAATTATGGCAATTTTCATGATGGCCATTATTTTTCATGAATGTCATTTTATTTATCTTTACCCCATGTTTATTCAACACTTGTCATTAGTAAATTTTAAGAATTATGCCGAAGTCGAGGTAGATTTCAGTTCAAAAATAAATTGTTTTACAGGTAATAATGGAGTGGGTAAAACCAATATTTTGGATGCCATTTATTATTTATCGTTTTGTAAGAGTTTTTTTACAAATATTGATTCATTAAATATCCGCCATGGCGATAAAATGTTTCTGATTAATGGGTTTTATAAGTTTGATGACAGTATTGAGAATATCTATTGTGGTTTTGAAGCCGGCCGGAAGAAAAAATTCAAACGCAATAAAAAGGAGTATGAAAAATTTGCCGATCACATTGGCTTGATTCCGCTGGTAATGATTTCGCCCTATGATATTAACCTGATTTTGGGTGGGAGCGAGGAGCGCCGTAAGTTTGTCGATGGAATAATTTCACAGTTTGACCGGGAATATTTGTTTGATTTACAAAACTATAACCGAACATTGTTGCAGCGAAATTACATGTTAAAGCAATATACAAGTTCCGGCAATTTTGATAAGGATGTAATTGAATTATATAATTTGCAACTTTCAGAGGCCGGAACAAGGATTTATAACAAAAGGGAAAAGTTTATTGATGATTTAATCCCGGTTTTTCAACAATATTTTTCGCATATATCTCAAGGTAAAGAGCCGGTTTCGCTCCGATATAACTCACAATTGCACGAGAATGACTTTGAAAATCTTCTGAATAAAAACCTGAATAATGATAAAGCGGCCCGATATACAACCGTAGGTATTCATAAAGACGACCTGGAACTCTTACTGGGCGATTATCCTATTCGGAAGCTGGGATCACAGGGTCAGCAAAAATCATATCTGGTGGCAATGAAATTGGCTCAATTTGAATACATTCATAAGTTATGTGGATTTAAACCTATTTTATTACTCGACGATATTTTTGATAAGCTTGATCACGATCGGGCGGAACAAATAATTAAACTTGTAGCTGAAAACAGTTTCGGGCAAATATTTATTACTGATACTAATCCCGAAAGAATAAATAAAGTGCTGCAACAAATTAACGGGGAGTATTTTCATTTTAATGTTGACCATGCCAAACTGACTCCTATTCATGAAAAAATCTAATGCCCAACCCTTAAAGGAGATTATAAGCGAATACCTTGATGCTTTAAAAATGAAACAGAAGCTCAGGGAAGTCAGTCTGATTAGCTCCTGGGAAAAACATGTAGGAAAAACAATTGCCCGGGCAACACGTGAAATATACATCAAGGATCGTATACTTTATGTGGTTTTAAATTCATCGGTAGTTCGTAACGAACTATTGCATTTAAAAAGCATGCTGCTTGAACAGTTGAATTCGGGTTCTCCCGAAAAAGTTATTGATGATATTATGTTGAAATAGTATCAGTTATTGGGTTAAAAGGTTACCAGGCTAAATTGTTGCTAGGTTAAGGTTTTTTATTGCTGAATAAACAATTTTATGAATTCGTGGTTTATGGTTGTAACGCTTACATTTAAAATTTATAACAGGTTGTAAGACGAGATTAAAGCGTTTTAAATTTTAACATGATGAAAAAAGTATCCAAAATTTTTATTGCTGTACTATTTGTATCAGCAGTTGCCTGTAATCAGACAGGGAAAAAAACCGCCACTCAATCAAATGCCAAAAGTGTTTCGGGTATGGTTGCTGAAATGGACGGAGACAGTGTACAGGCTTGTCCTAAATTATCAAAAATTTACTGGGAAGGTTCCAAGCCTGGTGGCAGTCATAATGGGACTATCAAAATTAAAGAGGGTAATTATTTGGTTAAAGACGGAAAATTGGTTGGTGGTGATTTTATTATTGATATGAATTCCATTGTTGACGAAGATATTCAAAATGAAGGGATGAACAAAAAACTGGTAGGTCATTTGAAATCGCCCGATTTTTTTAACGTTGATTCATTTCCGGAGGCCAGGTTTGTAATAACCAGGGTCGATGAAATAAGTGAAGAAAATTACTCACAAAGTATTACCGGTAATTTAACCATCAAGGGCTTTACGCATCCGATAACATTTAAAGCGAATGTTAGTGTCAACGATGGAAAAGTTACGGCAACATCTGAGGATTTTTACATAGACAGAACCTTATGGAAAGTCAGTTATAATTCAAAATCAGTTTTTAAGGAATTGAAAGATAATTTAATTAATGATGAAATTGGTATTCGAATAGAAGTCTATTCCAAGTAATAATTTAATTTTTTTTGCAACTTATAGAACATTTGGTTAATTAAAAAGGGTACCTGAAAAAGGCACCCTTCATTTTTATTATATCGAAATCTGATTAAAAATCGCGTTTTTCAAAAATGCTGAATCGTTCGCTATTTGAGAAAAAGAAATCGCTCTCAATTTTAGCATTCTCATCGCTGTCTGAACCATGTACTGCATTCATCTGCATCGATTGAGCAAAAAGTTTTCTTATAGTACCTTCGTCTGCTTTTACCGGATCGGTATTACCAATTAACTTGCGATAGTTCTCTACGGCATTCTCTTTTTCGAGTATAGCAACTACAATAGGTCCTGAGGTCATAAACTTGATTAAATCGTTATAAAAAGGACGTTCACGGTGAACAGCATAAAATTTTTGGGCCTGAGCGGTACGCAATTCTAATAATTTCATAGCTGCAATATGAAAACCATTGTTATTAATCATATTCAGAATTGGACCAATATGTTCATTGTTTACCGCACCAGGTTTAATGATAGTAAATGTGTATGTACCTGCCATAGTTAAGATTTTTTTAGGTTTTTTATTGTTTAAATATCATTCATGTTAAAATTAAAAATCAAAATAAATTCTCTTTTTTAATTTTCAGCCGCCAAGCTAATGAAAATAATTCAATTTTTTTGTTACCTACTTCATTCTTAAAATATCTATAATGTAAAAATTTAATGTTTAACTAAAATCTTTAAAGCTATGGAAGATAATGTTCCGATCTTTGGAATGATCACAGGTATTTTAATCAATTTAACGGTTTTTACGGCCATTGTGCTGGCTGTTTATTACACAGTTAAGGCCCGAAATAAGGAAAGAATGGCACTAATTGAAAAAGGTGTCGACATTTCTGAGATATATAAAAAACGGGAAAATAAGAATGGATTTTTTAAATTTGGTATGATTCTCATAGGTATTGCCCTGGGACTTGTATTTGCAGTGATTTTTAGTTCATTGGACATTTTACCGACAGTTATTTCCTATTTTGCAATGATATTGTTATTTGGTGGGGCCAGTATTTTATTTGCTAATTATTGGCTGGCAAAAAAAGCAGCTTAACATTTGACTGATCAGTTTTATATACAAAAAGTAACAGAGGGCGATACCGAATCGTTCCGCTTCCTGGTGGACCGATATAAAGACAAGGCGTTCTCTGTTGCTTTTAGTGTTTTACACGACCTGACTCTGGCTGAAGATACGGTACAGGAGGCATTTATTAATGCTTTTCGTAAGATTCATACCTATAGAGCTGAAGCGGCTTTCTCAACCTGGTTAATGAGAATAGTGGTGAATGAATCTATTAAAGTATTGAGGCGAAAAAAAATTAGCATGGATGCAGCAAAAGAAATCAGGGAAGTTGATGAATATGATGTAAATCAAAGCATTCAAAGCATCCGTGAAAACGAGCAAAAACACTTTATTGATTTAGCCCTCGGTAAAATGCCTCCGCGTGAAGCCTTGATTCTGGAATTGTTTTACCTTGAGGAGCAAAGTTTAAAAGAGATTGAAAGCATAATGGGCCTGAATACGGATAATGTCAAAGTTATTCTCTTCAGGGCACGAAAACGGTTCTACTCAATATTACAGCAGGAATTAAAACACGAACTCAAATATATAGTGTGATGGATAGGGAAATACAAAAACCGGATAATTTGAAATATTTACTCGATAAAGCCAACCGGCCAAAAGCATCGGATGAGTTGACCAATCTGATTATGGGAAAGATCAAAGCTGTTGAGGTAAAAGACAAGGCTTATAATAAAGACATAAAACGATCATGGTTTTTTATCGGGGTTGCCATTTTAGGATCGCTGTTATGGGTTTTTGTTTTTACTCATTTTGAACCGAACTTATTTAAGTGGTTAAATAAGTATCTGACCGATGCTACTCAAATTTTAACCTATGTTTACCTGTCAGTTTTTTTAGGCTTCGCTTTTTATCAATTGAATAATTTATTTAAATATCAGTTTGCTCATTTCAAAAAGGGTGATTTCAATTAAGATTTTAATTAAACCCACCTACATTTATGCCCCCAACTTCAAAATATTACCAATAAGCCTTATCTTTGCTGTTTTTAAATTAAAATAGTTTGGAAACGCTTACACATGAATTCATTTCTAAGGCAAAATCATTTATAAATGATGCACATCATATAGCCATAGTAACCCACAAAAACCCCGATGGTGATGCCATTGGTTCAGCAATGGCTCTTTTTCATTATTTTATCAATATTCAAAAAAAAGTTACTTTTTTCACGCCTAACAAATTACCGGCTAATGTGAATTGGATGCCTTTAATTGATGAAGTTATTGTTTACGAAAACAACAAGGATAAAGGTGCCGAATTGCTGCAGCAGGCTGATTTAATATTAATGGTCGATTTTAATCACCGGAGCCGTTTGTCGGAAATGGGCGATAAAATTATTCCCATGACTGTACCCAAAATAATGATTGACCATCATCCTGAACCGGAAGATATTTGTGATATTATTTACAGCCGGGTTTCGTCAAGCTCCACAGCCGAGCTGATTTATGAATTTATTGATGCTCTTTCGGGAGAAGAATCGGTTACCCGCGATATGGCCGAGAGCCTTTTCATGGGGATAATGACAGATACTGGATCGTTTAGCTATAATTCATCTTCGCCCCGTACCTTTGAAGTGGTGGCTAAATTACTGACCTTGGGTGTGGATAAGGACAAAATTACCGATAGAGTGTACAACAATTTTTCCGAAGGCCGGTTACGCTTATTGGGAAAAGCGGTTAGTACAAATCTGACGGTTGTAAATGAATATAAGTCAGCCTACATTGTACTGACAAAAGACGATTTAAATTCTTATAATTTTGAATATGGCGATACGGAAAATGTAGTAAATTATCCGCTTTCAATAAGGGATGTTGTATTTTCGGCTATCTTTATCGAAAAGGACAATTATACTAAATGTTCATTCCGGTCGAAAGGAAATTTCCCGGCCAACAAAGTGGCAAAAGAACATTTTAGCGGCGGAGGTCATATGAATGCTGCCGGAGGTGAATTTAAAGGATCGTTACAGCAGGCGGTTCAAAAATTTGAAAGTATTTTATCTTTTTATAAAGAGTATATTGATTAGATTATGGCTAAAGGAAAATTCACATTAATTTATATTATTATCTGTATAACAGTCGTTTTTATATTTTCGGCATGTAACCATAAGCCTAAAAAATACACAGCAAAACAAGAAAAATTATACCAGGAAAATTTGGTTAAAGCCAATAAAGGGCTGGTAAAAATGGATCATTCCGAAATTGAAAAATATATTGCAAGGCATCACTGGAATATGAAAATGACAAAAAGTGGATTGTGGTACGAAATTTTAAGTAATGGAGATGGCAAAAAAGCTATGCCTGGTGAGCTTGCCCAAATACGCTATCAAATTGACCTGATGAACGGCAAAACCTGTTATTCGTCAGATAGTCTGGGTTTAAAGGAATTTAAAATTGGTCAGGGAGGAGTTGAGTCAGGTTTAGAGGAGGGGATTCTATTGTTAAACGAAGGTTCATCGGCACGTTTTATCATGCCTCCGCATCTTGCGTATGGCTTACTGGGTGACGAAAAAAAAATTCCACCACGTTCTACCATTGTATATAACGTAGAATTGCTTAAATTAACAGACGAATAAAAGCCAACAACCAATGAGGAATAAATTACTGATAATACTAAGCATCTTTATATTAGCATCTTGCAATTTATTTAAAAGATTTCCGGATTATTCGAAAACCAAAACCGGTATTTATTATCATCTTCAAAAAATAGGTGAGGATGTTAAGCCACCTGTGCCTACCGATTTTGTTACAGCCGATATAAAATATGCTACATTAAAAGATTCAGTTTTTTTCTCAGGCCTTCGTACTTTTCAGCTTACCAAGCCCGATTTTAAAGGCAGCATTGATGAATGTTTTTTGATGCTCTCAGAAGGTGATAGTGCATCATTTATCATTAATGCCGACGATTTTTTTACCAAAACCCTGCAGACAAAACTTCCCAAATTTTTAAAAAAGGGCGATAAATTAAAGGTTGAAATAAGGTTGGATGAGATTAGAACTGCAGAACAATACCAAAAGGATAAGGAAGATTTTTTGAAATGGATTGAAGATTTTGGTGAATACGAAAAAACCGTACTTGCGCGTTTTCTTAAAGATCAAAAAATTGATGTTAAACCGATGGATAATGGGATGTACTTTATTACACTGGTTCAGGGAACAGGCAAACCCGTTGAAATTGGTGATTTAGTTACTGTAAATTATGAAGGGCGGTTTTTAAATGGCAAATTTTTCGATTCAACAACTAAACGCCATCAACCTTTTGAATTTGTTTATGGTACGGAATTGCAGGTTATTGAAGGTCTCAACGAAGCAATTGGCCGTATGCGTGAAGGCGAAAAGGCTTTAGTTATTCTTCCTTCCGATCTGGCGTGGGGAGAAAAGGGAAGTTCCACTGGAATTATTCCGCCGTTTACTACGGTAATTTACGAGGTTGAGTTGTTAAAAGCTGTTCCCCGCGATTTTGAAAATTAAAAATCACACATTATTATGTTTGTATCACGAAAGTTTAAATTGTTGCTGCTAATTGCAGTAGTAGCTTTGTCGTGTGTAAATAACGATTTCCACGTAAATGAAAAAGGGTTAGAGTACAAATTTATTGAAAAGCACGATGGCAGCGCTTTGCCAAAAGTGGGGGATGTGGTAGCAATACAAATGCGTTTTACGGATAAAAATAATAAAACGTTGGAGGAATCAGCTCCTTTTCGTATCCAGCTTAATAAACCCTCTCACGAAGGTGGTAGTATTGAAGATGCATTGATAATGATGCACAAGGGAGATAGTGCTGTTTTTAAAATAAATGCATTGAACTATTATACTAAAACCAAACGGGTTGATCCGCCCCGGGATTTTGAACCGGACGAAAAGCTTACCTTTTACATTAGGTTAATTGACATTACTCCTTATGATGATTTTGTAAAAGAGAGAAACGCCGCAAGGGTAAGTGACCAACGACAGGAAGACATGTTATTGAAAGATTACCTTGAACGTGCCAATATTACCATTGAACCTACCATGAGCGGTTTGTATTTAATCGAATTGAGAAAAGGCAATGGCCCGGCTCCAAAACCCGGGAAAAAAGTTACTGTAAATTACATGGGTTATTTTATTGATGGAAGAATTTTTGATTCATCGTATGATCGTAAAGAACCATTTGAGTTTGTATATGGTATCGGACAGGTAATTCAGGGTTGGGACGAAGCCCTGGGTAAAATGAAAGTGGGTGGTAAGTATAAAGTTATTATACCATCGTATCTGGCTTATGGCAGCGTTCAGCGCGGGCCGATACCTCCTTATTCAACACTGATTTTTGAAATGGAACTTTTGGATGTTGAGAAGTAAGAAACAACAATATATAAGGATTATTATTGTCTTACTGGCTTTGTGGTTTGCCGGAGAGCAATTAGGTTATTCCCAGACCTACAAGGATGATCCGGATTTGATTACAACCCCATCGGGATTAAAATACAAAATAACCCGTCAGGGCAGTGGTGATTTCCCAACCGACGGCGACAGGCTTTGGGTGCATTATTATGCCAAATTCGAGAACGATTCCATCTATGATTCATCTGCCGATACGGGACCCATTGATTTTTATTTGGGGCAGGGTCAGGTAACAAAGGGCTGGGACGAAGGTTTAAGGAAGATAAAACCAGGCGGAGCTATTTTATTAGTAGTTCCTCCCGAACTTGCATATGGGAAAGATGGTCACGGTAAGGTTCCTCCATATGCAACACTGATTTTTGAAATTGCTTTGTTGCAGGTCGATAAGGGTGAGCCAATAAAACCTTTTAATGTGGAAGGCTTAAAGCTTCATAAAGGGAAAAAAAATCTAAAATATTATATTGTAAAGGAAGGAACCGGTGAATATACCCAAATGGGCGATAATGCTTATGTTCATTATACATGTTATCTGCCTGACGGAACTATTTTCGATTCGTCCAGGAAAAAAGGCGATCCGGTAAGGATTACCGCAGGAATTAACCAGGTAATTCCTGGTTGGGATATGGGTTTGTTTTTTATGAAAAAAGGTTCGAAAATAAGATTAATTATTCCATATAAACTGGCTTATGGTGATGAAGGGTTAAACAATGTTGTACCCCCAAAAACCGATATCACAATGGATATTGAAATGGTTGACCTTGTGCCGCCTCCTCCGGTTAAACGATGGGATATCAGCAATAAAGAAGTGCATGAAACACCGTCAGGACTTAAGTATGTCATTCTTGAACCGGGAACGGGTGATTTAATTAAAGATGAAGATATTGTTGTAGTCAATTATTCGGGCTATTATACCAATGGCGAATTGTTTGATTCATCGGTAAAACGATTCGAGCCCATAAAAATACCTGTTGGTATTGGTGCCGTTATTGAAGGCTGGGACGAAGGACTAAAACTGATGCGAAAAGGTTCAAAATTTCAACTAATCGTGCCTTCAAAACTGGCTTATGGTGAAAAAGGTGTTCCTGGTCAAATTGATCCAAATACCGATCTTATTTTTGATATTGAGGTTATTGATGTATTAAAATAACAGCCATGCAAAGCTTAAATGCTTTAGTTGAAAAACTTAGCAACCTGCAAATTTTAATAGTATCGCTACTGGCAGCTTTTTTATTTTATGGAAATACCCTGGGTCACGATTACGCGCTGGACGATTCTATAGTTATTTCAAAAAATGAATTTACCAAACAAGGATTAAAAGGGATACCTGAAATCCTAAAAAATGATTCTTTTACAGGATTTTTCGGTAAAGAAAAAAAACTGGTAGAAGGAGGACGTTACCGTCCGCTTTCAATGGTAACTTTTGCCATTGAATACCAGTTGTTTGGCATCAAACCTTTTATAAGCCATTTTGTGAATATTTTATTATATGCACTTGTGGGTTTTTTAATCTATCTGGTAATCCTGAACCTTTTTTCTGAACGTTTTGGGGAGATTCATGCAAAAAAATTGGCATTATTAACCGGTCTGTTATTTTTGCTTCATCCGATACATACTGAGGTAGTGGCTAATATTAAAGGTCGCGATGAGATTATGAGCCTGTTGTTTTCTTTGCTGGCCTTTTATTCAGCCCTTAGGTTTTATCATGGTTCAGGAAAATATCAGCTCCTGTTAAGTATAGTGTTTTTATTCCTGGGACTAATGTCGAAAGAAAATGCCATTGCATTTGTTATAATTATTCCCTTAGGGCTGTATTTCTTTACCAGGAAATCAATCAAACAATTATTTTTAATAAGTGGATTACTGATAATCTGTTCGCTTTCATTTATATTAATCCGAAATGCGGTGTTGGGCGGTTTTCATTCTGCAATTTCGTCCGAATTAATGAATAATCCATTTCTGGGTGCTACAGCCAATGAAAAATATGCCACAGTAATTTATACCTGGCTGATATATTTGAAGTTACTGATATTTCCACATCCTTTAACATTCGATTATTATCCCTATCATATCGGATTGGTAGGTTTTTCGAATATTGGGGTTCTATTTATGTTATTCGTAATAATTTTTTTAGGATGGGTGGCGGTGAAGGGATTTCAGGCAAAAACTCTCGTTTCTTTTTCAATTATTGCGTTTGCTGCAAGTTTTGCATTGGTTTCTAATCTGGTAATTAATGTGGGAACCTTTATGAATGAGCGTTTTGTGTTTATGCCTTCTGTATTTTGGTGTCTTGTAATTGCCTGGTTTGCATTGCTGACCTTAGCTGAGAGAAAACAGACTGCAAAAATAATTACCGGAGTTTTTTTTCTGTACGTGCTTATCTTTTATCCTATAAAAACTATTGCACGAAACCGGGCCTGGAAAAACGATTTAACTTTATTTACCACCGATGTAAAAACTTCCTTTAATAGTGCAAAAAGCACTTGTTCAGCCGGAGGTAAGCTTTGGGAAAAAGGTAAAACAGTTACCGATAAAAAAGAGCAGGCTGATTTATACAGGCAATCAGAAAA
The DNA here is from genome assembly GCA_046704385.1 of Bacteroidales bacterium. Lineage (GTDB taxonomy): Bacteria > Bacteroidota > Bacteroidia > Bacteroidales > SZUA-534 > GH45. Next base: position 5,029 of record JBJKSB010000033.1, on the reverse strand, counting down.
ATATTTACGGAGGTCGCTAAAAATTTATCCTGAATATGTTGATGCCTGGCTTTTGCTGGGTAATGTTTTATACGATTCAAAAAAGGATATTAAAGGAGCGGTTGATTGTTATCTTGAAGTGATTAAGCGCCAGCCAGGTAACGAAAGTGTTTGGAATAATGCCGACATTGTGCTTCAGCAAAGTAACGACAGAAACCTCCAACTTGCATATTATAAAGCCCTGTACAAATTCAATAAAGAAAGCTACGTGTTAAATTACCGGCTTGGAGTACTGTATGGGCGGTATTTTAATGACCTGGATAAAAGTATAGTCTTTTTAAAGAAGGCAGTCGAAATTAATCCCGACAAGGTTGAGGCAATAAAAGATTTAGGAACTGCTTATGGTTTCCAGGGAAATAACCAGGCTGCTTATGATTATTGTAAAAAGGCACTTAAACTTGAAAAAAGTGATCCGCAGATATATATAAACCTTGGAATTGCCGCATCAAAGCTTGGATTTGATGAGGAATCAAAAGAATGTTTTGCTAAGGCTGAACAACTGAAAATTAAAAAAGTAAATTAGAAAAAATGGAGTTGCCTAAAATTTGATTTGAAGTGTCATTGCGATTAGGAACGACGAAGCAATCTCTATATTGAGTAACAATTCTTCTCAAATAGATTGCTTCACTTCGTTCGCAATGACCAAATCAAATACTTTTTGGACAGCCCTTTAAAATACTTTTATTTTACCACTCTTTTGGTATTTCATCAACATCATTAAAACTGTCCACTTCAAAACTTTTATTGTATTGTTTCATAGCGCGGTAACTCATACCCATGCTTGAGAAACCACCATCGTGGAAAAGGTTTTGCATGGTAACTTTTCGCGTAAGATCAGAAAATAATGTAATACAATAATCTGCACATTCTTCGGCGCTCGCATTTCCAAGAGGTGAAGTACGTTCTGAAAAATCGACCAGGTTATCAAAACCCCTGATACCACTACCTGCTGTAGTCATGGTAGGTGATTGGGAGATGGTGTTTACCCTTACTTTTTTATCGCGTCCGTAAATGTAGCCAAAACTACGTGCAATTGATTCAAGCAAGGCTTTAGCATCAGCCATATCGTTATAACCATATAAGGTACGTTGAGCAGCAACATACGAAAGTGCTACTACAGAACCCCAACAATTGATAGCGTCAAATTTACGTGCAACCTGTAATACTTTATGAAACGAAATTGCAGAAATATCAAGAGTTTTCTGAAAATATCCGTAATTCAGATCGTCGTATGACAACCCTTTACGAACGTTGGGTGACATACCAATAGAATGTAGAATAAAATCGAATTTACCACCGAAAAGTTCCATCGACTCTTTAACCAGTTTTTCCAGATCTTCATAACTGGTTGCATCAGCCGGAATGACTTTTGCATTGGTGGCTTTGGCCAATTCATCCAATTCGCCCATACGTAATGCTACCGGAGTATTTGTCAGTACAAATTCAGCACCTTCCTCGTAAGCTTTGATAGCAACTTTCCATGCAATTGAATTTTCATTCAACGCTCCAAAAATGATTCCTTTTTTCCCTTTTAATAAATTATAGGCCATATTTATTTTGTTTAGTTAATACGTTTTGATAACAGACTTACGCCATTTATGTTCAATAGTTTACCGCTTTGCCGATTAAGAATGGATCAGAGTTTTTGCATTTTCAATGGCTTCCTTTGAAATATCGCGGCCGCTTAACAAGCGGGCAATTTCTTCGATACGCTCTGATTGATTTAATAATGTTATCTGGGTTTGAACTGTGCGATCATCTTCTTTTTTATAAACTTTATAGTGATTTTTGCCACGGGCAGCAATTTGTGGCAGATGTGTTATGCTGATAACCTGCATGTTTTGAGCCATTTTTTTCATTATGGTTGCCATTTTATCGGCAATTTCACCCGAAACACCAGTATCAATTTCATCAAAAATTATTGTTGGCAGTGCCATCGATTCTGAAAGAATAGCTTTTATGCTCAACATTAAACGGCTTATTTCACCACCCGAAGCAATTTTTGATATATTTTGTTCGGGTTGGTTTTTATTTGCCGAAAACATAAAAGTCACTTTATCCAGACCATCGGGGCCAAAATGTGAATTACTTTCTACAGCGACGTTAAAAACTGCATATGGCATTCCCAACTCGGCAAGTTGGTGTGTGATATTTTGTGTAAAAGATCCCGTTGCCTGTTTTCGCTGTTGCGATAATTGTTTACCCAATTTTTCCAGGTAATTTGTTGTTTCCTGCAACTTCTTTTGAGTTTCTTTTATTTCGAAATCAACGTTTGCCTGTTGGTCGACCAATTTCTTAAACTTTGCCTCAAGTTCAATCAGATCGGCAATAGTTTCAACCTGATGTTTATGATAGGCATCATACAAATTATTCAGGGTGTCTTTAATTTGCAGTGCTTTTTCAGGATTAAATTCGATTTTTTCAGCAGAAAATTCTGCTTCACCGGCAATGTCTTTCAAATCGATAGAAATGCTGTTAATCCGTTCAAGCATGGAATCTGCCTGGGGAAATACTTCTTTAATCCGGTCAAGTGTTTGCTTTACCTGTTTGATCTGGTTGAGTACATTTATTTCCTCACCTGATAAAATTGCGGCACAGCCCGAAAGATTTTGTTTTATTATTTCAGCATTTTCTAAAACTTCCAGTTCCTTTTCAAGGCTTTCCTGATCAAGGTTTCCCAGATTTAATTCGTTTAACTGATTGTATTGAAATTGGTTATAGTCGAGGTCCTTGGTCGCTTTTTGCTCCAATTCCAACAACTCTTCAAGTTCAGCTTTGTAATATTTATATTGTTCAAATGTGTTTTTATAATCGTTAAGCAGGCTGGCATTTTGAGCCACCGAGTCAATAACTTTAAGCTGAAAAAGGTTATTATTTAATTCCAGGCTTTCGTGCTGTGAATGAATGTCAATTAACTGAACAGCCAGGTCTTTTAAAACATTCAGAGTAACAGGAGTGTCGTTGATAAAAGCCCTGGATTTGCCTGTATTGCTGATTTCACGTCGCAAGATTGTCTCAGGTTCATAGTCGAGATCGTTTTCTTTAAAAAAAGGTTTTAAACGATAGTTGTCAATTTTAAAAAGACCTTCAACTACGCATTTATCAAGGTTATTATTCAGTGTGGAAGAGTCGGCTCGTGCCCCAAGTACCAGTGAAAGTGCACCTAAAAGAATAGATTTACCAGCCCCGGTTTCTCCCGTTAAAGTAGAAAAATCATCATTAAACTCAATATCCAGGCTTTGGATAAGGGCGTAATTCTGCACTTTCAATCTCTTGAGCATACTGAATGATTTAATTTTGAGCTACAAATTTAAAATTATTTGACTTTACCTGTTTTATTCGGGAAATAATGTTATGAAAGAATAATTAACAATTTTATTGTTTCTTTATGATATCCTGATATTTAGAGGCATTGGCGGGGTCAACTTCTTTTAATACATTAATGGCACGCATGGCTTCGCTGCTGGGCGATTCTTTAAGTATCTTGATTATTTCGTCGCGTTTTGCATCAAAAAATATTTGCATCAGGAATGAATTTGACTTTTGCCTTTGAACCTGTAAAAGATCGTTTATGCCTGTTGCGATGGCAGTTCGTCCTTCAGCTACTTTAGTGCTCATAATATCTAACCCTTTACGGTGGTAGGTATACTCATATTGACGGATGGGTGCATAAACTTTATTTAACAGGTTTTCGGTAAGCCAGTACCTGTTTTTCCTGCTCTCAAACGATTTCCAACCTTTATATGCAGAACTTTGGGCAGTGCTCACAATTTTTTCAGCTTCTTCAAAATATTGGGTGCCGCCCATTGGTGAAAACGTATCATAATCGAATCCTAAAATTATATATACATAATAAGCAAAAAGAGAGGTCAGGTCGTTATGGGTTGCGTCATTAAATTCCAGGGTTTCTCCTTCGGCAAATTTGAATCTTACATTGTCGTCTTTTAAATTAAGTATTGGACTTGAGTAACCTGAATTGTACACCGGACGGCTTGAAGTTACTTGTAAACTTCCTTCGAACTCGTCAACCGAAATCTGCTTTGACAGTGTCAATAAAAAGTTGCATTCAATCCTTTCCTCGGTGCTGAAAACATTATTTGTCCAGTTTCTGGTGTTTAAAAACTCATATAGGTCTTTTTGTAAGGTTTCGAAAACGCTTTTATTCGATCCCTGAATCTGGCTTGAGATTACCGAAATCTGGCAATTAAGTTCCTGTGCAGGTAAAAAATTGCTAACAATTAAGAATAACGAAACAGCCAGTATCTTATATTTTGAAAACATTGTAACTAGTTGATAATTTATAAGTTATTAAATCAATTTTGCTAAATGATTAACAATAAATTTAGCAACTTCCGATTTAGTATTTAGTTCAAACGGAATTTTTTCGCCCTTTCTTGTAATAATGGTTATTTTATTTGTATCGTGCTGAAAACCTGCACCCGGATCATTTAGCGAATTTATTACTATAAAATCAAGGTTTTTCTTTTCAAGTTTGTTTACAGCATTTTCAGTTTCATTCTCAGTTTCAAGTGCAAATCCTATAAGTTTTTGTGATTTCTTTTTTATTTTTCCCAGTTCGTATGCAATATCCCTGGTGGGTTTCAATTCAATGGTTAACCCGGTATCGTTCTTTTTTTGCTTTTGCGAAAGAGTTACTTTCGGAGTATAATCAGCCACAGCTGCTGACATAATAGCAATGTCGCTGTGCGGAAATTGATTTATGCATACATTATACATTTCTTCCGCCGAGGTAACATCTATGCGTGTAATATTGGGGTGATTTTCAACTATTGAGGTTGGGCCGGTTACCAGAATAACATAGGCTCCTCTTTTTGCGAGTACTTCTGCCAGGGCAAAGCCCATTTTACCTGATGAATAATTGCCGATAAATCTTACCGGATCGATCTTTTCATAGGTCGGGCCTGCGGTTATTAAAACCTTTTTTTTTTGAAAGTCAGTTGTCTGGCTAAAAAAGTTTTCCAGGTATTCA
>JBJKSB010000032.1:0-7472 GCA_046704385.1 Bacteroidales bacterium | reverse complement strand
ACCCCAATTTGATTCGTTAACCCAAACTGAAGATGAATCAGAAGACAGCCATGAAGCGGAGCACGAAAGGGAACAAGATATACAACCCCTACTGAATCATGAACCAACCAATGAAACCAGCCGGTTTTTCCAGGTAAAAGGTAAATTTATTATTACTGTCGTAAAGTCAGGTTTAATAGTAATTGATCAGAAAAGAGCACATCAGCGGATTATTTACGATGAATACATTTATAAACTCGGTGCTCAAAGCGGCATAGGACAAAAGTTGTTGTATCCTCAAAAAATTGAATTGGGCAACATTGAGGCTGAATTATTTAAAAGTATTATACCTGAAATAAACCGTCTGGGCTTTGAGGCAGAACCTTTCGGAAAAAATACTTTTGTACTCAATTGTGTTCCTGCTGAATTTCCCGATAAGGATGTGAACGAATGGGTCATTCAGATTGTTGACCATATAAAAAATAACGAAAAGGAATTTGTGCAGGCAGTAAGAGAAAATTTAGTAGAATCGTTGGCAAAGTTTTTGTCCATCCCTTACGGCAAAATGTTAACACAGGAGGAAATGGCACATATAAACGACAAACTTTTTGCATCACAAATGCCAAACTTAACTCCTGACGGAAAAACAATTATTACCATTATTGGAATGGATGAATTGGAAAAGAAATTTAAATAACCTGGTTATCAGATTAAAATATTAAATTGATTAAAAGAAACAGTACAAAATAAATACTTATGCAATCGTACCGAGCACCCATTTTTGGCAATCTGCCTCCTGTAATTAAAAACCTGTTGATTATTAATATCATTGTTTTTTTATTTGATTATATATCTCCTAAATTGGGTATTGATTTAACAGGATTACTGGCGTTACACAATATTGGATCACCCGATTTTAAACCTTTTCAGTTTGTAACCTACATGTTTATGCACGGCGGTGTGGCGCATATCTTTTTTAATATGTTTGCCCTGGTTATTTTTGGCCGCATGCTCGAAATTGTTTGGGGACCAAAACGGTTTTTGATATTTTACTTTGTTACCGGAATCGGAGCAGCAGCATTTTATAGTTTCATTAATTATTTAAGCCTGCAACATCTTCATTCTGATATTACTGCCTTTACTAACACCCCTTCACCTGATTTATTCCTCTCGTTTATAAACCATAATTTTCCTGAAGTAAAAACACAATTGGCAGATTTTATTTCAGAATTTAGTACCCACCCGAAAAATACAGCCTATATAAACCAGGCTATTGACTATGTTAATCAGGTTTACCAACTAAAACTTAACATTCCAACCCTGGGTGCATCAGGTGCCGTTTTTGGGGTTTTACTGGCTTTTGGAATGTTATTCCCTAATACACAATTAATGCTGTTATTTCCCCCCATACCTATCAAAGCTAAATATCTGGTTATAATCTATGGTGGTATCGAATTTTTTGCAGCCGTACTCCCTCAACAGGGTGATAATGTGGCGCACCTTGCCCACCTCGGTGGAATGGCTTTTGGCTATATTTTAATTAAATACTGGAATAAACGGGGTATTGGCAATTATCAACAATTTTAATTTTTAATACCATGATGCAACGAACAGGAATTATAGATGAATTAAAAGAGACTTTCAAGCAGGGTAGTATGCTTACCCGGTTGATTTATATAAACCTGGGAGTATTTATAGTGGTGAAAATATTTGGTGTTTTTCTGGGTCTTTTTTCTGTTGATTCACCAAATTTACTGGTGCAATGGCTGGCCGTTCCTGCCGATATAACCCAGTTGATTCACAGACCCTGGACCATTTTCACCTATATGTTTCTTCATGAAGGATTTTTACACATCTTGTTTAATTTATTGTGGCTGTATTGGTTAGGAAAAATTTTTCTTGAATATTTAACCGGCAAACAACTTTTAAATGTTTATTTGTTAGGGGGTCTTTCAGGAGCCTTCCTTTATATTCTGGCCTTCAATATTTTCCCGGCTTTTAGCCAGGTTGCTCCGGTCTCAATCGCTCTTGGAGCTTCGGCTGCAGTTTTGGCCATTGTAGTAGCCACGGCTGTATATGTTCCCAACTATACCATTTATTTAATGTTTCTGGGGCCGGTAAAACTAAAGTACATTGCCCTTTTTTCCATTATTCTCGACATGACCACCATGATGGATGGTAATGCCGGTGGCCATATTGCCCATCTTGGTGGAGCCTTGTTTGGGTACCTTTATATAAGGCAGTTTAGGAAAGGAAAAGATATTTCCAAAGGATTTAGTAAAACGCTTGATTCAATTGCCAACTGGTTTAAACCCAAAAGCAATTTAAAGGTTACTTATAAGCGAGGTGAAACTGATATTGATTACAACAAGCGTAAGAATGCCGAGCAAAAAGATATTGATAAAATATTGGAGAAAATTGCAAAATCGGGTTATGAAAGTTTAAGCAAGAGCGAAAAAGAAATACTTTTTAAACAGAGCAGGAATAATTAATCTATCTCATTATAAAAAACCTTTTTATCCGGCTTTTTAATAATTGCCTTTTGTACGAAGCTGAATTAGGTTCGGTAAGTTCATCAAGAGCTGGTTTTCCTCTGCGAAGCACTTCATTGGTAAAAGTTGCCGAGGTCAGGCCCCATTTTAATAAAAACTGTTTGCTCCCATTATTTTTCTCTATCCGGCCAGTACTTTTCGACATAAAATGATAAACCAAACTGGTGCCAATACCTTTAAAATCACGAACTCCCGCTTCCCACAATTTCTTTGAAAAATCAGGGTCTGAATTCATTCCTGGCGAAAATTCCACACTATATCCGCCTACCAAATCCCACAAATCTTTATGAATTATATTCGGAGGCCAGGTAGCCCCCGACCAGTCTTCAATTATTAAATTCTGGTATTCTTTTAAGAGTTTTTCTTCATCAAAAGTATCTGAATCGCGACCAAAATTGTATGGGCTTACCACACAGTTATTTCCCGATTTTTCAGGTTCAATCATGGTAGCCGAGTAAAAAAGCATTGTATTATCCCTCTTATCTATTGCCTTCCAAAGTTCCATATCCCAATTTGGGCAAACATACATATCATCATTCATATATAAATAATAATCGGTTTGCAGCAAGGTACGGGCTAAATTCAGAGGATAACAAATACCCATATTTTTTTTACTGTACGAATAGTCCAGCTTATTTTCTTTTACCCACTCCAGGGTGCCGTCTGTCCCTTCATTTACATGAATTATTATCTGATGCTTAAAATGTGAATTCTTCCGGATGGACCCCACACACAACTTCAAATATTCAAGATTATTCCAGCTGGGTATTACAATAGAAAATTTATAATTTGAATTTGCTCCGGCTGTGAATTTAATTATTTCCTGCATGTCTGAGTATGATTGTTTTACTGAATGCAATATTACTAAAGAATATCGTTTTAAATGCTTTTTACCTGTATTTTGATGCTCGATTCAATTATTTGCCCAATTACCTTACCCTGATTTACAATTTTTAAATTTAGTTATACCTTTGTAACACTTATTTGTCCAAACACAAAGCCTAAGTTAGAAAACTGTTTTTATTATACTCCGCCCGAAAATGAAGTGAAATTTATTATGAGAAGTAAAAGAGAAAAAACTGATAATAAGTCATTCATTAACCAGGTATTTAAAAGAATGGCCCTTAATATTAATATATTACTTGCTTTTTTGTTGATATTAAGTAATCTGGCCTCCATAATTTCACCGCTTGATATTTCAGTTTTAGTGCTTTTTGGATTGCTATTTCCTTACTTTTTGTGGTTTAATTTTGCATTTTTGATTTTCTGGGGATTATTGCGCAATAAAAATTTATTTATTTCGCTGGTAATCATCATTTTGTCTTTACCGATAATAAATGATACCTATAGGTTTTTCCCAAAACATGATAAAACCTCAGCCCATAATAAATTCAGAGTGCTTTCCTATAATGTCCGAGTTTTTGATCTTTATAACTGGTCGCATAATAAAGCCACTCAGGATAAAATATTTCAACAGGTACGAACCATTCATCCCGATATTGCATGCTTTCAGGAATATTTTACCAGTTCAGGATCAGATTTTCATATACACGATTCACTAATCCAAAACCAAAATTTCCATTATTCTCACTTGTACCTTAACGTTAAACTCAAATCCGGAAATAACTTCGGAATTGCCACTTACAGCAGCTTTCCAATAGTTAATAAAGAACTTATACCTTTTAATGATTCGAAAAACCTGGCCATTTTATCCGATATTAAAATTGATGACGATACCCTGCGGGTTATCAATTGCCATCTTGAATCGGTTCGCTTTCTGGCACAGGATTATCAATTAATTGACAGTATTTCTGTACTTTCCGATCAAAAACATCGTAAACAGTTCAACGGATTAAGAGGCAGGATTTTAAAAGCCGCAAAACAAAGAGCACAGCAAGCCCGGATTATTTACAACGAAATTGAAAAATCACCCTATCCGGTAATGGTATGTGGTGATTTTAATGATACACCTTCGTCGTATACTTATCATCGCATTGCCAGCATCATGAACGATAGTTTTTTGTTTCACAAGTTTGGTATGGGTGGGACCTATACCCGATTTTTTCCTCCGCTGCGTATCGATTACATTTTGTATCAAAACCGGATTGCCTGTCATACTTTTAAAACCATTCGATCAAATTATTCCGACCACTTCCCGATAACAGGTGAATATTCTCTTCGATAAATAATATTATTAATAATTCTTATTTTTGGAATACAATTATTTTTTATGTTTGTATGGGCAAGAAAAATTCCCGACAATTCAACTTGTAATTGATGAAGATATATTACCTAATTGCATTATTATGTGTAATGGTTTCACTGAAAACCTTTTCGCAGGCTGCATTTTCAACATCGGGTAATTTATGTCAAAATTCAGCCTTGCAATTTACAGATCAATCAGTTGTGTCTGTATTATCATGGAGTTGGGATTTTGATGATGGGACAACTTCAACCGAACGAAATCCAACACATGCTTTTATTGATACAGGAAGCTATAATGTTATGCTGACTATTAAAAGTGGTGCCAATTTTTATAGTGCCAATAAGTTAATACGAATTTCAGCCTTGCCCAAAGTGAATTTTTTTGTGGATTCAACCGAAGTAATTTTTTCTAGCTATGCCAGGATTTTCCACGATAGTTCAACCACCTATAATCCGGTTGAAACCTATTCATGGAATTTTGGAGATGGCTCTGATCAAATGGTATCAAAATCACCTGTTGTTTATTATAAGTATAACGATAATGGCTCGTACCCTGTTTCCCTGAAAGTGACTGACCAGGCCGGCTGTATTGATTCTGCCACCACTATGGTAGCAATAAGTGACCGTTTTTTTGTACCCAATGTTTTTACCCCAAATAACGATAATATTAATGATGATTTTATCGTTACTTCCAATGGAATTAGCTTATTTAGCATTGAAATTTTTAGCCGGTGGGGGAATCTTGTATTTAGGAGTAACGGCCACGAACAAATTATGTGGGATGGAAGAATGCCTGATGGTTCGCTCGTTAAACCAGGCACCTATTATTATGTTATAAATTCAGAAAATGGTAATATAAAGTATGAACCGGAAAAGGGTTTTATTACAGTTTTCTATTAATACACACCTATGCTTCTTAAGCAAACTGTTTTTTACCAGGAATTTTCAAAACTTTCGCTCCATCGAAAGATTTATATACTGGGCTTAATGATTCTTGTTATCGGACTGCCCTTATCCCCGTTTCTCGTAAGTATTTCCCAATTCATAATTGGTTTAAACTGGATTTTTGAACAAAATTTTAAGGAAAAATTTACAATCCTAAAAAATAATAAAGCAATTTGGGCATTTCTGATTTTACCTCTTCTACATCTTTTATGGTTGTTAAATACTTCAGATTTTCATTATGCTCTACATGACCTAAAAATTAAATTACCCTTGCTTTTATTTCCGATATTTATAGGAACATCAAATCCCCTGAGCAAAAAGGAAATAAAATGGGTTTTATATATTTTTATTGCATCGGTTTTTATAGCAACTACAGTAAGCCTGGCGGTTCTCACCGGCTTATATCATATTGAATATTACGATATCAGGGCTGTATCCGTTTTTATATCACACATCCGTTTTGGATTAATGATATTATTAAGCCTGTTAATAACCGGATATTATTTCGGCCAAAACTTTAATGGATTATCTACCATCAAAATAGTTGGCATTTGTCTGCTTATGGCTTGGTTTTTAATCTTTTTGGTAATTCTGCAATCTATTACCAGCTGGGTAGCTTTTGTGATAGTTGCGTTTTACGTTTTTGCCAAAAATTACAAAAAAATACAGCAGCAAATTGTCCGTCGAGGAATATGGGCCTCTATAATACTATTTATCCTGTTTAGCGGTGGGGTGATAGCGAAAGTTTATTACGATTTTTATTTTTCAGAAACTTATGATTTGAAAAATCTTCCTCAATATACTCCTCACGGCAATAAATATTATAACGATCCATCCTCTATTTACAAGGAAAACGGTCATTATATTAAAATATTAATATGTTATAAAGAGCTGAAAGAAACCTGGCCAGAACTAAGCAAAGTACCGTACAACGGAAAAGATGCCAATGGTTATCCTATTGTAAACACTATGATCCGATATCTTGCTTCCAAAGGTCTGCCCAGAGATCGTGACGGATTACTTGCACTTGATCAGGAAGATGTAAAAATGATTGAAGACGGATATGCCAGTTGTATCGACCGAATGAAATTTATCCCTTATGTAAAAATGTATAATGTGCTTTGGGAAATTGACCGTTACCAAAAATCGGGCGATGCCAATAACAAATCCATAGTACAGCGAATAGAATTTGGCAAAACCGCCATTCATATTATTAAAAATAATTTTTGGTTTGGAATTGGAACCGGCGATTTATCCATAGAATACAACAAAGCTTACAAAGAAATTAAGTCGAATTTAAAAGAAAAAAACAGGCTGCGGGCACACAATCAGTTTCTGACTTTTTTTGTAACCTTTGGAGTGTTTGGCTTTATTTTAGCCGTTTTTAGCATGCTGTATCCGGCTATACAGAACAAAAATATGAAGAACAACCTGTTGTTATCTGGGTTTATTATAATAATTTTAATAAGTATGCTCAACGAAGACACCCTTGAAACTCAGGCAGGTGTTACTTTTTATATTGCCTTTTACACGATATTTTTATTTTCAAAATTCAGGGAATGATTGAATTATCGGTAGTAATTATAACTTTTAACGAAGAAAAAAATATTGGCCGGTGCCTTGAATCGGTTAAAGATATTGCCGATGAAATTCTGGTGATCGATTCTTTCAGCACCGATAAAACCAAAGAAATTTGCGAAAGTTCCGGAGCCCGGTTTATTGAGCATAAATTCGAGGGACATATTCAACAAAAAAACTTTGCAGCACAACAGGCAAAATTTAATTATGTAC
>JBJKSB010000031.1:0-13232 GCA_046704385.1 Bacteroidales bacterium | reverse complement strand
GATAAGGCTTTGAACGGATTATTAGAATTTATAAATAAATCGGCCAGTTCCGATTTTTTCTCTTGTAAACGTACAATTTTTTCTTCAATACTTTCCGATGAAATAAACCGATAGACGAAAACCTTTTTATCCTGACCAATTCTGTGGGCCCGGTTAATTGCCTGGTTTTCAGCAGCCGGGTTCCACCAGGGGTCAAGCAGAAACACGTAATCGGCTGCGGTCAGGTTTAGTCCCACACCACCGGCTTTCAATGAAATTAAAAAAACCTGGTTGGTTTCATCATTCTGAAATTCTTCAATTACCTGTTGCCTGTTTTTGGTTTGGCCAGTTAAAATTGAATAGTTCAGGTTATTTTCTTCCAGATAGCTTTGATAAAGCTGCAAGTGCTGAACGAATGAGCTGAATATTAAAACTTTATGTCCTTCTGAAATAACATTCAGTAACATGCGGGTTACTTCTTCGAATTTTCCCGATTCTTCGTTTACCTCAACCAGTTTTGGGTGATTTGCTAATTGACGAAGTCTTGTAAGAGCCTGCAGTACCATTAATCCTGATTTTTCAGACCCTATTTTTTCCATATTTTCGAGAATACTGTTCCTCACCGCTGACTTTTCCTCTTCATAAATCCGGCGCTGTTCATCACCCATTTCACATAACCTTATTTGTTCGGTTTTTGGAGGCAACTCACTCGCAACCTGTTCTTTTTTTCTTCTAAGGATAAATGGATGAATAAGTGATTGCAGCTTTTTGCTTTTTTGTTCATCCTTCATTTTTTCGATGGGCGCAACAAATTCGCGTTTAAAAAAATTAAAGTTGCCCAACAGTCCGCGATTCACAAAATTGAGCTGGCTCCACAAGTCGGTAAGGCTATTCTCAATGGGAGTACCGGTCAATACCAATCGATTTTTGGCCTGCAATCGGATTATTGATTTGTAAATTTTTGAATCGGGATTTTTTATCACCTGGCTTTCATCAAGTATCAGGTAATGAAAAGGATAATTTCGCAGCCATTCAACATCGTTTCGTATTACTCCGTAAGTTGTTAAAACAATATCATACGATGAGAAATCAGAAATATCTTTGGTCCGGTTATTTCCCACATGTTTAAAAGCCCTGAGTTTTGGAGTAAATTTTTGAATTTCGTTAAACCAGTTATAGATAAGCGAGGCAGGCATTACGATAAGGCTCGTCGGGGAGGTTTTGGTTGAATTTATCACTAATGGGGTTTCAAACAAATCAAGTTGTGTTTGTTTTGCCTTGTTAAAATCAGGAACCTGAACCTGCTCATTACTGATGTTGAGCAATAAGGCCAAGGTTTGCAAGGTTTTTCCCAGACCCATATCGTCGGCCAGGCACCCGCCGAATTGGTTGCTGCGAAGCTGGTTCATCCAGTTAAAACCGGTAATTTGATAAGGGCGTAACGTGGCATTCAAGTCTGTTGGGACCATCGAATTTTCCTGGTATTTGTTTGTAAACAGGTCCTTTATTTTATCGGCATATTCACTTTTCAATCCTATAAATTCTGAATTTAATAACCTGAAGTGAAACTTATTCAGTTGCATGTTATCACCAACCTGGTTAGCAAAAAGAAAAAGCTCTTTATATTTAACAAACCATTCTGCCGGCAGTATCACAATTTGCCCGTCGGGTAACTTATATTCCCGAATATCCCTGATTATATTTCTCCGAAGCCTTAAAAAAGGAATTTTAAACCCTTCAAGTTCCACATTTCCTCTAATGTCAAACCAGTCGGCATTGTCGTCAATCGATATATTAAGTTTAATATCAGCCAGGTAATACTTTTTATCGAAAAAGTTTTGTTTTATGGCAACATCAAGTTTCGACAGATTTTTTGTATTGGAGTTTATCCAGTTAATAACCAGGTAAAATGGGTCGGGTTGAACAAATTCATTGGGTTGTTCGGGATAGAAATGAACTTTGTCCTTTGTTTTAAGTCCTGTTTTTTTTAGTTCATTTACAATCTGATTTTCGAAATTTCGGTTTCGTTCGCTTTTATAAAAAGAATACTGATTATCTGAAGTATCAAGCGATACGAAATTCTCATTAGGATTGTTTGGCAAAATAGTATTGTTACCGTACATAAATTTCATTAAAAGAACCGGGTTTCCGCTTATATCATTTTGCAGGTAAAGCAGGGTTTTAGGTTCTGTATTGTTTTCAAAAATATCGAACCCTTTTCCGATAACCGTGTAACTTTTAATGGTATTGAGAATAAATTTTTCGAAATAGGTCTTTTCAGTTTGCTTAGGAATATTTATATGATCTTTTTCGGCAAAAGGCAAAAGTTTTTTGCTGTCGATATCGTGAAAAGTATAAAGTTTGTTGTCGAGAACCAGGGTGCATGGATTATCCGTCAGAATTATTGTTTTTTTGTTTTTGAGCGATATTTCTCTGCCTTCGTGATGTATTGTCAGGAAATACTGAATCCCCTCGTTGTTTCGGTTAAAATTAAAGACAGCTTTGGCATTTGGACCAGCCAGTTCAATTTCGTCAGCCTGGTATATTTTACTGTATTTACGGTCTTTGTAAAAAATGCGCAACCCTGAAGTTGGCAATATCTGCATAATTTTCAGTAATCTTTTTTCAATATGGGGACGAATTCGGGTGCTGATAAACTCCTCATCTACATTTTTTATAAATTCCCTTGCTTCATCTTTCTTTTTGGTAAACAGATTAGCGATGTAACTGTCATCGTATTCACAGGTGTATTTAACAATATCAGCGTTAACCTGATTGAAAGCGTCTATATCCTTTACATTTATGTTATTGGCTTTTTCAATGCTGGAATAAAACGTATTTCCAGATGAGGGTGTAATAATATAACACGAAAAAACAGGGCCAAACTTTCGGTGCTCGGTAATGGCAATAATTAAATCTCTACCCATATATTCTGCTAGCCACCGGCAAGTTTTATGTTATACCCTTGTTTTTTCAGAATTTCGGCCACTTTTTCCCTGAATTCGCCCTGAATCAGAATCTCGCCATCTTTTGAAGATCCACCCACCCCACATTTTGTTTTTAGCTCCCTGGCCAGATCTTTTAAATCATTGTCGGTGCCAACAAAACCTTCAATCAGGGTGACTGATTTTCCGGCACGTTTCTTCCGGTTGATACTGACTTTTAGATGTTGTTTATTCGGAGGCAGGGTTTCCTCCTCTTCATCAGAATCAAATTCATAATTAAAATCGGGATTGGTAGAATAAACCACATTTAAGCGATCTTTCCAATCTTGTTTCTCTTTTTTTGCCATAAAAAGTTTTGCTCAGGTTTTTAATATACTTCAACAATTAAACGATGTTATACTCGTAAACAGGCAAAGATAATAATACTGTTTGGGTGGAAATAATATCGTGATGAAATTATATTAACAAAAACTGAGACTATCCAAAAAATATTTTATTCACGGCAAGCTCTCAGCAACGAACCGCGTAATTAACTTTATAAATTCTTTTTATTCTGCTTCAATTGAGTCTTTTAGCTTGTTTTGAAGCTCTTCATTCAGATTGGTAAGTTCAAGCTCTTTCCGTTTCATTTCTTCCTGGGTTGCTTGTAATTCTTCAAGGTTCTGCCTCATTTCTTCTTCTTGTGCCGCCAGTTCCTCTCTTTGCTGCCTGGTTTCTTCAAGTAATTTTTGGGTTTGTTCATTTACTTTTGTACTGGCCAGGGTCGAAGCAAGATCCTCTCCAATGTTTGTCATAAAATTAACCATGTAATCTTCAAACACATTGAACGATGCTATTTCAATAACAGCAAAAACTTTATTATTCAATACAGCTGGTATAAGTAAAATATTTTTTGGATTTGCGCTTCCCAAACCCGAAGTAATTTGTACATAATTATCTGGTACATCCTTTAAATGAATTGGAAGTTTTTCATAGGCACATCTACCCACCAGGCTTTCTCCCATGCCAAATGATTTATCCATTAATTTCTCACGATTATAGGCAACTGCACCTTTTAGTTCATATACAATATGCTCAGGATTATCTTCATTTATAATAAAAATACCTCCCTGGTTGGCATCTAAATAATTTACCAGTTCTTTAATAAAGTGCACAGCCAGTTTTTCAACACTATTGTTATCGGCTCTTAAAATGTCACTAAATTTTGCAATACCCTGGTTCGACCAGTTTTCAATCTGTTCTTTCTCTTTGCGGATCAACTCGTTTTTCTGAGCTTCAACCAGACTGGCTCGCATATTTAATAAAGCTTTTCCAATCTTATCTTTATCGCTTAACAGTTTGTAATCGAGTTCAAAATTGCCTTTACCTATTTCATCTGAAAAATAGGCCATTTTATTTAAGGCTTCAACCAGTATTTGTAATGATTTGGCTATACTTCCTATTTCATTTTCTTTATTCAGTAATTGGTTGTTTATCTCAAAATCAAGAACGCCCTGTGCCGAAAGGTCAATGTCTTCTTTTAAATTAATCAGTGGTTTTTGTATAATCCTTTTTATTATATAATTTAAAGCAAATAGCCCTAAGCCACATAAAGGAACAATCCATAACAGTACCCAAAATCCTCTTTCGCCAATAATATACGACATGAGACTACAAAAAACCGCCGAAGCAAAAACTATTACTGCAATAGGAAAAACAATAGTCTTTTTATATAAAAAATATACAAATAAAATAGCGACAGGTAAAAACACGAAGAGAGTAAAGATTGAAAACAGTAATAAATTGTTCATATTAAATGTGAATTATTAAAAGTTTGACAAAACTATAAACCTTATTATTAATAATTTAAAAGACTTATACATTAAAATTATTTTAAATGTGATTAAATACCTAATAATTTAATACTGAAACAAATAACTTTTACCAATAAATATTTACGAGATTAACATAAGTAGGCATGTAATTGTTTACATGTCAGACTGCACAAATCTATGAAAAAAGAGGTTTTGATTTGGGGCTATTTAAATGATTCAATATCTGTTTTTAACAGTCGTATAATGAGTTCCGCACACAGTTTAAAAGAAAATTAACCCGGAACTTTTACAGCATTCCGGGTTAATAAAATCTAAATGTTTGTATTAATCAGGGGTGTTTTTTTGCTCGCTTTTTAATTCTGGCATCAGGGTTATTCTAACATATTTTGATGGATCCAAATATTTACTTGCAACTTCTTTAATAAGCTCAGGTGTTAGCATTTCGCACAATTCAAAAGGATTTTCAATTCTTCCTAAATCATCATTTTCAACAGTATAAACACGCTCAATCCTAAACATCCATGAATTGTTTTCTTCATTATTTTTTTCTTCACTTCTTCGTTGCGATTCTTTTTCATTATTGACTTCTTCTTCAGTAGGCCCTTCAGTTATAATCCTTTTAATTTCGTCAAGGGCAGCATTGGTTAATTTATCGGCATTTTCAGGCGAACACGGAATTTGGATGGTCAAAGAATAATGGTGATATGGCATGGGTTCAAGGTAAGAATTAACACCAATACTATAAACTCCGCTCATCTCTTCGCGCAGTTTATCAATATAGATTTTGTTCAAAATATTGCCCAAACTCCAAAAAACATGTGAGTTGACTTTATTCCATTCTGCCGGGCCATTAAACTTCAGAGTCACAAACGATTTTGGATCGGAACCTTTATAAATAACTGTATCAATTGGCCCTTGTTCGGGTCTTAAGCCATTATCATAGTAACCGGCAGCAGCACCTGTTACAGGTAACCTTCCCAAATAGGTTTCTATTAAAGGTTTAATTTCTTCAATATTAAACGATCCTATAAAGGCGAAGGTAAAATCGGCAGCATTTGAAAAACTATTTCTGTAAACTTCTTTGATCTTTTCAAGGTTTAAATCGTTCCAGTCTTTTTCTGTGGGGTAGGTACCCGATATTAAAGGATTGTTGTTGTATAGTATGTATTGAATTTGATTTGAATAATAGTTTAACGGGTTTGACAAACTATTTTTAAAAGCAGCTTTGTTCTTCGACACAATAGAAGTATAGATATCTTCATCAAAACGGGGTTGCGTAAAATACAGATAGCAAAGCTGGAGCATCGTTTCAATATCGGCAACCGATGATGATCCGCTTAATTGACTTGAGTTTTCGCTAATACCCGGGCTAAAGCTTACCCTTTTCCCTGTAAGTATTTTATTCATATCAACTCTTGAAAAATCGCCGGCTCCACTTTGCGAAACAACCGGGGTAGCAAACCAATACGACAATTTGTAACCTTCAGGAAAAACAGAACAGCCTTTTTTGGAAAATCCTTTCATTATAATCTGATTGTTCTGAAAATCAGTTGGTTTTAAAACAACGGTTATCCCGTTTGATAGTTTTAATTCGGTAATATCTTTTGTGCCAACTTTCTTTTCGGCTATTATTTTGCCAGGTTCCGGAGGATTTTTCATCAGGTTGTCAGGCAATTCTTTTTCCTTATATGGTTCAATTTCAAGATTCGATACTGAAGCAATAATGTCCATTAATTCTTTTTCTGTTGGTTGAATTAAGCCTTCTTTATCAATACCTTGATATATAATTATCTGGTTACTATCGGTAATGAACTGTTTTGTCAGTTTATTGATCTCATCCAGTTTAAACCCATCAATATTATTTTTTATAAAATCATATTGAAACTCTATTCCGAGTATTGGATAATCATTAAGAAAATTTGACACACATTTATTGACCATATTTCCTGAATAGATCTTGTCCCTTTCTTTGTATGAGTTTTCAACATTTGACCGGATGTTCTTTTTTATACGTTCAAGTTCCGCTTGGGTGAAACCATATCTTTTCACCCTTTCTATTTCCGTCAGCACTGCTATAAGTCCTTTTTTAATTTCATTTTCAGCAACGGACAGCGATATATTGAATCCCTCACAGGTTTTAACCCAAAGATTTCCGTACGAAACACCTGCAGAGATGAATGGAGGATCAGCCTTGCGTGAAATTTCATACAAGCGCTGGTTTAACATCGAACAAAAAATGTTTTTCGAAATATTATTTTCGTAATCATCAAATGTTCTAAAGGGCTTAGCCTCTTTTTTATAGGCAATTGTCATGCTTACTCTCGAATTTTCCTTATCTGAAACAATGCTTATCAAAGGATCATTATTGTCAGGCACCTTATATTCTTCCTTTTTCCTCAGATGATCAGTTTTTGGTATCGGGCCAAATTCATTTTTAATTTTGGTTTCAATGCTATCAGGATCAATATCACCTACAACAACAAAAGCCATTAATTCAGGTTTATACCAGTCATTGTAGAACCTGACTATTGATTCAGGAGTAGAATTTTCAATAGATTCCCTGGTTCCAATCGGTAATCTTTCGGCATATTTTGAACCATTAAGTAGAACAGGCAAATATTTGTCACGCATTCGTTGTCCCGAACCTAATCCTCTTCTCCATTCTTCTAATATTACACCACGTTCTTTTCTTATTTCGGTAGTATCAAAGGTCACAGCATGCGCCCAATCAGCCATAATTTTGAATCCATTGTCTACAATACTTGTCGAATCGCTGGGTAAGGTTAGTATATATACCGTTTCATTAAACGAGGTATAACCATTTATTTCGGGTCCAAAGTTAACACCTACCGATTGTAAATAATGGATCAGGTCGTTTTTTGGAAAATTCGCAGTGCCGTTAAAACACATATGTTCAACAAAATGAGCCATACCAAGCTGATCATCATCCTCCTGAACCGAACCGGCTGATACTGCCAACCTTAAATAAACCCTTTTTTCGGGTTTCTTATTTTGTATGATATAGTAAGTTAATCCATTATCAAGCTTTCCGATTTTTACTTTAGGATCTATTGGTAACGGATCATCACCTGAAAAAGATGTGATGATGGCGAAAATTGAAGCGATGATACCAATTTGTATCAAATGAAATAGGTTCTTTCTCATGATAAGTTTAATTTAAGGTTATGATTGGTTGAATGAGTAATTTAAGCTAATATACAACTTTTGAGTTATAAAAATAATGTACATTTATAGTTAAATAGATAGTTATGAGGAAAGGTGTTTTAATTTGGGGTTATTTAGCATCATTTGTATTATTATTGGGCGCTATTTTCCTTAACCACAATCTTAATGCCGGCAAAGTTCTTTACCTTACCGGTTTTTTTTCATTCAATTTGGGATACCTGATACCCTTGTTTCTTGTCCTTTTTAAAGAAAATCAGGAAAACAAAATTGGTTTGGTATTAATTTTTGCGGTACTGGGATTTATTACTTTTTTAACCGGAGTTTCATTTTTTGTTGTCAATTGGGGGGGAGGTATTATATTAATTTATGTTGGCGCAGGGATATTAATTTTGGCTATTTTAACCTTAATAATTTTATCGCGCAGGTTTTATGAAACACATATTGACTCCTGGTTTCCGGTGCTTATTTTTGGTGTTTTTATTGTGGGCAGCCTCTTAATTGGGATGGTTCACCGGCATGTAATGAGAGCATTTACCATTCGTAATACAGAATCGATTGAAATGCTTGAGTCACTAAGGGCCAAAAACAACGAGATTTATGAGCATATAGGACAACTCAGCGATTCTACCTCAAATTTTGATAGCCTTACAGTTATTTCCATCCATAGCCTAAAGGAAAATACAACAGGAATGATTAATTATATTGAGAACCTGAAAATAGAATTGATAAAAAAAGTAGAAGGTGATGAATATAAAATTATGGAGCGAAAAGCGCTGGAAAACCTGGTACCGGTACAATCAAATGTTGAAATAAATACGGTTTCGCGCTTTATGCTCAAAAAAAACGGAACCCGGGCATCTAAACTTAAAAACCAGCTGATAAACTATAAACAACAGATTTTATCATTAATACCCAAAACTGACACATTGCTTATTAATTATATCTCAACAGCATTAAATACGGTTTCTTATAATCTTGGTGAGCGACGCTTTAACAGAACCTGGGAGCGTCAACATTTCTACAATTTACCTTTAATAACCGTTCTTTCAGACCTTTCATCCATGCAGATGAGAATAGCTTTAGTTGAAAGTGAATTATTAAATTATTTTCAATTGGAATTGTCGGATGTATACCAGGGAAGTTTTAAGACAGGAATTTTATCGGGTTCCGATAAATTAAAATAAATATTTTAGCCGAAGGTTTGTTACTAATAAAAAAAAACCTATTTTTGCACTCCGAATTTGTATTTTGGATACTAAGAAATTGATAGTTACAGCATAACAAGAAAAAATTAGAGCAATGAAAAGAACGTTTCAACCTTCACAAAGAAAAAGAAGGAATAAGCACGGCTTTCGTGAGAGAATGGCCACAAAAGCTGGCAGAAAAGTATTGGCAAGAAGAAGGGCTAAAGGAAGGAAAAAATTAACTGTTTCTGACGAAAGACGTCATAAAATGTAAGAAATATATATAGTTTATTATATAAGAGAGCATCGGTTTTACCTTTGCTCTTTTTTTTTCTGACTTAGCCTTATCTGGTTTTTTTTTCATTATGTGGATAATTCAAACTATAATTCTATTTTTGTCAGAATCCTAACAGTAAATTCAAAATATTATTAAAAAATTGAATTATGGGCCTAATTAATCTGCTTTCAAAAAAAGAATTCTGGAAAATTATTTTTTACGGAGTGATAATCTATTTTGTGTTTTTTTTGTTGGTGTTTTTAGGATTGCGAATATATACACACCATGGAAAATCGTTTCCTGTGCCAGATTTTAAAGGCCTTACAATTGACAGGGTTGATGAGATTGCAAAATCACGTGATTTAAATATTGTAATTATTGATTCAACCTATGTGCCTTATTTGCAAAAGGGAAGCATAATTGATCAGTATCCAAAGCCAGGATTAAATGTTAAGAAAAACCGGACAATATTTATAACAATTAATGCGTTTAATCAGGCAAAAGTAGAAATGCCCAATGTGGCCGGGGTTTCGTTTCGGCAGGCTAAAAATACCCTTGAAAGCAGAGGATTAAAAGTTGGTCGGTTGATTTATGAACCTGATTTCGCAAAAAATAATGTATTAAGGCAGATTTATATGGGCAAGGTAATTGCTCCCGGAACCATGATTGAAAAAGGACAACATATTGATTTGGTATTGGGGAACGGGTTATCAAAAAGTACCCTTCCGATACCCGACTTAAATAACCTTACTTATGCTAAAGCAATTAGTGAAATTAATGATGCATATTTTAACGTTGGAGAAGCGAATTTTGACTCCACGGTTCATACATATATTGACACACTGAATGCAATTGTCTGGATGCAAAAACCTGCATATTATGAGAATAGCCGTAGTGTTATGGGAGGGAAAATCAATATCTGGTTAACACTTGATCCCCGGAAATTGGCAATTGAAAATACAGCTGTTAAAGACTCAACCAATTAAAATGAAGTTATTCATAATTCTTTCTGTTTTATTTATAGGCAGTTGCTCACTTTATTCGCAGGAAATACTGAACGATCTATACAACAATCCACAATTAGAGGGCAAAAATCCTGATAATTCTTTGAAAGCTGCACATGCCATAGTGTCGCTGCCTTTTTTTGACGATTTTAGCAAGATTTCAGGATACCCCGATGAAAATTTGTGGCTGAATAAAAATGTATTTGTAAATGCTACTTACGGGATTCTTCCGCCATCAATTGGCGTGGCTACCTTCGATGCTGTGGATGCCAATGGATTTATTTATTCATCGTTATCAGATGTTGATTCGCCAGCCGATACGCTTACTTCACAGCTTATCGATTTAAGCCAGGCAGATAAAAATTCAACCTACCTCAGTTTTTACTACCAGCCACAGGGCAATGGAAATGCACCTGAATTTAATGATTCACTAATCCTGAATTTTATTGCTGGCAACCAGGTTTACGAGGTTTGGTATGCCAACGGAACCGATTTTGATTCGTTTAAAACCGATAGCCTGAAAATCGGCAAAAACCGGCCCGATACCCTTGAATTTAAACTGGTAATGATAAAACTCGATAAACCGGAATATTTCGCTTCCGATTTTCAGTTGCAGTTTATTAATTATGTGAGCATTCCGGGTAAGAATAACCTTTCAGGGCAAATAAATTGTGACCATTGGAATATAGATTATGTGTTATTGGATGAAAATCGTTCCGATGCTGATACGGTTTTTGATGATTTGGCAATGGTTCAGCCACCAACCCTTTTTTTGAAAGATTATAGTTCGGTGCCCTGGTCTCATTTTCAGACAGCTATTAGTAAAAAACTGAGCAATGTAATCTTTAGTGTCAGAAATAATGGTTCTGCTTCAAAAAGTATGGATCAGCTGATTCTTGATATCACGGATATAAATACCGGGACCATTAATGATTTTTATATAGGGCAACAAAATATATTACCTTATGAGAACCGGAGTGATTTATTATGGAACTTTAACAATTCACCCATTGAGTGGTATAATGCTGATAGTGCTGTTTTTGAAATATCAGGTGAGATTAAAACAAAAGGAAACGATCAGGCTTCTAACAATTTTGCCTCCAGGCAAGTGATTTATAAAAACTATTATGCCTATGATGACGGTACTGCCGAAAAAGCTTACGGTGTTGATAACGAACGTGCCAAGGTTGCTTATCGGTACGATATAATGCAGGGTGATTCTCTCCGGGCTGTCCAAATCTATTTTGTTCGTCCTAAAGAAGAAACGTCGGCTGTTCAGTCATATACTTTATGTGTTTGGGACGATTACAACGAAACACCCGGAAGCCTTATATTAAAAGAATCGGGTAAAAAGCCTGAGTTTAGTTCCCATTTAAACGAATTTGTAACCATACCTTTTGACTCAGTAATTTACCTCGAAGGTACATTTTATATTGGCTGGGAGCAAAGTTCCGATTTATTAATGAATGTTGGATATGATGCCAATACCAACCGGACAGGTCGGATTTTTTATAATGTAAATTCTCAATGGTATCCATCAGATTTTAATGGTTCCTTAATGATGCGGCCGGTGTTTGCAAAGCACGCTAACAGTACCGGGATTAAAGATAAAAAATGGGCATCAGCAAAATTAACTATTTCACCAAATCCTTCGCGAGGAGCAGTTCGAATATCAGGTGAAGAAGGATTTAACAATGCTATAATTAATGTATTCGACTATTCCGGGAAAAAGGTTTACGATGGTATGTTAGATTCAAATAATAACATCGATTTGAGTTTCCTTAAAAACGGAATTTACCTGGTTACTGTTCAGACAAATTCAGGCTGGCTAAATTCCGGAAAACTAATAATAGCAAAATAATTGTCAATGAGCGATGATATCGAAAATGTTGAGGATGATGATCTGGAGGAGCAGGGTGAGCTTTTTGAGCATTTTCGTTTCAAGGCTGATAACGGGCAAAAGCCATTAAGGGTAGACAAATTTCTTCAAAACCGCATTGAAAATGCTTCAAGGTCTAAAATTCAGGCTGCGGCCGAGAATAATTCCATCCTGGTAAATGAAAAGCCTGTAAAATCGAATTATAAAGTTAAACCTGCTGATGAGGTGAGTGTGGTGTTGGAATACCCACCGCGTGAAATTGAAATTATTCCCGAAGACATCCCACTCAATATTGTTTACGAGGACGATAGTTTTGTGATTATCAATAAACCTCCGGGTTTAGTGGTACATCCCAGCTACGGGCATTATACGGGCACATTGATTAATGCGCTGGCTTTTCGATACAGCAATCTGCCAATTTTCAACGGAAATGATGCCAGACCGGGGCTGGTTCACCGCATCGATAAAAATACTTCGGGACTTTTGGTAATTGCAAAAAATGAAGAGGCTAAGAGCAAAATAGCCCTTCAGTTTTTCGAACATACTACCCATCGCCGCTATATGGCTTTGGTTTGGGGTAATTTTAACGAAGATGAAGGTACAGTTACCGGCAACATTGGCAGGAGTTTAAAAAACCGTAAAGTGATGGATGTTTTCCCTGATGGTGATTATGGGAAACATGCCGTAACCCATTTTAAAGTACTGCAACGATTTGGATATGTGACTCTGGTTGAATGCAGGCTCGAAACAGGAAGGACCCATCAAATCAGGGTGCATATGAAATATATCGGGCATCCCCTTTTTAACGATGCTGAATACGGGGGTGATATTATTTTAAAAGGAACAACTTTTACTAAGTATAAGCAATTTATCCAAAACTGTTTCAACCTGTTGCCAAGACAGGCTTTACATGCTAAGGAACTTGGATTTATTCACCCGGCTACAGGAGAATTTATAAAATTTT
>JBJKSB010000030.1:0-30173 GCA_046704385.1 Bacteroidales bacterium | reverse complement strand
TGCAGATTTTAGTATCTTCATGTCGGTATTGTTTAGTAACACCAATTTAGGTGAAAATACCGTGGCTGTAAAACTTTAATTATTAAAGTTTTACAGCTTTTTTCAACAATAACTTACGGATATGAGGTCAAAGTCGCACTCCGATTAAACACCATACAAAAAAATGAAAGTAATTAAACTAAAAATAAAAGGAATGACCTGCCCGGGTTGTTCAGCCTCGGTGGAAAGGCTCGTAGCTGATTTAAAAGGATTACAGTCACAAAAGGTTTCGCACGAAACTGATAGCGGTGAGTTTGTAATTGATGAAAACCTACTGACAGAAGAAGACCTGATAAACAGGATCAACCAGGGGCATTATAAAGTTGATTTACCGAAGAAAAACCCATTCCAATTTCGAGTTGATATTAACAGATGTCCGGTTTGCGAAAAACCAGGACAGCTTGTACCAAACAGCGTTTTTCAATCCAACTTAAAACCGGGAAGTCTCAGCAAAATTAATTTGAAAGCCCAAAATTATATTTGTCTGAATCCGTCATGTTCAGTTGCTTATTATAATACCGAAAATAAATTTACTGTTGACAAATCAGAATTGAAAAGGGAATTATGGTTTAAGGAGGGAACTGAAAGAAAAATCATTTGTTACTGCAACAATATTGATACAGAACAAATTGAAAAAGCAGTGAAAGAAAACGGTTTAACCACCTGGGAACAAATTGTTTCAAAATATCGATCAGCACCTATTGAAAAATGTGAGATTTTGCATCCGGCAGGAAATTGTTGCCGTGAAAATTTCGATAAAACAGTACAACGCATTAAAAATAAAGAAAATTAACAGTTATGAAAGTTCTAATATTATGCACCGGCAATAGCTGCCGTAGTCAAATGGCCCACGGTTTTTTACAATCGTTTGATTCAACTCTAACCGTACGTTCTGCAGGTACAGAGGCATCCGGCAAATTAAATCAAAATGCAGTTAAAGCCATGGCCGAAGCAGGTATTGATATCAGTCATAATACTTCCGACCCGGTAGAAAAATACCTTGGTGAAGAATGGGATTATGTGATTACTGTTTGCGGTGGGGCCAATGAAAACTGCCCGGCATTCATGGGGAAAGTAAAACACAGGTTACACATGGGCTACGATGATCCCTCGCATGCCACCGGAACCGATGAATTTATCTGGAGTGAATTTATCCGGGTACGTGATGAAATTAAAGAAGGATTTTATAAACTCTACCTGGAACAGATTAAACCGCAACTTTGAGAGACGAAAATCCAGGATTAATAGAAAAGAATAATACAATAAAAAACAGGCTTTTAACACTACATTAAATTCTAATAATATGCCATCAAAACCACGTTTAAAATTTTTAGACCGATACCTGACATTATGGATTTTTCTAGCCATGGCTATAGGTGTTTTATCAGGATATTTTTTCCCCGGGATTGCAAAATTCTGGGAATCGTTAAAATCATCGCCGGAAAGTACCACCAATATTCCCATTGCAATTGGTTTAATTCTAATGATGTATCCCCCTTTAGCAAAAGTTAAATATGAAGAATTAGGTGATGTTTTTAAAAATTATAAAGTCCTTTCACTATCGCTAATCCAGAACTGGATTATCGGTCCGGTTTTAATGTTTGCCCTGGCCATAGTTTTCTTTAGGCTTTTCCCGGGTGTAAACAATGCAAATCTTCCTTACATGTATGGAATTATAATGATCGGGTTAGCCCGGTGCATTGCCATGGTAATTGTATGGAATGATTTGGCTAAAGGAGATACGCAATATGCTGCCGGCCTGGTTGCCTTCAATTCTATTTTTCAGGTGCTGTTCTTTTCGGTTTATGCATGGTTCTTTATCGCAATATTGCCGCGATGGTTCGGAATTCCAACAAATAATGCCGTTGAAAATATAACTATCGGACAAATAGCCAAAAGTGTATTTATTTACCTGGGAATTCCCTTTATAGCCGGCTTTTTAACCCGATTTACTTTAATCAGGATAAAAGATAAAACATGGTATCATACCAAATTTATACCTAAAATCAGTCCCATAACACTTATTGCGCTATTGTTCACCATTGTTGTAATGTTCTCATTAAAAGGTGAATATATCATTAAAATTCCTATGGATGTTGTCTTGATAGCGATTCCTTTATTGATTTATTTCATGGTGATGTTTGTTCTTTCATTCGTTATAAGCAAAAAAATTGGCGCTAATTACGAACAGTCAACCACATTATCATTTACAGCCGCAAGTAACAATTTTGAATTAGCTATAGCTGTTGCCATAGCTATTTTTGGAATGAATTCAGGTGAAGCCTTTGCTGCCGTAATAGGCCCACTGGTAGAAGTTCCGGTTATGATCGGCTTGGTGAACCTGGCATTTAGATTTAAAAGAAAATATTTTTAAACATTACGCTACCTGAAAACGCAAAAATTTAATCAATATGCAATTTTCAGGATAAAAAATTTGTTTTAGTTAGCGCCGGAACTAACAGAGTAAAAATACATTTAAGCCTCTGTTAATGACTTATACATTTATATTAAATCCAAAATCAATTTCATCACCCGATTTGCCATTTATTCCCCAGTTAATCAAATCTGGTTCAGTGATATAAACCAAAATATCGGAGCTATTAATTCCCGGATTGGTTTTAAGATTAGTAAAAATCTCTTTGTACAATTCCTTCTTAGCGTTATCACTTCGTCCTTTAAATGCTACAATTTCAATAATTGTAAAGTTGTCAGTTTTATTGGGTCTTCTTTCAAAATTTTCTTGATCTAATTCATATATTCTTTGATTCCTATCATCCATAGGAATTTTAAATACATCAACCAAGGCATTATGAATACCGTCTAATATTCCTTTTTTGTAATCCGATGATTTCTCTTTGTATATTTCAACTTTTACCAAAGGCATAATTCTTATTTTTTAAGGTAGGCTATAACTTCATTTTTTATGTAACTGTCGTTAGTGCCACCTTTCTTTGTCAACGAACCGGGTAATCTTCCATAAGTAACAAAATTCTTGACTCCTTCAATAACCGTCACCAACATTTCATAAAAATCCAAATTTAAAAAACTTCCTAAATACTGAAAAACTGTTACAACTGATCCATAAATCGGCTTCTCTTTTCTTTTAAAATACATCTTTACCGTATTTTTACCCTTTGCTATTATCATTTTCAGTTCCTTTTCAGACATACCTGACATATTTATTACCCTGTCGCTTATATCCTTGTCAGCAAGTTCCATTAACCACCCCTCTTCATCTTCGATATAATTATTTGAGATTGCTTTTTCATAAAGGTAAGTACCGGGATAAGGGCAAGGCACTGAAAAGCTGGGATGTTTAAGATTCAGTTTCATACACATCCTTATATTTTCTTTCATTGACTCACGGCTATCGCTTGAAAACCCAAACATCATTTGAGCTGACATCAAACGCAATCCGTTTTCATTTATACAGGTTATAGCATTGGCAATTGTTTCAGCAGTTTGTTTCTTGTTCATTTCTTTTAAAGTCGGGTTATGAAACGATTCAATACCAACAGACACGCTACAAAATCCGGCTTCTTTCATTTTTGATATTAACTCATTGTCAATCAGATTTGCTCTTAATCCATTACCCACACCTAAAATATAATTTCTTTTTTCAGCAATAAGCCGGTCGCACAATTCTATTACCCAGTGCTTATCGACATTGAAGGTTTCATCGCCAAACACAAAATTTATGGAGTTATATTTTTCCTCTAAAAAAGTCATATGGTCCAAAATATTTTGAACCGACAGGCTGATTACCTTACGACCAAAATTGCGATAGCAAAATGTACATTCAAAAGGGCATCCCCTTTTTGCAAAAATCATTATTGGCCTGTAAGCTTTGGTTTTATCTAAATTCAGCGCTTTAATTCTTGCCTCGATTACATTATTTTTTTGATTTTTATATATGAAAGCATTAGAAATATATTTTTCCATATCAATAAGGTCATATGCAGGTAAAGGTATTTCACCCAGATTAAGCATTCTTGGCCGGTCTTTTGTTTTAATAATTTCGCCCTTATCGTTTTTATACGCTATACCCGGAATATTTGATAAATCTTTATTATTGATAATTGAATAAACCAAATCTATAATAACAGGCTCACCTTCTCCAAAAACAATTGCATCAAATTTGGTTTTTTCAATAACAACATCTGGAGACCCTGAACATGCTGTACCTCCACCAATTATAGGAACATTAGGATATTCCTTTTTAATAAATCCGGCTAAAAATTTCATATAATAATAAACTGTAGCCATTCCCCCGGTTCCAATTATATCAAACTTTCTTCTTTTTAGTTCTTCTTTCAATTTTGATATGGGAAGCCGGTCCATATTTAAATCCAATATTTCAACATTTGCCCCAGCTTCTCTGAGTACAGCAGCTATATTAAGCAATCCATAAGGAGGATATAGGGGATGCTGCGTCAGCCTTACGGGGGGATATATCAATAAAATATTTAAGCTGTCCAATAATTTATCTGAAACCTTAAAATCAGATATGGATTTATCCAGATCATTCATATTTTGGAATATTTTAATTTATAGATATGGCTACTCATACGATTTCTTTAGTTATTAATGACAACAGAGTTTAAAGTTAAAATTATTTCCAAATTTCAGGTACTTATTATGGAAACTTTGGAGCTAAATTATCTTTATTTTTGAAAAATAGGATTTATGAATAAATCAAAAAACTAAATACAACATATTGTTTTATAACCACTTATAATTAAAAAAAACATTTAATAAAACAAAAAAAGAAGCTGTAAATACAGCTTCTATAAATTATTTAGAAAACAAAATACTATAGTCTGTAACTCAAGCCTGCTGAAAAGTAATGAGGTGCACCCACACAAAACTCAGAATTAACACCTAAATTATCAGTTATATAAGCTCTTAGTCCAAATAAAATTACCTGTGGTGCAAAATTGTTTTTTAATCCCCAATAATCACTAACGTTGTAGGTATTGTCAGTATTGTCAGTACTAAATGACCAGTTAGTCATTCCCATACGGAAGCCTGAGTATAAATCCACTCTTCCGGAATTAGCGTAATGAAAAAGGACTCTTGCAGCAACGTTCATGCGATTGATTTTATCAGTATAGGTATATAAATTACCACTAAGATCCATTGATGGAACATCAGATTTCATCATTTGGTAAGAAAATGCCCCACCTATACTTAACCAATTCACTATACCATAATCGTAGGTGACTTGTAGTGCGGGTATTGACGTTGATTTTGGGCCATCAGTCACTGTACTGCTAACGGTATTGGCAACATCCAATAGCTTACCCACCAGGCTAAAGCCGGCATTAACTGAAATGGTTGATTTGTGATCGGCGTTTTGTGCAAATGACTGAAACGCGAATGCAAAAGCGATTGCAATAAAAAGTAATTTTTTCATAATTTTCTGTGTGTTTGTTAAGTTTAAAAAGTTTTTTGTGCTTTTGTTAAGTTTAGAAAATAAATTGAATTTTCGTAAACCCCTTTATGAACTCAAATATAATAATGATTTTAAACTTAAAAGACTTTATTTACATAATATTTTAAAAACAAAATACCAGAAATATTTTTAATTGCAAAACCAGGCCAATACGGAAGGCACGAGTATTCTTGCTAATTTTTGGGGTAATTTCCACAGCAATATACCGACTCAATCATTTCAAGAAAAAATCAATAAAAAGGTAATCGCCATATGCATGCATATTCGCCTAACTTATAGTTATAGCAACCAAATAATTCACAACTCATATTAGCATTAGTGATCAATTATCAATATTTTTGAAAAATCTGATCTGATGATAGATCAGTTTAGATAATATCTGTAAAGGGCATGATAAAAAAGATTTTACATTCTATTGTAATTATATTCCTTTGTCATACGGGCTTTGCTAAAACCAACCAGTATAATTTTGGCCATATTGATTATACCGACGGACTGTCGAACAATCATATTCTTTGTTTTAATGAAGACAACAATGGTTTTTTGTGGATCGGTACTGCATCGGGCCTGAACCGGTTCGATGGTTATAATTTTAAACTTTTTAAACATAATCCTTCCGACTCACTTTCATTACCGGAAAATGTGATCCAAACCATTGTGAAAGACCAATTAGGTCGCTTATGGATAAATACCCCCAGTGGTCTTTGTATTTTAAATCCGAATAACGAAAAGTTTACAACGCTGTTCGACCTTAATGTGGATAATAAAACCTTCCATATGTACAATTTCGACATGGTGGTACCTTACGGCGACAGTACCCTGATTTTCAGAGTTCCGGGAACCGGTTTTATTGAGCATAATATTTTTACCAATAACAATATTCTATTCCAGCACGATCTGTCCGATCATAATAGCATAACATCAGATAATATTGCATATATTAATGTTAAGGATAATCTGATTTATGTAATCTATCGTAACGGTTATATTGATATTATAGATGCAACAACCGGAAAAATCAATGAGTTAATCAGTGTGATCCATAATAATTTTTATAAAGGTATCGATCAGGGATTTGAGTTATTCATCGATCACCTGCAAAATATTTGGGTATACAGCAACGATGAAGCTTTAGGAGTTATCCGCATCGATAAAAAACGAAATATAACGCATTTAACCACGCAATCGAAACCTGCATTAAATTCAAATATTGTTTCAGCAATAATTCAGGATGATAACCTGAATTACTGGATTGGTACCGATCATGGAGGCATTAATATTCTATCGCCCGACCTTAAAAGCATTGAACATATAACCCACGAAAGAACAAACGAAAACAGCCTGAGCCAGGATGTAATCACTGAATTTTATAAGAATAAAGAAGGCATTATCTGGATAGGTACCTTTAAACAAGGTGCAAACTTTTACCATAAAAACCTGTTCCGGTTCACATTATATTGTCACGAACCCGACAATCCCAAAAGTTTACCAAACAATGATGTAAACTGCTTTGCCGAAGATCATTCAGGAAATCTTTGGATTGGAACTAACGGTGCAGGGCTTATTTATTTTGACCGTGCCCGAAATGAATTTTCTCACATATCAAGTAGCCCCAACGGTAAATATGGTCTGAAAAGCGATGTTATTGTATCACTTTATATGGATAAGCAAAACAAGCTCTGGCTGGGAACATACCACGGGGGCTTATCGGTTTACGACGGTAATAAGTTTATTACTTATATGAATGATGTAAACAATCCTAAAACTATTGCCGACAACAGGGTTTGGGACATTTTTGAAGATTCGCACGGCAACTTCTGGGTGGGTATGTTGGGTGGCGGACTCGATCTGTTCGACCGTGAAACAAAGGTTTTTCATCATTACAGTGGTTCGGGAATAAATTCGCTTAATTCAAACTTTGTGATGAATATTGCCGAAGATACCAAAGGCAATATTTGGTTTGCCACTGATTTTGGAGTATATATTTATGTTTGGGAAACCTCGCGGTTTATACATTACAGTCATGAAAATAACAATCCCGGTAGCCTCAGCAATGATTTTGTTTACAAACTTTATCGCGATTCAAAGGGAAACATGTGGGTTGGAACCCGTGATGGTTTAAACCTTTTTAACCCTGATAATCAAAGTTTTATAACATTTAATACAACTAACGGTCTTCCGGATAATACCATTATGGGTATTGAAGAAGCACCCGATGGCAACATGTGGGTATCTACCTCAGGAGGCTTATCAAAACTGGTTGTTGATTATAATCAGAAAGGTAAATATCAGCACCATTACAATATTAATTTTAACGAATCGGATGGTTTGCAGGGACGTGAATTTAATTCAGGGTCAGCTTTCAGAACTTCAAAAGGTGAATTGATTTTTGGAGGATCAAATGGTTTCAATTTATTTGACCCTGGTTTTGAAGAAGCCCAAAGTCGTGAATATAGTACACAAATTGTCGGGCTCGAAATATTTGGGAAAGAGGTGGAAATTAATCCATCAAAAAAAGCTCGACAAATAATTCAGTCATCGTTGTTAAACGGGAAAACCATAAAATTGACGTTTAAAGAAAATATTTTCTCTATAAAATATGTTACAACCGACTTTTTAGGAGCTAAAAAACTTACGTACCGTTATAAACTCGAAGGATTTAATGACCAGTGGATTTATACAAGCTGGCAGGACCGAAAAGCCACATTTACCAATCTGAACCCGGGAAAATATACCTTTAAGGTACAATCAACGGATTACATGCTCGACTGGAGAAGTCCCGAATCGGTATTAAATATTATAATACAGCCCCCGTGGTACCGCACCTGGATAGCGTATATTGCTTACTATATTTTTATTATGACTTTGGTTTTGCTGGCCCGCAGAATGCTGATTCAGAATGAACGCAACCGGTTTAAACAGGAACAGGCTGAAAAAGAATCGAAACGCCAGTATGAGTTAAATGCTTTAAAAACCCGTTTTTTCACGAATGTAAGTCATGAATTCCGAACCCCTCTTACACTGATACTTACACCATTAGAAAAGCTTATAAAATCAAATAACGATACGGAAGCTCATAAACATTTGTCTTTAATGCATCAAAATGCCAAAAGACTTCTTACCCTCGTAAACCAGTTACTCGATTTCAGGAAAGCAGAGGAAAACCGGTTAAAAGTTAACCTGATCTATGGCAATATCATTGGTTTTATGAATCAAACCATCGAATCGTTTAATGATTTTAAGGAATCGAAACATATACACCTCGAGTTTTTGCCGGACGAAAAAGAATTGTATATGCAATTTGACAAGGATAAACTCGAAAAAATCCTTTTCAATTTACTTTCAAATGCTTTTAAGTTTACTCCGGAGAAAGGCATTATTAAAGTGTTTACCGAAGTTACAGCTGAGAATGGTGCAGAACTCTTTATTATCACCGTTAAGGACACTGGCATTGGATTAAGCCCCGAACAGCAGCAGAAAATATTCGACCGTTTTTATCAAACCGACCTGCCCAACCAGTTTATAACCCGGGGAAGCGGAATTGGATTATCGCTTACCAAAGATTTTGTTGAATTATTGGGCGGTACTATCCGGGTTGAAAGTAAATTGGGAAAAGGTAGTAAGTTCATCGTTCAATTACCGTTAAACCGAAATCATACCAACGAAATTGAGGAAGAATCGAAACCTGACCCGATAAAAGCTGAGCCCCGGCAGGAAGAACCAGATCAGTCCGCTAACAAAACCAAGAAAACCATTCTAATTGTGGAGGACAATGCTGATTTCAGGTTCTATATAAAAGACAATTTGATTGAACAGTACAATATTATTGAAGCCGATAATGGTCAAACAGCACTTGATCAACTGGAACATAAACAACCTGATTTGATTGTAAGCGATGTAATGATGCCGGTTATGGATGGATTTGCGCTTTGTCACGTGATAAAAACCAATGCTTCGTTTTCGCATATCCCGATAATACTGTTAACCGCCAAATCGACGCACCAGGATAAAATTGAAGGTTTTAACCAGGGTGCCGACGAGTATATTACCAAGCCATTCAGTTTTGAAATACTGGAGGCACGTATCCAGTATCTGCTGGCTCAACGCGAAAAGTTTATTAAGCATTATCAGAAAAGTTTCCAGGTTGAAACCCATACGGAAACCATTACACCGCTTGACGAAAAACTTTTAAAGAAGGCGTTGAACCTGATAACCGAAAACCTATCAAATTCTGAATTTTCTGTCGAAAAATTAAGCCGCGAATTAGGCATGAGTAGGGTTTACCTTTATAAAAAAATCAGTTCACTTACAGGGAACACGCCTATCGAACTGATCAGGCTGGTACGTCTGAAAAAATCAGCCGAATTATTAATTAAAAGCCAACTTACCATCAGTGAAATTGCTTATGAGGTTGGATTCTCCGATCCTCGGTATTTCTCCAAACAGTTTAAAGCTGAGTTTGACGTTTTACCATCAAAATATAAAGAAAACCAGGGACAGATTTGATTACTGACATTTCAGGCAAATGTATTCTCACATAGCACTTAGGTGACAATAATTGTCGGAATTTATAAATTGAACCCATTTCAGGGTTCCTTCCTGATATGGTTAAAATATCCACGAGTTTCACTCGCGGCTACTCACATTAAATCCCCTTGGGATTTTTTATAACCACAAAGTGGTTAAATATGAATAGCCATGGGTAGCAACCCATGGTGTATATGCGACAAAATATAGACCACAGAGCGGGTCAAACCATTCAGCCCAGCCAAAAGGTTAAATTTTAAGGATGAAGTGCATCTTAAGCAGTCAAGACATAGTTAAAATTAAATCCTCAAAATTTTAGACACACTTTAATTTCACCGCTGAAACGCAAAGCTTGTATCAGGTTCATTAAGTAACATTAGACTCATCGGATGACTACGTTGCTGGTTTATAAATAAGTCATCCGATGAGTATTTAAACGGAACTTTATGAACGTACTACTAGGTAAAATCATTCGCTTAATAAATAAAAATTTCAACTTCTTTAATGCCTATCGCGCCTCTGCGTCTTGGCTGTTATTATTTTCTTATTCCACCGAAATAGTTTTGGTCAATCGTACATCTTCCGATGAAGCACCCACCGTTAGTTTTACTTGATCTTTTTCCACTTCAAACTTATGGGTTGTCTCATTCCAGTAAGCCAAATCACTGGCTTTTAATCTCAATGTAACCGTTTTTGATTCTCCTTTTTTAAGGTGAAGCCTATCGAAAGCTTTTAACTCTTTAATCGGTCGCTGCACTTTCGACTTTTCATGCGTAACATACAATTGCACAACCTCATCGCCATCAAATGATCCGGTATTGGTTAGCCTTAAACTTACCTCAACTTCACCATCCGGTTTTAACGTTTTGGAACTCAGTGTTAGATTGGAATAACCAAACGTAGTATAACTTAAACCATATCCAAACGGGAACAATGGTTTGGGTTTAAAATACATATAGGTACGTCCATGGGTGATATCATAATCCATCATGTCGGGCAATTGACTGATATCGGTAGGCCAGGTTTGTACCAGGCGACCGGCAGGATTATATTTTCCAAACAAAACATCAGCCAGTGCACTTCCCAATTCTTGGCTGTTGTGAGTTAAGTGCACAATAGCCGGAATATTAGCTTTTGTCCAGTTAATGCTATAAGGAAAACTACTGATTAAAACCACAATGGTATTCGGATTTGCCGCATAAACTTGTTTTATCAATGCCTCTTGTTCCAAATTAATAGCTTGTCTGTCACAGGCCTCCTTTCCGTCGCTGGGAACTGAACATTGCGCCCAACCAGCACCGCCAGTTGGATTATTGCCTACTACCACAATAGCTACTTCTGCATTTTTAGCCAGTTCAACGGCTTTATCTGAATCATTATCTTTTGCATAATTCACTTCCGTACCATTGCCAACGGCAGCTTTAATTCCCTTCAACGGAGTAATCCGGTAAGGTGGCGTTCCACTGTACCAGTCGAGCATTACGGTATCAGCCAGCGGGCCAATTACGGCAATACTTTTTAATTTATTGGCATCCAATGGAAGCGTGTTATTTTTATTTTTCAGCAATACAACTGTTTCTCTTGTAATTTCACGAGCAGCCTGCTTATTGGCATCAGTATCCCATGGATCAATGGTATCAGTTACTCCAATATTTTTATAGGGTATCCTGTCATCAGGATCAAGCTGCCCCAATTTGATCATAACCCTGAAAACGCCACGCAGTACAGAATCAAGATCGGATTCGTTAATATAGCCATTAGCCAGGGCACCGTAAACACCCAACGTATACCTGTCAAGGAACTGGTTAATTCCGGCTTTAATACAACCTGCCGCGGCTTTGTACAAATCAGGATAATAGTGATGTGCAGTTACCAGCATCGTGAAGGCACCTCCATCGGTACAGATAATACCATTCTGACCCCACTGGTTTACCGTTACATCTTTCAGCACCGGATTAACCGTCATCGGCACACCGTTATAAGCGTTATACGAGGCCATAAAAGCCCGGCTACCTCCAACGGTTATTCCTTTGTAAAACGGATACGAATAATATTCATGGAACAACCGTTCACTAAAATTTGATGAAGAACTGTCGCGGCCGTTTTCATTACTGTTAGCAAGAAAATGCTTCATTAAGGATGCGGTCATCCAGTATTTTGGATCATCACCCTGCAATCCCTTTACGAACTGAACTACCATCTGGCCATTAAACCAGGCATCTTCACCGTAACATTCTTCGGTCCTTCCCCAGCGGATATCGCGACCCACATCAGCATTGGGGGCGCGAACCACCAATCCTCCACGATGATATTTACTTTGGAACATGTACCGTGTTTCATACCCTTCAATACTTGCGGCGCGACGGATCACAGCTGTATCCCACGACTCAGCCAGGCCAATAGCCTGTGGAAAAATAGTAGTGGCATGCGGGTTTCGCTGCCCCCAGTTTGAAGGTCCTCCTTTGGCCAATCCATGCAAACCTTCCACGTGTCCGGCACCTTTTACACCTAAACGGGGAATGCTGGGTACTGTGCTTAAACAGGCTACCTTTTCATCCAGGCTCATATTTAAAAGTAAGTTATCGATTCGGTCCTCAACAGGCAGATCAGGATTTTGAAACGGATATTTATACTGGGCCTTAATCCCGATAGACATTAAAGTCAGTAAAATAGTCAGGTAAAGTGTAAGTAGTTTCATAATTTGGGTTTTTAAGTAAAAAACTGCTGAGAAAAAGGAGTCATATTTCAATTATTGGTCGTTCTCTTTTGTTACATTATTTTCCCCCTTTCCCGATAAATCGGGATTTTCCCCAGGGGAAAACACATTTCTTGAATGTTGCAAGCAACTTGCATTTTTAAGTTTTTAAATAACTTTCAAAAACAGTGCCCTCTCCTGGGAGAAGTGCTCTAGCCTCAGGCTAGACGGAGAGGGAAAGCATCAAAAGAAACATAATTCCATACCATCGCCTCAGCAGTTTAAAAAAATTATTTTATAATTTCAAATTTCACTTTTCCGTTATAAGGATCGGAAACCAGGGCATCATCCTTAACAGTAACCGTTTTCAATTCTTTGTTATCAGGCAGACAAACCAATCCGGTGGCTGGTTTACCATCAACAGAATAAACTTTAAGTTTTAACTTGCTCCAGTCCATAAAGGCTGTTGACTGTGCCAGCGCAATATGGGGAATTACAGAACCATTTTTCACCAGTACAACAATGGGAACTTCACCGGCTTCAATATGGTGCCAACCTGCATTATAAACCTTACCAGTCTGGTAGTCGATCCATTCGCCCGGAGGTAAATATACATCACGTGAAGTAACTTCCTCAAACAAAGGAGCTACCAACATATCAGAACCAAACAGATATTCATTATCCAACAACCATGAACCCGGATCGTCAGGAAATTCTACAAATAAAGCACGCATCATTGGCCATCCATTGTCGGCACATTGTTTGGCCTGGGCATAAATATAAGGCATTAATTCATAACGCATATTGTCGGCTTTGCGGAAAGCATTCATAAAATCTTCTCCGTATTCCCAAGGTTCAGTAGGTGGATTACCATGACTACGAACATGTGAGGTAAACATTCCAAACGGAGTCCAGCGACGGTACAAATCTTCAGGAGCTGCCTGAACAAACCCGCCGATATCATGGCTCCAGAAAGAGAAACCGGATAAACCAATGGACAGACCTCCGCGTAGTTCAGAGGCCATGGATGAGTTGGTGTTGGCCGGATCGCCACCCCAATGCAACGGGTAACGCTGACTGCCTGCCCATGCGCTGCGCGCCCAGATAATCCTGTCGCCGGTAACCTGTTTGGTAATATCGGAAACGGCCTTATTATAACGCAATGGATACAGGTTATGCTCATAAAATCCGGTACGTCCGTTGGAATATATTCCCTTTGCTGGCGCAGCTTCACCAAAATCAACTTTAATGACACTTACACCCTGATCAAGTAGTCCTTTTATCTTGCCCTGGTACCAATCAATCGTTTTGGGATTGGTAAAGTCGAGCACGGCATCTTCATAAGGCAGGTTACCCTTATCATTTTTAACATATAAACCTTTTTCTACTATCTCGGGGAATAATTTGTTCTTTGGTACAAAGTAAGGTAATTGCCACAGACAGGTTCTAATACCTTCTTTTTTCAGAGTTTTAATCATTTTAACCGGGTCTTCAAAACGGGTTGGTGCAAACTGATAGTCACACTGCCAGTCGGTTTGGAACCAACCGGTGTCAAAGTGCAATACATCAGCAGGAATTTTATTTACCCTGAGTTTATCGGCTACAGCCAGACCCTGTTTTTGTGAAAAATACGTAATACGGCTCATCCAGAATCCAAACGACCAAAGTGGCGGTAATTCGGGCCTTCCGGTTAAAGCGGTATATTCACTTAAAATATCTTTCGGCGTTCCCAGAAAAACAAAAAGATCGAGCGATTCGTCACCAATCATCATACTGTTGGCTGCACTAAAATACATACCAAAATCGACAGTTATTGGTGTTGATGTATGCATAAAAACCCCGTAGCCCCTGCTACTCATATAAAAAGGAATAGGTTTGTACAGACTTTCGTTCTGAATACCGTTGGCATCATCAGTCCATAACACTACTTTTTGACCCCTTTTATTAAAATTTTGGTAAGACTCCCCGCAACCGAATATTTTTTCATCAGGCTGGAGGGAGAATACGGCGGCAAAGCTTCGTGAATAATCACTGGCACGGCGCACGTAAGAAAAAGGTAATACCGGTGTGTATGTTTTCCCGGACATATCACTGTTGTGAATGGTTGAAGTCAGTAATTTTCCTTTGGCATCATAAATAAAAATATGCCAGGGTTTGATTTGAATTACTACTTTACCATAGGCTGAGGTATATTCATGCCCGGTATCTGTTTTTTTGTATTTCCATGATTTATCCACCGGTACCTTGCTGTTTACTAACATTAAGGTGTCAACATCGGACTTAACCTCAAAACCAGATTTTGCCCTGATACGAACCGTACGTGGAGAAACAAAATCCAATGAAAAAGGTAATTCAGGAGAACCAGCATATTCCCTTGCAGGGAATTCGTTTTGCTCTACCGGGACTAACACACCCAGCATATTGTCGAAAGCCATACGTGTGGCATATTCGTATCGTTTGTAGCATATTTTACCCTGCCCGGTAACCGGATCAAAACTTGCCAGGCTGTCAGCCAGATAATAAGTATTTTCAAAGTCCGCAAAATCGGGACTGATATCTATGGGTTCATTTTGTAAATGAAAACCCTGACGTTGGGCATATCCGGCACTCACTGCCAGCACCACCGCTCCGAGGAGCATAAATCTTTTCGTAAATTGTTTCATCGTGTTGCTATTTGAATGTTACTATTTTAGAATTTAGTATTCCCTTTTTCAATTTTAATCTTTGATATTTCGTCGCATGATGGGCTTGTATTTCAAATAAAAGCTTGTGCTTGCGACGATTATAGTTTATATCGTTTATGCCCGGGGTTTTACCCCGGGTTATAGTTGTTTGAGCCCTTCAGGCTCTTTTTATGTTCTGTCATCTTCAAACTTAAATTGTAAGCCTTGTTATCTGACCCGACGAGGGTTTTGAATCCTCGTAGGGTTAGGGTTAAAATTATTCCATTAACCAGGCCAGGGTGTAAACCAGTGGTGCCTGCCAGTTTATGGCAATTTCGTTAACCGAGTAGTTTTCCTGTTTATCTACCCAATCGGTAGCTTTATGACCGCCACCTACCAAGTAACCGGGCCATGGTGTGTCAATACCATCTGCCCCTGAACGGCGGTCGTGCGGATGCATAACCGGATCGATACCCAGACCGGTGACATAAGATCGACCATAGTAATTCCGACCAAAGATATGTCCCAATATCTGCTGACCGGCTTCCTTATACTTATTGTCGCCAGTTAATTTATAAGCAACATACAGGTTCGATGAAAGCCTTGCTACTGTTCCGTTACAACCCCAATAATATTGTTCAAACGGACGACCATAAATATCGGTTTGGGTAAAATTGACAATGGTATCTGCAATAGCTATGGCCATTTGTTTAAGTTTATCCACTAACTCAGGATTTCTTCCTTCTTTCTCTGAAAGCAAATAGGTATACACTCCCAGGTTTTTAGGATTACCCCAGTCCCAGTTAAAATCTACCAGTGTCCGGGCCGATGTAATTTTCGATTCAAAATCGGCCAGGTATTTAGTATCGCCGGTAGTTTTCCATAACTCGGCTGCTGCCCATATTCTCGGGGGATTATCATAAGCCTGGTAACCGCCGGTTCTGAATTCGCGTTGCTTCCATCGTTTATAATCCGGATTTTTAGCCAGGAAATTATAACTTCTGATAGCCGCATCGAGGCAGGTTTTGGCATAAGCTTCATCATAAGGCTTAAAATACCGGGCAGCTTCAGCCATTACGGCTACAAAATTAGCTGTGGCAGTGGTGCCCCATTCCGTAAAATAGCGTTTCGCCGTATCCTGATCGGCCATAATAAAGGCTGAAAAATTCAAGCGGGTAAGTTTGTGCGAAATACGGCCTGAACTGTCCGGATACTGCATTTTTAGCAGCCAGTCGGTTTCCCATTTCAATTCTTCAAGATATTCAGGATAACCTTTGGCTGTTTCCGGCAAATCAAGGGCAAATTTATCAAGTTTTGGTTGAAAATTATCCCAGGCCATAAACAACTGACCCATGGTAATTCCCGCATTTACA
Organism: Bacteroidales bacterium; assembly: GCA_046704385.1. Classification (GTDB taxonomy): domain Bacteria; phylum Bacteroidota; class Bacteroidia; order Bacteroidales; family SZUA-534; genus GH45. The sequence goes on along the minus strand of JBJKSB010000030.1, from coordinate 13,421 downwards.
ACGTATTTGCCATAATCGCCGGCATCGTGCCAACCCCCGGTCCCATCTTTATGTTTGGCTCCAAACTCGGTATAATCGAGCCCTCCGTCATCAAGATGACAAGCCCCTTGCTTGTACGTAATTCCATGATGCTTTCCTTCCACAGCCATACCACATCGCCAGAGGTAAAATCCACGCATAGTAGTATAAAAAGCGGAATCGTAGGTATTGGCATCAATATTAAAATTTATGGATTTTGAACCGTTTTTAGTCTCAAGGAAATAGGTTCCCGCATCGGTAAAAGAGGTAAAATCAGCTATAAATCCCGTTTGATCCACATCCTGTTGACTCACAGCATTTCCTGTTTTTCCTTCAAAAACCACTTTATGGGTAGCCGCATCTTTAATAAAATACTGACCGCTGTCACCTACTATGGTGGCAACCTTTGAACCATCGGGCAAAAACCCCAACGAGTTCAGAAATACTTTTCCCGGTCCCTGTTTTTCGGGCGAAACCGCACAGGCAACTGAGAACAGCAGGATTCCAAAAAATAATAAATTGAGCTTCATAGTAATATTTTTTAAGGTTGAGTATAATTTATTTTATGGGCTGCAAACTAAAACTATAGGTGTAAACTCCCGGCCAAATCGTGTACTCGTCGTGCGGCCTGGCTCCCCAGCTGTCGTCACCAGCAACACCCATTTGTTTTAAATCGATGTGCCATTCCGTAAAATCTTCCGGCACCAGGTTATTAATGTGCCGCTGTTCCTTTTCTTTACCGTCATCAAGTAATTCCCGGCTGTATGGCAGAGCTGACATTCCTAACAATTGTCCACCGGAAACTTTAAAACCCTTTCCCTGATCATCAGTCAATTGTGCCCAACGTATATCTGTTTTGTACCCGCCTTCCATAGGCCGGCTGTATGCAAAATACTGATCAGCCACAGTACTTTTATAAAGTCCGACCAGGGCAGAAGTTTTCCTGTCGCAGTAATTTTCCTGGGGACCTCTGCCGTAATACTCAAACTGGTTGTACTCTTTTGGGAGACGGGTTCTGAACCCAATCCGTGGAATGTAATCTCCATCTTTATAAGCTAAGTCGAACCACGCCTTAACTTCCGTATTACCATTGGCATAAAATTTATAATTCGCTTTTGCCGGTTTTTTTATCCTATCAATATAAAAATCAACCCCAACTGTAATCAGATTCTCTGTAGGCTGGTCAACTTCAATATGTCGCACGGTAAAATCATTTTGAAGATCCTTCCATACTTCACAACGAACCGGCATTTTATTTCCATAATCGTTATCCGTAGCAGCCCGCCAAAAATCAGGTTCAAGAGGCATTAACAGCATTTCTTTTCCTGACAGTTTGTACGAAGTGATCCAGCCTGATTTTTTATCCATCGAAATGGCAAAATCTGACCCCTCAATGCCAACACTTGTTTCTGTGTTATTCAATTTGATTGACCCTGAAGGTAATTTCTCATTTTTAGTAATTAGAGTCAAAGGCAGCTTAAACTGCTCATAGGCAACTACATAACCCTTATCAATAAGTGGTGTTTGTTTTGTTGTACGTGCATATATAGTAATAAAATATTCTGTTTTTTCTACAGGCTTAATTTCTGGCAGATCAATGTGAATCGTTTTTTTATTCAGCGGTGCCAGGTCAATAGTAAATTCCTTGCTGCGCTGAACTTCATTACTATTTCCTTCAATAACCCACGAAAAACTATACTCACTGGTGTTGGTAAAACTATTATGATTGATAACCTCAATATTGCCATTCATCAAATCCACAACCTTAAAATAAACGGGCTGATACACTTTTTGTACTTCTTTTAAGGCAGGATGCGGAGTACGATCGGCATTTACCAATCCATTTATACAGAAATTATTATCAGATGGAACATCCGTAGGCCCAAAATCACCGCCATACGCCCAGAATTTTATACCTTCTTCATCCAGTTTTTCAATACCCTGGTCAACCCAGTCCCATATAAAACCTCCCTGCAAATTGGGATATTTGTAAATCAGATCCCAATAATCCTGTAAGTTACCCGTACCGTTTCCCATGGAATGAGCATATTCGCATTGTATCAAAGGTCGCTTGTCATCACTAAGAGCATATCTTTCCATCCAATCCATACGGGCATACATAGGGCAATAAATATCAGTGTTTGATTTCAACCCGGCCTGTTCGTATTGCACCGGACGAGTTGGTTCATTCTTTTTAATCCATTCGTAATCGGCTACCATGTTTATTCCATTACCAGCCTCATTTCCCAACGACCAGATAATAATACACGGCTGATTTTTATCGCGTTGCACCATATTCTGAGTCCTGTCGAGATGTGCTTTTGCCCACAAGGGTTTATTGGCCAGCGTTTTGTCAGGATCGTATCCCATACCATGCGACTCAATGTTGGTTTCGTCTATCAGATACATCCCGTATTTATTGCATAATTCATACATTACCGGGTCCTGGGGATAATGCGAAGTACGGATGGCATTAATATTATGCTGCTTCATTAACTGAATATCCTTAATGCGGGTAGCCACATCAATAACATGGCCGGTTACCGGGTGGTGTTCATGCAGGTTTACTCCACGCAAGGTGACGGGTATGCCATTTACTTTAAGTTGCCTGTCGGAAATTTCAACCGTTCTAAAGCCAATTTTTTGTGAAATAGCCTGGGTTATTTTTCCCGATTCTTTCAGCGTCATATTCAGCGTATAGAGATTTGGAGTTTCAGCAGTCCAGTGTTTTACATCCAGGCCACTTTGATTAAAATCCACCTTGTTGTTTTCAACTTTTAGTTCCTTGCTGAAAATCTCCTTTCTCCCATCCAGAATCTGGCATGAGATTGAACTATTTTTAGAACCCTCCTCCGTTTGAACCAGCAAACCAAAATCGCCTTTGTCGTTATTGGCATCTAACCCGGCTTTTACTGTGAAATCAGTTATCCGGGTTTTAGGAGTTGACAGCAAAAAAACATCGCGTTCAATACCTGAGAGACGCCAAAAGTCCTGGTCTTCCAGGTAACTACCATCGCTCCAACGGATAACTTCCATGGCCAGCATGTTCTTTCCCGGTTTTATAAATTTAGTGATATTAAATTCAGCAGGAGTCTTGCTATCCTGGCTATATCCGATCTTTTCGCCATTTATCCACAAATAAAAAGCCGATTTTACAGCTCCAAAAACTATAAAAACCTCTTTGCCGCTCCAAGAGTCATTAATATTAAAATTGTGCCAGTACAATCCGGTCGGGTTATAATCTTCAGGTACCCATTTCCCTTCAGGTGCTTTAAAAGGGTACTGAATATTGGTATATATTGGATAATCGTATCCCTGCATTTGCCAGTCAGAAGGCACCGGAATTTTTTTCCAGTCACTGGTTTGAAAATCCTGTTTGAAAAAATTATCAGGAACCAGACCCGGATTATTTACAAATTTAAAATCCCAATCACCGTTTAACGATTGGTAATACTCTGATTGTGAAGGATCGCCGGTTTCAGCCTTTTCAATGTTTCCATAGGGAATAAACCAGGCATGAGGCTGTTCCTTATTAATCCGGAACACTTCGGGATTCTGCCATTCGGGGGTTTGAGCCTGAACCTCACAAACTACGATAAGTAATCCGATTAAATTCAACAGGTTTTTCATAGATAAATTATATTAAGTTCTTTAAACTAGTTCTCTAAAATTAGTATAAATAATCGGGCAAATTAAATCTCAAAATTACTCAGAACAATATTTGACATGATCTTAAAATTTAATCCTGGTCTCAACCTGTTTAATCCATTCCCGGGTTAAAAGTTCATGACCTGCCACTGTAGGATGAACTCCATCCCAAATCCAATAATCGGCTGGTGCCCGATCACAGGCTTTTATCAATACATCCTGAAAAGGTACATATACGGCCGTGAATTCTTTGGCCAGCTTCCGAACAACCTCCTGCCTTTGCGTTACATCAGCCAGGTAAGCATCCCAATGTTCCTTTACCTGCCCCACCTTTAAGATAAAGGGTTCGCAAAGTACAAAAAGAATATCAGGAAACTGTGCTTGTGTTTCTTTCAGTAATGATCGGTAAACCTCTTCGAATTTTTCAACAGTAACTACCGGTTTCCAATCGACAACTACTGAGCTGGAATCATTAATTCCGATTAAAATACTTAACAAATCCGGTTTCAGATCCAGCGTATCTGTTTGCCAGCGGGCTTGCAGATCGATAATTTTATTGGCACTTATTCCGCGATTAATAAAATGATAATTCTGCTCCGGGTAATCGGCACCTATACGGCTGGCAATACTAAAAGCATAGCCATGGCCCATGATATGGTTGGGGTCGGCCGTCCTGCCACGATTTCCATCCGTAATGGAATCACCCTGAAACAGGATTACCATACCCTTTTTGGCCCGATCCTGTTCTGAAATCGGGTTTATATTTGCCATTAATCGCATACCAGGATAACAACAGGTAGCTGCTCCTGCCAATCCTAATTTTTTAATAAAACTACGTCGTGTACTTGCATTCATAATTTGATTTTTCTATTATTTTCTATCACGTAACCCAGACCCCTAAAGCCTGCCTTGACGGTCAACGATAATAAGTTAAGAATTCACCCCTATAATAGCCGTCAAGCTAACAAAATATTCTATTGAATTTTGTGTGTGTAAAGCACAGCCTTCAACTTCTTCGTTCTCCCCTGATTAGGGGAGATGTCCGACAGGACAGAGGGGTAAATTTTAAATATATTTGTTTTAGCACCCTTTTCCCTGTCTGGATTTTCCCTCTGAGAGGGAAAAAAGCTAATATGTAAAGCCTTTACCCAAATCATTAATTCTTCTCCGTCTTTTTTAAACCTTTGTTTAATACAATTGCTAAATACTTTAAAACTTGCTACTAATTAAAACGTCAACTCTTTCGTTTCACCTGCTTTAATAACGGGTTCCAGCACTTTATCGCCATAAATTATTTTACAGGGATTACCTGCCTTGCTGGTTACATTCACTGTTTTTACTTTGCCCTGCTCCCACTTCATGTCGATGACAAAACCACCACGGGCACAAATTCCTTTAACTTCACCGGTATCCCAGGCATCAGGTAAAGCCGGCATTAAATGAATTTCGTTGTCGGTTGATTGCAATAACATTTCAATTACAGCAGCAGCACCACCAAAATTCCCGTCAATCTGGAAAGGCGGGTGCGCATCAAACAGGTTGGGATACGTTCCTCCGCCGAATGAATTTCTTGGACGGATGGCATCAGGTTCCACGTAATGCAATAACTCGCGGTACATTTTATAGGCATGATTACCATCGCCCAGCCGTGCCCATAAGTTTATGCGCCATCCTTTGGACCAACCGGTGGTTACATCGCCTTTAATTTCCAGCACTTTACGACAGGCATCGGCTAACTGAGGAGTAGTTTCAGGAGTTATTTGATGACCCGGATACAAACCATACAAATGAGACTGATGACGGTGTTTCGGATCCTCATCCTTCCAATCGTAATACCATTCCTGCAAACTTCCGTCAGATCCTATTTTATAAGGCAGTAATTTATCGTTAGCTTCCTGAACTTTTTTAGCGAAATCCGGATCGTTTTTCAGGATTGATTCTGCTTTCAGAACTTTGTCAAACAATTCACGGATCATGGCAATATCAGCCGTTCCACCATAAAAGGTAGCTCCATGGTAACCTTTATCTGTAATATATTTATTCTCAGGTGATGTGCAAGGCGAAGTTATCAGGTGGCCATCCTTGTCAGGAACCATCCAGTCGAGACAAAACTGAGCCGCGCCTTTCATCAGTGGATAAGCATAATTTTTAAGAAAATCCTGATCCTGGGTAAACACATAATGCTCCCACAAATGGGTACTGATCCAGGTTCCACCCATGTTCCAGTTGGCCCACATCGGATCGCCCTGACCAAAGTTACCTACCGGATTGGTCATGGCCCAGATATCGGAATTGTGGGCAGCAGCCCAACCCCCACAATTATAAAAAGTTTTAGCTGTAACCGCCCCTGTAACCGACAGGTTTTTGATAAATGTAAGTAAAGACTGGTGCATTTCCGATAGGTTGGCATTTTCAGCCAGCCAGTAATTTTCCTCCACATTGATATTCATGGTATAATTACTGCTCCATGGGGGGCGCAGGTAGGGATTCCATAATCCCTGCAGGTTTGCAGGAACCTCAGGAGTCCGTGAACTGCTGATCAACAAATACCTGCCATACTGGAAATACAAAACTTCAAGGTTCTTATCTTCGTTGCCATCAGCGTAACGTTTTAATCTTTGATCGGTTGGGAGATCAGGAGCAGTGGTGGGTCCCAGGTTCAGGCTCACCCGTTTAAAAAACTTTTGGTAATCGGCTATATGATCCGATTTTATTTTGTCGTACGACTTTGCCAAAGCATTGGCCATTTGGCTGGTAGCAATACCTGCATAATCTTTCCCTTCTGTTGCCGGATTTTTATCAAATCCATTAAAGCTGGTGGCCATCGATACATACACCTCAACTTCGGTAGCATTGCGTACTCCAACGGTAGTATCGGTGGAAACTAAATCACCATCTGTATTTTTTATTTGAACCAGGGAAATAAATTTGGTACCCCGCTCCTGTTCTGCCACTACAGCATTTTTTACGTCGCCCAGGTAACTGGGAGCAGCATGAATCGGGGCAACTCCGATACCTTTAATCATGTTATTGTCAACCGAAACGGTATTTTTTAACAGACTGGTAAACTGAACATCAAAATTCAAAGTTCCCTTTTTATTGCTGGTCAGTTTTATTACAAAAACTTTATCAGGATGAGATACAAAATATTCTCTCTGAAATTCAACACCGTTTTGTTCGTAATTGACGGTTGACAGAGCTGTATTCAGGTCAAGTTCACGACGATAATTTTTTACCTCTCCTTCGTTCTTAAAGTACATCTTAAGTGTACCTAGGGGTGCATACGACTCTGAGAATTTTCCCTGTAATTTTTTGTTTAATGAATCAGCCAATCGATAATCTTCATTTTTTAATGCTTCGCGAATTGCCGGCAAATTTTTATAGGCTTCCGGATTCATGTTGGGATTCACCGGTTCGCCTGACCATAAAGTAATATCATTCAGATAAACGGTTTCCGTATTCACGCCGCCAAAAACCGTTGCCCCTTGCTGGCCATTCCCAAGCACCAGGGTTTCTTCAAAATACTTGGCAGGTTTATCGTACCACAATTTATCGGATGTTTGCGCCCCAATATTCTGAACCATGCAAAAAGCGATGGTAAAAAAGCTAAGTAAGGTTTTGTTTTTCATATTTATTGGTTTTAATTTCTTTAAACTTAGCCACAGATTCACAGATTTAACAAAATAATTTTAATTAAAATCTGTGAATCAGTGGCTTTTATTTTAAAATTGAATTATCTGTTCTGTTCCATCATAGTCGATGGATTTGTCTGGTTTTGCCACTTCAATATCATTCCCTTTATCCGGGTTTACGATCACAAAATTCAGCTGTCTCTTTTCCATTATTCCCGGAAAAGTTCCTTTTCTACCACCAATGGTTAACTGCTTTTGTACTTCATTCCATTTAAATTCCACTTCGGCAAATGCTCCCTTTTCATAATTGTAATTGTCGTTCTCATCTTCGTACCACAAAAAATTTCCATCAGCTCCGGGATAAATACGAACTTCATAAGGGGCATCCGGTTTTTCCTCAGCATATTGCACAAAGGGTCCCATAGGAACAACAGACCCGGCTTTAACAAATAATGGAATTTTATCGATAGGTGCATCAGCAGTTACCTTTTGACCTCCGGTATAACTTTTACCTGTCCAGAAATCAATCCAATTGGTACCCGTTGGTAAATAAACTTTCCGTGATTTTTCGCGATTTTCTTTTAATTGTTCTTTAGCAAAAATAGCCGGAGTTTTCCAGAACAATTCCACATGAAATGCTCCTGGATTTTCATTCTCCTTCTCCAAACGGAAACTGTATTCTTTTCCAGCTTCAAGATCAAGAATTTCAGTATATGCTTCAACCCCACTGTAAACAAACTTCAGCTCTTTACCATCAAGATAGATGTGACTTGGACCGTAACATTTTACCTGGAACTGGTATTTGCCCGTTTCATCAGGAATTATTTTTCCTTCCCAGGTTATAGACAGGCTGGAATCGGTCACATAATCCGGGCGGCCGGTATCGTACCAGTTTAAATTGATACATGAATCAATTTTTTCCAACCCTAAAACGGAGTATTTAGTGTCTTTGTAATATTTGGCTTTCAATCCCGGTTTTCCATCCCTGGTTTTAAAATGGGAGGCTGTAACCCGAATGCCTCTTTCCGGCGGTTTATTGTACATATAATCGGTAACCGGGCAAACCATTAATGCCGGACCAAACATATACTGATCATCAATATTATAAGTGTTTTTATCCTGAGGAAAATCCATGGCCAGTCCACGCATGATGGTATACCCATTTTGAGTTACCTGTCCGGCTAATGAATAGATATAAGGCATTAAACGATAGCGAAGTTTATCAAATTTGACCAGGTCCGGTACAAAATTTCCAAACCGCCATATCTCGCGGGGAGTTTCTGATCCGTGCGAACGGAAAATGGGGCAAAAAGATCCAAACTGGAACATGCGTGTATACAGTTCCTGGTAAGCCGGATCGCCACCTCCTTTGATAAATACTCCCCCGTAACCGCCCAGTACAAACGCGCCAATATCAAAAGTCCAGTAAGGAATACCTGACATACTGTGGTTAATGCCGGCTGCAATTTGTCTTTTATAAATATCCCAATTGGCACCGATATCGCCGCTCCAGGTAGTTGCTGCCGCCCGTTGCTGACCGGCAAAGGTAGACCGGGTAAGAATATAAACCCGTTGTTTTTCCGATGTTGCCCTTTGGTTTTTGTATACCGATTCCGTAGCAACCAGTGAATAAGTATTAAGATAGCGGGCAAAAGTACCCAGGTAGTTATCTTTAACTCTTTTCATTTCATACTCGGTAGCCCCTTTTGTGTTGGCATTTACAATGTCGGGTTCAGTGGAATCCATCCACCAGCCATCCATACCAATGTTAAAAAACCCATTATTGATAAATTTCCAATATAATTTACAGGCTTCAGGATTGTATGCATCAAAGTACTTAAACTTCGCCCAGCCCACCGTAGGAAATAAAAAGCCGCGTTTCTGCATTTCTTTATAAATGGCTGTATTAGTTCCGAACGAGCACCAAACCGATACCATTACATGAAAATTCTCACGATGCAAAATATCCAGCATTTCTTTTGGCTGTGGAAACTTTACAGGGTCGAAAAAAATCTGGTTCCAGTTTTCATTACCTTCCCAGGTATCCCAATCCTGAATGATATTATCGATAGGAATTTTGCGTTTACGATATTCGGCCGCAATACTCAGCAACTCTGCACGGTTTTCATAGTGCTCCTTACTTTGCCAGTATCCGTAAGCCCATTTTCCATACATGGGAGCCTGGCCTGTCAAGCTGCGATACCCAGCAATAGCTTCGTCCATATTGTTACCGGCAACAAAATAGTATCGGATATTATCAGCCACTTCCGACCAAATGGAGGTAGCATCACCAGTATCATCAAAAATGGTTTTGGAGTAATTGTCCCACAATATTCCATAACCTTTGGTTGAGACAAAAAACGGGTTCACCGCATCGGTATTGGTCTGAACCAGAGTAACAGATTTACCGCGATAATTCATATAGCCATACTGGTGCTGACCCAATCCGTAAATACCTTCATCATCCGACAATGTGAAATTTTGCCTGATGCTGTAAGCCTTCTCATTTTTCAGTTCAAAAGGAATAAACTGTGCAGCCGCCTCTTTTAGTAAAGTTTTGGTTTTATTTTTAAAGCAAACCTGGCCATCAGATAATGAAATGGATACCAACAATCGATTCGTACTTAAAAAAACAGAATCGGTAGTTTCTGAAAGTTTAAAATCAACTTTGGGCACCTTATTTTGAATAACCACCAAACTTGTGGTATCGGGCTTAGTACCTGTCAACCATTTTTCAACTTTCACGGTGTTGTCGGCAAAAAACTGTACCCTGACATTTAACTCCCGGGTTTGCAACCTAATGCCATTTTCCAGTTTAAAAATGGTGGTCACCTGATTTGTGCATTGCACCATTGATATGGCAAACAAAGCGTAAAATATTAATCTGAATCGATTCCGTTTCATAGTTCTTAATTTTTTATTTCTAGGGAACACAGGCTCTTTGTTTACATTCTGTAGTTGTTATGGTAATTTCATCCGATTTTAATCCAGGAGAAGTGGCGGTTAATTTAATTTCACCAGCTTCATTGGTCGATTGAACGATGATTTGTGCCAGGCCATTAAAAACCTGTCGCTTCCAGGCTGGTTTGGGTGAAATCATCTGGATCAGGCCGGGGTCGGTATTCAAATCTTCCCATTGCTGCCTTTTGTACAAAGCCTTTCCCACAACCACATATTCATTCATGCCTGGTTTCAGGATGGAATTATCGAGCACAAAAACCTGGTTGGGCTTGTCGCGCTTAATATTTTCAGCTATCAAATGGCCATTTACATAGATGCTCTGATCGATGGCCAGACTTTTTGCAAAAACTGTAAATTGAGTACCTTCAGCAAACTCAGGCAATTCAAACCGGCAACGTACTGCCACGGTTTTTTCGCGGGGAAAAATCATCTGCTCACGTGTCTTCACATAATAAGGCCACGATGAATCATCAAAATTAGGTTGTATCTCAGGCTGGTTTCCTTGCTGTTCAATAACTGCAATTTTAGCTTTTTCAATAGGTAACTGTTTTACTTCCCTGAAATATTTATCAGGTTCATGGCTGGCAGGATCACCATTACCCACGCCGATTATTTTACCAGGACCAGTAAGGTTAAAACTTATATCGTTATCAGCAACTGGATCAAATCGGCCCTTGCCATCGTTCACCTGAACGGTGATAACCGAAACATCTTCGCCATCAGCTTTAATGGAGTTTCTGTCGGCTAATAAACTTATAGATTTTGCCTCACCGGCAGTCTCCACTTTATCTTCAATAATTTTTTTACCGTTTTTATACCCTTTGGCCAACAAGGTACCGGGTTGATAAACCACATCCCAATCTAAATGTGAATCCTTTTGCATGGTTTTTTTACCCTGGGGTTTACCATTCAGGAACAATTCCACCTCGTCGCAATTGCTGAATACCCGAACCAGGATTGTATCTCCTTCCTGTCCCGTCCATGTCCAGTGCGGAGTAATTTTCAGCATGGTCTTATTGCCCCACCAGGCTTGCAAATAATAGTATGGATCTTTAGGAAAGCCACATACATCCAATATCCCGAATTGCGAACTTACGGCCGGGTAATTCAATGGATTGGGCTCACCCCGATAATCAAAACCTGTCCATAAGAAAAGACCGGATAGGAAAGGACGTTCGTCATAAAATTTCCATCCAAATTCAATGGAACTGCCTCGTTTTGAACGATCGGACGGTGCCATATGCCCGTTTTTAAAATCATTACTATAAATGCCCCGTGTGCCTTGCGTGGTACTTTCCTCGGTGCCTACACTCAGTTGTTCCGGAAAATTTTTGTGATGCTCATCAATATTGCCGTGCATTATGTAGTTAAAACCGATCATGTCGAGGCCGATATCATCACCATGCCCCCAGCCCCCACTGGATGCAACCGTATAGGGACGGGTATTATCATACTTTTTGGCAAAAGCCTGGAGTTCATTGCTGATGCGCATTCCTTTTTCATTCCCCTCAACAGCCCACTCCTCATTACCTAAACTCCAGATTATAACACTGGGGTGATTCCGGTCGAGCTCAATCATCCTTTTCAACCGGTCTAAAGCATCGGGAGCGGTAGATAGCAACCGGTTTTCGCACATAACCAGCATACCCAGTTTATCACAGGCATTAAGCAACTCAGGTGTAGGCGGATTATGGGAACAACGGTAGGCGTTGCTGCCCATGCTTTTTAAACGCTCAATTCTGAATTCCTGCAGGGCATCGGGTATTGCGGTTCCCACACCGGCATGATCCTGGTGATTACAGGTTCCTTTTAATTCAACGTGCTTCCCGTTCAGGAAAAATCCTTCGTTGGCATCGAACCTTATGGTGCGGATACCAAAATTTACGTAATATTCGTCTACCACAGTGTCCTTTTGAGTTATAGTGGTTTTTAACTGATATAAATAAGGATTTTCGAGCGACCATAATACCGGATTTACTACCTCAATCGAGTTGGTTAATTCTTTTTCTCCCAGACCAGAAATATCCATTTTATCTGATGTTCCGGAAGCAACAGTTTTACCACCGGCATCAATCACCGAAAAAGCAAGTTTGCAATCTGCTTTGTCAAAATTCTGGTTTTCAACCTTTGTTTTTACTGTAAGTATGGCCTTTTTATCCTGAACATCAGAGCTTATAAAAGAACCATTATAAGCCACATGCAACGGACTGGTTTTGTTCAGCCAAACATGACGGTAAATTCCGGCTCCCTCGTAAAACCAGCCTTCTTCCATAGTAACATCCACCCGAACGACCAACACATTTTTACCTCCGTAATTCAGGTAAGGAGTGATATCATATTGAAAATCACTATATCCACTTGATTCCACACCCATGTAAAATCCATTGATCCAAACCTGCGCATCACGATGCACTCCGTCAAACTGTATGCTGATGCGCCTGCCTAAATCACTTGCAGGAATGGTTAAGGTTTTACGGTACCAGCCCACGCTGGTTTCCGGGAAACCCGGACCAACCGTTCGATACCCATGGCTGTGACTGGCATTGCCTGAAAAACCCTGCTCCACAGCCCAGTCGTGCGGCAAATTGAGCACCCGCCATGAACTGTCATTAAAAGATGCAGAGGCCGGGCCATCGCCGTAACCGGTTTTGGTTATGTAAGAAAAATATCCTGTTCCATGATAGTAGTCTTTTGCTACATCGTAGGGATGACCATAGGCAAAATGCCAGTTTTTATCCATTAACAAATGTTCGCGTACGGGTTTTGAGGATTCAGTTTGAGCCCGGGTTATTATGAAACACGAGAGGATAAATGTTGTAATGAGCAGTAGGTTTTTCATGATTGTATTTTATGTATAAAATCCTTTTCCAAGTTTTAGTTCTCAACTTTCGTCGCAAATAAAATTACCTGTTTCTAAATTGAGTCAGTGCCTGCGACGATTTTTATCTGACCCCGCTACCCGGGGCTTCACCCCGGGTTACCAGAATTAGAGCCCTACAGGCTCATATAAAGTTCATTTTAAATAATCGGAGTGCGACTTAAACCTCATATCCGTAAGTTATTGTTGAAAAAAGCTGTAAAACTTTAATTATTAAAGTTTTACAGCCACGGTATTTTCACCTAAATTGGTGTTACTAAACAATACCGACATGAAGATACTAA
>JBJKSB010000029.1:0-86034 GCA_046704385.1 Bacteroidales bacterium | reverse complement strand
GGTTAACCAGTTGAAAAAAGAATTGGGTGTAAATGAAGTTAAAACAGTGGGCTTTGTTGGTTCTGTTTTAACTTCATTTACACCCAATTCTTTTTTCAACTGGTTAACCATTTCGGTTATCATTACTTTTATGGGTTCCCCCATTTCTTCAATCAGTTCAAGAGGGATTGTGTTTTTTATCATTTTGTAATTACCTGCCAGTAATTCAAAATTTTTGTACATCGGATCATCTTTTAAAATTACGCCCTCCTGGGTGGCTTTTTGTCTTAGCTTTTCAAACAAAGCGATAAGCTCATCCAACTGCTTCAAAAAATCCTTACCCTTTTCGTCCATCATTTTAATTTTATTGAATAAACATATCTTTTTCAAATTTGTTCGGCCCAAAATTAACTCATTATTTTGGTTTAAAAGAATTTACTACCGTATTTTAACAATTTGGGTGCAATACAATTATTGATATATTTGCTGAAAAAGAAAATTATAACCTTCAAAACTATAGATAAAAAATGAAAAAACTTGCAATTATTATCATAACCCTTATATTGGGCCAGAAAATTTCAGCCCAGGTTTTTAATACCGCCGAAATTTTGAAACAAGGAACTTTTTCGGTGGGTGTTGAACCCATGATTTTAGCCCGTTCCGGTTCTGATTATATGCTGTTTGCCCATGTTGGCTATGGCTTGACAAAAGATATTGACATTGCAGCCAAGGCCGGTGTGTTAGGCGGTGCTAATTATCTGGGTGGCGACATGGAAGTAAGCTTTATGAAAAACCTTTCGTTAAGTGCAGGAGCACATATTTGGGGTGATTTTGGTTTTGATGCCACGTTGCTGGGAACTTATGATCTGGCAAAAAATGTAAATTTATATGGGGGGCTTGATGGGGATTTGGATTTTGGGAACCGTCCCTATCTTAATTTGTGGGTGCCCATTGGTGTTGAAGTTGCCTTAGGAAATAACATGGCTTTTTTAATGGAAGCCTCTGTGGGTGTTACCAATAGTGCACCACATATGTTTGGTGGAGGTATTAATGTTTATTTCTAGAAAAGCATCGCCAGCCCCAGGGTGGTATGCAGGGCATCTATATTAATTTCACGGGGAATGGAAGGCAATGGAGTATCATTATTTAGTACGACCTCAACATCATAGCTGGTTTTTGTATGAAAATATTCTGCCCCCATTATCAGACTATAATTTCTATTAAGTTTTACAATGATGTCGGTGCCCAAATTGTAACAAAATCGCGCATTTTGACCTCCGGCAGATGAGGTGATTCCCACTTTATCGTAACTAATTTCAAGATATTGATTCGGTGGCATAATGACACTTAATCCGACAAGTGCCTTAAGATTGATTTGAAGGACACCTGCAGGATAGGAAAAGGTTGGGCCGACTAAAATATTCACATAACTCCAGTTATCAACCGAATAATTGATTTTTGCATAATCAGGAATGGTTTGAATTTGACTATTTGTTTCAATTTCTTTTAATAATGCATTCATCATGGAGTCCTGATCAGGATAATTTGTACTAAATGTAATTTCCCCGCCAATCCCAAAATACCAGGTAGGCACATAATTTCCTTCAAAGGAAAGATTGAAACCCGGATTTGCATATCCGTCAGATTCGTAAACATCCGCCAAGGCATAAGTCTTCAACGGAAACGTTGGGCCCATATTCAAACCCAAGTGACTTTTTTGGGAGTACGTTACTAATGGAATAATTATAATAAGCAGAATAATAATCTTTTTCATAGCGTGGCGTTGTAATAGGGTTTGACCTTTATTTTGCCTGCCAGTAACAAACTTTAGGCGAAAAAATGCTTTGATCGGCTTTAAGTGCTTTCATAGCTTTATCAACTTCTTTTTTATCTAAACCTGCGACCTGAGCAATTTCGGTTGCTTTCATGGCAGTTCCTTTTTCTTTCATGGTTTTTAATACCAAATCTTTTGTATCCATCTGTTTTTATAATTTTATGATTCCTCTATGCAATTTAATCAATTTCTACCTTCAATTTTCCTTTTTAAAACAATAAAATTTGAGGTGCGGCAAACATTTACATCAGCGCATCAGGTACATTTTACCAAATCCGTTTTTGAAATACTGATTGGTCCCGTTATCGCGTACTTTTATCTTTTTACCATTCAACCGGGCATCCACCTTGTAAAAATAAACGCCGTTTGCCAGAGGATCGCCGTACATGTCGGTGCCGTCCCAGAAATATTGTGTGACATTTTTACCAATATGCAAGGGTTCTAAATCCTCCAAATAAATAACCTTTACAATTCTGCCGGTTACGGTAATAATTTCTATCTGCATCTGATCGGGCACTTCTGATCCGGTAAGTTCAAAAACAAACCGCGTAGATGTGCTGAAAGGATTAGGATAATTAAAAACATTCGTAATAGTACTTTCATTGATTATTTGAAATGAAATATTATAATCATATATTCCTGATTCATTACCGTTTATATCCCTTGCCTGAACTCTTAGTTCATATACTCCATCATTACTAAACCTGGGGTTATAAAGTATTTTAGCTTTATTTTCAGGCAACTTCGCCGGAATAAATTCAACATTGGGATTACTCCCTATTGCAATTTTATTTTCAATCCCTGTTTGATGCGATTTAATATATACGGAAAACAGCGAGGTGTCATTCAATGGTATATATCGGTTTTCGTCGCTTAATTGAATTACAATTTCGGGTTGCGCTGAAACCAGATCACCATCCATTATATGTTGCCCGTTAAAAGTTACATCAAGCACAGGATTTGTTGAATCGGGTTGAATGTAAAAACGTTTATAGGCCAGGTTGTTAAAATAGTATTGCTCTCTGTAACCAATACCCTGAGAATCATGGCTTTGAGGATTTACTTCCATCCAAAAACTATGTTCCCCTTGTTTCGACAACGTTGAAAAAGATAAGGTATCAACTACGCTTTGACCCGGTTTCAACGGAGCCAGGTTGTGTTCCCAAATGGGAATGTTCTCATTTTTATCATTCTGTAGCCAATAAGCAACATGAGTGCTGTCAGCGTCGTTTTTACCAATATTTTCAATGGCAATGGATACTTTGCCCTTTTCGCCTTGCTGCAAGGTATCGTTGTAAAATTCCAATTCTTTTTGGGGATTTATAGCAATGTCTGTAACAGGCTGGTAAACAACCTCCCATGAATCTAAAATTGAAGGAGTTCTGTAGGTAGCATCACTGGTATAAAACTGCAATTTTAAGTAAGGATATTGTTGTGTGCTGATATTAAAAAGGTTATAACTTTCATCTATTATAGAATCTGCAATTAAAGTGTCCTTCCCGGTATTATTAATACCATAAACTCTTAAAAATGCAACTTCGTTTGGATTGTCTTCCTCTTTATGTGATTTCCAGTTTACCTGTTTCCAGGAAAGTGCCGGACCAATTGTGGGGGAATTCATCAAACCATAAGCAAATTTATACTTCAGGTTCCTGGAAAATTCAATCCTGGCGGTTGTTGTGTTGCCTATTACTTCCTCTGCCGTAGATAAGTCACCCTTTTTTGTAAAGAAAATATAAGGGATATTGTTGTTGGTGCCCTCTATTTGATATGCTCCCAAAGATTTGAAAACATCCGTTGTGTAGGTATTATAATTCTGAAAATTACCGTTCATAAATGAATAAATCAAAATATAGTCACCATCGGGAACCTTATTGCCAATAAATTCAGCCAGTTTTTGCATGTTTTCTGTCGTGCTGTAGAAAATAAAATAGTTCTCTTGTCCTTTTCCGCTACACCATGGGTCATTATTGTGGCCTACTTCGCCAATCGGGAACTTATTTGAAGGCCAAGGCAATAATGTGGTTGAATCAATCACCACCACAATCATTGCACCAATTGCACCACACGATGATACTCCGGTTATTCCGTCGATATCAAAATAAATGCTGGTATATTCGTTGGTAATTTGTGGGGACCCGATATTTTTACAAACAATCGTTTTTTGAGCATCCTCAAAATCAAAGCTTCGATTTTTATCACTCTTGTTTAAAAAGCTTAATTCGTTGTCCCGAAGTTGCCCGTAATCAGCTTGTCGCCACCCGGTTTTCACCATGTCAATCCCAAAGGAGGATTGCATCCAGTTTTTGTTGTCATCGTTCTTTGCCACCCTCCAGAAATAGGTTTCACCTAATTTATAATCAATATCCGGCATCCATTGAATTATTCCTCCGGTATGTTGAATGTTTTCGGATATTAAAAACGGGCTGTTAAACAGGTAGGAAGTGTCTATTTGAAATACGGATGTTTGTTCCCCTGCAAAAGCATCAATAGAAGAACCTTTTAAAACAAAATCGTCGAGTTTTTTTAATCCGTACTTATAGGGCAAAACAGGCACAACATCCGCCGCTGCAATAAAAGTATTAATAGTCGTTGTATTATTGATTTCATCCAGTTCTTCAACATCATTATTTGCATCAATCAAAACTGTAAACATATTGTTTCCTAAGCCATTAATCTTATCTACCGGAAGTTTTAATTTATATGCTTTTTTATATTTTAATCCTTGAAGTTTATAGGAATAACTTGTAGTTGAATCGTTTTGAAACTTTCGTTTAATTTCCACCACAAAACTGCTATTGGTTGTTTTGGCCTGGTTTGTTGCTGTAATTACCATATAAAACGAATCGATTTGAGTAGTAATATTGGCCGGAATAAAAGAAATCTCTGATTGGTTTACTTTTAAATCGGGAAACGAAAAACTATTTAAAACGATGGCCGGGTCTCCATGTAAAGTAAACTCCTGAAGGGTTGATTTTACATCAAATTTGTTTTCTTCCACCCATTGTTTGGTTTCAACAATATTTTTTCCCAAGCTTTCTCCGTAATCGAGACTTGAAAGGTTTTTATAAAATCGATCCGAAAAATAATCGAGTTTAATGGGTTCACCATGGCCAACCATGGCCAAGAAACCAATGGCACCTTTATCTTTTATGAGTATCCAATCTTCACTTTTGCTTGCTTTGCCATTGAGGTGAATATTACCCGAATAACATGAATTGGCCAGGATAAATGGGTATTTTCCACCATTTTTAAAAGCTGAAGGTTCATCAATATATCCTTCGTAACCCAGGGTTACGCTTCCGTGTCCAAAAAAAGTAATCAGGCTTATTCCGCTATTTATAAGATTTTGAACACTGTCGGCTCTGCTTGTTTCTTTTTCTTCGAGACCTGAGGTGGTTTTTAAAAAAGTTGTTACCGAACCACCAAACAGCGTATCTTCAAATATTGCCTCGTAGTTTGCAAGGTAGCGCTTAAAGTCTTGTTGTTCACCGGCAGTACTTCCTCCTCCAAAATGAATGGCTCTTTTCATCCATTCGTCTGCCTTATTTTGTTCAAATTCCTGCAATTTGTTTAAATAGATGTCAACCTCGTTGTTGTTTTGTGCTGCTATTCTTCCGGTAGCAAGGGCCGGAGCATATCCATTCCCGATAATCCGGGTGCTTAACAAATCGTCGCTGCCAAACTGTCCCATGGTGGGAACCAGGCAATTCGAATATACCGCCGGATTTGTTCTTGTATCAATAGCTTGCACCGATTTTCCCAACAATAAAAGATAGCTAGGTGGCCTTTGCCAGTTGTTGAAAACATAGTGCATAAAATTTCGGATAGCCATGGGGTGTTTTTGAATCCCATAACCAAACTGGTTGTATAATTCATCCACATCAACCAGGTAAGCATTTCGGTAAGCGGCGTAGGCCTTAGCAGATTCCCAGAGTTTACGGTTTGTAATTATAATATAATCATTGTCTTTTGAAGCATGATTGACAAAATTAGATTGGGTTATGCTTGTCGGAGAATTATAGTAGTTTTCATCGATTAAAAACAGGTTTTTCTCATTTGATGATGCCGGGATCAAGGTTTTTAGGGTATTATTATCATTAACAACCGGTATTATTTTGGAATTTGTGATATCGAACAGAACCGGATTTCCTTCACAAGTAAAACCTTCAATTTCAACGTATTGCTTTTTGTCAATTGAAGGCGGCAATAAAAAATTAAACTTTTTGTCACAATTGGCATTAAACCCCCGTGGATATTTTATTTGAATGTACGACATCGCTATTTTACTGGTTGCCGTATTATTTTGGTCATTAATGTTGGATAATGTAATTGTAGTTTCTGCATCCAGATTGGCCGGCTGTACGTTCTTAGTTATATGTATGGACTGGTATCCTCCAAAAATGGTATCATGCACAAAACCAGGCCCGGTGGTGTTTATATGGTGAGGATGGAAATCTTTCGAGAATGAAATATAAGCAATATTATACGTGGTGGTTTGGTTAACATTTTTAAAATCAGGAGTTGCTATTGTTTTGGTAATGGTTTTTCCCAAATCAAGCACCACATTATCAAACCAGCCTTCTGCCCGAACATATTCGCAATCCTCTACACCCGGATAGTAGGTGTTGGTGTATTCGCCGCAAACTGTTGACATGCAATAATTTTCCGGGGTGTAACCCTGAAAATTTACGTCACTTTCAAGTGTATATCGTAAATTATTAATATTATCGTTTGCTGTCAGAAATACCGAAGCCGTGTCGTTTATCAGGCTATAATTTGGATTGGTCTGGTTGTCCGGGTTATCATACATATCAAGGTCGAATTCACCATCATTTTTTTCAGCATAAAACAATATATAATCGATTTGTCCGGGACTTCCTTCTTTAATGTAACAGGGAATCTCGTTACCTTTTAAAAACAACTGAATTTTCTGTGGGCTGAAATCATTACTACTTAGGGGAACCCCCGCATCTAGTAATTGCTGCCGGGTTACTTTATAAATTCCTGTTTTCGGAATACTTAAGCGAAAGTAGCTTTGGTTCAGGTTAATCCACTCGTTGCCAATGTTTTGTGAAGCCAGTTCCAAAGGGATTAGTAAACTTAACAACAGGTATTTAATAATGGACTTCATAGCTATTTTATTGGTTCCATATTAATTTTATTGATTGAGTAATTCAGGCTAAACACATGTGAATAACCGGCCACAGAAACATTTCCAATATCCGTAAGGGCATAATCAAGGGTCAGTTTTTTATATTTTATGCCTAACCCGATATTGGGCTGAACAGTGGTGAACTTTTTCCCGTCAATCCCAAATTCATTTTGAATGTTTCCGATTCCGGCCCTCAGATAAACCAGTTTTTTATAATTGCATTCAATTCCCAGGTGAGGATCGATACTAAAAGGATCGCCTTTGATTAAAACATTTCGTTTCCCATCGGTTGAAATGTCCATATCCACTTCACCCAGAATTTCGAATTTATCGTTAAAAGCATAGGTATATGAAACGGCCGGAATAAATTCTGGAAGCGTAATTTCAGTGGAGTTTTCAGGTATTTCATTGCCGGTCATGATAAAAACATCTTTAAGACTTTTCGTATTAAAAGTCCAGGAATTGTATGTCGTTGTAATGTCACGAGCCATCAGGGCAAAAGTCCAGTTTCCCATAATATACCTTCCTCCCAGGTCGATACCAAAACCCCAGGCCCGGGCAAAATCGCCACCTACACGCCTGATAATTTTTGCATTTCCCCCCACTGATAATCCTTCAACCGGCAATTCCCGGGCATACGAAAAAGTAACCGCATAATCGGCTACTGAAAAAGCTTTTATGCGGTCGAATCGCAACCGGCCGTCGGAATCAATTAGCTCCAAAGTATTGGGAATGTTGTCAACGCCAAAGCGGATCAGTGAAACCGCAAAATTTGACTGGTCATCTATTTTAAATCCCAGGGCACCAAAATCATATTGGGCCAATCCAGCAAAATACTCCGAATGCATAATGCCGATATTCAGATTATCCTCAAGACTTAATAAAGCGGCCGGATTCCAATAAGCAGCGGTAATATCCCGGGCCGAGGCTACTGCTGAATTTGACATTCCAAATGCCCGGGCACCAACTCCTATGGCCAAAAATTCGTTAGTGTATTTGGGGGCCACCTGTGCAACCGTTTCTGTTTGAACACAAATGACCATAATGAATGCAATTGACAAAAAGCTGATTTTCACAAAAGTTCTTTTAATGGTAAAAGTATAAAATGAACCTCAATTTGGTATAGCTTTTTATCAATAAAAACTGTTTATTGGACAAGAGTTGTTGTTTTTTAATTGATCAAAATGGATTTTACATCCAGCTTTATTTTTACATTTGTTGCGTTAAAATTATTATTGATAATAAGATGGCTAAAAACAAATTCTTTGCTTTTGTACCCAACACCATTACTTCATTCAATGTGCTTTCGGGTTGCCTTTCGGTAGTTTTTGCATTTGAAGGGAACCTGGTTATTGCCGGGTTGCTGATACTGGCTGCCGCCGTATTCGATTTTTTTGACGGTATGAGCGCCCGCTTGTTAGGGGCTTATTCACCGATGGGCAAAGAACTTGACTCGCTGGCCGATATGATCAGTTTTGGACTGGCCCCTGCTGTCATTGTTCACGTGATGGTTCGCCAGCATATTCCGGGATATTCGAATTTAACAGATACTTCAGCTTTTACCCTTATTTTGTTGTTTTTTCCGTTTATTATTACCATCTTTTCTGGATTGCGTTTGGCAAAATTTAATATCGATACCCGCCAAAGCGAATCGTTTATCGGGTTGGCCACACCGGCAAACGCCATGTTGTGGGCATCCTTTCCTTTTGTGTTGCGGTTTTACCCGGAATCGGTTTTTTCAGGAATCATATCAAATTATCCGTTTTTATTGGTTTTATCTTTGATAATGAGTCTTTTACTGGTTGCCGAACTACCCATGTTTTCGCTTAAGTTTAAAAGCCTCAACCCTTCAAAAAACAAAACGCGTTACATTTTTTTAGCCGGCTGCCTATTACTACTGGTATTTTTTAAACTGGCCGGTATTCCATTGATTATTATCTGGTATATTTTGGTTTCGGTGGTGAATAATTGGGTTTGTAAAAAGACCGCTGAAATTTTATAAGGACTTTGCTTCAACAAAAACACGTTTGTACCTTTGCTATAAATGAATAAAACATCAAAATGTAACAATTGAACCTATTCAACTAACCTTGATACATGCCAGGTTTGATCACGTTACAAAAATTAAAAATTCAACAAACAGGTTAAAAAATATTTAAATTATTAACAGAAAGTTGAATAAACCAAACTTTCTGTCAACCATATTTATGAAAGGTCACAAACCAGAGACAAAATCCTTAACAAAAAAGATTTTTTATATCATCATAATTAAGTGATTTTAAAATGCTTTCATCTGTCTTTATAATATCGCCAGCCACTTTTTTCTTTTTGTTTTGTAAGTCAAGTATTTTTTCTTCAATGGTGTCTTTACAAATCATTCGGTAGGCAAAAACTTTTTTGTCCTGACCAATTCTGTAACAACGGTCAATGGCCTGGTTCTCAACAGCAGGATTCCACCAGGGGTCCAATAAATAAACATAGTCGGCGGCGGTTAGGTTTAAACCTGTTCCCCCAGCTTTTAAGCTAATAAGAAAAACCCGCAAATTATCGTTGTTTTGGAAATTATTTACTGATTGTTCGCGTTTTTTTGTGCTACACTTTCCATCCAAATATTCAAATGGGATATTTAACCTGGCAAGCTCGTTTTTAACCAAAGAAAGCATTTCAACAAATTGTGAGAATATCAGCACTTTATGTTTTGCTGTTTTCTCAGTAACATGGGTAACTATTTCCTTTATTTTTACCGATTCATTTGAATATCCTTCATTATTCTTGCTAATTAAAGCTGGGGAATCGCAAATTTGGCGCAGTCGGGTAAGCGCTTCTAAAACCAACAATTTATTTTGCTCAATATCATTTCCATCATCTTCATTCAGCAACTTTTTTCTGTAATCGTTACGGTAAGCATCGTATACTTTTCTTTGTTCTGTTCCCATTTCACAGTAAATCACACTTTCCGTTTTAGCAGGCAGCTCTGTTGCCACATTTTCTTTTGTGCGTCTTAAAATTAAAGGATTAATTATGTGCTGTAATTCACTGGCTACTATTTCGTCACCCTCTTTATCAATAGGGTTCGAATAGTTTTCTTTAAAATTGTTGATGCTCCCAAAAACACCCGGATTTACAAAGTTCATTTGTGCAAATAAATCGAAGGTGCTGTTTTCAATGGGTGTTCCGGTAAGGGCGAGCCGGTTTTTTGCTTTAAGCAAATTTGCAGCCTTATATCTTCGGGCAGCAGGATTTTTTATGGCTTGGGATTCATCAAGAATCACATAGTTGAATTGAAAATCTTTCAAAATCTCAATGTCGCGTAACAAAATGCCGTAGGTAGTAATTACCATGTTTTGTTTTTTGAATGAGGTAACATCTTTTTCCCGGTCGTTTCCATAATAATAAAAAGCCCTTAATGTTGGGGTAAATTTTTCAATTTCGACTTTCCAATTAAATATAAGCGTGGTGGGGACTACAATAAGGTTTGGTGTTTTATTTTTTACCACCATGTGTTGAATAAATGTTAAAACCTGCAAAGTCTTCCCAAGTCCCATGTCGTCGGCTAAAATGCCACCCCATTGCATTTCATCAAGAAAATTTAACCAGTTAAGGCCTTCTTTCTGATAATTGCGTAAAGTAGCCTTTACTTTAGCTGGCACTTTTGTATTTTTAACTTCCTTAAATTTTGAAATGCGTTGTTTTTTTTCAGCCAGTTCATTAAGTATTTTAGCATCATTAATTTCATCAAACAATTCATCAATAATTGAAAACCGAAGCTTTGACAATTCGAGTTTCTCGTTATTTACCCTGGCATTTCGAAAGTACTTTTCAAGTTTGTGCATCCATTCCTCAGGCAAAATACCCACCGAACCATCTTTTAGTTGAATATATTTTTGTTTATGTATAATGGCCTTTTTTAATTCAACAAGACTAACCGTATTATCACCAAATGCGACATTTACTTCAATATCGAACCAATCCTGACCCGAGCTAATTGAGGTTGACATCGTACCTTTAAATGGAGAATATTTGAAGTTTTTTAATTGTTTAATTCCGTACACCTCAATATTATAAGCACTTAGCTTGTCGAAAAATTCATAAAACCATTTGTTTTTTAAAAAATCCTCATTGTGCAAATAGAATATTTTATTCTGCTTTTGGCTTTCAAAATTGGGGTGGATCCCTGCAATTAAATTTATATAATCATCTTCAAGCTCATTATTTCTGATATATTCATTTACAGAGCCATTGTTTTTTTCAACAATGTTGCCTACCCGACTTAATATAATCGGTTCGCTATTTTTATATACCACCTGCGGTGTAAAAACTATATATTCATCGTGTTCTGACAGGTAAAGCTGGCGTTTATTAAAATCAAGCTCAAGGCTGGTGTACTCAAAAGGCCCATCACTATAGTCTATCTCAAATTGGTTGGCTAATGGCGAAATTACTTTGTCAAAAAAATCATTTTTATAATCAATGGCCATTTTAAATTCAGAGGGGTACTCAGCTAAAGCCGCCCTGTGTTTTTTATTTGAAACAAAGAATAATTCATTGTCTTTAAATAAAGCCTGTTCACCAGAATACTCCTCAGAAAAATTATCAATATTATAAAAAGCTTCATTAATTTTTATTTTCTGGCACGCTGTTATAAACTCATTGTCACCTATAATTTTATAAACTAATACTGCATCGTAATTTGACACTTTTACCCTCAAAAGATTGTTTTTACTAATTCTGTTGTAATTTCTTTTATTAATAAAAACAAACTCTTCATTTTTTATTAATTCATAAAGGCTTTCTTTGCCTACCGTGTTGTAATTATCGATATAATTAAGCAGTTTTTGCGCGCTACTGCTAATGTTTATCCGGTAAGTGTCCGATAAATACGGTTCGTATACTTCATAATGGGTGCTGAATTTTTTTCCATTTTTACTTGATTTGGCAATAATTGGAATAATAGGGGCCTCGTAATCATCAACTAAACTTGTTTCAACAACAAAACCTAAATCGCGTTTTTCTTTTTTCGCAATGGTTGTAATTGAAAATTCCTCAGGTTTGTTATCCTCGTTTAAAAAATCAAAAACTATGTCATCGCCATTTACAGGAATTAATTTAATGTTTTGGTTTATCTGGCTGGCATATAAACCTGATGTTGTATTATACTTTATTTCAAAAAATTTCTCAAAATCTGTGATGCCAAATCGAGCAGCCATCTGTGCTTTAAGTTCATTAAGCTGTTCAGAAAAAACAATATCAAACAAATTTGGAGTTGATGTTTGCGCAATAAGAAAAAGGCAAATAGCCTCGGAAGCTTTTAACCTGCCTGTATTTGACCATTCATCAGATAAAATATTTATGCCATTGCCCACAAAATCAATCTTAACTTCATATTTACAATACGCGTAATGAATTACAAAAGTAATATTGCGATGGCTCAACTCTGTTTGTGTTATTTCAGGCTTGTTCCAATAATCAATTTGATTTATTACTTTACGACCATAGTGCTCGTTGGCAAGGTCTTCGGTAATTAACTTATAGTCAGCAATAAAATAAGGGTCATTACTTTTTCGCTTTGGCTTTTTAATTTTAGGTTTTTCATTGCCTGCTGGTAACGGAATTGCCGTTGAAATATCATTATTGTCTTTAAGGAAAAGTAAAGCTGCAACGGTATGTTTACAAATTGTTCCCCAATCGTACGGACAACTACATGAAGTGGAAACATTATTTTTTGCATGAGTTATTGCCACATCGTAAAAGCGAGATCCTTCAACTTTGAATTTAGAGATGGTTTTTTCAATACCAAACTCCGAAGCAGACTCTTGTGATGTTAAATAAACCTTTTTTGATCGATATAAGGCTTTCCCCCTGCTTTTTACCTTATCATCAGTATAAAAATCAATAAACCTGTCAATATATTCCTTATTAACCATGCATGTTTTTTATAGTATAAACAGAAAGCCCAAAACTATAAATTATTTAAATGCATCTTTTAACAAGCAAGCCTTTTCTTCCAAACTTAATAGGGTTGTATCATAAAATATATCATCTAAACAAGGGTCCATATTTTTAAGCATTAAAACCAACTTCTTTTTTTTCTGTTTTTGTCATCCAAAACTTATTGTGAAACTCATTATAACACCTCCCAATAACCAATTTTTCTGCCACCAAATCGTTTTATTAAATTCAATTCCTGCAATTTGCCCAGGTCTCTGATTACTGTTCTGCGGTTAACATTTAATTTTTCAGCAATTTCATCGACTGTTATATCCGCTCGTTCTCTCAAAATCCGGATAATTAAATTTTGTCGATCAGGTAAAGTGACATCGAGTGCCGCTTTAGTGACACTAAAACGTTTTTTGGTGACAAACCCATCGCTTTTAGTGACATAATATCTGTTTAAAGAACCGCCAGAGTCATTAACCTGATTTAAATTGCCAGACCAATCAAGATTAAATGTAATTCGCTCAGGATTATACTGCTCACTAATAGCCGGAGAGTTTAAATTAAATTTTTCCCAAACATAATGAATTGCATGCAAGCCACTACCAGCTCTTTCGCCAACGCCAACCAATGCAAACATTTTAAAGATGCCCGAATTACGAGGGTCACTAATACCCCCATCTGTGGCAGCAGAAACAGACATTCTAAATCCTCCCGGATTTTGCATGATTAACCGATGGGGCAATTTTTCAATAACCACTCCTCGTACTCCATGATAATCAGCATGGATTAAGGTGTTTGCAATTGCCTCCCGAATAGCCTCATGTACCGGAGTCTCATCAACACGTGTAATACCTTTAAGACGAAATGGTACTTTTACAGATTCCAGCACACGATCCGTAACATTAAAATAAAAATCGTAAAGATTCCCAGTCCAGTTTCCTGAGTTTGAATAAATTCTATCGACCCATCTTAAATCATCTTTGTGTTCCTTTTCCCTGTAATCCAGGAAAAATTGAGGCAATACAGTTACAATAATATGCTCTTCACAGAACATTAAAACCCCCGCAATAGTAGGCTTTATTTTATTTTCAACCCGACGTGCAGCTCCAATTTTAAGCAAAAATTCCTCATCGCTTAGGCTTTTCCATACATGACTTTCTTTATGATTATTAAACCGGATTCTATAACGCCGGAAGGTACTGGTAAGCATATCTGAGATAGACACTTCGTCAACAACAGAGCCATCTGCAGAAACATCTGACTGGTCCCGCAACATCGCTTTTACCTCTGCTTCATTGCATTTATAATCTCCTTCAAAATTTCTACGATAGGTGCCTGAAAATAAATTATTGTTCAAATATACCGGCCGTTCCTGGCGATTCGCTCTTGGAATATTGATTAAAATAAAGTCTTTTCCATCAACTGAAACCTTCGAAACATCTTTCTCAAAAAGAATATTGATATTTACTTTCTGCTGATTATTCACCTGGTTCCAAAATTCTTTAATAATTTTTTCCGGGCTATTTACCCCAACCGGGAATAATTTTCCTTTTTTTTCTCCAATTCCCAGAATAATTTGGCCTCCATCGGTATTTGCAAAAGAAGAATAGGTTTCCCATACTGAGTTTGGCAGGGTATCCGTAGCTTTTTTTAATTCCTGTTTCTGGTGTTCACCTTGTTTGATCAATTGCTCCAATTCTTCTTTTGTCATCATATTAAAATTTTTTAATGACAAAGATACATTTTTAGTGACAAGCGAGCAAATCTTTAGTGACATTTTTCGTTCGCAACACTAAAAAATTGTAACCAAGAACCAAAACCAGCAAACAATTTTCACCCAGTATTCAGCAATTCGTAATAATGAGCACATGAACCAGATATAGTCTGCAACCCAATTTCCCAGCTTTCCTTTTTTCTAATCTTACAACAAACCCAATTCCTTAAGCAACCTGACCAGCTCCCTACTATTTTCAAAGACCTCGTTGTAAATTGCAGTAGTTCTTTTAAGTGGTAATCCCGTCTGGCTGGCACCCGCAAAAACATCTTCTTTTTCAGGATTGCCCTTCCCGTTAATTGTTGTGGTATGTTGTTCGTTAAAACCGCTGCTATAAACCAGGTCGTAAGCCGGAGAGACATTCCAAACCTTATCTTTTAAAATAAAAGAGAAATTCTTAGCATGATCATCTTTATTATAAATTAACACATTAAAAACCATTTGTCTGAAAATTTTCAATGCTTCCTGCATATCCTGCGTTAAAGCCAGGGTTGCTTTAATCAAATCGATATAATCCAGTGAAGGATACCGGTAGCTGGCATATAATAAACCACTGGCACTATTGAATCTGTTTTTTTTGTAACAACCTATCGGTAAGCAATCTCCCCCAACCATCAGGCAAAGAATCATCAAAAACACCAAACAAACCATTGAATGGTTCAGGCTTTGCTACAAAAACCCCCGGTTGTAAGGGAAGATAAAAAGGAGAGATGGAAACCCCTGAGCTTATATAATCGGCCGCATATTCAAAGCAGCAAGGTTGTCAGGAGTTAATGCCAATGTTCCGACATGGGTACTGTTCAAATAAACTTTAATTTTTTTCAACTCTTTGATCATTTGCGGGCTCGTTTTCGGGATTTGTTTTTGGTTCTTTGAGTCAATTCTTCAATACTTTGATATTGTTGTTTACTGAACAAAGATTTGAACTCCTGGGTTACATTTAATGCAACCGCTAATAATATAAGGTTCCTGAGAGATATCTCATGTTTGGTTTCAAACCGCTTGATTGATCCCAGGCTTACCCCTGACTTTAATGCTAAAGCTTCCTGGGTAATATTCACTTCCAGCCTGCGTGTTTTAAAATTTTTGGCAATATTCTTAGCTAATGCCTGGGGATTAAAATCATCAAGAAAACTTTTATCGGATAATATTTTGTCCATAAGCACGCTTTTTGTTGTTTTAAAGATAATATTTTATCTTTTAAAAGCAGCATGAAATAGATATAAAGTTTTGGGTGTAATGATGAGTGTATTTTGTATTATTTCGTTGGTTGAAGTGTTTATTTTGATGAAACCCTTCAACTTATTCAAACAATCCAAAAACATCCCTATATTTAAAGTTTATAAAACAGTTACAAATTTTGAATAACCTGATAACCATACAAGACTTATTCATTGTCCCCTTTCTACTGGTGGCTGTTTTCCTGGTTGGAACCCGGGTTAAAAACAAGCATATACAAGAGGAACCTTATTATAAATATTTTACATGGGGCTTATGGGCCAAAATTGTTGCCGGCCTTGCGTTTGCAGCCATTTATCTGTTTTATTACGGCGGTGGCGATACGGTTTACTATTTTCATGGCAGCCAATGTATTGTAAATATGCTCGGTAAGGATATTCCCACCTTTTTCAAGCTACTGGCAGGAAACCATTCTGACGAAATAAAAAGCATGTTCGATCAGCACACGGGTTATCCTTACTTTTTTCGTGACCCCAACACATTCTCCGTATGCCGGTTTAATGTGATTTTTTATTTGCTTTCTTTTGGAAGCTACGTTGGCACTACCATTCTTTTTGACCTGGCCTTATACTTTGTAGTTTGGCGTTTTTATAAAATGCTTATTTCTTATTTTAAAGGTAATGAAAAATACCTGGCCTTTGCTTTACTATTTATTCCAAGTGTTGCTTTTTGGAGTTCCGGTATACTAAAAGACGGCTGGACTTATATTGGCATATTGGGTATTTATGTAAGTTTTTACCATGTTTTCTTTACACACAAAAAGATTTTATTCAATTTAATGGTTTTCTTATTCTGGTCCTATATTGTTTTCTCTATCCGCCCTTTTATGTTTTACCTGGCTTTTGCCTCAGTTTTAATTTGGTTGGCGTTTTCAGCAATGAAAGCCATAAAAAGTAATTTTATTCGGGTAATTGTTTTTCCTTTTATTGCCTTATTATTCTGGACCTTTGGAACCATAACCCTGGCCAAAACAGGCACTATGGCCAACAGCCGTTACGAAAGTGTTGATGCTATGCTGGAAACTGCCTGGATAATTCAGGATGATTTAAAAAAAGATTATTACGGGGGCAATAGTTTTAATATTGGAGAATTTGAACCCACCTTACCCGGAATTTTAAAAATGGCACCCAAAGCGATAATCTCGGGTATTTTTCGTCCTTTTATCTGGGAAGGGGAAGGGTTTTTAACTAAATTTTCGGGATTGGAAAACGTTGTGTTAATGATATTGCTAACTTATGCTTTTATTGAAACCGGTTTTTTTAAAACCATTAAAGGCATTTTGCAAAATCCCTTATTACTATCGCTGGCTGTTTTTGCTGTGACTTTCGCATTTTTGGTAGGATTGACTACTGCAAATTTTGGAGCTTTGGTAAGGTATAGGATTCCTGTATTAACTTTTATAATTATACCTTTATTCGTATCTCTTCAACATATAGAGACTGTATAATTTATTTGTTTTCAGATAATAATGTTTTTTGCCATTTCCAGGCACTATCCATCATATCATCAATATTATATTGGCATTCCCAGCCAAAAAGTTCTTTTGCCTTAGAACTATCACTATAAATAGCAGCCACATCGCCTTCTCTGCGCGGTCCTATGTTGTAATTTAATGTAACTCCTGATACTTTAACAAACGATTTAATGGCTTCAAAAACCGTTATGCCTTTTCCTGTTCCCAGGTTAACTATTTCAAAAACCTTCTCTCTTTTATCATTCATTAAATATTGTAAAGCCAAAACATGGGCCCGGGCAATATCTGAAACATGCACATAATCGCGTATACAGGAACCATCGCGGGTATCATAGTCATCCCCAAAAACAGTAAGAGATCCCAAAATTCCTGCTGCACTTTGAGTGATAAAAGGAACCAAATTATTGGGTTTGTCAATGGAATGTTCACCATTTAATCCGGAAATATGTGCTCCCCCCGGGTTGAAGTAACGTAAAGGCATGGTTTTAATACGATTTGCTTTTACAAAATTTTTTATGAGTTCCTCCCCAATTATTTTAGTATGTCCATAAGGTGATTCGGGTTTTCCCAAAACCGTTTCTTCCGTGACCGGTAATTTTTGGACATTGCCATACACGGAACACGATGAAGAAAAGATAAAGTTCTGAACGCCAAATTTCTGGCAACATTTTAAAATATTTACCAGGGAATTAATATTATTGTGATAATATAATAAAGGATTTTCAACGGATTCAGGTACGGATTTATATGCCGCAAAATGAATTACTCCCTCTATTTCCGGGTTCTTTTTAAACACTTCTTCCAAATCTTCCAAATCGCATAGATCAATATCGTAATTGACAACATCTTTACCTGTGATTTTCTTTACCCTATTTAATGTTTCCGGAAACGACCTTGAGAAATTATCAATAGATATGGGAATAAATTTGGTGTTTTCCAAAATTTCGATTATGGTATGAGAGCCAATATAGCCTGTTCCTCCTGTTATTAGTATCTTCTTCATCCAATATCAATTTTGATTATATATTTCTTTATAAATTTTTTCAGCAACTTTAAAATTACGATATTGATTGGCAATACTAAATATTTTCTGCTTTAATTCATCACTATTTCCTGAAAGCATCATATCCATTTTTTCAATGGCTTTTTTATAGTAATTCTCATTTAATTTGTCTAGAACAAATCCTATATTATTTTTTTCTATAATTTCTGAATCATCTGATATATTAGCAGGGATAATAACCGGAAGACCCATTGCCCAATATTCTCCATCCTTAATTGAGGTGCAATACCTTTTAGAAGGAACTGGCTTAACAGGATTAATAGCAAAATCAGCCAAACGATAATACTTGTGTATCTCACTAAAATCAATATATAAAATATGGATGCTGGAAGCCGGGATATTTCGCATATTTATCTGGTTTTTAACCCATTCTTTTTCGCGGGAAGTCAATAAAAGTATTTTAATTTTTTCACCCCAATAATCATACATCACCTTAAACATATCAAACACTTCTGTATCAAGGTAAATCCCGCCTAATTTGCCGGCATATATACAAACTAATTTATCTTCCAATCCAAATTTTTGCATCAGTTTTTGATCTTTGGGGGGTTGCATATTAAATTTTTCAAAATCAACCAGGGCCGGTTTTACAAAATAGTTTTTAAAGGTTGCCTGATATTTCGTTTGTGCATAGTTTCGCATTCCTTCCGTTAACGCAATTACCGTATCGGTTTTTCGGCTCATTCTTTTTTCAAACCAAAACAATATTTTAAATGCCTTGCTCTGGCTGGTCCATTCTCCATTCTCCACCATCGATTCGGCATGGGGCTCATAACTGTCAATAATTAAGGGTTTGCGGGCAAACACTGATAACAAATAACCAACTACCCCACCCGGTGTACACCAGGCATGAATAACAGAAATTTTTTTAAAAACACATATGTACCAAAGCTTAAGAAAAACGAAAAGAAAATTTAGAATCATTTTGATACCAAATGTATGATACTTCGCCCGCAATATAATAATACCTTCTTTTTCAAGTTTTTCTGATTCCTCCTGCCATTCCTTATGTGTCATGGCCAATTGTTTTTGCTCTAAAGTAAACAAGTAAATTTTAGCATCAGCAGCAAGGTTTTTGCGAATAATACGCACATAAGGCAAGGTATAGGTTTGGATAAGTGGTTCGCGATAGCTCCAGTATGTGGTGATTAGTACATTATTCATTTATTACCTCCCAGTATCCTTCTTTTCTACCCCCTTTTCTTTTAATTTTACCTTCTTCTTTTAACTTTGTCAGATGTTCTTTAATCGTTCCATCAGCTTTATTTAAAAGACGCATTAAATCTTCTTTTGTATAGCTTGGATTTTCAATTAACAGATCATAGATTTGTTCACGGGTTGTCTTTTGGGCGGTCTTTTGGGCGGTCTTTTGGGCGGTCTTTTTTGAATATGTAACCAAAATACCATTATGCACTTCCTCAAAATTAAATTCAATCTCAGGATAATCTTTCAAATAATCCTTAATTCGTAAAAAACCTGTACCATATTTTTCAATCTCGCCCGACAAATAAAAAGCTTCAGCAATTAACTTATTTCGTAAGCTTGATTGATAATCTTCGTTCAGAATTCTTTCAACGGTTAAATCACCATATAATTTCCCCGGACTAAAAATTGTAATTCGACCATCAAATATTTTTACCTGTATATCATTAGGTTCCCTATAGTCCCGATGAACTATTGCATTCAACAAACTTTCCTTAATCGCCTCTACCGGATATTCCCATCGTTCTCTCCTTTTAATATTTCCTTCAAAAATATACTCCAATTGAATGTAGTTTTTAATAAACTTAAGACTCTCTTCAGCCGCTTCAAACAAGGTTTCAGTAATCTGTCTGTCGTCAATTATGGTTGTAGCCGATTTAAACCTGCCAATACGTACATGATGGCGCTCCGGTTCTTTAGCAAATAAAAGAATGGATGCAATAGTTGGTTTGTTATTTTTAATTTGGGACAATTTTTGTAATACAACAGCCTTGTCTTTAGAACTTGTAAAACGCCCCGTTTGATTTATTGTTTCAATAAACCGGTTAATTTTGTTTTCACTTAAATCATTAATTGTTTTACCAGCATATTCATAACTATCCCACGATAATTGTAGTGACTGTAAATGCAATTCTGCAATCTTTGTCAGGGACAATAGATGATTTGAATTGTTTTGTCGTTGATAATAACGGCCTTGCAGGCCAATGGGTTTAACAGGATATTCATCGATGGTAATTAAAACAATATCTTTATTATTTAAACTTATTGCCTCAAGCTTTGGGGTAATTTGAGGTTCGGTTTTAAGTTTTATCTCATTCAACCATTGGGGAATCGTCTCTTTTGCTAAGTCTATTCCAATTATATTACATTTATCGTCAACACCTATTATTACAATGCCGCCATTAGCATTGGCCATGGCATTAATGGCAATTAGGGCTTTTTTGTCAAAACTTTTTTTAAACTCAAGTTTTTGATTTTCACCTTTGCCAATAATACTTTGTAATTCCTCCCTGGTCATAAAACAAAAATAGTAAAAGAACTAACAAACATTCAAACACCTGAACATTTAAACTTTCGTTTTAACACTGGAACTATAATAAAAGGGTTGCAAACCAGTGCCTTAAACATGAAAAAGAACCCGCGCCATTTATTATTTCCATCTTTCCACCAGCTCCCGGCTAATATCAGGTATAAGTTGGCAAAGCATTTTTGTTTAAACCAAAAATTCTTAAAAAGGCCTCGTTTTAATGCTTTTTTATAAACAGCAATATGGTCCTTTTCCATTACCTTAATATTACGGCTCATGCTATTTTCCAAAACCCGGTAACGGACTAACGCTTCCTTTAAACATTTACCTTTATATTTTGCAGCCAATTGAATGCAAAAATCCTGATCGGCTGCTGTTGAAAAGTTTTCATCAAATCGAAGGCCTCCTTTTGTACAACATTCCCGCTTAAGCACAATATTACCGGGTGTGGTTTTTACCTCTGCATTCCATAGCAATAATGCACCAAGCCATTCCAAATTATTGGCATCTGTAATTTTATCATCAATTACTTCGCTTGATTCAGTAAAATGAATAATATTTGAAAAGGCCCAAAAAACTTCAACATTATTTTCAATACTTTCTATCTTTTTTTCGAGATTTTTTGGCAACCAGATATCATCGGCATCTAAAAAAGCTATAAACTCACCCTTGCTTAGTTCTATTCCTTTATTACGGGCTGCAGAAACTCCTGCATTTTCCTGATAATAATACTTAATCCGTGTATCCCTTTTTTTAAATTCCTCAACAATTTGCACTGTATTGTCAGTTGAGCCATCGTCAATAATTATTAACTCCCAATCGGATAGGGTCTGATCTATAACCGATTGTATGGTTTCTGAGATATATTTTTGAGTGTTATAGGTTGGGATGATAATAGATATCATACAAATTGGGTATTAAGATTCTGATAAAATATTTCGTCAGAATGCGTATCCTTAACCGAAAAAAGGTAATTACGATCAATTCTATTATATACAAGAGTATCAACTTTAATCAATTTTTCTTTTGTGATAATATAGAATAAATACCCGTTTTCTTTCATAATCTTCTCAATCGCCAAATACTGCTTGTTCTCAAAATGCCCTTTTACCCCTTCCGCTTCAGGGAAAAGAACCTCCATTAAAATATCCGGTTTATCAGTTTTCAGGATATTATCCATCCCTTTTAAAACTTCTAATTCATGGAATTCGCAATCCATTTTTATTAAATCGATATTTCCAATTTTCTTTTCTTTTTTAAATGAATCCAGGGTAACTGATTTCACTTTTACCTCTTCAGTTTCGGAAACCCATCCTTTCTTTGTAGAAGCCGCCAATGCCATAGTGTTTCCAACAGGGATATAAAAACTGACCTCGGTATTTACATCGCCAACTACTTTTTCCTCAATCGCAATATTGAAAAACTCATTAATTGCAATCTGTTTTCTAAAGCGATTGGCAATTCTTGGTACGGGTTCAAAAGCATAAACTTTTGCCTGTTTATTTGCTGCGGCTCCAACCAATGAATAGTATCCAATATTTGCACCTATATCAACTATTACTTTTGCTTTTTTTGATAAATAATAAAATGGAATAATCGAGTATTCATATCCATCATAACCATACCAAAATACTCTGCTGGGAATATAATCATCACCCTTTGAAAAGAGTTTCAGTTTTTTATTATTTGGAAGATTAATTTTGACAATACCACTAACAGAAAAGTGTTGTAATACATTATCAGGTATTGTTAGCTTTAGCTTTAAGACTCCTTTGATAATGATCCTAATGATTATATTAATAATAACTAATGATCTTAATTTTTTTATACTATTCTTAATCATTATAGAGTTTTATATAATTATTAAACATTAAGTCAAACTCGTACATTGAAAATGCAGTTTCTTTACCTTTAACCTTAAACTCATTTCCTTTTTCAATAGCATATTCTATTCCCTCTGCCAAACTTTCCGGATCTTTGTATTTACATAAATAACCATTTTCTTTATGCACAATAGCATCCAAAGCAGAACCTGTTGGTGTTGATACCACGGGTGCTCCGTTCATCATAGCTTCAGGAATTACAAAGCCAAAAGGTTCAAAACTGGCAGCGTGTACATAAACGTCTAAAAGCGAATAAAACGAAGGAATCCATTCCCGATCCATCCAACCTGTAAAAATTATATTGTTTTCAACTTTATGCTTTTTTGAAAGTTCAACCAATTCGTTTTTTTGATCTCCTTCACCAACAAACATAAAAACAGCATTAGGATACTTTTTTACTATTTGTGATGCTGCCTTAATAATATATCGATAACCTTTCCATTCAATCAGCCTAGCTACTGTTCCAATTATTATTTTTCCCTCAAGATTGTATTTTCTAATGAGCTTTGATTTAATATCATCAGAACTTAAGGTAAATAATTTTGAAGGAATACCATGATGAATCATGGTGATTTTTTTAGGATTTGCTTTTTCTTTTTCAATTATAAATTGCTTTGCTTCATTTGATGGGGGTATAATATCTGTTGCATTCCAATTGTTAAACTTATCGGCCCAAACCCAAATTGGAGTATTAAAATAATGAAAGGTGGTATCTGCTTTAATTATTACCCTTTTTTTTACACCGGCTAGCCTTGCTGCAAATAATAAAGGAAGCGAATCATCAAAAAGGTTGGTATGAACCACATCTGGTTTTAGCCTTTTAAATAATTTATACCCTTCATAACAAGCCTTAACCATATTTGATTTTCTTCTGCTACAATCAAATTTAATCCAATAACATTCCCATCCATATTTTGTAACATCTTCAATCATTTCTGGCTTTTCAGGATATAAAGCTAAGAAACTAAAAGTATGTTCCCGGGTCTCAGATGCCTTTTCCGCAAACCAGTTAAAGTATGGGACTGAAGAATTGTTGGCTATTGCCAGTACAATATGCATAATTAAATAAAATTTTCAATTTTATTAATTAAACTTCTATAAGTGTGCTTTTTTGCATAAGCTATTCTGTTCTTTAATATTTCAGGTGGCTCTGGATTTTTCAATAAATATCTCAATTTTACTATTGCATCATTAATAGTTTCATATTCTATTAATAATTTATTATCAGAGTAATCACTAAATTTTGCTGCTAAAACAGGTTTTCCGAAAGCTAAATATTGTAAAAGTTTATGATGGTTTATATTATTACCTCTAACATCTAACTTCATGGGGGCTAAGCAAACTTTTGCCTGAGCAATATAATTCTTAAGTTTTTTAAAATGGACTGGTTCATGACAAACAAAGTTGAGATATTTCTTCTTAAAAAGAAACTCATTATCCACATTGATTCTTTTTCCAATAAATAAGAACTTTTCTTCTGGAAACGATTTTATAAGCGACTCTATTACCTTATAATCCAAACGTTGATCAATATTCCCTATATATAAAATATACGAATCTGCGATTAATGTATCTATAGAAAATTCTGTTTCTGAAATGCCATGAGATAGTACTAATGGATTTCCTATATTTAATCTATCCGACAAAACCTGTGAAATTGTGAAATGATAATCAACATTTTTAGTTAAAATAAATTCTCTTTTTATTCGATATTTATCAGTAATAAAATGTATTGCTTTTTCAACTTTTAACTTTCTTGGATTTATTAACCTGTATGGATCAAAAGTCCAAAATATCACATCTTTTTTATCACTTAAAAACTTATTTAATGCTTTATAGATAAACAACTCATTTAATGTAAAAAACACATTAAATCGTGTAAAAGGAATGCGATTATTATAGCGAAATATTTTAAGATTATTTGTATATGTTTCAATCCTGATATTCGTTTTAAAGAAATCAAGGAAATTCCATCTCAATGGTGGATCAATAAAAAACACTTCATTTAGATTCGATAATTCAAAAGCCCAATTGTGTTTTGAATACCAAATATCTCCCCAAGGTTCATTTGATATTATCAATATTGTTTTATTTCGCAATTTCATTTATATCCCTTACCTATACTTCTTAAAAAATTTCATTCTGTGTTTTGTTTCACTTACAAAAGGCCTCCAGAACCAAAAGTAAACTAATTCCGGGAACATTTTCAATGCAAAAAATATATTTTTCCCCCTCTTAATTTGATGAAAAGAGAATAAGACCAAATTAATTTTCCAAATTATAAACGCCATCCATCCTCTAAATAAATATTTCTTTAAATAATCGATATGGTTAATATTTTTAGGTTCTTTTATTCTATTAAAAAACAACGGTTCTTTTCCCATTAAAACATAATCACCTTTAGATAAATAATAACATATTGTTGGATATATGTTATTATAGGCCAAATTCGAATTAGGCCATATCCACACTGGAAATTTAACATCTTGTATTTTTTCTCTTAGAAAGATACCATAACCACATGCATCTTCGAATGTTGTAATTAATTTTCGAATTCTTTCATAAGGACTCTTTCCCGAATAATCAATAGATTTTACTTTTGAAATGATTTTATCGTTTTCATCTATATTTACTGTTGGAGTAAAACCTACAATACAATGACTATTTTGTTCCATTCCCAGAATAAGCGTTTCAACAAATTTCGGATGCATAATATCATCATCACCAGCCCAAATAAAATATTTTGATTTTGCCTTATGGAGTAAGTATTCCATATTTCGCGAAATTCCAATGTTCCTTGTATGTCTTTCGTATACAATTCTTTTATCATTTAACATATATTTTTTACATACATCCGCGGAACCATCTGTTGAATAATCATCAGCAATATGTAATATAAAATCGGTAAAAGATTGATTTAATATACTGTTTAGAGTCCTTTTAATAAATTTAATGTCATTATATAAAGGTAATCCGATAGTCAATATGGGTTTTGTTAGATTCTCCACTTATTAAATAACTTTACGTAGTGCTTAATAATAAAATTTCAACCAGCCTAAAAATAATTTCTACTTAAACAGCTATATGAT
The DNA here is from genome assembly GCA_046704385.1 of Bacteroidales bacterium. Classification (GTDB taxonomy): domain Bacteria; phylum Bacteroidota; class Bacteroidia; order Bacteroidales; family SZUA-534; genus GH45. Next base: position 60,098 of record JBJKSB010000029.1, on the reverse strand, counting down.
GAGTTTCCTATCATTCACTATCTTTCTCACAAACTCCTCTCATTATATAGGAAAAGTCCGTGCGTTGAATAATAAACATAGATGTAATATTAACATTCAGTTTTGTAGAAATAAAAAGCAAATATGTAAGAAATATAGTAAAATATGAAATAGCCGTTGCATACGCAGAACCAACAATACCATACCTTGGAATTAATATAAAATCAAGCACCACAGTAAAAAAAAGACCAATTAAGTTTGTATATAAACACAGATCATTTCGGCCTGATGTTGATACATATGCAGAATAGATTTGCGAGGCTCCGGTAAAAATCATCCCGGCTAAAAGAATTTTAAAAGGCGCTACCGATTCTGCAAAATCAACGCCATACATAAAAACCAGAAGGTAATCGCCTGTAAAAGACAGAACAACTACTATTAAAACGATAATGCTAAAATTAATTCTTGAATAGGTTAGAAATATACTGTTTCTTATTCTTGTATTACTTGATGCTAAATAAGGAGTCATAACCCCTGAAAATATCCTGGAAAATAACATTATCAATTGCGAAAAATTAACGGCCAATGAATAAAAACCCAACTGTATCGCTCCTTTGAAATACGATACTAACCAAATATCAAACCGATAATTCAAAAAGTTTACAAGCATTCCTGCATAACCCAAAAAAGAAAATTTATAAAATGGTAAAACATCACTATTTAAACTAATTTTAAAATTGGGTTTAAACTTATAATTTCTTGTAAAATAGAATGAATAAATAATTCCGTTTATTATTATTAAACAAAAACCTATTATAAAAACGAATCGGATTGAATTCTCTACTTTATTGAATCTGACCAATAAAAAATATGTCAAGAAAGATATAAGATTTATGCTGGTACTAATAATTGTGATAAAACTAATTTGTTTAAACTTCTTTTTTGCCTTTAGAAAAGCAATGATAAGGGAGTTATAAAATGTCAGAATAAAAAGTAATAATACATATAACCTAAAAAAAATGCCCGAGTAGTCCTTAATGAAAACCAGATTACTACTTGTCATAAAAATGAAGGTAGAATTCAATAGAATTGATACCAGAAAAACGATAATAGATAATGCCTGGATTTTATAAACATTAATTTTTTTATTTGAAATAAAATATACTATCCCCTGCTCAGTACCAAAAGAAAAAAGTAAAGCAAGTATTTCAACATTAGCCAGGTATAAAGCAAACACCCCTTTCCCCTCAGGCCCTAATAAACGGGTGGTTAAAATTCCGGATATAATTCCAAAGACAATAGCCGGTACTTGTGCAGTAAGGGTTATGGCAATATTTTTTGTTATGCTTTGCAATGTTTTTATTATAATTCAATTATTACCCAATGACCCTCTTTACGGCCACCAATACGTTCAATTCTTTTTTGATTTTGTAGGTTTTCCAGAATTCTTTGAGCAGTCCTGCTACTTATTTTCATTATTTCTCCTATTTTATTGGCTGTAATGGTATTATCCTGAATAATTAAATTAATTACTTCTTTATCCTTATCTTTTACGACATCTTTTACGACATCTTTACCACGATAAATCGTTACCATAATTCCACCCATTGTTTCTTCTAATAATGGATCAGGCAGCCCAACTTTTCTAAAATCATTTATAATTCTTAAAATTCCCCTACCCCAAGCTTCAATAAAACCAGCCTTAAAAAATATATCTGCAATTTTCTTATTATGTGGTTTCGACGGGTGTTTATCAAGCAAAGTTTCGATAGTATAACCTTCAGGTAAGCGACCTTCATTCTATAAAACGAGTTTGTGGTTGTAAACACTCAGTTGAATGGAAGTCCCCATATAATCTTTATGAATAATCGAGTTCACCCCGTTAGATAATTCTTCAACCTGCTTTTTATATATCTTTTGCCCCATGATGTTTTTAAATACTTTTTCTCTATGTGTTGCGTCTTGTTGGTTAAAACAGACTTCATAATATACAATCTTTAATGGTCTTCTGCTTTTTGTAGAAATCACCTGACCTGAATTATGTTGTTGAATTCTGTTGTCTATATCTTTTGTATATCCAACATAAAAATAATTATCTTTTTCACTTTGAAGCACATAAACATAATATTTCATATCTTATCTATCTAACGGGGTAAATACAGCCTCCCGAAACGCATCTTCCGGAATTTCCAACGTCTCAATCCGTTGTAATCCTTTATAAAACGCATGGGTTTTTTCCCAAATAAAAGGATTGCTGCATTTTTAAGGCTCCCATCCTTCTTCATTAAATTCAGGTTTTCCAGTAATATCGGTAATGGATCATTTTGTATATTGTCGGCTACACGTTTTTTCTGCGATGCCTTATTTATGAAATATTGAATAGCTGCCGGGTCGATATCATCTAGTGTGGCACCCTCACAAACCATATCATCCCAGGTTTTTCCTGCCTTTTTCAAAAGAAATTGCGTTAAGGCACTTCCTTTTAACTCTTGTTTAGTGCTTCCCGATCGTAAATGATAAACCCCTTTATAGGAAACCGGCACATCAGAAGCTGATACAATAATTTCAATATAAAAATCAGGATCGTTGCCAAGCAAATTGATATCTGCAACAATCCCTGAATAATTGATAATTTTATTGGGTAAATCCTCAAGCAGCTTTTTAATATTCGATAAATGAAATATTGAACCATCATCATCAATACCAATGTATATTTTACCTCCGGCGGCATTGGCAAAACCACATATCCATTTCAGATATTCATCTTTCCATTCCCGCTTATATTCAATATTTTGCTTTTCCATTGTTATTTCACTACCAACACAGGTGTATCCTTTTTTAATTATTACAAAGATACTGTTCTATTGCTTTGCTCAGTAATCACGCTTATACTTTTTCCATTGAATGGTAGAATTATAGGGTAAACGCATCCTTACACTATCGTCATGGCAGGGGACACAGAGAGTACTGCGTTTTTTTCTTTGTGTGCCTAGTGTTCCTGATGGTAAAATTATTCAATAATTTTCCAGTATCCTTTTTTCTTTGATCCCATTCGTTCAATTATATTTTTCTTTTTTAAAACATCAAGGTTTCGTTCCACTGTCCGGGTAGTTATATTTAACTTTTCTGAAAGAGTAACTATAGTTATTTCAGGATCATTCTCTATTTTCCTTAAAATTTGTTTTTGAATATCCTCCAGGTTTAAACCGACATTTAAACCGACATTTAAACCGACATATAAACCGACATCCTTTAAGCTTGTTTTTTGATTTTCATAACTAACCTTGACCAAATAACCTCCACTCGTTTCCATAAAATCAAGTTTCATTGTAGGGTATTCCGCTATTTCATCCCTCACCCTTCTGTATCCACTGCCGTATTTTTCAATATCTTTGGTAAGATAGAAAGCTTCCGTGATCAGTTTATTCCTGGATTGAGCCTGATAGAAATTCGTTTTCAAATCTTCAATAGTTAGTCCGCCAAATAATGTGCCCGGATTAAAAATGGTGATTTCGTTGTCAAATATTTTAATCTGAATATCGGATGAATTGGTATAATCGCGATGGATAATGGCATTAATAACCAACTCACGCAAAGCTTCCAACGGATATTCAAAAATCTCAGTACGTTCCGGTTTACCGGTAAATTCAAAGGCTACTTTTATCTGGCTGATAATATATCTCATGGTTTGTTCAACCAACTCAAACAAATCGCCTCTTAATAAGCGATCATCAACTATTAAAGCAGGTGACCTGAACCTTCCAATATGCACATTAACTAATAAATCTTCTTTTGAGAACAGAAGCATAGCAGCATTGGTGGGTTTATTGTTCTTAATTAGCTTTAATTTAATTAAACATTCCAGCCACGTGCCTTTTAGTGAAAAGCGCTCCGCGGTATTTACCTTATCAATAAATTTTTGCACTTTATTCAAGTCTAAATCATCTAGTACCGCATCTTTAAATTCGTAGCTATCCCATGACGATTGTAATGAAAAATGAAACAGGTCGTTTATCTCATTAATGTTTAATTGGTGGTTTGAATTCTGTTTACGGATAAAATATCTTCCTTTATAAGCAACCGGCTTAATTGGATATTCGTTAACACGAATGATTACAACGTTTTTATTATCAAAATTAACAACATCAACATCCACAATTATTGATGGTTCCGTTTTTGTTTTAATTTCATTAATCCAACCCTGTACACTTTCTTTCCCCAAATCAACACCAACAACTCCTTGCTTCTCTTTTAAGCCAATATAAATTACTCCCCCTTTTTTATTGGCAAATGCCACAACCGACTCAAGAACCTTATTATTAAATGAGCTTTTTAGTTCCTGGTTTTCAGTTTCACCCGTGTAGATAATATGATCTATCTCCTCTTTTGTCATAGTCATGCAAAGATAATTGATTCTTTCATGCTTCATTTTAAATAAAAATCTTTTTCCATTGAATGATAGAATTATATGGTAAATGTATCCTTACACCGTTGTCACTGCATTGAATAAAGAATTTGTGATATTCCCTGCTGGGGTTTAATAGGGTATTCAATGTTTATTTGCATTGAATCATTTTTTAATCACAGAGGGCATAGTGTTTTTCTCAGTGCTCTCCGTTTGCTCTTTGGTGCATATTACAGTATCAGCTAAGTAAATTTTCCTCTATTGTTTAATAAAATTTTTCACCCATAGTTTAAAATAAGGGTCTTCAATAGTATATGAATTATCGCTGTAAATCAGATAACCTTTTTCGATTAACCTTTTAATCCCGCTTAATATGGTACTTGATGAGTGTAACCCTGTTTTTTTACCAAACTCTGACGATAAAGGCCTTGATGTTAAATTACATAAACCTGCAATTATTTTTCTGTCAGTATTATTAAGGTTTTGCCATAACCTTTCATAATCATAGTCGTGTACCTGCACTGTCTGACTAATAGTATTTTCTAAAATATCATCACTGTAGTTATTGAGTTGGACAGTATTCCACACGTTAAAAGCCAATTGCTGGGTATAATAAGGATGGCATGAAGTAAAAGATAATAAGGCATTAATTTGGTCATCAGTTATGTTTACTGATGTTTCGTTAAAACCTTGTTTTATAAAATTAAAAAAATCTGTTTTACTGATGGGTTTAAGCGTCAATAAACTACCAAAATGATAAAACGGTGATTTCTTGTTTTCAAAAATGTATTTCATCATCGATTCCTGGCTTCCTAAAAAGATATAATTAACATTTGTATGATTTTGAATAATGGACCGTAATTGTGCTGACAGATTCTTGTCGATACGTTCAATGTCCTGGAATTCATCAAAAACACAAATAATCCTATTATTTTTTGCTGCCTGATTATTAATCATATTAAGGGCATCTTCAAGCAAATACATATTATTTTCGGTTTGGGTATTAAATGTAACAGATACCTCCTGGGTAATTGGATTTATGCTTAAATCGGGGATTATTCTGAAATTTTTAATTTTGCTTTTTAATCGTTCAATTCCAAATTGGTTATATACTTTTTTTAATATTAGTGCCGCAAATTCGTCAACACTATTTACTGTTTGCATATTCATATATATACTCTTTTGCTTAATATTTGATAGTGCTTTTTGCACTAAACTTGTTTTACCAAATCGTCGGGGGGCAATTAATATTAAATGGTTGGCACTATTCAAAATGTTTTTTAACCGGGTAATTTCGTCTACACGATTTGTAAAATGTTTACCGTCAACTATTGACCCAAATTTGAAGGGATTCTCAGTTTTAATTTTTTTCGAACTCATTGCGAATATTTTCGTTGCGAATATTTTCGGCAATATAGTTTGTTTTAATATAAAAACCAATTATGATTTCGGGACGGCAGACTCAATACCATGAGAAACGTTGCGAACCCTTTAACTGATTGCTTCGCTTAGTTATTCGCTCCGCTCATGAGATCGCTTCGCTTAGTTCCCTTTGGTCATGAGCTCCCGTTGGTCAGTTCTCCGGCAGCCACCTGATCGCGATGACAACCTTAATTTCATAAAATAATTCTATAAAATTTAATCAAATTCCCTTTCAATATAGACATGAATATTCCCGGCTAAATAATAAGGGATATTTAATAAAACAAACTTATTACCATTTGGGGTAATATGATTTTCACGACTATAATTACCCGAATATAAACGTATGGCAAGCGGTATTTTTGATAAATCAAGAAATTGAAATAACGATTTTAATTTTCCGGTTTTACCGGCCTTTATCTCAATGGGTATCCCCATATGTTGATACCTGAATACATAATCAAGTTCAGCCGATGAATCCTTTTTATCCCGTACCCAAAAAAGCAGGTTTTGTAATAAATTACTATTATTGACAATAAGCTCCTGTCCCACAATATGTTCAACCACTTTTCCCTTATAAACATCCATTAAACTATCTGAACCAAATACTTGTTGTTGAATTCCTGAGAAATAATTCATCAATCCGGTATCAAGCACCTGAAGCCTTGGCATTTTCTTCACATCGGGACTAAAAGGCAATAAATAATTCGTGGTAGGATATACCAGGTAAAGCAACCTGGCTTTTTCAAGTGTACGCAAAGCCTCACCCATTTCGCGTGAAGCGTAGGATGAATTGGCAAAACCATTGAATTTGATTCGGCTTCCTGCTTCATTAAAACAATTTGAAGCTGCATGACGCATAACTTGTGTCAGTGTTGAATTTCTTGCATACTTTTCAATATCATCGATATAAGCAATTAACAACGATTCGTAAATCTTATACAGGCTGGTTAAATCCCTTTGTTCAGCATATACTTTTACAACTTCGGGCATTCCACCAATTAAAGTGTATAAATGAAAAAGTTTAAGCAATTTTTCATGGGCAAAATCGTTAACCGGATAATTAAAATATTGTTCTAATGAAGGCTCTTCGTCCAAAGCTCCCAAAAATTCAACAAACGATAAAGGATACATATATAGATATTCGACCCTACCGACCGGAAAACTAATATTTTTATCCAACACAGTTTCCAATAACGATCCGGCAGCAATTACATAATATTGCTTGTATTTTTCATAGAAAAAACGCAATAATGAAATAGCATTGGGCTCTTGCTGTATTTCATCAATAAAAATTAAGGTATCTTCAACCGGCTTTGATTTGCTTTTATAAAAAAAAATAGCATCAATTAAAGCATCAATTCCTGTACCTGGTTTAAAAAGATATCTATCGTCAGGATCTTCAAGGTTTAAATAAATATATTGTATAAAATTTGCCGCAAACTGGTTAACTACAGTAGTTTTGCCTACCTGCCTGGCACCTCGTAATACCAAAGGTTTCCGGTTAAGCGATGTTTTCCACGCATTCAACTGATGTATAATATTCCGTTGGAACATATTAAAGCTCAATTAATGTGTTTGTAATACTTCGGGGGTAAAAATAATAATATCTTGTAACATTTCTGGAGTTAGTTGTATTGTTTTTTGTATTATTTCGCTTTTTTTGATGATAGTTATACCTGCACCTACCTGTTGTCTGTGTCAATGCGAGCTACCCTTTTCTCTTTCGTCACTGCGATCCCAAGACTTAGGGAGAAGCAGTCTCAACACAAACATGGAGTCACTGTGAGGAGCTTGCGACGTGGCAGTCTATTTTCCAAACCAATCTGGCACGAACCATTCATCAGATCACTTCTCCCGTAATTGCCGGATCGCGATGACTACTAGAAATTGAATTTCGCTATAATTATTGGTATTAGAGGAGATTGTATATTCTAAATTGTTATCCCAATAAATGCGAGAATCTGTTTTTAATTCCCAAAAAGAAACTTTCAAAATATGCATAACTAAATTTACTAATTAAGATACTTATTAATAATGCTACACCTGTTTCAAGAATTAATACCTGCCACACTTTAGTATTAAAACCTAGAAAAGCATTTAATTTTAATGTAATTAAAATACCAATAAAATGTAAACAATAAAGGCCATAGGTAATTGTCCCCAATTTTGATATTGTCTTAAATTGTGATATTTTAAAAAATGAATTTAAAGCAAAATTTTGTTCTAATATGATAAGCAAAATAAATATTGAAAGAATCAATCTTTCAAATACTCTTATTAAATCATATTTAAAAAACAATTCATGTCGGAAAAAACAAATACTGATAAATACAGCGTATATAAATGCTATCTGATATTTTTTTATGTTTTTTATTTTATGCAACACCTTCTTTTTCATTGATAATAAAGCTCCCAATGCCCCTACTGACATATCACTAATGCATGATAAGGTATGATATTCATGCATCAGATAATTATTATTAAAATATCTGAATACTAATGCCATAAAAATTATTCCTAAAAATAAATGCATATAATATCGGGGTTTCACCATAAACATTAAAACAGGCCAAAAAAAGTAAAACTGCTCCTCAATGGCAATACTCCATAATATTCCCAGCACGGAACTGTCTGGTAACCCGTTTTTAATTAAATCAAAATTACTGGTGAAAGTTAAATAACTTATTAAATGTGCTGATTCGTTCGGATGTTCACCCCATATTGTTTTTAAAAAAGGAAAAATAAAAAACCCAAAAAACACACAGAAAAAATACAACGGCCAAATACGTAAAATACGGCGAAACCAAAAATGGGGAATGTTTATTTTACCATTGTATTCCTTCTCCTTAATTAAAAGATAGGTAATTAAAAAACCACTAAGAACAAAAAAGAAATTTACTCCAATATTGCCGTTAACAAAAAGCCTGTTAACAAATATGTAAATTGGGTTATCAACAATATAATCATATTTGGTATAAAAACTATGGTACAAAAAAACGGACAGAAAACTTAAAAATCTTAATCCATCAAGATTTGGAAAGAATATTTTATTTTGCTTCATTTTATTTTAATTATACCTTTTGTGTACTAATAATAAAAACTTAAATATCCGTCAAAATGCCAAATGTATTAAATTCTATTTAGCGTATATTCAATTCATAACATTTATCTTTGTTAACAACAATCCGGATAATGCTTAAAACAAAACTAATTATATTATTTTTTCTCTGCCTTTTTACCAATGTATTCAGTCAGACACCTCCGGCATTTGATAGTATAAGTTTATGGTTGGTTGCTGATTCGTTAGGCTTAAATAATAATGAAAAAATAGTAAAATGGGATGATTTATCAGGTATAGGTTACAAAGCTGAACAAACCAATTTAACTTATCAACCAACTTTTAAAATAAATCAACAACAAATTAATAATCATGCTATTGCAACCTTTTCATCATCTTTTTTAACCCTTGGAAATCATTTAAATATAGATTCTATAAGAAGTTTTTTTATAATTATTAAACAACTGGGTTTTTCAAATTATCCCTGGTATGTATCAAAAGGATATACACCTGATGGAAGTTTTGCTGTTTCAACCGTGGCAAATACTAAAGAGCTTAGGCTTTATGCCGATGGCTATCTAAAAGCAACCGGATATAATGCAGATACTACCTGGGCCATGTACACCGTATCCCTCACTACTGATTCAATGTTTTTTTACTCTGGAGGTAATTTAATTGGTGGTTACAAACACAGTAAAGATTTAGTTGGTACTAATAGTTATGATTTTTATATTGGAAATAATGCTCAATATAATTCAAGATTGACTGGTCAGATTGCTGAAATATTAATTTATCATAAAGCTATTGGCAGAAAAAAAGAAAAAGAAGTTGAAAAATATCTACAAAATAAATATGCTCCTCCTGTTAATATTAACGATACAATCTTAATAAAATCCGGTTTTGCTGACACATCAGTTAACGTATATAAACCGTGGTTTAAAAGTTATAAATGGTTTAGGCGAATCGCTGGTTCTTTAATATTGGTAGACACTGACTCCTTAATAGTGATTTCAGATGATGGAACTTATATTGTCGAGGTAACTGATCAATTTGGTATTAAAAGTATCGATTCTGTACAAGTCATTTATCCGGTTATACATTATCCTTCCTATGCAAATGATACAATCTGTCTTGGTGATACCCTTTTCTGGGATACCGGTTTGGGTGCTGATTATTCCTATTCCTGGACTCCAAATCAGGTAAGTACAACCATCTATCCAATTACCACAGCTGGAAAATATTCAGTAAAAATAACCGATAATGCAGGCTATTATAAATTTTCAGATACTATTACAATTGCCGTTGACAGCTTCCCCATTCAAAACAAATTAGGCCCTGACCGGGATGTTTGTAAATACGAAGCTGTTTCTTTGCTTGAACAAGGTTCCGGCATTCAAAGTTATCTGTGGAGTACCAATGTCACAAATAGTTATATCAATATTGAAACGGCTGCTGATTATAGTGTTACTGTCATAAATTCAAGAGGGTGCCAGGGTACAGATACTGCTTTATTTGGCATATCCGGCGAAGCTCCTGTTGTTTCTTTCGCAGCAGATACAATTTGTTATGGAGACAGCACCTCCTTTTTAAACCTAACTACAGTTACACCTCCAAATGTTATTGCAAACTTTACCTGGACCTTTGGAGATAATGTGTCATCATCTGAAATAAATCCAAAACACCTTTATCAATCTATTGATACTTTCATTGTCAGGTTAAACGCTGTTACCACATCAGGATGTAACAACTTCTATCAAGATTGTGTTTTAGTCAGGTATAGACCTACTGCTAACTTTTTTACTAAATACGGATATGAAAATTGTTTTGGTAATTCTATTCAGTTTTATGATTCTTCTTTATCTATACTTCCCATAGATCATTACTCTTGGAATTTTGGTGATAATGGTGCTTCATCACAACAAAACCCAATTTATACTTACAACATCATCGATAACTACCAGGCCCGTTTGAAAATTACTGCTTCAAATAATTGTAACGACAGCATAATAAAGACTCTTTCTATTGTAAATGAAATGCCTGCTGCTTGTAAATTTAATTTATTATCCCCGTATAATGGAACGGTGCTTTCTGATACAACTTTTAGATTGTATTTTAGTTGGGAAAACAGCAAAAATGCAATCCATTATTTGTTTGAAATCGCCAGTGACAGCTTGTTTTCTCAAAATTATTCTGCTTCAAGCCTTGATACCTCAAATATTTGGTATACCATTTCTCAAACCGGAACCTGGTACTGGAAAGTTACGGCCTATAACATATGCGGAGCAGAAACCACTTCACCCACCAGCTATTTTAAAAAAAGAGACTTAAACGAAAACGGTACTCTTGTCTTATGGCTTAATGCTGATAACCTTTTACTAAATGCTGGTGATAATGTAAGTTCTTGGTCCGATTTTTCAATAGAAGGGTTTAATGCTATTCAGACGGACCCAACCCTCCAACCTAAATTCGTTGATTCTGACAGCACTATCAATTACAACAGTTCAATCAATTTTAATTCCGATTATTTAAGTATTGGAAATCACCTTAACATTGACTCAGTTAAATCATTCTTTATCGTAGCTCGTCAACACAGCTTTATTAATTATCCCTGGTATATATCAAAAGGTTATACTGCTGATGGGTGCTTTGCTATTTCTACCTCTGCTAACACACCGGAAATTAGATTATATGTTGACGGCACTACTTTATCAACAGGTTTATATGCAGATACTACCTGGGCTTTGTATACGGTATCTCTAACATCTGATTCTATATATTTATATTCCGGGGACAACCTTATCAAAACTTTTAAGCATGGCCAAGATTTAGCAGGTTCAAATGCTTACGATTTTAGAATAGGAGGTAATGCTCAATATCCTTCATCCTTTTTTGATGGCCAAATAGCAGAAATAATAATTTATGCTGATAGTATTGGCAGAAATAGAGAACAAGAGGTTGAACAATACCTGAGATATAAATATACTCCTCCTGTTAATCTAACTTCAAATATTAACATGGATTACGGCTTTGCCGATACAACTATATCCGCATATAAACCCTGGTTCTCTTCCTATATCTGGACTTTTCTTGGTGATACCATCTCCACAGACTCCGTAATTTCTGCCTTTACTGCCGGTACCTATAAAGTGTTTGTTACCGATATCTTCGGCTTCACATCCTCTGATTCTGTTATAGTTGCTTACCCTATTCCAAAACAAATCTCAGATACCACCATTTGCCGCTATGATACCCTAACCTGGAATCCCGGGCTAAAAGGAGATTATTCCTATGAATGGGGTGCTTCAACAAGCTCAGCAACCCCAGCCTCGCTACCTATTGTAGAAACCGGTGATTATTGGGTTATCATCAAGGATAATCAGGGAAACCCATGGTATTCAGACACAGCTCATATTTCGGTTAATGAATTCCCGGCAACCGTTTCATTAGGTAACGACACCACCCTTTGCAAGGGGAATAGGATATATTTGGCCCAGGGCTTGAAACAATCCATTGATTACCATTGGTCCGATGGAACAACTGAAGATTATTTATTGCTTGAAAATGCCGGAACATATTCAGTTACTGTCACCGATAGCATGGGCTGTGTGGGCCGTGATTCAGCTGTTTTTGGTATGGAAGGCATTGCCCCGGTTCCGGATTTTACGGTTGAGAATCAATGCATTGGCGATATTACTCAATTTAAGGATATTTCCGTCTCACCCGATGGCTCAGAGTTAAGCGGTTGGAACTGGCAATTTGGGGATAGCGCCTCGACAACTTCAAGTTCGCCAGCTTACCGGTTTAATATGCCAGGAACCTATACGGTTACTTTAAGGGTTAATACGGAAAATTGTTCGAATACTCTTAAAAAATCCGTGCAGATTTATCACCGTCCTGAAGCCGGGTTTGGGCCCACACAGGTTTGTTCCAACAGTCCGATAACTCTAAATGATAAAAGTACCAGTAAAGAAGGTGCCATAAATAGCTGGCTTTGGACCCTGCCTGATGATTCGGTGTTAGAACAACAAAACCCGGAGTATACGTTTACAACAACTGGTAATAATAAAATTCAGCTTATCGTTCAAACGGAATTTTCCTGTCGTGATACTGTGGTGCAAGCTATTGATGTAAAACCGGGACTTAGGGCTGATTTTACTTACGGTCCTGCTTGTAAGGGAAATCCGGTTTATTTTACCGATGCTTCCCAAAGTTTTCTGAGCAGCACCCTGAATTATGAATGGACATTCGAAAACGGGGATAAGAAGTATGTGAATAACCCTTGGTACCTGTTCCCTGATACGGGTAGCTATTCGGTAAACCTGAAAGTTTTCCAGGATATTAATAACTGTAGCAATGAAGTTAGCAAAGTTGTAAGGGTTTATGAAAATCCTGCTGCTGCATTTAATTTTGATGTTTTTTGTGAAAAGAATCCCGGACATATCACAGATGCAAGCACTTCAACGCAATACCCAATAAATTCATGGAAATGGGATGTCGAGAACCTGGGAAGATTTTCCGGTCCTGATTTGATGGTTAAATTTGACTCGGCCGGCAATTATAACGCGTTGTTAAAAATTACAGATGAAAATGGCTGCCTAGATACGGTAAGTCATTCCATTGCCGTTTACGCTTTACCCGTCTCTTCTTTTACCACCAGTGAGAAAGATGGTCCCTTGCCTTTAAAAATTGATTTTACGAACCAAACCACGGGTGCTTCCTTTTATTCATGGAATTTTGGTGATGGGGCTGCCTCTTCGGATATAAATCCCAGCCACACTTATTCCGATAGCGGAACTTTTGAAATTCAGTTGCGTGCCGTTTCCGATTATGGTTGTACCAACGAATCCAAAGGGTCCGTCCGGGCCATTGTTCCGATGATTGACCTGTCAGTTCTGTCTGTTACCGCAGAAGTACAAAACGGATTTTTAAAGGTTATAGCTGAAATACAAAACCGGGGTTCCCTGGATATGAAAAATGTAATTGTGTCTTATAAAGCCAATTACGGACAGGCACTTAAAGAGGTTATTCCGCAAACTATTCCATCGACACGTTCCATTAATTATACGTTTTCTACTGAAATGGCTGTTAAAACAGATGTTGATTTAACATATGTTTGTGTAACCGTACAACCCAATGGTTCTGCCGATGAACTGCCCGATGATAACGAATACTGCCTGGCTTTTGAAGAAGCATTTAAAACCATGCATCCTTACCCGAATCCGGCCCATGATAAGCTGATTGTTGAGTACATCATTCCGTTTGATGCCCCGGTTAAAATTGAGTTGTATAATCAGTTTGGCAAACTTACAGAACAACTTTTTGATGGTCCTGCAACGGCCGGGTATAACCGTCATGTTTTTGATGTGCGATCGTTGAGCAAAGGCATTTATATTTACCGCATTGAATATGAGGGAAACGTGAAGAGTTACCAGGTAGTAATTAATTAGTTTTTTGCCATGAATAGGCACAAATGAGCATTAATTTTATACAGCCCCGGGCAGGTTCCTGCTAATCTAATAGTATTGCACAAAACAAACTCTTTTGTTTTCGCAGTGTCCAATTCCCCCCCTGTCTGTCGCCCAGGCAGGCTTTGCAAGGAGGGCTAGGGAGGTAAAAAAATAATTTTTTCACCACAAAGACGCTAAGAATTTTAGTGTCCTCTGCTTGATCCTGTTAGAATAGTGTTGTTTGGTTTATGTATTTTTGTAACTTCGTGACTTTGTGGTTCCTACAGAATAATTAAATCGAACAGATTTGTGTTCTATTTTAAGTTCCCATTCCAGACGAGCCCCGCTAAAGAAACAATAAGTGCCGACTGGCTAATGCCATGTCGGTGTTCCATTGTCTGCGACACCTTTCGGGTTGATATTATAACAATTCAAACCGTTTCAATGTCATCACCACCAGTTTGTAGATAACAAAGATTAAAACCGGCCAACTTAAAAAGCTTATTATCTGTTCTAAATACATTTTTTATAATTTTAAAATTATCAACCAAATTAACCTAACAGAAGTATCCTCTTGAGAGCCTGTCCCGATTTATCGGGAGGATTATTGGAGTGAAAAAACCGAACTCAACATAACCAGAAATTAATAAACATGTAAACTGTCGTCTTCCTCAAGTTCTTTCGCGGTAAGCTGTTTGTTATTGATGCCTTTCCAGGCATACCAAATATAGGCCACAACAAACGGGACTAAAATTGAAACGACAGCCATTACCTTAAGGGTAAACAGGCTCGACGAACTATTAAAAATAGTAAGCGAACTTTGCAGATCGAAATTCGATGGATAATAAGCCGTGTTGTTAAAACCGGCCACAACAAATAATGCAAGCACTGCCAAAATGGTGCCGGCACCAGAATACCATATCCCTTTGGTGGTAACTTTACATAACAAGGTAATTCCTACTCCATATAATACCCCAACTACTCCTGCTAAAAACAAGATTAAAACCACCGGCATTTGCAAAAAGTTATGCAGGTACTTGAATTTCTGCATAAATACCTCGCCCGTAACAGGATCAACCGCATATCCTTCTTTAATCAGCAATACAATCACGAAGTATAAGAAGAAAATCAAAAATGGAACCGCATTGATAAGTAAGGATTTTTTTGCCCGGGAAACAATATCTTCATCATCAATATTGTTGATAAAATACAGGTTCCCCAGGATTCTCGAAAGAAAGAAAACCGTCAACCCCAAGGCCACATTATGAAAAGTCAACACGGCTTCAAGTCCGTAAAACGGGGTGTGCCATTGCGAAATTACCGGATTCGCAGGATTGGTTAAATTCAACTTTTCCACCGAAAACTCAGCCCCGTTAAAAAATGTTCCTACAGCGGTACCGATTAAAACGGTTCCCAGTAATCCATTAATAAACAGAAAGGCCTCGAATGTTTTTTTGCCCCAAACGTTACCAGGCTTTGACCTGTATTCGTAAGAAACTGCCTGAAGTACAAAGGCAAATAAAATGATGATCCAAACCCAATAGGCTCCTCCAAAACTGGTGGAATAAAAAAGCGGAAACGAGGCAAAAAATGCTCCGCCAAAGGTTACCAGCGTCGTAAAGGTAAATTCCCACTTACGCCCCAGGGCATTAACCAGGATCTTTCGCTTATCTTCAGTTTTTCCGAGGCTGTATATCAGGGTTTGTCCTCCCTGAACAAACATGAGAAATACCAGGGTGGCTCCTAACAGGGATATTATTATCCACCAGTAGTGTTGCAAAAATAAATATGTTGTATCGTTCATAATAATGATATTTAACCTTGTTAAAAACAGACATCGCACCTTTGGTGCTTTATTAATTTCGTATTTATCATCCTTGCCCTTCGGACAAGGTTTTTTAGACTACACCCCTTTGGGGCTAACTAATTAATTTCATTATTTTGGCACCTAGCTTTGGGCTAAGCTTTTTAAACTCCGCAACCTTGGGGCTTGATTCTGTTTTTTTTGGTGCCAAAGGTGCTAAGTCATTTAACCTTGTCCGCAGGGCAAGGTAATTTAAAACCTCGCGAAGAAAGCACCAAAGGAGCGATGTCTTTCTCATTTTTGCTCCCTTCGTTTATTCATTTTCCTCCTTCGGCCCCATTTGTATCTGCTTGCGCATGATGCCAAGTTCCGCAATCAATAACCCGGTAAACACGATTAAAAACAAAAAGAATGTAAGTTTTACTGCTCCAGTATCTATTTTTGATATGGCAGCAACTGTTGGCATAATGTCCTGGATCACCCAGGGTTGGCGTCCCACTTCGGCCACTATCCATCCACATTGCGAAGCCACATAAGCCAAAGGAATACTTAACAGCGCCAGCCGCAGAAACCATTTTTGATCGGCCAGCTTATTCTTAAACACGAAGAATAAGGCCACCACAAAAATCATGATAAACCAAAACGCCAGCGCCACCATGATATGAAAACTATAAAAAGTCAGTGGCACATTAGGAATTATACTCCTGGGATCGTGTAAAAATCCGTATCCAAAATATTGAAAATTAGCTTCCAGAGTTGCCCGGCTTGCTGCTTGAAGACTGTCATTACCATCATTCTTTGCTTCTTTATAAGCAGCAAGGGCTGCCAGGGCTTTTTTCCCCCGCTCTATTTTTTCTTCTGTTGATAGCGCCTTTTTAATATTCCCCTGCTCATCAGTATACACATAGCCTCCCTCAATAATATTTTTAATACCCGGAACAAACGCATCAGCATTTCTAAAACCTAAAATCGAAAGCATTTTAGGAATTTCGATTTTGAAGTAATGTGCATCCTGATCATCATCATAGTTCTTGTTGTTATTAATAACTCCAAAAAGGATTATACCTGCTCCGGATTTGCCTTCGTACAATCCTTCCATCGAAGCCAGTTTCATTGGTTGTTTTTGTGTTACCTGGAATGCCGATCCGTCTCCCGACCACACCAAATAAAGGCTCGAAATCAAACCAAAAACTGAAGCAACCACAATACTCCGTTTACTAAACAGGATATGCCGCTTGCGTAATAAAAACCAGGCACTTACTCCAATTACAAAAATGGCTGAAAGCACATAAGCAGAACTCACCGTGTGTAAAAATTTATTGATAGCAACCGGCGACAAGGCCACATCCCAGAAATTTGTCATTTCGTTTCGTGCCGTGTCCGGATTAAAATGCATTCCGGCCGGATATTGCATCCATCCGTTGGCAACCAAAATCCACAAAGCCGACAGGTTGGCTCCAAATGCCGTTAACCAGCTTGCAAGCAGATGAAATTTTTTGCTTACTTTATTCCATCCAAAGAACATGATGGCAATGAAAGTACTTTCCATAAAAAAAGCCATAATTCCTTCGATGGCTAAGGGGGCCCCAAAAATATCGCCAACAAACCAGCTGTAATTACTCCAGTTTGTCCCGAACTCAAATTCAAGAATTATCCCTGTGGAAACCCCAATGGCAAAATTTATCCCGAAAAGGGTCATCCAGAATTTGGTGATTTTTTTCCAGGCTGAATTTCCTGTCTTAACATAAATAGTTTCGAGTATGGCTACAAGGAAAGCAAGTCCCAATGTCAGCGGAACAAATACCCAGTGATACATAGCCGTTAGTGCAAACTGCCCCCGGGACCAGTCAACTAATGAAACATCAAAATTTTCAATCATAAATCAGGGTTTTGGTTGGGAAAGCTGGTCGATCACATAATCGGACCGCTCACCGTCGTTATTAAAGTTCACTTTCAAAAAATCTTTAAAAAAGAAAAGCTTTAGCACCACAAATAAAACAAACAGCTTGATCAGGATAATGGTCCACAGCTTCTTACCAATAGTCATATTCTTAAATCCGTCGTAATAAAAATGAAACAGCTGTTTAATAAACATGATAGTTTTCTTCGTGGTTAAATAAAGGCGGTTTTCTACGCGCTCAATTGTCAAAACAACATACAATTTACCTCGTTTTTTGTTTTAAAATACTTATTAACATCTTTAATATAAATAGTAAATCGTATAATTATCTATTTTTGCAACAACTAAAAATACAAACTTAGAATAGGAATATCTTCGGTATTTTAATAAAATTGAATTAATAAATTCAGCAAGATGAATAAAATTAAGTCATTAGTAACAGGAGGAGCGGGTTTTATCGGTGCCCATGTAGTGAATCATTTAATTACACTTAACCACAATGTGGTCGTTTTAGATGATTTAAGTGGTGGTTATAAAGATAATGTAAATAAGGTAGCATTATTTGTAAAAGGTTCGGTAACCGATCAAAAGCTGGTTGATCGTTTATTTGAAGAACATCATTTTGATTATGTATATCATCTGGCTGCTTATGCAGCCGAAGGGTTGAGTCATTTTATAAGAAATTTTAATTATACCAATAACCTTATTGGCAGTATTAATCTTATAAATGCTTCAATTAAAAATAAAATAAAGTGTTTTGTTTTTACCTCATCCATAGCAACCTATGGAACACAGACTTTGCCCATGATTGAAACAGCAATGCCCAAACCGGAGGATCCGTATGGCGTGGCTAAATATGCCGTTGAACTGGATTTAAAAACGGCTCATGAAATGTTTGGTTTAAATTATATAATATTCCGGCCGCATAATGTATATGGCCCTTATCAAAACATTGCTGATAAATATCGTAATGTAATTGGAATTTTCATGAACCAGTTAATGCAGGGAAATGATCTGACAATTTTTGGTGATGGTTCTCAAACCCGGGCTTTTAGTTATATTGATGATGTTGCTCCTCACATAGCCAATAGTGTAAATATTACAGATGCTTATAACGAAATCATAAATATTGGCGGTGATAAAGATTATTCGGTAAAAGAATTGGCTGAATCTGTTATGAAAGCGATGAACCTGTCTGGGAAAATCAGGTATTTAGATGCCCGAAACGAAGTGTTACATGCTTATTCCGATCATGCAAAATCACATCGCCTTTTTGGTATAAAATCAGCTGATGCTGTTGCTCTTGAGGATGGTCTTGCAAAAATGGTGGATTGGGTTAAAAATGTGGGAGCAAGAAAAACATCTACTTTTAAAAATATTGAAATTTATGAAGGGTTACCAAAAATCTGGCTGGAATAAAGAGACCAAGAAGATCCTTTTTATTGCTGCGTTATACAAAGACCGGTCCCCGGGTCAACGATTCAGATTTGAACAATATCTTGATTATTTAGAAGAAAATGGTTTCCATTGTGAGTTCTCCTGCCTGGTTACAAAAAAAACAGATAAAGTCTTTTACTCAAAAGGCAAACTAATTTATAAGCTTTTCATTTTAATCGGTTTTATCTTTAAACGGTTGCGCGATGTTTCAAGAGCAAAAAATTTTGACCTGGTTTTTGTTCAACGTGAAGCTTTCTTTCTTGGAACCACTTATTTTGAACGACAATTATCAAAACGTACTAAATTAGTATTTGATTTTGATGATAGCATCTGGCTTAACAATGTTTCTGAAGCCAATAAAAACCTCAACTTTCTTAAAAAAGCCTCCAAAACAAGCAAAATTATAGAATTAGCTGATTTGGTTTTTGCCGGCAATCAATATCTTGCTGATTATGCGCATCAATTTAACAACAATGTCAGAATTATTCCAACGACCATTGACTCCCGGGAATATCAAAAAATCCCAAAAACCAAATCGGATAAAATATGTATCGGTTGGAGCGGAAGTTTTTCAACCATTGTTCATTTTGAACATATTGTTCACGTACTTATTCAGCTCAAGCACAAATATCAGAACAAAATTTACTTTAAAGTAATTGGCGATGCTGCATTTTCAAATAAAGACTTAGAAGTTGTTGGATTACCCTGGAGAAAAGACACGGAATTAAACGACTTATCAGAAATTGACATCGGCCTGATGCCTTTGCCCGATGATGAATGGACCAAAGGAAAATGCGCCCTGAAGGGCTTACAATATATGGCCCTGGAAATCCCCACAATTATGTCACCGGTTGGCGTAAATAAGGATATAATTGTTGATGGGAAAAACGGTATGCTTGCCTCAACCGATGATGAATGGATGAATAAACTTTCACAACTCATAGAATCTGAAGAACTCCGCACAAATATAGGTGTTGAAGGGCGAAAAACCGTGGTAAATGAATATTCTGTTGATGCGAATAAAAAGCTTTACTTAAGACATTTAAGTGAATTATTAAATGAAACAAGGGAGTTAAATTAATCTCTGGGAATATTAAAATCTGACAAAATTATTTTCAGATTTCTCACCATTTTCCGCAATAAAAAATCCATAAAGGGTTATCTTAGTAAATAATTTGCTGGTAATACCAAAGTTGCTCGAAATTACTGTTTATGTTTAAAAGTCGAAAAGAAATTCTTTTTACCCTTTTCACGGGGTTTTTTGTGACCAATGCGGTTGTTGGAGAACTTATCGGAGGCAAACTAATAATGATAGGTTCATTTACGCTTAGTATCGGTATTATTCCGTGGCCTATTGTTTTTTTAATTACCGATATTATAAATGAGTATTTTGGGAAAAAAGGGGTGCGTCAATTAACCTTTATGACCGCAGGACTTGTGATATACGTTTTTTTCCTGTTGTTTTTAGGAATGTCGTTTAAAGCATCTCCTTTTTCGCCGGTTAAAAGCGAAACATTTAATGCGGTTTTTGGTCAGTCACTTTGGATTATTGCGGGTAGTTTAACTGCTTTTGTTGTTTCCCAGTTGGTTGATATTTTTACGTTTTGGGTTATTCGGGAAAAAACCGGGAAAAGGATGATTTGGCTGAGATCAACGGGATCAACTGTTATATCACAATTATTCGACAGTTTTGTTATTACCGGAATTGCCTTTTGGCTTCCCGGAAAATTAACCTTTTCTCAATTTTTTAGCACTGCTGTTGCCGGTTATACTGCAAAGCTTATCATTGCCATAGCGATTACTCCTCTTATTTATGTGGGGCATAATATGGTTCACAAGTACCTTGGCGAAGAAGACTCCGAACAACTCATTGATGAAATTGCTGAAGCAGAATTGTCCCATTCCCATTCCACTAAAAAAGGAAAGACTAATTAAGGTTGGAAAACCCTAATGGCATATCCGTAAAGCAAACAAAATTCTTAATCATTCATTTTTAATTATATAATACATTAGCTTTACGGCTATCCTGATTAGGGAAGAAGGCCGACAGGATAGAGTATCCATTTTAATAGTGTTCAATTTTCTTTGTTAATGGATCGTTAAGCCTATCGTTTTGTATAAGGTTTATTAGTAATTTAGCTTTTATGCGAGTAAAACAGATACGCTTCACCATAATTTTAGGCCTCATTTCGCTTATCGGAATTGTTGCCATTCAGGTATATTGGCTTTTCACAACTTGGCACATGCAACAGGAAAAGCTGGATGAGAATATCCAACTGGCCTTAAAACAGGTGTCGAAAGATATAAATGTTTTACATGATTGTTTGCCCAACGACCTGAATCCCGTTCAGCGCCTTTCGGAAACCTGTTACCTGGTAGATGTTTCCTGTAATTTTAATGAAACCAACCTGGAATACCTGGTTCGGGCAAATTTTAATAAACGCAACGTATATATTGAGCATGAGATTGGCTTTTATAATTGTGATATTAATGCTATCGATTTTCTTGGAAAATTTTCTCCATCCGGTGAAAAAATTTCAACTTCAGGTGATTTAGCGTTTTGCAGCGATCAAACAGACAACCAATTGGTTTATTATTTCTTTATAAATCTTTCGGGACGAAATGTTTATCTGCTTAAAAAGATGCAGCTCTGGTTAGTGTTATCCCTGTTTGTGCTAATTATTGTAGCCTTTTTTGCTTATACTATTTTTTCGTTTTTCAGGCAGAAACAACTCACTGAATTACAGCGCGATTTCATCAATAACATGACTCATGAGTTTAAGACACCCATTTCGTCAATAAATATTGCCAGCGATGTTTTACTTACTCAACAGGATGAAGTTCCGGAGCGATATTCAAACTACGCCCGCATCATTAAACAGGAAAACAGCCGACTGAATCAACAAGTTGAAAATGTACTGCGTGCAGCCCGGATTGAAAAAGGGAAAACCATAATGGAACTTGAGCAAATAAATCTTCATGAGGTACTGCATCAGGTTTTTGCCGATACCAGTTTTTCAACTGCTGATAAAAATGTTAAAATATCTATGGGGCTAACTGCTGAAAATCCGGTTATTCTCGCCGACAAGCTTCATTTAACCAATATTCTTTTCAACCTGGCCGATAATGCCATAAAATATAATAATCAAAATGTGGAAATCAATGTGTTTACCCGACGATTAAAAAACAACATTGAACTTCATATTCAGGATAATGGTATTGGCATTCCGCCAAAACATCAAAAACAGATTTTTAAAAAGTTTTACCGGGTCCCCACAGGAAATATACATGATGTAAAAGGATTTGGATTGGGATTGTTTTATGTCAAACAGGTTTGCCATTCACAAGGTTGGAAAATTTCTCTTTTAAGCGAAATAAATAAAGGCACTACATTTATAATATATATACCATCACATTAAATGAATACACCTAAAACAAATTATATTAATATTTTATATGTTGAGGATGATTCAACGTTGGCTTATGTTACCAAGGACAATCTGGAGCAATATGGTTATAATGTGATTCATTTTGAAAACGGGCAAATTGCTCTGAACAATTTTACTGCACACCCATTTAATATTTGCATACTTGATATTATGCTTCCCAAAATGGATGGTTTTGAGCTGGCGAAACGTATCAGGAAAATTAACCGGGAAATTCCAATATTATTTTTAACAGCAAAATCGCAAACCGATGACAAAATACACGGCCTTAAACTGGGTGCCGATGATTATATCACCAAACCCTTCAGTATGGAGGAACTTGTGCTGAAAATTGAAATCTTTTTAAAACGCAACCGTATAATCAACGAAAACGAATCGCAAATTGTCGTGGCCGGTAGTTATTCGCTTGATATAAATAATCAATTATTAATCATTAAGAAAAACGAAACAAAACTAACGTTGCGGGAAACATCTTTAATAAAATTATTGTTTGAGAACCAAAATGTTTTGTTAAAACGCGATCGTATTTTAACGCATATTTGGGGAAACGACAGCTATTTTAGCGGACGAAGCCTTGATGTGTTTATGTCGCGGATACGAAAATATTTAAGTAACGATCAAAACCTGCAAATTGAAAATATCCGAAGCATCGGGTTTCGGTTGAATGTTATTAATTAATACTATTAGAAGCCACAGATTCACAGATTATTTTTTGAAAAATTTCTTTTATTTTTTAATCTGTGAATCTGTGGCCTGTTTCAACAATTAATATACTATGACTATATGAGTAAACGCGAATTGAAAAAATACGCCAGCGAGTTAACCAAAGCCCAACTCGAAGAGCAGATTCTCGACTTATACGACCGGTTTAAAGAAGTAAAAGCCTATTATGATTTTGCGTTTAACCCTAAGGAAAACAAATTATTAGACGAATGCAAGTTCAAAATTGGCCGGGAATATTTCCCGGTTAACGGGCGCAAACCAAAAATGCGCCGTTCAGTAGCTCAAAAATATATCAGGAAATTTAAAACACTTGGCGTTGAAGCTGCTGTTATTGCCGACACAATGCTTTTTAATATCGAAATTGCTCAAACGTATTGTGCTGAAAAACCCATAAAGCAGGATGCATTTTATATCAGCATGTTAAAATCATTCCAGGAGGCGATGGTGTTTATTGCTGATAATGGACTTTTAAAAACATTAAAGCCTCGTTTAGACAAAATTGTTGATGAAGCCATAGCTCAAAATTGGTTTAATTTCAGGGGGTTTGAAATTGCGGTGGAAAAGGAGTAAAATGTCATAAATTTGTATTTGTAAAATAAATCCAATCCTATTAAACTGAATTGTATGAAACAAAAAGTGGCCCTGGTACTTTCAGGGGGTGGAGCGCGCGGAATTGCCCACATTGGGGTAATCGAAGTGTTACAAAAGCAAGGGTTCGAAATAACATCCATAGCAGGAACATCAATGGGTTCGTTGGTTGGAGCTGTTTACGCCCTGGGAAAACTTCCGGAATTTAAAAAATGGATGTGTTCGCTCGACAAATTAAAGGTATTCAAACTCATTGATTTTACTTTTAGTTCGCAAGGATTAATAAAAGGCGACCGGGTTTTAAACACCATCAAGCAATTTGTTGGCGATTGCAATATTGAAGATTTGCCAATCCCTTACGCAGCAAATGCCACCGATATTTTAAACAATAAAGAGGTGGTTTTTACAAAAGGTGATGTTTTTGATGCCATTCGTGCCTCCATTGCCATTCCGTTGGTAATTACCCCGGTAAAAACCAAAAATGGTTTGCTGGGCGATGGCGGTGTTATTAATAATGTTCCGGTTTCAAATGTGAAACGAACACCTGACGATATTTTAGTTGTGGTTGATGTTAATGCCACGGTTCCTCTCGTTAAATTGAGTGAAACGAAAAAACAAACTGATAAAAATAAAAGTGTGTATTTGAATAAGTTAAAAGAATTTCAAAAACATTTACATGAAATAAATCCCTTACCCCGTGATGAAAAAATGGGGTATTTTAATTTACTTGATCACACCATTCATTTAATGATTCATAGGATGTCGCAAATGATTATGGAACAACACAAGCCGGATATTTTAATTAATCTTTCGAAAGATACTTGTGGCACTTTTGATTTTTACAGAGCGGACGAACTTATAAAAATTGGACAGTTGCTTTGTGAACAGGCCATTGAGAACTTTAAAACCAATGTGAAACAAGTCGGTTAATGATATGGATTTCAGCGGTTTTGCCGACAAAACCAAAACCCCTGGTTCATATTAAAATTAACAATGAAAACATTGTAAGGTCATTTATTTTGGTCAGCCACAGATTCACAGATTGAAAAGATTTTTCTGTGAATCAGCGGCTTCATAAAAAAACGACCTGCCGCTACATGTCCTTGACAAGTGGGCAGGTCTGTTAACCAATTTATTTTTCTCTATGCAAATATGAAGAAAATTAAGTCCTGCGTAAAAAATACTCTACCAACAGGTTAAAATTATCGATGTACAGGTTATTGGAACCTTCGTTTCTGAAACCAAATGTCTCGAAAAGCCACACTTAGTCCAAACGTAGCCGTGTTTTCACGCACCAGGTTGTTGTCGGTGAAACCACGCCAGCCATAGGTTCCAAAAACATTAAACTGCAAACTGCCTAAATTGAACCCCAGGCCCCCGGTCAACATAATGTTTTTTAAATCTTTTTGGTCAACCTGGTAATAACCAGTCTGATAGTTTAGTCCCAATCGGTAAACCAGCTCACTGTGGAACCTGTTAAAAATTGCCGGTTTATATTGCACTCCAAATGCAAAAATGTTATTATCAATAAGATCTGAAAACTCGTCATTAAAATCCATCTTACTAAACCTGTCAAGAGTGTAATCGGCGGCAACAATAAGCCGGTTCTTGTACTGATACGAAATACCTCCACCAAAATTCACCGGGTAGTTGATGCTTGATTTAAAATTCTCTTCCGCCTTCAGTGTGTCATCGGTCGATATGCTAGGATGATTTTGAATTACCACTTCGGTTGTTTTACGATACAGTTTTCCCGGAGCATTTGCTTTTAGCCCAATATTGATCGACTGGTTTTTTGAAATGGGTATGGTTTGCAGATAAGAAAAATCAAATAGCCATCCATAATACTGATCACTTATCTTCCGGATTATGGAATATTCTGTTTCATTTGTTAAATTGTAATATTGATCTTCATTTTTTGGCCCAAAAATAAATGACACATTCGTGCCTAAAAATATATTGCGGGAAATTTTAAATCCGTTCGACCAAAATAAATTACTCAACCCCCCGCTACCCTGATAAAGAATGGAATAATACTCGGGGATACCATTAACCTCCTGATTTGCTGTTATTTTATATCCCACATTGGTATAGGGAGCTAAACCAAAAGCCATTCCCCATTTTTTGCCTGTAGACATGGCATATGAAATTTTTGTGAGATTTGCGTTCCATTTGTTATCATAGTATTGAGAATTTGATATTCTTGAATAATCGGCATGCAAACCAAATTCAAAAAGGCTCAGTAAACTATCTAAACCGGCTAATGCTGCCGGATTTAGAGCGTTAAATTCAGAGCCCGACAATAAAGAATATCCGGCACCACCCATGGCTGCTGACTTACCATACCCGACCGGCTGAAAATCACCCAATCCTAATTTTGAATACGGTGACTGCGTGTTGTTTTGCGCCCCGACAAAATTAACGGTCAGTAAAAAGTATATGAAAATCTTAATTCTATTCGCGTTCATTCTTCATTAATAAATTAAATAATACAATTTTAACTGCATGCTTCCCTGGTTCAGAATCTGATCCATTAAGGCCACCCGGCTAAACGTTGTTGCAAATGTTTCAGGCGACACCAAAAACATCAAATCGTCGTCGGTATATTCCTTCTGCTTGGTTTTTACCAAAACATAATTTAAAATATCCGCTGAATAATAGGTGTTTTCTTTGTATTCTTCGTCCGTGGTTAATGTTGCCGAGATAACAGCTTGTCCGGTAATATCATAAAGTGCATTGCCAATCCGGTTTTTCTTATCCGTCCAAAAAATATTTAACGATTGAGGCAAAGGATTTTCAGAATCATAACTTCCGGGGATCGGTTTCATAATTAGCTCGGCACTTAGGATAGAAATATTTGGCGAAATTTCGTTAATCCGTTGAAGAGCCGGAATGTCTATTTTAACCGCCAGCCCGTTCCCCGACTGCATAAATGAAAGATCGTCGGTTGCTGTAGATTTAACTTGTTGAGTTGAGTCGAGCTTATTGCCTAATACCGTCCCGGAACGATCACTTTTAAAATTTGAAAAAATGAATGCAGAATCGCTCGGTATAAAAGCATAATACTGGTCACCTTCAACGTTTGGCACAGAATAATAAAGCCTGAGCTCAAGGCGGTTGGGTTTTGTTTCGTCATCGTTGGCGGGCAGGCCGTAAAAAGATGCCGACCAGTTATCAGCACTATCGCCCGGAACTATGGCAATTCCTTTAAATAAATTCTGAAAATCATTTTTGGAATTAAATGCCTGATCCTGGTTTACAATCATATCAAACCACGACATCCCCAGGCTTTGTGGAAAAGGGATATAAACTTTCTTATGCGCTCTGGGTCTGAACTTAAAATTAACTTCGTTTATCGGCTCCGATTTTAACGAAAATTGAGTGTTATTATAAAAATATCCATTCGAAAAAGGCATAATTGAATCCGTAACTTCATATACCTGTAAATGCCTGTCAACAAGTGTGTCGCCTAAATAATTTCCATTCGGAGTTAATACTAAAATAAGCGAGTCATAAGTAGCTCCTTTATCGAAACTCACTGATGTTGATGAAAATGTTAAAGGGATGTAGGAGCGTGCTGTTGTTTTACCCAGGTATTCATCAATTTTATTTCCCACAAAAATTTTATTATATCCTGAAGTGATAAAACTGTCTATTCTAACTGTTGATGCATTTACAGTCAACGTATCAGTAAAGTAAACGTTCGACAAGGTGTTGTCAAAAACATTTCCAACCAAATCAGCATCATCATTACTTGAACACGAATTAATGAACAAAATAAAAGCAATTAACTGGAATGCCAGACTAAAATATTTCATGTTTTTTTGTCCCAAATGTATCCGTGCGGCATTTTTCGAAAAACTAAAATCGACCAATACGAATAATTTATCGACACAGTAATATAAGCTGGTTTATTTTGATTTTTCCGTTCTTCATGCCAGGCCTCGTGATTGGCTGAATGCACTGATATTATTGGGCTTATCGGTTATCCCTCCTTTCATATTCCAAAATATTTGTCGATAAAAAAACCCTCTTTGCAGAGTTTTTTTTACGCCAGTGCTGCTGCCGTCTACTTTTGAGCCTAAAAATTATGAAACGAAGCATAACTATATGAGTAATAAGCACAGCGGTGCTTGCCTGGAATTTTTCAGGGACATTAATTATACAGGAATGCACGTTCTCTGGCCTTACGCCGGAATAATTAAAAATAAATTATAAACAGATGAAAAAAATAGTTTTTGCTTTATCAGCGCTATTCCTAAGCACAACTTTTATCACCTCTTGTAAAAAAGATACAACAACTACCCTCATGGGTAATTGGGTAGAAGGTTCTCAGTTTGACGGACATCCCCGTTCATCGGCCTCCGTTTTTGTAATAAACAATAAAGCTTACATGGTAGGTGGGTTTGATGGTGACGATTACTATAAGGATACCTGGGAATTTGACCCGGATCTTAACTGGTGGAAACAGGTTTCAGATTTCCCCGGAAGTGCACGTAGCTCTGCCGTAGCTTTTACAATCAATGGTAAAGGATATTTTGGAACCGGTTTTGATGGCGACGTAAAGCTTAAAGATTTTTGGGAATTTGACCCCAATGTCGATCCACAATGGACCAGAAAAGCCGACTTTGGTGGTCTGGCTCGTTATGGTGCGGTTGGTTTTGGGCTGGATAACTACGGTTAAATTGGCACCGGTTAAAATGAAGATGGCGATAGTAAGGACTTTTGGAAATACGATCCTTCAGCCGACACCTGGGAACAAATTGTAAGTATTGGGGGTTCAAAAAGGCGCGATGCCGTTAGCATGGTAATCGGCGATTATGCGTATGTTGGGACAGGAATAAACAATGGTGTTAACAAAGCTGATTTTTGGCGATTTAATCCAACCTCCGGAACATGGACCCAAATGAACGATCTTGATGCAGATGCCAGTTACACAATTGTACGGTCCGGATCAACCACCTTTACGCTGAACGGAAAAGGTTATCTTGGAACAGGTTATTCAAGTGGTTATACCGCAGATTTTTGGGAATACGATCCGACTGAAGATATCTGGACCCAGGTTACCAGCTTTGAGGGTTCTGCAAGATCTGATGCCATTGGTTTTACCATTGGTGATAAAGGATATGTTGCTACCGGCCAAAACGGATCCTATCATTTTGATGATATCTGGAGCTTTGACCCCAACGCGGATTATAATGGAGATGATTAAAAATATAAATTAAACAAATGGATTGTAAAAGCATAATTTATAACTTTCCGCAAAATATTTAACGTACTTAACAAAGCTACATGCGCAGCAAACTTGATGTTTCAAAAAAGCAATTTAAATTGCTTTATGTGGCCATCCACATTTTGGCCTGGGTAATGTTGTTTTTGCTGCCCTTTGTTTTTTTAAATGTTTCGTTAAAAAATGGTTCCGGAATAATTAATTTGCTTGTTCTGATAAAAGCGGCAATTATTTTTTATATAAATTTTTTGATTTTAGTTCCCCGGTTTCTTTTACATAAGAAATGGGGCGCTTTTTTCTTAAGCCTGGTGATGCTATTGGTTTTTAATTTTGCAGCCAGTTTCCTGGATGCAAAAATTACAAAACCCACAAGAATTGGGGGCGGTGAATTCAGGATACCACCACCGGAAATGAGGCATATTGAAGGCGACAAACCCGTTTTAATCATGAGGGACCATCATGGAGAACCGTTTCCTGATGGCCATTTTGCTAAAAGAGATCATTTTTTTATTGGCTTTAGGTCCATTGGCCAAATATCTTTTGTGTTGATGCTAATTGGGGTAAGCACCAGTTTGAAACTTACCGAACAATGGTTTAAAAACGAAAAGCATCAGGAAGTGGTAAAAAACGAACAGCTTTCGACCGAGCTGGCTTTTTTGAAGTCTCAAATTAACCCGCATTTTTTGTTCAATTCGCTGAATAGCATTTATTCGCTGGCACATAAAAAATCAGACAAAGCACCAACAGCCATCGTGCAGTTATCTAAAATTATGCGGTATGTAATTGATGACGCTAACAATTCAACGGTTCTGCTTGAAAAGGAGCTTGAACATTTAAACGATTATATTGAGTTACAAAAACTTCGGCTGACTGAAAAAACAAAGCTTTTGTTTGATATTAACAATCAGTCGCACAATGCTCTTATTGAACCTATGCTGCTGGTGCCTTTTATTGAGAATGCCTTTAAACATGGAGTAGATAGCTATAATATATCATATATTACCATAAAGATTGACATTTCTCAGGATCGGTTGGTATTTAAATCCTCAAATACCATCGCACAGCAAAAAACCGAAAATCCGGAAGAAGAATCCGGAATAGGTTTAAAAAACGTAATCCGCCGGCTTGAGTTATTATATCCAAATGAACATAAGCTTGATATTATAAAAGAAGAAAAACTATACTCAGTTATACTCGACTTAAAATTAAAGAGCCATGAAATGCCTGATTGTTGATGATGAACCTTTGGCTGTCGATTTGATCGAAAGTTTTGTAAAAAAAATACCCTATCTGAACCTTGTGGGCTCTTGCTCAAATGCTTTCGATGCCATGGAAAAAATGCAGGATGAAGATATTGATCTCCTGTTTCTGGATATTCAAATGCCCAATTTAACAGGTATAGAATGGGTAAAATCGATGAATAAAGCACCCATGATTATTTTCACTACGGCTTATTCTAATTATGCCGTCGATGGATTTAACCTGAATGCCGTGGATTATCTGGTAAAACCGATTCCTTTCGAACGTTTTTTAAAAGCCGTCAATAAAGCCTACGAATATTTTCGCTTACACAATCAGGCAAAAAAGGACCGGCCGGTTAATGAAACTGCGAATTCTCTGCTTGGAAAATTTATTATGGTTAAAGCCGATTATAGCCTGGTAAAAATAGATCTTGATAAAATTCAATACGTTGAAGGTCTGCGTGATTACCTGAAAATTTATATCGACGACAACAATCACAAACCCATTCTTACACTAAACAGCTTAAAAAAAATAGAGGATATTCTGCCCAGCGATCATTTTATAAGGGTTCACCGTTCATTTATTGTTTCTATTGGTAAAATTGAAGCCATTCAAAAACACCGGATTATCATAGGCAAAGAACGCATACCTATCGGTGAAATTTATAAAAATGATTTTTACGATTTAATGGATAAAAATAATCTGTAACACCCCCCCATTCAGAATTAAATTCCTAAAAAACACATTAAAAACTATAAAGACTCCAAGCAACACAAGAATAGATAAACAATTAGTCTGACGGTGATTGATCAGATTTGCTTCTTAGTGTTTTCATAGCACGATTATTTCTCTTTTCAAATAAAAAGCTCCGAGGGAACGACCGTATACTAACCCTCTGAACAAAACAGGAAGCAAGTTCCAGAGTAACGGCATTATTTGAGGGGATATTCCTATATTTAGGGTTTAATAACAAAAAACGCTGTTATGAAAACCGGAACTTTATTTTTCAGGCTTTTGTCAATATCCATAATATCCTTATGGTTAAGCGCCTGTAAAAACGCAGGCACAGAAAACACAACGTCGGATCAAAAAGGACTTAAAGATTATAGTCCGTTTCCAATTGGTACCGCCTTAAATTACAGACCGTTATGCAATGATTCCATACAGAAGATAGTGCTTGCCAATTTTAACAGTCTTACCGCTTCGAGCGATCTGAAAATTTATCGCATCGCAGCAAAACCCGACACCTTTAATTTTACCCTGGGTGATTCTATTGTGAATTTTTGTCAGAAACATAATATCAGGATGTTTGGCCACAACCTGGTATGGCATTTTGGTTTACCCCAATGGATCAGGGACAGTATATCCGATAAAGGTGCCCCATGGCTCGATAAATTTTTACACCATTATATAACCACCGTGGTTGCTCACTACAAAGGCAAAATAGCTGCCTGGGATGTAATAAACGAAGGCATGGAAACCCGGGGAGGTGAATACCGGAAATCCGTTTTTTACAATATACTGGGAAAAGAATATATTGAAAAAGCTTTTCGTTATGCCCACAAAGCCGACCCTGAAGCCGATTTATTCTACAACGATTTTAATATTGAGCGCGATACGGCAAAACTTAACGGAGTATTAAAAATGATACGGGAATTAAAAGAAAAAAATGTTCCCATTACCGGGCTTGGCTTTCAAATGCATATTCGCATGGACATCCCCGACTCAACCATTGCGTATTGTTTGAAAAAAGGTGCCGAAACCGGGTTAAAAATACACCTTTCAGAAGTTGATATAATTTTTAATAAACACGATGATACAAAAGGCGGCGGAATTCAGATTGTTGATTCACTCACCCCACAAATGCTTGTGAAACAGGCTGAAAAATACAAACATTTGGTTGAAATGTACCGGACTATTGTTCCCAAAGAACAACAATTTGGTGTTACTTTTTGGGGGTTTAACGACCGCGATACCTGGATTAAAGGATTTTTTAACCTAAAAGACTGGCCTACCCTTTTTGATGAAAAATTACAACCCAAACCGGCTTATTATGGTTTTATTGAGGGGTTGAAGGAAGAAATTTAATAACTGTTTTCTCGCAAAGATAAAGACACAAGTGTTGCATCCTTGTTTTTACCTGTGGTCTTGTATTTCTGCAGTAGTTAAAACCTAACATGAAGCGGTAATGAATCAGAAAATTGAAATACCCGAATCCCCACGAACCTTAAAGAATTTGGTAAACACTCCTTTTAAACGCATAATGTTTGGAGTACAAATACTGAGCTGGATTTTAATTGTGGCTTCTCCCGTAATTGGAGGACTATTGCGTAAATGGTTGCAACTCACCGGACTTCAGACCGGAGGGGTCATTCTTGGAATCTTTATCACAGGTGAAGTTCTTTTTTACGGTTCGCTGGCATTTTTGGGAAAAGAATTGATGCTTATCTTAAAAGACAAGTTCAAATTGTGGTTTAAGCGAAGGAATGCAAATTAAATTTCATTTTGTTGTTAAACTCTTTATTAAAATTTTGCCAGTAAGTATATTCTTTGTCTTTGTGGTTTAACTGCCTTTTAAACAAAAAACAAAACGACACCACCAACAGTAATAAAAGCCCCAACCACTTCTTTTACCGTAACTTTCTCTTTGTAAAGCAATACAGCCGGGGGTATAATCATCACCGGAATGATGGCCATTATGGTAGATGCGATTCCCACAGTTGTATGTTTAACTGCTAACAGCGACAAATAAACGCCAATAAAAGGTCCGAAAAAAGCTCCAATGGTAATAAATTTCATAGCCTGACCATTGGTCGCTGCCTGTTTAACCTTTGGCCATCGTTTTATCAAAGTAATTAAAATTACAAATCCGATGCTGCCGACTATAATCCTGATTTGCGTGGCGGCAAAAACATCATATCCCGTCATGCCATATTTGCTTAATACCAGTCCTGTGGATTGGCCAATGGTTCCCAACAAAGCATAGAGCAATCCGATTACCGGAAAACTAAACTTAATTTTGTTTCGTTTTGATTGACCTTCTTCATCCAGCTTTTTCTTTTCTGTTACAACCAAAACAATTCCACCAAGGGTAATTAACATAGCAAATATCGATTTTAGATCCATCGTTTCACCCAAGGCAAACCAACTAATTATAGCAGCAAACGGCGGGCTTAACGAAAAAACCAGCATCGAAATACGGGCGCTGATATGTTCGTACGATTTAAACAGAAAATAATCACCAAACACAAAACCAACCAACCCCGAAATACTCATCCATAGCCAGTTGAATGCGCTGGCATCGGTAGGGAAAAAACGCCCCCTGATAAAATACGATACTACCGCATAAATAATAAAGGCGATTAACAGCCTGATAATATTTACAGATATGGAACCCGCTTTTCGGGTAGCCTGTTGAAAAGCCAGCGATGTAGCAGTCCAGCAAACAGCTGTACCTAATGCTATAACTTCACCTAAATGCGATTGAATCATAAAAAAAATTTTGCTAAAAGTATGAAAATTATTTTCTTGTTAATTAAGCCCCTTTTGAGAAAAATCCAATCCAATAATTTTAAAAATAGATTTGCTGTTTTATAGGGTTATTATTTGGTTAACAACGAACACCATTTATAATTCCGTGATTATTCTTTTGCACCCCTTTGCCTGTCGACATCTCCCCTAACAATGGGATAATGTTATAATTCTACTATTCTACTAAACTTTTAGGGTTTGGCAGTGCTGTTTTTTCAATGCGATCCCCCTAAAAGACATAGCACCCGATAAACCTGGGCAGGCTGTCAAGCTAAGATTTAAGTTGCTTAAAATGTGCAATATGTGCACGTACTATAATGATGAGTCAGTGAATTTCGTAGCAATAAAATGTACTATTCCAATTAAATTTTACTACTTGCGACGATTTTTCCTGGTCAGGTCACCCGGAACCCAGGGCGACAAAAACTTCAATAAGTTCGACTATCGCTCACTTATTTTCGTTTTTTCTGCCCTGGGTTGAATTGAATTGCCCTTTCAGGGCAAGATTAATAGCCCTGAAAGGGCGTATCATTTCAGCCCAGAGCATCGCTCTGGGTAATAGGATACGCAATTAAAATCGTCGCAAGCAGGTATGATACCAAAAAATACTATCGTTTAATGCGACGAAATGTAGAAAAGTTTCAGGAATGATTAATTAGTCTCATTTTCAATTTTATATGGTCTTAGCTTGACAGCCAGCCCCGAATTTGACCTTCGGGGCAATTCCCTCAAGGGAGGACTTTTTAAAGTTAGCTCTGGCTGAGGTGAAACAGTGTCCTCTTAAGAGCCTTCCGAAACTAGTTCGGGACAGGTAGTTCCGAACTTGCTTCGGAAGGACTTTATGGGTGAACATACTCGAATTTATACTTCTTAATAAACTTATAAGGGCATTCCGAATGTGCAATTGGCCATTATATGGTCATTCCGAATGTGTAATTAGCCAATAAGTTTGAATTATATGAATATTCTGGACAGGTAATTGGCCAATAAGTTTGGGTTATAGGGCATTCTGAATGGGGTGTTAGCCGTTTCAAATTGGTAAAGTCTTTTTTATAGTAATTCAATTGGGCACTGTCGAGGTTCAGTTTTTCTCACCTAATTTTATATAATATTTAAATTGATGGCCCCACTATTTTCTAAAATTCATGCAAATGATAACTTTGCATGGTTATTTGAAACATAAATATGGCAAAGAAACAAGTCAACGGAAATGGTGATGAGTTGAATAATTCAATTTTTGACGATTTAACCGCCGGGCAACAGGAATTTTTAAGTTATAAAAAGAAACAGCTTACCTATTTAAAAGGAGAAAACATATTTAAACAGGGTGCGTTTGCTCCCTATGTTATTTATATTCATTCAGGTTTGGTTAAGGTATATTTGCAAACCGGCTACGAAAAACAAATAAATATAAGTGTTGCAAAACCCGGCGATTTTCTGGCGTTTTCATCTGTTTTTGGTGAAGATGTTTATACCTATTCGTCAGTGGCCATCAAAGATTCTGAAATATGTATGATTGATAAAGAGGGGCTTAAAGAACTTCTTTTCCGTAATAACGATTTTGCTATGCGTATTACCTCCTCAAATTACCGGAATGAAAACCATTTATTGAATGTTATATCAAGTATTTCGTACAAACAAATGCGGGGCAAACTGGCTACGGCTTTACTTTATCTTTCAGACAAAGAATTTCTGGACGAGAAAATATTTCAATACCTGACCCGTCAGGATATTGCTGATTTTGCCTCAATTTCAACCGAAAGCGCTATTAAGTTTCTGAAAGAGTTTGAAAAAGAAAAAATTCTTAAACTTGCGGGTAAAGACATTGTAATTAATAATTACGAGAAATTGGAGGTTATTGCTAGAAGCGGGTAGTAGAAAAAATACCGATCATTCCATCAATTTCTCTATATAATCCTTGCTTCCGTTATAATACCACTCATCCAGTTGATCAGGGTCTTTCAATTGCTGGCCTCTTAACCTTGGAACAACTACAAAGGCAGTTTTTAATTCGTTCACAGCCGACATATCGCTCCATAGTTTTTCCACCTGGCTTACCGGATAAATATCTTCCTGGCCATTACCCCATCTGTATTTTACATCTTTTATAGTTAAGTAGGTGGGCATTCTTTTTGCCATATTTCGAACTGCATTGTCAAGGAATTCTTGTGGTTTTGCCAAATCGTTTCGTCTTAAACCGAAAACTTCCAGTAGGTTATCAATATCAATCCAGGTTGTCATTGAGTTATAATATTTCAACCTGAACTCATCCTCCTCGCTTGGCTGAGCCAGACCTTCAAGCAGCCTTATTTTTCCGTTTACGTTGGCTAAACCTCCGCCACGGTCGTCCACCAGGCGAGGAATCACTTCAAAAGTAAGCGCATTTTTATTATGCAGATGATATCCCAGAATTTCAGGATCAATACCGGCTCCAAGGGTATCAATATTGTGCAACAGCAAGACTTTAAGATTGGGATAATCATGGATTACTTGTTTTAATGTGCCATTTCGGATCATGTTTGATACTTCATACCAGTGTCCAAGAGGGTTTAGTCGCTGTTCAGCAAGATTGTCATGGTAATCGCTGCCTTCACCTTTAGTTTTGGCCCATCCAATCAGTGTTTTACGCAAAGCCTCCTTAACTTTTTGCTTTTGTTCATCCAGAATTTCATCACTTAATTCTTCCCATAAAAAAGTAAGGTCGCGTGCCATGGGTATAAAGCGTTGTCCCATTGATTTACCTTCACTCATATAAATCTGGCCTGGAATATTAAAAAACTTTTTGGTTTTAAAATAGTCAGCCAAAGCTTTATGGGTAAGATAACTCGTGGCGAAAAGATGAGGAAGCTTAACGTTGTATTCGTTACATATTTTAAGCGTTTTACCCATGTGAATATCTACAAAATTCACATGGTTTCCATTTAAACGTACAAAAGGATTTATAGCCTTTATAACTCCGGCACCTTTTGTCCAGCGGGTTCCAATTCCGGCAGCCAGGCTTATCACTCCAATTTCCTGATTCTTAATGGCATTTATTCCCAGGGCAACGTAGTTTTTATCTTCTGATGTTTTATATATTAATTGATCATTTACATCAGTAATAGTAGTGTTTTCCGGCAGGCGGTTCCTTGCTAATCCTATCTGGCCTTTTTGTATGGCTTGCCTGATATCTTCGTGTTGTTGAAAATCAAAACCGTTTTGTAATTTAATCTGGCGTACTTTTTCATCTTCTGCCGATAAATTTCCTTTTAAAGCAACATCCGATATTTTAAAAACACTGCCCATTAAGGTGATAAGTAGTTTTTTTGTTTTTTCGGAATCTTCGCATGAAGTGGCATAAAAATCAATTTCGGCTCGTCGTAAATCGGTAAAATCCGACAGCTGATTTTCGACCATATTGGCAGCATGCAATTCGTAATATTTTGATGGCATTAACGCTTCGTTACCTTTTTTCATTTTTGACCAAGTCCCGTTTTTGTTGATCGAAAAATTATAGATTACCGGATCCATAGCAAACGGGAGCGAGGTTTCAAACTCCTTTTTGGTTTGTAATAAAATACTTGAGAATTCTTTTTTAAAGAAACCCATTCTTTCCGGATTTACAAAAATACCCATACCGCCTCCTGACATCCCGCCCAACATCAGGAATCCGTAAAAATCATCATTTAAAAGATTCTTTGCCTTTTCAATCAAAGTCTCGGTATATTTATTTGAAACCCATGGAATTATTGATTTAAGTGGTCCTTCCCAATTCTGATTTATCAACCTCGCCAACTCTTTAATGTTGCCCTTTTGAACAGACTCCTTAATTTGCGTAAACAAAAGGTTTCCCAGATTACGGGCTTCCCATTCTTTTTCCGATCGCAATAAATATCTTTCTGAAACCATTTCCAGAATTGGGCCAACATTTTGAGCCATTCCGCCATGAAAAACGACCAACGATTTTGAAAGGTTTTCATAAAGGTGGTTTTCTACATCTATTTCGGTCATTAGCTGGTGTCGTGGTAACAGGCAACCTTTTGAAATTTGGTATTCCGGGTCACCGGGTTTTGCCAGTTCACCTTTTATCCATTTAATGCCTGGCCAAACTCCTCCAGAATCCTGCCAACCTCCGCCAGAACCGCCCAGCCATTCGCCCAGTATGGCACGTGAAGCTACCAGTCGGCGCTCGTTTTCGTTCAAATCACCTTCAAGGTTTTGGGTTTGCCCGGTAGCCCGCATAATGCAACTGACAATGGATGCCAGTAAATTGGTCGACACGGCAAGTCGTGAACCTTTTGGAATATCGTTCACATGGGTCACCAATTCAATCCCCATGTTTTTTCCCACAATAGTCGACAAAATATCAGACAATTTTTGATTTGTACCTTCAAACGAGGGGGATATTAACCCTGAAGCGATGATTCCGGCTTTTACCAAACTTAGATAATCGTTTCCAAAGTTGAACAAATCGGTTAAATCAGTAATGTCTTTGGCTGTGCCCAGATCGATACTGGTTAACCTAAGTAAAGGCTCAGGAATTACCCTTAAATAAGTCTGGATAGGAGGCACAATGTTTTTATCGCGTCCATAAACGCCCAGATCGACAGAAACATTGATAACATTGGCACCTTCCGGGTAATCCATTCCCAGGAAAAAAATGTCTGACCATCCACTATGCGATAAGTCAAGACGTACGGGTGTAGTTTCGTTTAAAATGGGATAAAAGACATCATTTTCCGGTTTATTCAATAAGGCTGTTACAATCCTGACAGGATGGTCATCGCGGTGGCCGCCCCTGAATAACCATTGGTTACCGATACTTGAACGTACACTTTTACGAACCTGATTGTATAGTATTTTAAAGGTAAGAAGATGGTATGCTTTTGCCATACCACTCAACAAAGTGGCATTTGGACCATTTTTTTCAAGTTCCGAACGAAAAATTTGTAGTGACTCTTCATAATTCCGATCCATTAACTGGTTATAGCCCGAATATGGCAAATATCCTGTTTCGGCAATATTTGCAGGATGGTGAACCATATGATTATATCCGGCATATAAAAACATGCACGACCGGACTTTAAAATACAGGTTTTCTTCTTCTAAACGGAAATGTTCCAATTCTTCGAGCCATGTCAGTAAAAGATTATCATCAAGGTCTTTAATCAACGATTGAAACGACCTGTCGCGGATTTCAGACTGATTAGATATAATAGTTTCAATTAACTGATTCATGAGTTACTTACCAAAGTTGATTTTTAAATAGTTTTTTGATTATGATGATTTATTTGGCAGCTTCTGCCATAAGGCTTACAAGTTTGCTTAGTACATAATCTTTATCATTGCCTTTCATAACCAAAGCCAGTTGCGCTTCAAACAATCCGTAAGGACGACTTAGGTCGTAGCGATGACCTTTTACTTCGAGGGCCAGGTAATTATTCTTATTTACCAATTTTTCAAGTGTGGGAGTGAACATCAGTTTGGTCTTACCGAAATCCATATTTTGACTTTCCTCATAAAGGTATTCCATCACATTGGGGGTGAATACATGAATCCCAAAAAAACACAGGTAGTGTCCAAGACGAATTCCTTGCGTTTGCAACTCAAGTTCTGCCAAACTCAGCGATGGTTTTTCTAAAATCTTTTCGATATCATAAATACCAGGTTGGTTAAGCAGGTGTTTGCCTTTAATGGTGCCATAATTACTTATCAGATGTTCGCTAAGCATATTTACAGAAGAAACAGAGCAGTTGTTTTTAACTGCTTCATCAATAACCTGTTGCATGCAACTTTTGGTATCATTGGAAGTGTATAGGTAATCACCATGAAGTAGCAGGAAATTATCGTTTTTAATGAAATCTTTTGCCATTAAAATGGCATGCCCGTATCCATTGGGTTCTTCCTGAACTTTAAAATGCAATTTACTCATCAGCGATTTGAGATTTGCAGATTCTTTTTTAGCCCATTCCTGGTTTTGAAAAGCCTCTGAAAGATTTTTTTGCAGTCGCTCAAAGTTTGTTTGATATCGCTCCTCATCACCCGGGGCACAGATGATGCAGATATCTTCAATTCCACAATTTATAGCTTCTTCAGCTATTACCTGTATTACATTTTTTTGAATTCCGTCGCCATCAATAATCGGTAACATGGCTTTTTGTACTGTATCGGCCATTGGAAATAGTCGGCTACCCCTTGCTGCAGCTGTAATTACGGCTTTTTTAATTTGCATGAATTTAATGTATTTTATTTTGTGTTAAAGATATGAAAAACTGGAAACTGACGAAAGTTAAGATTGGAGCATAAAATTAAACTTTAACAAAAACAGGGAGGGTAATATGAAAGTACCTGAATAAAATAAAACTATATATTTATAATTCGTATTGTTTATTATTTTCAAGATATTATTAAAAAAAACCTGCACTAAAACTAATGCAGGTTATTTAAACAATTATTTAAAATGGTTTAGCTTTTTGCCTGTTCTTCTTCCCACACTTTTTCCTCAATAAACTTCCAACCGCCTATCATACTTGATGTTACACCCCGACGTTCAATATAATCGTGGTAAAATACCAGGTAAATGTGAATCATAGCAAATAGAATAAATACCCACATAAGAATGTGATGTAAATTACGTGCCCCTAAATCGCC
This sequence comes from Bacteroidales bacterium, assembly GCA_046704385.1. GTDB lineage: Bacteria > Bacteroidota > Bacteroidia > Bacteroidales > SZUA-534 > GH45. The sequence goes on along the minus strand of JBJKSB010000029.1, from coordinate 19,253 downwards.
ACCGGTCAAAGGTAACATCCAGGTGAACAGTTTGGGGAACCAGGAATCGCTCATAGCAGAATACATACCAAAACCTGTAAGACTTTGCAAAACAAAAGCAATAAAGGTTATAAAATAGGTTGTGGCTGCCAGTGAATTGTGTCCTATATCCTTAATTTTTTTGTGAACCAGTTGTAAAATATCAACCTTCAGTACCTCTCCAATTTGTTTCCACTGCTCTTTTTTATAAGGTATAAAATTATACCAACGGGCATATTTATTACCAACAAAGCCCCAGTACAAGCGGAATATAAAATTAAAGAAGAATACAAAAGCGGCCACAAAATGGATAAACCTGATGGTACCGAATAAGAAACTAAATGAGGCTTCAGCGGCATTGGGGTCCCCAACCGGATTTCCAATCAGGTATCCGGTAATGCATAAGGCTACAATAGCCAAGACATTAATCCAGTGATACATCCGTACCGGGAATTCCCAAACATATACTTCTTTCAGGTTCGTTTTCCGTGCCGTATGTTTATATTTTGCCATAATTAAAAGGTTTGGATTTGATGTACATAAGAACCTTTTTCATCGTAAAGATGAACCGCACAGGCAATACATGGATCAAATGAATGTATTGTCCTTAATATTTCAAGTGGATTCTCGGGATCTGCAATTGGAGTACCAATCAACGATTCCTCGTAAGCTGAACGTTGTCCTTTACCATCTCGTGGTGAGGCATTCCAGGTACTTGGAACTATCAGTTGATAATTGTCAATTAATTTATCCTTGATAACAATCCAGTGAGCCAATGCACCACGAGGAGCTTCTGTCATACCTACACCTTTTGCAGTAGTAGGCCAGCTTTCGGGAAGCCATAAATCTTTAGTAAAAGTACGGTCGTCACCATTCTTAATGTTAGCCAATAAGCTGTTGAAGAATTCCATTGACCATCCGGCAACCAGCTTGGTTTCCAATCCTCGGGCAGCTGTACGTCCAAGTGTCGAGAATAAAGCTTCAACCGGAACATTAAGCGTTTTAAGTGCCCAATTAACCACTTCTTTAAACTCATCGCGTCCCGAAGCATATCCAACTAACATACGTGATAATGGACCAACTTCCATGGCGTTTCCTTTCCAGCGTGGAGTTTTAAGCCAGCTGTATTGTTGATCGGTATTCAGGAAGTCGTATGGAGGTTTAGGGCCTGTATAATTCAGGTTTGTTTGTCCTTCCCACGGGTGTTTTGGATTAGAATCACCATCGTAAGTATAGTAGGAGTGGGCAATACATTCCTGGATTTGTTGAGGATCGGTGGCATCAACAGGTACTACCTTGCTTAAATCACGGCCCATTACAATTCCACGTGGGAATTTAAAGTTGGCCACATCAGCATATCCGTTGGTTGGTAAGTCACCGTAAGCCAGGTAATTGGTCAAACCACCACCAATTCCACCCCAATCGAGATAGAATGGTGCAATTGCCATTAAATCAGGTATATAAACCTGCTCAATAAATTCAATAGCACCTTTTAACAGTTCGCCCACATAAGCCAGGCGTTCGCTGTTTATGGCATTGTTTTCATTTATATTAATGGAGCAGGGAACACCACCAACCAGGTAATTTGGGTGTGGGTTTTTCCCGCCAAAAATGGTATGAATTTTAACTATTTCTTTTTGCCATTCCAGTGCCTCTAAATAGTGAGCCACTCCAATGAGGTTAACCTCGGCTGGCAATTTATAAGCTTTATGGCCCCAGTATCCGTTGGCAAAAATTCCTAATTGACCGCTTTCAACAAATTTTGATAAGCGTTTTTTCAGATCAGAAAAATAGCCTGGTGAACTTTTTGGGTAATTCGAAATGCTTTGAGCAATTCTTGAGGTTTCCACCGGATCGGCAGAAAGGGCTGAAACTACATCTACCCAGTCAAGGGCATGCAGGTGATAGAAGTGAACCACATGGTCCTGCATATATTGAGCGCAGAACATCAGGTTCCTGATAAGTTCGGCATTTGGAGGAATAACTATTCCCAATGCATTTTCTACGGTTCTAACCGATGCCAGTGCATGAACAGTGGTACAAACACCACAGACACGTTCGGTAAAAGCCCAGGCATCACGAGGGTCGCGTCCTTTAAGGATAATTTCCATCCCACGGACCATGGTGCCCGAACTAAAGGCATCCACAATTTTACCGTCTTTTATCTCGGCCTCAACTCTGAGGTGACCTTCAATTCTTGTTACAGGGTCTACTACAATTCTATTACTCATAATTGTATTTTTATTTTAATATCTAAGTCTGTTTAATTTATTCAGTCTCCAGCTTTCAGTCCTCAGTTCTCAGTCGTCAGTTATTTGCTTTAATCGACTGCCTACTGTTAACTGCTTACTGTAGACTGACTACGATTCCTTATTTTCAAGTTCAGCTTTACCTACGGCAATTTCGCGTCGCTTCAATATATTGGTTGAAATGGCATGTGCTGCCATTCCTACGCCAGCTGCCACACCAACAATAACACCAATCTTATCGGCAGTTTTTTCAACACCGAAGCCCGGGAAGCTTTGTAAGTGTTTGTAGAATGGGCCGTTATCCCAGAAATTGGCTTCAGAACATCCAATACATGGGTGACCCGATTGAATTGGATAACTTACTCCATTGTTCCACTTAATTACGCCGCATGAATTGTAAGTATTAGGTCCGCGACAACCCATTTTGTAAAGGCAATAGCCTTTTTTAGCGTTTTCATCATCGAATGATTCCACAAACAATCCGGCATCATAGTTGGGACGACGATAGCAGGTATCATGTACCCGGCGTGAGTAAAATTCTGACGGACGGCCAAATTTATCAAGATGCGGTATGGTTTCGAAAGTCAGGTAGTGAACTATCACACCGGCCATAACTTCGGCGATTGGCGGGCAACCCTGAACATTGATAATGGGTTTACCATGAATTACTTCGTGTACAGGTTTTGCACCGGTCGGATTTGGATTTGCTGCCTGAACACAGCCTGCTGATGCACAGTTACCCCAGGCTACAACGGCTGCTGCACCTTCGGCTACTTCATGTAAAATGTCAAGAGCACTTCGTCCACCAATAGTACAATACGCTTCATTTTTGGTTGGAATCGATCCTTCAACCATTAAAATATATTTACCAAAATGCTCGGTCATAGTATCATGAAGCGATTTTTCAGCCTGATGGCCGGCTGCTGCCATTAATGTTTCAGTATAATCCAGTGAAATTTTATCCAGAACGATGTCGGCCACAATCGGGTGCGACGACCGGATAAACGATTCACTGCAGCAAGTGCATTCCTGGAAGTGCATCCAGAGGATCGGAATTCGTTTCTTGGTTTCCATGGCTTTGACGATTTGAGCCACACCTGATGCCTGTAGGCCTAGCATAGCTCCCATCATACCACAGAATTTTAAGAATTCACGGCGTGAATAGCCTTTTTCACGAATTTCCTGATACAGGGTTTTGTCCTTTTCACTCATAATAATTCGCTTTAATGGTTTGTATTGAAATTATGTATGTTCTCTATTTTTTCGCAAGTAAAACTTCCGGTAATTAACACTTCATCGCCTAAATGATAATCGTTAATCGAGGGGATTTCAATAAGCAGTGTGCCTGGTTTGCATAAAATTCGGGCTTTGGCCGATGCTTGACTGCCAAGTAATTCAGCAATTTCTCCTTTAAAAACAAATTGGTTGTCGTTATTACCACTCATTGGTCGAAATATTAGTGGTGATAATATGACAATAGGCATGCCGTAATATGATAAAAGTCAGGAAATGAATTTTAGTATAATTGTAAAATGCATATATTCAAATCAATAGGTGCGAATTTAAAATATGAGAAAAAAAACCGTGAATAGTTTAGTTATGGAATTCCGCAAGTTATTTGCGGAAGTTCGTTTTTTTACAAAATGAAAACAAAATGCGACAATTGTCGTTAATTATAGTAATAATGTCGTAAATTTGTAAAAACATCTGATATGAAAACTGATAATATTTCATTCAAATCCTTGGATAATCAAGATGTGTATTCATTAATAAAATCGACCCGGGATGGAGTTGATTATGATACATTTAATAATCTATCTGACAAATTTCCTCTAAATAATTCTGATTGGTCAAGAATTTTAAATGTTTCGGAAAGGACAATGCAGAGGTACAAAATTGAAAAGAAGCGCTTTGATTCTATACATTCGGAGCGAATACTTATAATCATGTTATTGTTTAAGAAGGGAGTAGAGGTATTTGAAAGCACGGATAATTTTTTAAAATGGCTGAATTCGGAGAATGTATCAGTAGGAGGAGTTAAACCTATAGATATGATCGATAACTCTTTTGGAGTTAATTTGATTAAAGATGAGCTGATTCGAATTGAATATGGAGTGCTGGCATGATTGTCTACAGATTGTCAAAGCAGAAAAATGTGGATGATTTATCAGGGATTGGAGCTGAATTAGCCGGAGGAAGATGGAATTTTAAAGGAACCAGAATTTTATACACAGCCGATTCGAGGGCACTTTGTACAGCAGAAATAGCAGTTCACACACCTATAGGTCTTATTCCAAAGGATTATTTCTTAGTTACAATACAGATTCCGGATGATATAAAAGTAGAAGAAGTGAATTTGGGGGATTTGCCCAAAAGCTGGAGAGATTTTCCATACATCAGTACAACTCAGGAAATTGGAGAACGTTTTATCAAAAACGGTGAATTATGGATTCTAAAAGTTCCATCAGCTGTAGTACAGGGAGACTACAATTATCTGATAAATCCTTTACATAAAGAGTTTAAGAAAATAAAAATTGTTAATAAAGAACCTTTCAGTTTTGATGTACGGTTATTTAAATAGGTGAATGATAGATTAATTACACACACTCACACGTTCCTTATGTTTCTTCAATTTATCGCGAAAAGTGCTTAGGCTTAAATTAAGAAGTTTTGCAGCATTACTTTGGTTTCCTTCAGCTTTTTCAAGGGCTTGTTGTAACAAACGAAATTCCAGGCATTCCATTACCTGGGTAAATTCCATACCTTTTTGGTTAAAGCAAACCGAACAGGCTCCTATAATGTTTTCGAGAGGGTTATTTTGAACAATTTCTTTGGGTATATCCTGTACCGTTATTTCATCTTCGGCAAATAAAGCAGCGCGCTGGATTACATTTCTGAGTTCCCGTACATTTCCAGGCCAGGAGTAAGAGGTCAAATAAGCAAGAGCCTCGTTTGTAATAGTCAATTTGCGATTAGGAGCGTATTTTGAGATAAAGTAATTTACCAGGATTGGAACATCATCGAGGCGCTCACGCAACGGAGGAATTTCGATGGTTACTACATTAATCCGGTAAAACAGGTCGGAGCGAAACATATTCCGTTTCACCAATTGGTTTAAATCCACTTTTGAAGCTGAAACCAGTCTGATATCTATGTTTTTAGGCTTTGTGCCGCCAATGGGCATTATTTCCCTCGATTCAAGTACCCGTAACAACTTTGATTGTATCTCCATCGGAGTGTCATCAATATCATCCAAAAAGATACTACCATTGTCGGCAATTTCAAACAGACCTTTCTTTTTATTATTAGCGCTGGTAAATGCTCCTTTTTCATACCCGAATAATTCACTGGCCAGTAATTCCGAAGGCATGGCCGAAAGTCCGATTTTAACGATAGGGTTGAGGCTTCGTGAGCTTAACTTGTGAATATAATCGGCAAATATTTCTTTACCCACACCTGTTTCACCTACCAACAATACCGAACTGTCCGATAAGGCAATCCGGTCGAGTTTATGCAGAATTTCCCGCATGGTTTTATTCTGGGTGATGATTGATACAGGTTGAGTTCCTCGCATTTTTAATTATTTAATCCAGGTTAAAATCCACAATAAATATAAATTTAACAAATTCTTGGTAATTGTTCACCACTAATCATATCAACTACCCGCTTGCTTCCAATAGTTGTTTCCAGATATACCTTACCTTTATAATCTTCCGATACCTTGCCAATGATGGCGCTTGATAAACCTTCGGGATGCTTTTTCATAATATTAAGTACGGTATCGGCATCTTTTTTAGGAACAATTACCAGTATTTTTCCCTCGTTGGCTACGTACAACGGATCAAATCCTAACAATTCACAAGCTCCCTTAACTGATTCATTTACAGGTATTAATTTTTCATATAACATAATTCCTGTACCAGATGTTTGTGCAATTTCATTTAAAGTGCTGGCAAGTCCTCCACGTGTGGGATCGCGCATTACATGAACGGATGGAAATGCCTGCAAAACCTCTTCCATCATGGCATTAAGCGAAGCGGTGTCGCTTACTATATCGGTTTCAAATTTCAGTCCTTCACGTTGACTCATTATGGCAATTCCGTGGTCAGCAATGCTGCCGTTTATTATTACCACATCACCAGGCTTACAATTGACCGGATTAATATTTGTACCAGGTAATAATTCGCCTATGCCTGTTGTGTTGATAAATATGCCATCACCTTTACCTTTTTCAACCACTTTGGTATCGCCGGTTACTATTTTAACTCCGGCTTTATTCACTGCTTTTTTTATGGATTGAACAACTTTCCACAAATCCTCCATTAATAATCCTTCTTCAATAATGAAAGCCAGTGACAGATAAAGTGGTTTGGATCCGCAACATACCAAATCGTTAATAGTTCCGTTCACGGCCAAATCGCCTATGTCGCCACCCGGGAAAAAAATAGGATTAACTACAAACGAATCGGAAGTAAAAGCAAGTTTCCCGCCCTGTATCGGTAAAATAGCCCCGTCGTGATTTTGGCTCAGGAATTCATTTTTAAGTTCCTGGTAAATCATTTTGTCTATCAACTGGTGCATCAACTTACCGCCTCCGCCATGGGCAAGGAGGACTCTTTCGTAATCGGTAATTGGTATTGGGCAGCTTAGATCCATATCATTATAATTTCTTAATTAGTTCATTAGCCAATGTGCTCATTTTTATCTTCTTTAACTTCCCTGCTCTTCTCTTCTCTTCTCTTCTCTTCTCTTCTCTTCTCCTGTTGCTGGTACTTAGTTTCTGGTTTCATGCTACTTGTGCCAGGTCACTGAGCGGCTCATTGAGCGAAGTCGAAATGAGTCGAAGTAACCGTTCACTTTTTACTTATATTTAATATAAGCTGCACAGGCTCCTTCCGACGAAACCATAGGTGCCCCCAATGGTTTTTCCGGAGTACATTTCGTATTGAAAGCTTTACATTCATAAGGTTTTTTCATTCCGGTTAGTATTTCACCCGCAATACAAATAGTCGATTCCTCAGCCTTTACTTTACTTAAATCGAATTGTGTTGCCACATCAAACTTTTTATAGGTGGAGGTAAGTTTGAATCCACTCATTGGAATTTCTCCAATACCCCGCCAACGCTGATTTGCTGGTTCAAAAACTTCGTACATGGTTTTTTTTGCCGCAATATTCCCTTCTTTTCGAACACTTCGTTTATAGGCGTTACCTACTATATATTCCTGATGTTCCAGTAACCCTATCAGTTGGTCAATACCTGCAAGAATATCAATGGGTTCAAAGCCAGTTACAACCATGGGAATTTTATATTTTTCAGAAATAGGAATATATTCCTCGTACCCCATGACCGTACAGACATGACCGGCAGCTAAAAATCCTTCAATCCGGTTAACAGGTGAGCTTAGGATGGCTTCCATAGCTGGTGGTACCAATACATGCGATACCAGTACGAAAAAGTTTTTAATATGTCGTCGTTTGGCCTGAACCAAAGCCAGGGCAATTACAGGAGCAGTGGTCTCAAATCCGACGGCAAAGAATACTACTTTTCTGCCGGGGTTTTCATTGGCAATTTTCAGGGCTTCCAGTGGTGAAAAGACGGTTCTGATATCACCTCCCTGTGCTTTAATACTTAATAAATCGTGTTTTGATCCCGGAACCCTTAGCATATCACCAAACGAAATAAGAATTACACCAGATTGCTGCGCCAGGTAAATGGCTTTGTCAATAATCTCAATAGGAGTAACACAAACCGGGCAACCCGGACCATGTACCAGATTGATTTTCTCAGGAAGCAGGTCAATAAGTCCGTATTTCATGATGGAATGGGTTTGCCCGCCGCAAATCTCCATAATATTCCAGTTTTTCGTGGTTTTCTTTTTAATACTTGCGATCAGGTTCTTTACCAGATCAGCATCACGGAATTCGTCCACATATTTCATTTCAACACTGGTTTTTCTTAATAAATAAGCGGTTCAGCTTAATGAGATGCACTATTATGATTAATTAATTTACCCTTAAATTAAGCTATTGTTATTGGGTTTAGTCTGATAATTATAAACAATCAACGCTGTAAAAGAAAAATATCAATCCGTTATGGGATCAATATCACCCAAGGCAGCTAACGATTCCAGCATTATTTTAGCATCTGCTTCATCCACTTTACTAAGTGCAGTTCCCACGTGGGCCATTACATAATCTCCTTCCGTTACATCATCGAGCCATTGTATACAGATATCCTGAATCACACCTCCAAATTTTACTTTAGCCATCTTCAAATCTGGATCAGAGGCATCTATCGATACTATTTTTCCGGGAACTGCTAAACACATAATGCTGGGTTTTAGTTATTAATCTAAATATTTCACTGTAATTATCGCTATTGAATCATATACTGAAACTATAACTGTATCTTCATTTAAGTAGGACATTGACATAAATGTATGTTAATATATACATAATTCAAAATTTTATTTGTTTTGTTTGGAAGCCCGATTAAATATCCTAATTTTAAAACAAAGGTTCAATTAATTTGCCATGAGGGAAGAAAAAATCGATATTAAAAAAGGATTTGAACTTCACATTGAAGGATTGGTGCAAGGCGTTGGGTTTCGTCCTTTTATTTATCGTGTGGCTACAAAAATGGGACTTCATGGAAGGGTTGAAAACAGGAATAACGGGGTTTTTATTTTAATTGATGCAACTGCTTTAAAATTGAAGGAGTTTATTAACAGGATTAAGCATCATGCGCCTCCTGCATCTGTAATTCAATCCATAACCGTTAATAGTTCTGTTTTAGGTTATTTTAAAGATTTCCAAATTGCTAAAAGTACCGATACTTCAGATGAAATTACCCGGGTGAGTCCGGATATTGCTGTTTGTCAGGATTGTCTGGACGATATGGAGCGTCAACCTCATCGCATAAATTACCCTTTTATAAACTGTACCAATTGCGGACCCCGGTATACTATTATTAAGGAGTTGCCTTACGATAGGCCATTCACTACAATGAATAGTTTCGTAATGTGCAATGAATGTTCAGGAGAATATACTAATGTTTCCGACAGACGATTTCATGCTCAACCCGTAGCCTGCAATAATTGTGGACCAAGGTATGAATTGACTATGCCGGGTGAGTTGATAATCGATATTCAGGCAATTCTAGTGAGGCTGGTACTGGGACTGTATCAAGGTGAAGTATTTGCCGTTAAAGGTCTTGGAGGTTTTCATTTAATGTGCGATGCTACCAATAGTAAAGCGGTGCAAAAAATCAGGGAAATTAAAAATCGTGATGGAAAACCTTTCGCACTTATGGTAAAATCTATTTCAACGGCCAGGGCTTTTGCCGATATTACCCGGGAAGAAGAGACTTTGCTTGAATCATGGAAACGACCGATAGTTTTACTGTCTTATCGGGGAGGTTTAGCCCCGGCAGTGACGAATGGACTAAATAAAGTTGGTTTTATGCTGCCTTATATGCCTTTTCATCACCAGTTAATAAGGGCCATTCAAACACCGGCCATCGTGTTAACCAGTGGAAATATTTCAGATGAACCCATAATAATTGATAACGAAAAAGCCCACACTATTTTTAAGGGAAAAGTTGATGGAATACTTACCTACAATCGCGATATTCATAACCGGGTTGATGATTCTGTTTGTACAATAATGAATGGTAAAGTTCAGGTAAACCGCCGCTCAAGAGGATTTGCCCCGCAACCTTTTATTACAGGTCTGGATACCGAGGGTATTTTTGCAGCCGGAGCAGAACTGGTCAATTCCTTTTGTATTGGTAAAGGGAACCAGGCCCTAATGAGCCAGTACCTGGGAGATTTAAAAAACCTGGAAACCCTTGATTTTTATGAAGAAACCTACCATCGATTTGAAAACTTGTTCCGGTTTAAACCAAAGTTGGTAGCCTGTGATTTACATTCCAATTATTTATCGTCCCAATTTGCTCAAAAACTAGCTGATGACCACAAGGTTCCACTGGTCAAAATTCAACACCACCATGCCCATATGGCCAGTGTAATGATATCAAATAATATTACCGATGAGGTGATTGGTATTAGTTTTGACGGAATAGGGCTGGGAGAGGATGGAACCATTTGGGGCGCTGAGTTTTTAAAAGCTGACTTAAATGATTATCAGCGACTGTATCATTTTGAAAATGTTGCCATGCCAGGCAGCGACAGGGCTTCGAAGGAATGTTGGCGGATAGCCGTTAGTTATCTTTATAAGGTGTTTGGAGATTCAATGATGGCGCTTGACATACCTCTGTTGAAGGATATTTCACGTGATAAAATTCAAAATATAATCCTGATTTTAGATAAAAATCTGAATTGTCCCATCGCATCCAGTGCCGGAAGGCTGTTTGATGCGGTGGCATCAATTATCGGGGTGGCTCAGGCAAATACCTTTCAGGCAGAAGCCCCTATGAAATTGGAGTCAGCAATAGATAAAAATGAAAAAGCATATTATATATATGAAATTATTGAGGATTCAATTTCATTTGATAGCATGATCAGGCAAATAGTTACCGACCATGAAAAAGGAATGGCTCAGGGTTGTATTTCTGCTAAATTTCATAATACTTTGATTAGACTGGTGGTCGAGGTTTGTAACAAAATTTCGGAGGCTACCCGATTAAAAAAAGTGATCCTTTCAGGAGGTACATTTCAAAATAAATATCTTTGCGAAAACGTTGAAATCCAGTTAAAAGCGCAGGGTTTTAATGTATATTTACCTGATGGAATTCCAATTAACGATCAGGGAATAGCTCTGGGACAATTAGCCATTGCAGCGAACAAGCTTACATCATTAAAAAGAGAACATTCAAACTAATAAGATACCAACTCATGCATGAAATGTCGATTGCTCAAAGTATTGTTGAAATTGCATCTGATTATGCGGTTAAAAATAAAGCCAAATGGGTTTCGGAAATTGAACTCGAAATCGGGACACTGGCCGGAATTGAATTCGACTCGCTTACTTTTGCTCTGGATGTATGCAAAAACAATACTTTGCTAAGTAAAGCCGATGTAAAAATTAACAAAGTACAGGCCCGGGCACGTTGCATTGATTGCAGTTCAGAATTTGAGGTAATCCGGTTATTTGATGCCTGCCCAAAATGCAACAGTTATGCCACGCAATTGATTTGTGGAAAGGAGTTGCAGGTTAAATCGCTGGTGGCTGAAGATTAACAATTGAAATTAAAAGCAGAAAAAGCTTATATTGACTAATGAATAACTATTAAAAAATACTACTATGTGCGATACATGCGGTTGCGAATCAGGAGAAAATAAGGTTAGCTTCACCATCCCCGGGCAGGAGCATAATCATGGAGAACAAGGTCACCATCATCATACTCATGAGCATGGGCACCATTCTCACGATCATGAACCTCACGCTCATCTTCATGGTCATTCTCATGAACCTCATCACCATCATGAAGAAGAAGCAACTTTGGGTCATCATCATGATCATCACAAAACAGTTCAGGTTGAGGTTGATATTTTAGGAAAGAATAATATGCTCGCTGAGCGTAACCGCGGGTATTTTGAGGCTAAAAATATAAAGGCACTGAACTTAATGAGTTCGCCGGGTTCAGGGAAGACCTCCCTGTTGGAAAAAACCATGAAAATGCTTCCTGATAAATCGGGTGTAGCTGTTATTGAAGGCGATCAGCAGACACTGAACGATGCCGAAAGGATAAAAAGTGCAGGTGCTCCGGTAATTCAGGTAAATACAGGTAACGGTTGTCATCTGGATTCCGATATGATAAATAAAGCCATAAAACAACTTAATTTAGCTGATAATACCATCCTGTTTATTGAAAATGTGGGAAACCTGGTATGTCCGTCGCTGTTCGATTTGGGCGAATCGGCAAGGGTAGTGATCATTAGTACAACCGAAGGAGAGGATAAGCCTATAAAATATCCGACGATGTTCGAAAATGCAACCTTGTGTATTATTAATAAAACCGATTTGCTTCCTTACCTGGATTTTGATGTGGAAAAATGTAAACAATTTGCCTTACAGGTAAACCATCATCTTAAATTTATTGAATTATCGGCTAAAACGGGGGAAGGAATGGAAGAGTGGCTGAACTGGATTACCGGACTTTAGCCATTATCTTAATCCGTCAGCTGAAGCAGACGGAAATTTAATTTGCAATATTAAAAGTCCCTTTATTTATTGTTTGCCGTTGGCTTTAGCCAACAGGTTATGAGGAACAATTTGTTTTTTGGGCTTTAGCCCATTAAGACAAAACTCAGATTATAACAAGCTGCAGATTTGTTGTCCCTGAATCCTTAATATCAGTTTAACAACTCTACAATCTTATCATAAATCCTGGGTAGAATTTTCTCTACCTCAGGAGTAAGTCCAATTTTCACCATATCCAAATCTTTGATATTCACCGCAATTAATGCAATATCAGGCAGGTCGCCAAGCAGCTCCGCCGATTGCATTAAATCGCGTAACCCGATATCGTGCGAGGTTAAGGAGCGTGGAAAATCACTGGCATATTTAGGCTTTATAACTTTAATTTCGCCCGCGGGCCCTGAATTTATAGTAGCATCAATCATTATAAAGTGTTGATACTCATTAAACAGGTGTAACAGGTGAAAGCCACCGGTTCCGCCATCTAACAACACTACGTTTTCGGGTAAAGATTTTCCCTGCAAGTATTCAATGGCTTTTACTCCGACACCTTCGTTGCCCATTAAAACATTACCAAGACCTAAGATTAGCGTTTTTTCCTGATTTCCTGTACTCATTGTAAATTAGGATAGATTATGATTTAAAATATTAGTCAATTTTTGTGTAATATAATAAATCCTTATCGAACCGGCATTATCAATTTTCTATAAATGAATTTTTATTTTTTCATGAATTCCACCTAACGATAATAGCTATACGTCAACCCAGATTTTATTATCGCGTATCCGGCGGACATGGGTACGGTTAATATTGAATTTTCGGGCGACATCACCCATGGAAAACCCTTCTTCCAGCATTTGACGCATATCCCGCACATCATCACGGTTAATGCCTTCCCATTCCAGGTTGGTATATTTGTTATTCAATTCGTTTCCGTCCTTATGTTTTACCCTGCGACGACCATTACCAGGTTGTTCCAGAAATGCGTCAGCTACCAAAATAGCAACTTTAACAGAGCGGTAAGCACCATCACTTTTCTTTAATCTGATACTTCCTTTTTCCATATCCATGGTTAAAATTCGTTCTGAAAATCTGCCGCTTTTTAAACGTCTTAAATACTTAACGGTACCTTTGTTGGAAATGTAATAGCCCTCAAAGCCACTCACCTCCTTAAAAACTTCTTTCATACACATATTATTTTAGACAACTGGCATTGTGATTAAATTAAGAGATTTAATCTATATGTACTTCTTCCCGATAAGTAACCAGTTTAAATTTTGTTTGCTTTTTAAGTCCTTACGCCTGCAAAGTTAGGAAAAAATGATTTAAGATTCAATCATCTTTAAAAATTCTGTTTCAGATATTATCGGAATACCCAGTGTAGTGGCCTTAGCGAGCTTGTTAGGGCCAATATTTTCGCCAGCCAGCAGGTAGTGGGTCTGTTTGCTGATGGAGCTTACTGCTTTACCTCCATTATCTTCAATTACCTTTTTAATTTCTTCGCGGCTAAAATGGGATAATTTACCGCTGGCAATTATATTTAGCCCTTCAAGTTTGTTGGAAACAGGTTGTTGTTCAGTTGTTTCCATTTGCAATCCCTTGTTTTTTAGGCGCTCAATTAAAAAATTATTTTCGTCGATACTAAAAAAGTCGATAACGCTTAAGGCAATTTTTTCACCGATTTCTTCTACATTAATTAAATCATCAAATGAAGCATTTTTTAAAGCCTCAATGTTTTTAAACGATTTTGCCAGATTTTTTGCCACTGTAGCACCTACATGTCTGATACCCAGTCCAAAAAGTACTCTTTCGAAGGAAATTTGAGTAGTAGCTTTTAAACTATTTATAATATTCGTGGCTGATTTTTCACCCATCCTTTCAAGAGGAACCAATTGTTGAACGGTCAGGTCATACAAATCGGCAATGTTTTTTATCAGATTTTCTTTAAGTAAGAGTTCGATGGTTTCTTCTCCCAGGCTGTCTATATCCATGGCTTTGCGATGAATAAAATGAACAATCTTACCTTTTATCTGGGGATGGCAGGTTTTGTCATTCGGGCAGAAATGCGCTGCTTCACCTTCCTGACGGATTAAAAGAGTTGAACATTCAGGACAGTTTTTAATAAATTCTACCTTTTCAAAATCCTCTCTTCTTTTTGCGATATCTACGCCAACGATCTTAGGTATAATTTCACCGCCTTTCTCCACAAAAACGATATCGTTTAAGTGTAAATCCAGTGAATTGATAATATCAGCATTATGTAAAGAAGCCCGTTTCACAATGGTTCCGGCCAATTGAACCGGTTCCAGATTGGCTACGGGCGTTATGGTTCCGGTCCGGCCAACCTGGTAATCTACCGAAAGGAGACGTGTAGCCACTTTTTCAGCTTTAAATTTATAGGATATAGCCCAGCGTGGCGATTTTGCCGTGAACCCAAGCGCCCGCTGTTGGGCAATGGAGTCAACTTTTATTACAATGCCATCAATATCAAAATCCAGCATATTCCGGGCAGTTTCCCAATGGTCAATAAATTGAATAACCTCGTGGATGGAACGGCATATTTTCATTTCATCAGGAATTTTTAACCCCCATGATTTGGCAATTTTCAGGTTTTGATAATGTGAATCAGTAGGCAGGTTTTCACTTAAAAAATAATATAAAAAACAATCGAGGGGGCGTTTGGCTACCAACGATGAATTTTGAATTTTTAGCGATCCCGATGCTGTATTTCGTGGATTTGAAAAAGGTGGTTCACCGGCCTCTTCACGTAACCGGTTCATTTCTTCGAATCCTTTATGAGGAATAAAAACCTCGCCACGAATTTCAAAATTTGACGGATAATTCTCGCCATGTAGCACCAATGGAATCGATTTTATGGTTTTAACATTAGCGGTAACATCATCACCCTTTTCCCCATCACCACGGGTAACCGCATATTTTAATTTTCCGTTTTCATAGGTCAGGCTTATGGAAGCCCCGTCATATTTAAGTTCACAGACATAGGTGTATGATTCGTTTAAGGCTTTTTTTACGCGGTTATCAAAATCAATAAGTTCATTTTCATTATAGGTGTTGCCCAACGAAAGCATAGGATATTTATGTTCAATTTGGCTAAATTCCTGGTTTATATCATTTCCAACGCGCTGGGTAGGAGAATCGGGGTCGGAAAATTCAGGATGATTCTTTTCAAGCTCCTGAAGTTCTTTAAGTAGCATATCGTAATCAAAATCGTTTATTTCAGGTTCAGACAATACGTAATACCTGTAATTATGGTGGTTTAGTTCTTTTCGTAACCTCTCAATCCGTTCCCTTACAGCAGCTTTATCCATACTTTTAAACATTATTTTTAACGATAAAAATAAGGAAAAGAATCATGCCCTTTATAATTGAGATGATATATGAAGAGCAGGTATAATATTATTTTAACCCGAGTGAATGTTGTATCGTTTTGATATGCAATTTGTTATCAATTAGATTATATAAAAATTTCATAAGGAAGATAATTTATTAACCGCTTGTTAAAAAAATATTTGTTTCCCAATCATTTTTTGTCATAATTTTGTGTCCTGTTGGTTTCCCGTGGGTTGGCGCCCAAGGGATGAAAAGGGAATGCCGTGACTCCTTAGCCTTTACCGGCAAAAGAGAATTCGGCAACAGTACCCGCTGCTGTGAGCTCCTTGACGTTTTGTCGCAAAAACCTTGAGCCACTGTCAAGCCTTAGGCTTGGTGGGAAGGCGCGATAAAATGGAGTAAGTCAGAAGACCTGCCAATAACTTTAAACTAAGCTTTCGGGAATAAAAGCGACTGTTATCATCACTTACCCTGATGTTATAGTTCCCCAAAGCCCGAGGCAAAGTTTTTAACGTTTTATTTATGTTTTATTAATTTAATTAAACTTAAAAATGAAAAAAAACTACTTTTTTTATTTATTGATTTTCGGGCTGTTAATTTCAATAAATAGCAATGCCCAATTAACATCAACGTTTGATGATCTGCCTTTAACGGATACCACTTTCTGGAACGGAAGTGATGGAACAGCTTCATTTACCAGTGGCCAGGCTTTATTTACCAATTATTATAATGCTGATTGGTTTTATTGGTCAGGTTTTGCTTATTCAAAAGTCACTGATAATACTACCCCCGGTATTATTAATCAGTACAGTGCTATTCCTGGTATGGGTGCACTCCAGTCGCAAAATTACGGAGTTTGTTATCCGGGAAGTGATGATACCATTAAATTTAGTGAACCTAAAGACCTTAATGGCATGTATGTTACCAACGATACCTATACGGCTTTATCGATGAAAAACGGTGATGATTTTGCCAAGAAGTTCGGTGGTGTCGATGGGAATGATCCCGATTGGTTTAAACTGACCATTACGGCTTTTAGTGAAAATATGCAGGTATCACAAACTACTCAGGTTTACCTGGCTGATTATCGTTTCGACGATAATAGCAAAGATTATATTGTTGATGATTGGCAGTGGGTCGATTTAAGCTCATTTAAGCAGGTCTCCTATATAACTTTCGATCTGTCTTCGTCCGATGTTGGTATCTGGGGAATGAATACGCCGGGATATTTCTGTCTTGATAATCTGACTATTCAGGATTTTACGGATATTGCATTTCATGTAACTGATGGTTCATCTGCACTTGATGGAGTTTCGATAGATTTTGCAGGAACAACTTTAACAACCGATATCAATGGTGACGTTTCTTTCTCATCCGTTTCGCCAACCACAACTATGGAATTTACTGCTTCAAAAGATGGTTATGAATCTTATTCCGGAAACCTGAATGGTTATTTAGTTGAAAATCAGGAGATCGTATTAACCGAAAGCGGAATAGGAATAGGTGAATCAGGAAATATAGCCTTAAAAGTTTATCCTAATCCTGCTGTCGACCGGATTACAATTCA
The DNA here is from genome assembly GCA_046704385.1 of Bacteroidales bacterium. Taxonomy (GTDB): domain Bacteria; phylum Bacteroidota; class Bacteroidia; order Bacteroidales; family SZUA-534; genus GH45. The sequence goes on along the minus strand of JBJKSB010000029.1, from coordinate 1,906 downwards.
ATCGGGAGAGACGATTGAAGCCGTATCAATTTTTAATCTTACTGGTGAAAAGTTGTCCGAACATACTGGATTTGATTCCGGCCTGGCCACTGTCAATGTTTCACAATTATCAACAGGAGTATATCTGTTAAAGATTAAAACCAGTACAGGTGCAGCTTACAGGCAGATTATTAAGAATTAAGTGATTCAGAGTTATCTCTGAATTTCACAGGGTGACAAAGGGATACTTTTTCGGGTATCCCTTTTTTTAAAAGAATACTTCAGAGTTAACTAATATTGGATCGTTTGATAATTACTATGGAGTATATTATTTTGTCCATATTTATGAAACAATTCTTTTCCTATGAAAGATTTAGTTTAAATGCGACGAAACTCCCTTCCCTTTCATATTGTCAGTATATTTCGCCAACTTTAAGAATTATCTTTATTTAGCAGATGTAAAGCTAACTACTTTTTAATCCAAAAAGCAGTCGCAAAATACTTAATCGTTTTATAAGCAATTCAAACATAATCATGGATCCTGCAAAGGTGAAAAACAGTATTAAAATGAATTTTATTACGGTTGGCCATTGCAATGGCAGGATAAAATAGGATCCTAAAAACATGAAAAGCATATGAACTATATAAACAGGGTAAGCAGCCTGGCTAAAATATCTTAACCATTTACCGGGCAGATTCAGGTACTTCCAGGCAATTCCAAACAAACTTATGATCCAGCAAACCGACTCCAGGGCCATCAGGTAACCTGGTGATTCAAGTTTGAAATAAGCAATCCTGATTATATACAATAATATCGCTATGGCCAGGTACAGCGGGAACCACTTGCCGGTAGTATTCCAAAATTCATTACCGGAAATAATAATTATAAATCCACATAAAAAAGCAATAAAACCTAAGAAATACCCATGCCAGTTCAGGGCATATAACTCGTAAGATTGAGGTTTCATGATTAATGTTTCAACCATAAAAGGAAGGGCCAGCAATAAAATTCCCCAGCGACTATTAAATACTTTTTTTAAGATGGTAACTGCTTTTCCGTTATCATGATTTTTAAAGTATGCTACCAGGGGTAAAATGAGTATTACATAACTGAAAATATTGGCTAAAAACCAAAGATGACTCACATGGGGTTGGTAAACCATTTTCTGTGCATAATATTTCTCCCAAATAAAAATATGAAGTGGCACAATGCAAATCGCACCAAATAATAATGGGACGAATAAACGTTTGGTTCGTTCAAGTACCAATTGTTTTACATCGCGTTTTTGCATTGCAAAGCTTACGCCCATACCCGATACAAAAAACAGTAATGGTATACGCCATATATTCAGTATTGACATGGGTACCCAAAGACCATTTAACGGATTATCATTTTGCAGGAACCCTAGAAACACCGCCCAGGGTTGAAATATAATGGCTACATGATATATCAACAGCATACCAATAGCAATTACCCTGAGCCAGTCAATATCGTATCTTCGTTCAGTATTGTTCATTTTTTTAATTTTATATTGTGGTTTTTACAGCTTTAAGATATAAGACTCAAGACACACGATTGCCGATTTTAACTTACAAATTTCAAATTCATGTGTCTGGTGTCTGGTATCAAAAGTCTAAAGTCTTGATTCTTTCTACTTGGTATTTAATATTAATTACTCTTCAACAATGCCATTACCTTTGGCCGGGTGGTTTCGATATATTGAAAATCCAGCTTCAGTCCCAAAGGTCCCAGTTGCTTGCTTATTTGTTGATAGATAGGTTTTACCTGATCAAATGGAACTGAAACAGATTCCAAAGCTGTTGAACCGTAATTGTTTTTTAGGGTTTTGTCAGCACCATGGGCCAGCAATAACTTTAAAATATCAACTCTGCAAAAAAAGGCGGCTGTATGCAATGGGGTCGATCC
>JBJKSB010000028.1:0-9764 GCA_046704385.1 Bacteroidales bacterium | reverse complement strand
GTATTTAGATGAATTTTGCTACAAAGTAAATCGACGATACTATGGTGAGAAAATATTTGAAAGATTGCTAATAGCTTCAGTTTCTATAAATTATAAGAATGTTATTACTGATTCCCGATAGACATAAATTATTATAACCATCATCTTCAATCCAATCATATACTGGACACAAAGTTGATAATCTGAATATTTTATTTCTCTCCGATTCTTTAACTTCATTAACAGTCCAACCTTCAAGGTCAGAATATTTAGTCCATTTACCCTGAACGAAGTTATGAAGGTTTATTTTCTTTCCTGTTTTATCGAAAGAGTATCCCAAGTAATAAAAAGGGTTATTTCCTTTATTTTTGGTTTTACCATCCTTTCCTTTTATTCCATTAATATGAATCCCTAATAAATCATTCCCCTTTTCAAGACTTTTCATAATCTCATAATCGACCCATCTTCGGTTAAATGTATCAGAACCGATAAGAACACATGTAACCGAAGTATTTTTAAGTTCTCCATTTATTAATCTTTTTAAGGCTAAATCACTAGTTTTTTGGGCGGTTTCCCAAATAGATGCATCAAAATAACCAGCACTTTTATCTTTTGTTAACTTATGATTTCTAACAACATTTGCTCTAAATTCAATTACATCCTTGTAATGAAAACTAAAAAACACTCTTTTTGCCATAATTATATGTGATTTTGTAAAAGGTTTATAGCCTTGATTAGATTAATAATAATTTCATCTTCTTTTATATAAGCCTTGCCTAAAGCAATAATAGATTCTTTTAAGTCAGCATTGGCAGGGAAATAGCTATCATAATTCGCCATTATATTATCCCATAAATCTCTTGAAACATATCCAGTACAGCCAACAGGAATAACTTTTAATCCTAATGAGAGTGCAATTTCAAACTCCTGTATTAAACCGTCAGAATTAACAATTTCTCCTTCAACAAACTTATTACCAAAAAAGAATACAGCAATCCCTGCTTCCTTAAGCATTAATTCACGGTAGTTTTTCCAAGCTAATTTACGAGCGTCTGAATCTGTGATATTCTGAGGAAAAGGACGCATTATTAAATAATCATCTAAATGTCCTTTGTTGTTGCCATAAACATATGCTAATGTGCCATTTATAACTGAACTACCAATACCAAGTCCAAACCCCGATATAATCTTGTAATTTTTTTCTGCTAGTTTATTGGAAAAGTTATAAATCAAACTCTCTGCTTCTGTTTTCTTAAAACTCCCATATTCGTGAGCAGCTCCAGAAATAAATATATTTTTACGACTCAATTTTGTTTGAATGAGTTCCAAGACTTGTGTTATTTCAGAATAATCATCAATCATCAAAGCTTGTATACCATATCTTTTTAAATCCTTTATTCGATATTCTTGCTTTGTTTTGTCATATATGTACTCGTCTTTATCAGGATAGTCCTTTTCAGACAGATTTTTAAAAAAGCAGTAGTGGTCAGGAGTATGATTACCTAATAATATTCTAATTCGACTAAGTATGTATTCTAAGTTTGGGTCTTCAAAACTAAAACCTATAAATAGAAAAGTTTTTGAAACTAAATCACCTTGAAGAGCAGTAGTAAAAAGTTGACGTTTTTCATTATAGCTTTCATAATCATCTTTTGTTAATACAGCATCATGACTTAACGAAATGTCTCCGTGCATTTTGTAAATGATTGCATCTCTTCTCGGTTTACTAACTGCTAAATTTTCTGGGACACGTTTAACATCTGTTAGTTTCCCTGTTTTTTCTAAAGTTTTTTCAATTAAGCTATCGTAATTCGTTGTCCAATATGTTTTTATCGGTAGAGAAGCAAGTATTCTATGATTTTTACTTTCTTCAACATCTTTAGTGAATTGTTCTATAAGTTGGTCATTAATACTTCCTCTACCTCCTTTTTCATTCTCATAATATTGAGCAAGTGATATTAAGTCTGTTTCTTTATCTACATCTAATTCTAACTCTTCCGCCATTTCTCTTAGTAATTCTTTCCAATTTACTAAGCCTGTGGCAACAGACAAACCTGCTCCTGCAAAAATTGCAGCATTTTCCGCATTAATTGATTTAATAAACTTATCAACGAAAGATGTTAAATGTTTTTTCATAATTTTTATCTTAAGAAAGCAATGTCTTTAAGTTTTCCCAAGTCCAGTTATAAAGAGTTCCAGCATCCTGTACTCGAATTGGGTTTGTATCTTGAGGTTTTATTTGTACTATTTTTACACCCTCTTCTTTGGCTATTTTAATTTCTTTTTTCACACCACTTGCTCTATAAGTATATGTCCCGGCAATTACAACAACGATATCAGACCTTTTGATTCTTTCACGTGCTTTATCTTCCCAGTTCTTTTCAGGAGCAGCTTCTTTAAGAGACCAGTCTGAAATTTCAAATGGAGAATCAGGGTTTTTAGCTTGACCAGCTAAAAGATTCTTTAAGTCAAGATTATTGTCATAGTCAAAACTTATAAATACTCTTTTCTTACTCATAATATTTTAGTTTTATTAATTGCAGTGTCGCTTTTTACAATGAACGCCAACGTTGACAATATTGCTAGTGGTGGATTTTCTGGTGATTTCGTGTCCGCGAGGACAAAGAAATCGGATTGAAAATCCACCCGGAACGGGTTACCGAAACCACCATTAGCTATATTGTGGGTTACCAGCTGACATTTATTAACTTTTTATTCTTAAAACAACTGTTCCTGCAACAAAATCATGCAGAGCTCTTCTTTTGTTATTAAATAGCATAGTTATAATTTCAAGTCCACTCCAAATTAACAATAGGTATGAAAAGAAAAGAGAGATTAGAATAAGAAATCCAAGGTTCTGATTTGGATCAAAGGTCAAAATAATATATAAAACTAATATTCCACCCAAAGGTATTATATCTCTCAGTAAGGCTTGTTTAAAACTAATTATATCTTTTTCATTTTTATCATAAATTCTAATTCCCATCAACATTTTTCCAATGGTCTGACCGTTATAACCATGAAATATTATTGAGTAAAAGTATGGTGAAAACACTGAGATAAACTGCACTAATTTTAATACAAAACTAGAATCAGAGTTTTCAAACAATTTATAAAAAAGTCCCAATAATCCAATTACAAAACCATCAACCACATTGGCCGAAATCCTATATGAAATCGTTTTATATCTATCAATTGCTATCTCACTGAATTTGAGTATTTCTCGCTTTTGGTTCAATTGATCCCTATATTCCCTTAATTGTTCTGTTAACTCATCCCTGGATTCCAATATATCAATGGCCATTACTTTAGAATCATTTGCTGAATTGACATTTGATATAATTTCTCTTAATTCATCCGAGGTCTTTTTGTTATAAATTCTTTGATAAAAATTTTCGCTCATAGGTTAAATAGTTTTATGTTTGCTGGTAACGTCAGCGCTAGACGTAGTTGTGCCATTTAATTTATTATTGTTGGCTTAAATTTACTCATTCGTTGTTTTGAAAACAAAAAGCCCGGAATCCCTTGGCACAATTACGTTTAAGCGTTTGTTAGCAAACGTAATTATTCTTCTCCGACCTTTTTAAGAATTTCTTTTTTGAGTTTTTCGCTAATCCAAACTTCCTTATCAGTCAATTCGGTTATTAATGGTTTTATTTTTTCAATTAATCCTTCAGATTTTGCTTTTATTAGAATTCCAATTGTTCCAGTAACTTTCAAATCTGCATGCTTTGCATGAAATCTGCCAAGTTTCTCGTCAAGAATTATTAAGTCAGCGTTTAATTCAGTCGCTAATACAATTGCTTCTGCTTCTCCTGCATCTAAATCCAGAAAGTATTTAACAGCTTGTTTGTCTTGTATTTTTGTAATTTTTATCCAATCAATTCTGGATAAATCTTTGTAATATCCTTTTGCTTTTCCTGCTTCAATCTCGTTATATACTGCACTTGGAATGTAAATCTGTTTATAAAGTCTTTGTAATAATTCTAGTCGATTTAGTTTTAATAGAGATATAATCGGTGTGGTATTTGAAACAATCTTAGGCATTTGCAATATCGTCATTTAAATCATCAGTATTGTATCCACCGAGAACCGAAACATTGTATTTGGCAAGTAATTCAAGAAAATCAAGTCTTGATAATCCTAAAACTCTTGCTGCAACTCCAGATGAGACCTTACCAAGTTCATATAACTTCACTAAAGAACTTGTTTTCATTTCTGATGCAAAATCTTTACCGCTAAGTCTTAATGCATTAGCTAATGATTCCGGATATTCTATATTTATCATTCCTTTCATATTCTATCCTTTTTTGCAAAGATAAGGAAATCAATGACGATTTGAATGTTGTTGCAGCTCTTTTATGTTTGCTAACGTTTACAATAAACGCTGTGCGTATTAATTACTACTATTTTTAGAGTTTGGTTCATACGTTTATAAATATAACAAAACTTTCAAATAAGCAGGTTGGAAGCATAGCATTTATTGTGGGTTGTAGGCTGAGCTTTAATTAAAAAAAAGATATTTTGGAAAACTAAATTCTGATTGTGTGATGGAAATTGCAGGCTCTTTGACAAAGCTTTACCGTAGGGATGTGTGACGGGGCTTTGGCAATGTGCCTGCAATAGCGTTGGCTAGCTGCGGACAAAAATGCCGAGCGATTCTAATAATTGTGGGTTGTCATATAATGCAACTTTTGCAATTGCATCAAAATCTTCCATCCATTCTTTGAGTTCCAGCAATGCTGCATCTTTTGATTTGGTGGCATCTTGCGATTCACTTAATTCTTTGTCATAGTTTGAGCGTTCAGCTAATAAATCCTTTAGCAATGTCAGGCATTTATTTACTATAGATGAGGTAACTTTTATAAGGTCCATTTGGGTCTGTATTGCCGCATTGTTTTTTATTCCTTTGTAAAATTGACCCACTTTATCAAAAAAGTCGTTGTACTTAGCCGGGAAGCGACCTTTTACACCAAGAGTAATTAGAATATCTGGTTGTTTTTTGAAGTAAATAAGGGTTTGGTTACGGTGACGTTTGAAGAGTGATGAAAACTCGTTGTATTTTCCTTTATATGAATTCAGGGCAACTGAACTTTCTGTATCTTCTTTCTTATTCATTTCCCACACGTTTTTAGTGTTGGTATAAAGTTTATTGCCTTCTGCAAGTTTCTTATCATCCATACCATAATCGGCAAGTGCTGTTTTAATTTCAGGATGATTTGATGCATTTGCTAGTGCAGTACGCGCACGTTCCATGAACTTTGATTCTGATTTTTCAAGATTTGTTGACATTTTTGTGTAAGATTTGTGCCTGTTATACAGGTAGGCTGGTTTGTAATTTGATTGTGAAAACAATTTACAATTTTTATAACTATTAACCATGAAAAAATATTGTTAAATATTCCAGTAAAAAGGTAAAATAAAGCCCTTGATTGGGAAATTGGATTCCTTGACCGGTTAAATGTATTTCTTTAATGGGAAATTGGACCCCTTGGATGGGAAAATGTAACCCTTGGTTGGTAAGTTGCACTTCTTGACCGGGAAAATGGACGGCTTGATTGGGAAAATGCGCACCATGGATGGTAAAATGGACTCTTGAATAGTAAATTCATTCACTATGCTTACTTGAAACCTTTTTGAAATTTAGATAATATCTTATTCCTGCATTTAATGTGATAAAACGCAATGGATTGTCAAAAGAATATAAATCGTATTTAGCATTAATACTGAAATGCCAGTTTTCTGAAGGTGAGATATTCAAACCTAAAGTGGGGGAGATTAAATATCCTTTTTCTTTTGCTAATGGGACACCATTAATTTCATCTTTGTTTTGACTGGTTGTATAAGCCCCAATTATGCCAATAAAAGGTTTAATTTTACTAGCACTTAAATAATATTCTATATTTAATCCATAAGCGGCAATATTTTGATCTACAATTGATGGTATGCGTTTGCCTAAAGAATATAAGAGACTAATGTTTAGGTTATCTAAAACATGATACCCTGGATTTATAGTGAAACCAATCAATTTTTCAAATTGAGAATTTTTATCAGTGTTTTTAGAAAAGTTACCTGTAAGTCCAATAAAAACTTGACTAAAACTAAAAATTGAAGTAAATGTAAACAGTGATATAATAAAAAGTTTTTTTGACATTTTTTTTCTTTTAAAATTTAAAGCTGTAACTAAATGTTGGTAAAATGCTGAACAAACTAAATTGTTTTAGTTTTAGTTCGCTTTTTACACTTTCAATACCATGACTATGATCAGTTGTTATATCTCTAAAAATATCATCTCTTTCATAATAATAGAAATATGGATTATGCCTATTGTAAACATTTAATATACTTATATTCCAAACACGCTCACCCCAATTGGTTTTTTTTGTAAAATTTACCCCTAAATCTAAGCGATGATAAGGATTCATGCGATAAGAATTTTTTTCATCATAAACGAAAACATCTTTATTCTCAAACTGATACATTTCACTTGCCAAGGTTACAGGGTAACCTGAACCATAAGTCCATGTACCGGAAAGCGATATGCCGGGCTTAATATTATGCACCATAACAAAACTAAAGTCAATTAGTCTATCAAATTTAAAAAAGTAGGTATTGCTGTTATTTAGATTGTTGAATTGACGGGTTGACCTTGAAATAGTTAAACCTGTCCAACCCGTTGTTTTACCTTGAGTTTTTTGAAAAAAAAACTCAAGGCCATAATTTTTACCCTTACCTCCCTTTTCTACTAACCCTTCCCAATTGGAAAGGTGACCTGAAAGTGAACTGCCTGGTGAAAAGGCAATAAGGTTATCCATAGTTTTGTAGTACATTTCAGTGGTAAAATTTATTTGCTTGTCAGCCATTAACCAAGAGAACCCAGCTGCATTTTGATGAGAATTCTCGGGTTTAATATTTAAGGTGGAGGGCATCCAGTAATCTGACGGTAGCCCTGTTCCTGAATAAGAAAGTAAATGAACAAATTGCTGCATATATGAATAGCCATATTTGAATGAAAAGTTATCAGTAAGGTTATAGCTCAATGTAACCCTCGGTTCAATTGAATTAAAGACGTTGCTACTTTGAATATAATTTACATATCGCAAACCTATATTTGCTGATATTAAGGCCGTATTAACATGGGATTCTATATAAATTGCATTTTCAAAAGCATTTATTTCAGAATTGTAACTTTTATTTATTGATTCTATTCCGGTTCCAGACTGTTTTACTACTTCATCATTTGGATTGAATTTGTGTAAAATACTTTGTAACCCATATTTGAATTTTAAATTATTATTTATTGAATGATGAAAGTTGTAATTTAGTCCATAATCATTTATTGCAGATAACAGGTCATTTGAATATGACTTGCTAATTGAATCAACATTACTTTGATAAGAATAGTGTGTTTTATACCTGTACTTGGTATTATATAAAATTAAATTTGAAAACAAACTGTTACTCCATATCTGATTTAATCGAAGACTGCCCATTATATTGCCCCAATTAACATTTTGCTGCGTTACAGAAAAATTATTTTCACCCAAATTTGTTTTAACCTTATCGGTTCCGGTATAAAAACTAAAGAAAATATGATTTTTGTTGTTAATAATAAAATTTGCTTTGGCATTAATGTCATAAAAGGAATAATTGAGACCTGAACCTATAAGTCTGAATATTGGCAGCAAACTACTACGGGCTGAAACTACAAATGAACTTTTCTGCTTAATAATAGGAGCTTCTATTGCTATTTTAGTAGATAATAAACCTATTGTGCCCTGCATTCCAAAGCTATTCATATTACCATCACGCATGGTAATATCCAAAACTGAAGATAATCGGCTACCATATCGCGCTGGAAACCCACCTTTTATTAGTATTACATCATTTATAATGTCAGCATTAAATATTGAGAAAAAACCTCCAAAATGCGACACATAATATAGGGGTACATTATCTAACAAAATAAGGTTTTGATCCGGGCTGCCTCCCCTCACATATAGCTCGCTTTTTCCTTCACCACCTGATTGAACTCCAGGCATTTGTTGGAAACTTTTTATAATATCAGTTTCACCAAAAAGCATTGGAAGGTTCTTAATTTGTTTTATTTGAATACGATTCACCCCAATTTCCGGTCGTGAAACAAATTCATTTCTAACCATTACCTCTTCTATTTCAAGACCTGCCTCCAAATATATGTTTATATTGCTTCCATCTTGAATTAAAATTTTTTGGGTTGCGTATCCAACAAATGATATTATCAAGGTATCAGCGTTTAAGGGGACTGAAAAACTGAAATACCCTGCTTTATCTGTAACAACACCATATTCATTCGAAGTAAATACTGTTGCACCAATTAAAGCTTCATTGGTGGATTTGTCGAAAACAAAACCGTTTATGTTTTTATATGAAGGATTCTGTGCAAATATTTTAGCAAGAAAAAAGAGAGTAAAAATTAACAGTATAGGTTTCATGGAACTTTATTTGGAAAAACGAATGGTTATAAAATATTTAAGCTAGTATTTAATTTCATCAATAAAAATTGATCCATCATCGTAATTAAACCCGGAAAACAATCCGTACCCATTTTCGATGTTGGTATATATATTTTGTGGTTCAGTACCTCCATAAAGAACATTTTCAATTTGACTGTTGGTTTGTTGAATCCATGCAGTTTTAAAAGCATAATATTCAAAAGGTACATTACGTAATTGAAAGTAAATAATATGGGATTCAAGATAATTACCATTTATACCATCAAATGCACGGGGTGGCTTATAGTTGAATTTAATACAATATTGTTCACCATCAATACCAACATCGCTAAACAGAAGGTATTTGGGTTTTTCAATATCAAATCGCTCTAAAGGAGGATAATAATTTTCTCGTGAAATCAATTTATCCGAACTAGAAAGTCTATAATACAAATCATTCGAATAATAATCTATTCCTGGTACTGAGAGTACAATTTCATAATAGTTTTTTTCATTAGGAGGATCTTTAAAAGTAAGTGCAACCTCGTTAAAAATATCACCAGCCTCATTTACCATCACCATTGGGGTTACAACAGTGTCAATAATTTTTACCTGTTCTGGTATCTTGGTTGATGCTGTAACAGTTTTATAACCGGAATGCTCAGCTTTTAAAGCATAATCAACTCCTTGATTTGGAAACCAAAATCGATTTAAAACATAAATACCTAATGAATCAACAAAAAGCAGCGTATCTATCACTTCACCATCTCCAAACAGACAAACTGTTGCATCTGATAATATTGTATTTGATGCGGTATCAGTAATATGTGTGCTTCTATTTACTTTAGCAAATACGGTTTGTGGATTTGGTGCGATAAAAGGTGATATAGTTGAATTAACTACCAATTTATAATCTTTTACAGGAATATCGACTATGATTTCTTTAGAACATGAAATAAAAATAACAATGATAACTAAAAAAATAAATTTCACTGTTCTGGTTCTCTGCATTAGAATCAATTTAGGTTAAACTCTTTTTTAATTACATCTTCGATATAGTTAATGGCATATTTTCCATCCAACACTTTATTGTTAACGATAAATGTGGGCGTTGAGTATATTTGGTTCGAAATAATTTTATCCTTCGTTTTTAAGATTTCTAATAAGCCATTATTGTGTGCCGTTTTTAATTTACAAATCTTTCAATTTTTAATATTTCGTCGTCCTGTGATAATGTAAAGCAAATAGCCCATTTAAAATCAAAATCAAAAATTGTCAATATCGTATCACCACTTTGGTCTGCTCTATCAT
>JBJKSB010000027.1:0-9113 GCA_046704385.1 Bacteroidales bacterium | reverse complement strand
TCATTATTGGGCTTTACATCAAGAGTAATTTGACAGTCAGTCCATGAGGTTCCCCGGTCAGTTGATTTCATGAGGGTACCATCTGTCCAAGGGCCTCCAATGGTGGCATATAAAATATTACCGGTTGCATCGCCGGGGTCAAAAGCAATGTTACCAGCGGCATTTTTGCCCCAGTAATCTGGTGAAAAACTGTAAAACAGCCCTTCCCACGCCTGGGTAGAAGCATTCCACCGGTAGGGAGTTCCCACATCGGTGGTAATGAAATACAGGTTTGGTACCAGGGGATGTGCCTGGATGCTCGTAGTTGCACCTCCGCCACCAACTCGTACCGTTTTCCATGTGTTTTGAGCCATTAAATGGCCACTTAATACTATAAGAATTACTATAAAGTAAATCCGACAGTAATCCTGTAATACCTTTTTAACTCTCATAATTATTGATTTAAAATTTACAAAATGATGAGTTTAAATTTACTGATATTCAGAAGCCAACTATAGTTTCAGGATTTCAAATGATTGGCTGACCGTGTCATGAAACAATGAATATGTTACAATTCAACAAAATTGATACAGAAAAACTAATTGTTATATTTTGAAGGACTTACGCCGAATGTTTTTTTGAAACTCTTTGAAAAATGGGTTAGATCTTTAAACCCTACAAGGTAAGCGGTTTCTGCAACATTGTAATTACCTGATGTAAGCATTTCAGCAGCTTTTTTTAACCTGATGGTTTTTATAAACTCATAAACAGGATAATTTGTTAAGGCTTTTATTTTGCGATAGAGTTGTACCCGGCTCAAAGCCATCATCTGGGCAAATAATTCAGGAGTAAAATCGGGTTCTGACAGATTTTCTTCAATTATTTTTACTGCTTTAACCAGAAATTGATTATCTACTACTGAAGGAGAAATTTTATCTATTGAAAATAGATTTCTTTTATTAAAAAGAATTTTAAGTTTCTTTCTGTTTTCTATTAAGCTATTTACACGAGCATTTAACAGTTTAGTGTTAAATGGCTTTGTTAAATAATCATCAGCACCCATTTTAAATCCTTCAACCTGTTGGTCAACATCTGAAAGTGCTGTTAACATAATAATAGGAATATGACTGGTGCGTTCATCCGATTTTAATAAGTGTGCTAATTCCATTCCATCAATCCCCGGCATCATGATATCAGAAATAATCAAGTCGGGTAATTCTGACATGGCAATTTTTAAGGCATCATTTCCATTATCAGCTTCTGTAATGTTAAAGTTTCCTGAAAGGCAGCTCAGGATAAAGGAGCGCATCTCCTCATTATCTTCTACCACCAGGATACGAAATCTATTTTCCATTTTGCTGCTAAATGGAAAATTATCAGTTATTTTTTGAATTTTATCTTTTGTAGTAAGTAAGTTTTCTGAAAAATTATTATTTTCAATTAAATCCTTATCTGTTAATAATTTATAATCTGTAAAGCTGTTTTTATCGACAGGTAGTTCTACTATAAATGTACTTCCATCTCCCAAATTGCTTTCAACCTTTATGGTACCTTTGTGCAAAACAATTAATTCTTTGGCCAGTGCAAGGCCGATTCCGGTTCCTGTGTTTACCTTCGATAGTTTATTATCTACTTGAAAAAATCTGTCAAAAATTAATTGGTGATATTTTTTTGCTATTCCAATTCCACTGTCCTTTATTGTTATTTTAATCAGTTTATGTTCATATAAATTTTGCTTAAATTTTACATCAACAGATATTTCACCACCGTTTGGTGTGTATTTAAACGCATTGGAAAGTAAATTGAAAAGAATTTTTTCCAAGATGTTAGGGTCAAAAAACCCTTGATATGATTCTGATTCTGAGGAAAAAGAATAGGTTATTTTATGCTTATTTGCTAAATAATTAAATGAGCTGTAAATACTTTGAATATAATCAGAAATATCTTTTTCAACTAATTCAAGTTTTATCTTATCCGATTCAAGTTTGCGAAGGTCAAGAAGTTGGTTTACCAGTCTTAAGAGATGATCTGCGTTCGATTTAATCGACAAGTATTTTTGTTTCAACAAGTCATCTTTTGTATCTTCTATTAAATTCTCGACTGGTCCTAAAATGAGAGTAAGCGGAGTCCTGAATTCATGCGAAATGTTGAAAAAGAATTTAATTCGTTGTTTATCCAACTCGTTTTCTTTTTTTACCATTTCAGATTGTAGTTTTTCTATTTTAATTTTATTCAAAAGATTTATTCGTTCAATAATAACTCTTCTGGTTAAAATCTCAATTCCTATAAAAATCAGAACATATATTAAATAAAACCAATAGGTTTTCCAGAATGGCGGAAGAATTTTTAATTGTACAGAACAACCTTTTTCATTCCAAATCTCATCATTGTTGCTGGCAATTACCTTAAAAGTATATGTTCCGGGGTCAATATTTGTATAATTTGCAGTTTTTTGGTTGTCATTATTAATCCAACCTTTATTGAAGCCCTCAAGCATATATTTGTACTGGTTTTTTCCCGGGGAAGTAAAATTTATTCCCACAAAACTGAAACTAAAATTATTTTCGTTGTATTTAAGTGTAAATTTGTTTGTTATCGAAATATCTTTTTTTAATACAATATGGTTATTAAACAGCGAATCCACTATTACAGGTTTGCCATTAATTTTAAGTTGTAGAATATATACAGGTGGAATAATAGGATTGTCTTTTATTTTTTCAGGGTTAAAAGAAATAAAACCATTAGCTGTACCAAAGTAAAAAAGGCCATTTTTTGCTTTTAACGCTGAGCTTTTTATAAACTCGTTCGATGGCAAGCCGTCCTCCATATTATAAGTTCTGGATTCTTTGGTATTGCGATTATATTTTATTAATCCATTGGAGGTACCAAACCAGAAATTATTATTATCATCTTGAAGTATTGAACGAACATTTTCAAGGCCAATATTCTCTTTATGGTTAATATTTGAAAATGTTGAATCACTTTTATTAAATAAGTACAACCCACCATTTTCAGTTCCTACCCATATCTGATTTTTATTATCCTGGAAAATGCAATTAACCATATAGGATATTGACTCAGTATTTGAAAGAGAATCGTTAGAGTAATAAGTGTGGTATGTCTTTGTAACGGTATTGTATATATCTAGACCACCCTCCAGACCTCCCATCCAGATATTGTTTTTTTCATCCTGAAAATAAACATTTACAGGAAAATTGGAGCATATTTCATTACCTTTTAAATTGGGAAATTTTTGAAACTTATGGCTCTTGTTATAGAGAATCTGATTGAAGGGGCCGGGACCATAATGGTTAGAAACCCACAAATTTTGATTATGATCGATGAAAATGTTAATAGTATTGTTTCCTCCAAGAGATTCCGGATTTGATGGATCATTCCAAAAGTTTGTAAAAGTCCCGGTTACCGGATTGCATTTATTTAAACCACCTTCCCAGTTTGTTGACCAAATATTTCCATTTTTATCAATTGCAAGCTTGGTCAGGTTATTGTTTCCAATGCTATTTATGTTAGAAGGATCGTATCTATATGCTTTGAATTTACCACTTTTAGGATCAAATCTGTTTAGTCCACCTTTATCCGTCGCAATCCAAATAATACCGTTAGTGTCCTCAATAATATCATTTATATATTTATTTGATAATGAGCTAGATGAAAAAATATTGGGCTGAAACACTTTAAATTTTTTCTCATAAATATCAATGTAATTTAATCCTCCGAATTGAGTGCCCACCCAAATAATTCCATTTGGATCTTCATATATACAAGTGACAACATCTGAACTTAATGATTTATCGTCACGGATGTCATTTTTATAGTAATTAAAATTATTTTTTTCAGTATCAAAAAATGTCAATCCTCCGCCGTTTGTCCCTATTAAGATATTTCCATTTCCTAAAGCACATAAACTCATCACCTGGCTTTTTAATTTTATTGAATTAAGTAACGATAATGGGTATAGTTGCCAATTTTGTGTTTGAAGATTATATTTTAAAACTCCGTTTTCTCTTAATCCAATCCAAATATTTCCGAGCTGATCATTGGTAATTTTTATAATAAACGGCTTTTCACCCAGACCTTTTACATAATCGGGTAAATCGAAATAATCAAAGGTGTTTTTTTCAATATTGAATTTTACCAATATACTATTAGTAAATGAGCCAATGTATAAATTATTATCATTATCTAAATAAAGTGTTGTTATGTATGGGTATACCCCTTCCGTTTTATTGTGCTCCAAATAATTAACATTTGATATTTCGTTTCCAGAAACATTAAACTTATAAAGCCCGGTGGATGTTCCAATCCAAAGGATACCATCTTTTTGTTCAACAATTGACCGAACGGCTCCTAATCCTTTCAAGTCAGAATTTACAAATTGATCATGTTCCCGATCATATTTAAGTAATCCGATGTTGGTACCTACCCATAAATTTCTTTGTGAATCTTCAAAAATGCAAAATGTCAAATTCGCAGGATAAGAATCAGGTTGAGCAGAATTTTTTTTGTAAATCCTTATATTATGGGAGTCATAACGGTACAACTCTTTAAATCCAAACCAAAGAAAACCATAACTGTCTTGAAATATCGTTTCAATATCATTGCTTTTTAAACCATTATCAATATCTATTTTATTGAAATTTAGGTGTTTGGGTTGAGGGAATATTGAATTTGAATCTAAAAGAATTAATAAAACAAATAAATATCCTAAGAAATTTTTCATGTAATTGAATTAATAAGGAAAACCCTCTTGAATAAAAAATAAACCCTATAGCGTAATTTCAACTGAAAGTACAAAATAAATTGAATAATAAAAGATTTGAATGACTTTCAGCTCAATTTTTATGATTAAAAATAATGAAATTATTTAATTCATTCATTTTCACAAAAAACTATGTTCAAATTAAGTTTGTTTTTTATGGTTTAATATTAACTTTAATATTAACTTATTTGAAATTTAAATATCCTCAATTCTGATAAAACCCCCAACTATTCCATTTTCTAAAATATTTTACTTTATTTGGAGGCATATTTAAAAATCTCCAATTAAATCTAGTTGATGAAGACCATATATTTACTTTTTGCATTCATCTTATTAAACCTTTTGGGATGTAAACCCAAGCAAGTGGTGGTTCAGTCTACACTTGAACCACAAGTTAAGGATACTGTAGTGCCAGTGGCAAAAGAAGAATTCAAACTTGGAGTTGAGATGCTGCAAAAATCAGGATTTGAATTGCTTAAAGGAAAAAGGGTCGGGTTGGTAACGAATCCCACCGGTGTTGACAGTCATTTGAAATCAACTATCGATATTCTTTACGAGAATAAGGAAGTTAACCTTGTGGCTCTGTTTGCCCCTGAACATGGGGTTCGTGGTGATTTTTCGGCAGGTGACCATGTGAAAAATCAGGTTGATGCCAAAACCGGTATTCCTGTATTTTCTCTTTATGGTAAGGATAAAAAACCCAATAAGCAGGCTATGGATATGATTGATATCCTGGTTTATGATATACAGGATATAGGGGTGCGCTCCTATACTTACATAAGCACAATGGGGCAGGTGATGGAGGCTGCCTCTGATTTCGGTAAAAGCCTTTTAATTTTGGATCGTCCCAATCCCCTGGGTGGAGACCGGATTGAAGGTTCTTTGGTGGAGGATGGCCTTTATTCCTTTGTAAGCCGTTATAATATTCCTTATGTATATGGAATGACTTGCGGTGAGTTAGCGCTGTTTTTAAATAATGAAGGTTTGTTGACGGATGGCAAAAAATGCGACATCCAGGTAGTAAAGATGGCAGGATGGCACCGCGATATGACTTATGATGAAACCGGTTTGGTATGGGTTCCTACTTCGCCCCACATCCCAACCTGGCAAACGGCCTTTTATTATGCCAGCACCGGAATTATTGGCGAACTCGACCCAAACTATATTGGTATTGGTTATACTTTGCCATTTCAAACACTGGTTACTCCTGATATTAATGCCGAATTGTTATGTAAAAACCTGAATAACCTGGGATTACGTGGCGTTATTTTCCGACCAATTTATTATAAACCCTATTACCAGTCGAAAGCCGGGCAGGAGTTGCAGGGTGCCCAGATTCATATTACTGATTTTAAGACTGTAGATTTAACCGGAATACAGTTTCATTTTTTAATTGAGGCTATGAAATTAAATCCGGACTTTAAACCGTTTAACGTAGATAAATCGAAAAAGGAGATGTTTGATATTGTTTGCGGTACCCATTTTATTCAAAAGGCTATTACTGAAAAACAGGATTATTCTGTAATTGAAGCCTATTGGAACAAAGATGTTGAGGCCTTCAGGCAATTATCAAAAAAGTATTATCTGTACAAATAAAATCACTGCTGGCTGGCTAAAATATTAAGATTCTTCGCATACATTACTTATAGGTTAAATTGTCATTTCGAACGAAGAGAGAAATCTTCTTTCAAATGCTATTTCGTGTATTTTGGTGCCTTTGGTAGTTAAAAAATTCTAACTATAAAAATGGTTTTGTTGAACCCAAATTAATTTTTTATTTAGCAGATTTGAGGGTTATCTTGTCTGATTAGTTTTCCGGCTTTACCACTTTTTTAATCCCGAATTTTTCATCAACTTTCAGAAAAGGAATTACCGCAAACCCCGGAATGGTGCATATCATTACCCAGATAAAAAAGTTTTGATATCCTATCAATTCCTGTAACCAGCCGCTTATCATTCCCGGAACCATCATGCCCAAAGCCATAAAAGCCGTTGTAAATGCAAAATGGGCTGTTTTAAAGGCACCTTCTGAAATATAGATCATATACAGCATATAAGCCGTAAAGCCGAAACCATAGCCAAATTGCTCAATAGCCACCGAGGCGCTGATAATGAATCTTGACGAAGGCATGGCAATAGACAGGTAAAGGTAAACCAGGTTCGGGAGGTTCATTGCCAGTACCATCCACCAAAGCCAGTATTTTAAGCCTTTGGTTGAAGCGGCAATTCCGCCGATAATTCCACCCAGCGATAAGGCAATAATTCCTACGGTACCGTAAATAAAACCCAATTCACTGGTACTCAATCCCAGCCCGTTTTTTTCAACAGGGTCGAGCAAAAAAGGCGATGCCAGTTTTACCAGTTGGGATTCACCTAATCGGTAAACGAGTAAGAAAATGATAGAAACCCAAATATTTTTCTTTTGGAAAAAACTGACAAAGGTTTCACCAAATTCATGCAGCATCTTTTTCAGGGATTCTGAACGGCTTTTATCATCGTCGGGTTGGGGTAAAATCCAGCTATGATACAGTGAGAATAAAGCAAACAGTGAAGCGACTATTAGAAACACCAGTTTCCATGCAATGCGAACATTTCCCAGGCTCGATTCGAAGTATCCGGCCAGGATAACCAGCAATCCCTGGCCTGATAACATGGCTATCCGGTAAAAGGTACTCCTTATGCCTACAAAATAGGTCTGGCTGTACTGCGACAATCCTAACATATAAAATCCGTCGGCAGCAATGTCATGAGTAGCCGAGCTGAATGCCAGTAACCAGAAAAATGCCAGTGTATATTGAAAAAACGAAGGCATGGGAATGGTCAGGGCAACACCGGCTAAACCGGCTCCCACCAACAATTGCATGGTGACAATCCACCATCTTTTGGTTTTTAGTATATCTACAAATGGGCTCCAAAGGGGTTTGATTACCCAAGGCAAATAGAGCCAGCTGGTATACAAAGCAATATCGGAATTGGAAATATCCATGCGCTTGTAGAAAATGACCGACAGTGTCATAACCATCACATAGGGAACACCTTCAGCAAAATAAAGGCTGGGGACCCAAAGCCAGGGATTTCTTTGTTTTGAGTGTTGCGACATTTTGGATTTTAAGTATTTAGTGTAAATAAAATAGTGGCATTTTATGCATATTGTGTAATAATTTATCCTCTTTACCTTCCCGATACTGGTACCTCATCGGGATAGGCCTCTCAAAGAAGTAGTCGTAAAGACAACAGAAAATTCTACTGAATTTAATTTATTAAATATAGGCTTTAATTTCTTCGTTCTCCCCTGATTAGGGGAGATGTCCGACAGGACAGAGGGGTACAAATTTGTATATTTTTGATTTAACTTTTTTTCACCCTTTTCCCTGTCGGGATTTTCCCTCAGTGAGGGAAAAAAGCTTAATAACGAGGTTTTTACCATTTTTTTAATTTTCTTTTTGATTTAAATTAAACCTTAGCTTGACAGTCTGCCCCGAACTTGATTTTCGGAAGGATTATAAGGGTGAATATACCAGAAATATTATACTTGATTAGCCACTAACCATACATTTTCTGCACTACTGCATTTTTATAATAATGATTTAAAATTTCCAAATAATTAAAGCCTTGCTCACCCATTACGGCTGCTCCAATCTGGCATAAACCCACACCATGTCCCCATCCGGAACCGGTTAATTTAAAATGAGCGGGGACTCCATTTGTCACCACCGTTTTTTCAACCACAAAAGCAGAACTGTAAAGATGTGTCGGGCTTAGCCATTTTCTGATTTCCAATTCTTTACCGATAATAAACGATTTTTTGACACCCACAATTTTCAACCGGATAATTCTACCTGAACTTCCTCGCTGCAAAGGGATCAAATCTAAAATTTGCCCAAATTCCATACCCGATTTTTGCTCAATAAGCTTTTTGATTTCTTCCTGTGTATAATTAACCGTCCATCTGAAAAAATCATGGGTGGTTTGATCATAATTGTTGAGAACCTGGCTTAGAATTTTTTTATCGTGTGTATTGCAAAAAGCAGGCGGATTATACGTTATAAAAAGTTCTGCATTTGCTTCGATAGTCAAATCAGGGATTTCTTTTTGTTGTCCGGAATCAAAGATCGGTAGTAAATAGTCGTGATGAACCGGCTCCCAGCAGTTTTCAAATAGTTCTGAAACTCCACCACAGCTTTTTGAAAATCGGGCATCGCAAATATGATCATTATAAGTCAGAACCTCGCCGCGTGTTTGTTCAATGGCTTTGGCAATATTCGGATGAATCGATTTTGCAGTGCCCTGATAACGTTGGCAATGGTCGTCGGCACAAACATCAAAATGCAGATGATTTTCACGGTCGTACCAT
>JBJKSB010000026.1:0-24666 GCA_046704385.1 Bacteroidales bacterium | reverse complement strand
TGATATTTGTTTTCCGTGCTATTGGAAGAAGTCCAGATTATCAATTAAATCGAAATCCACAAGCCCAATTTTACAATAAAATTTTAAGAAAATTAGACCTGCGGATTTTAGGTTAAAGTCGCGCCCCCAATTATTATTCAAATTTCTTTATCCAAAAATCATATAATTTTTTTCAAAAATAGTGTAATAAACCTTTCAACATAAGTTGCGTTATTTGTAGTATAAAATTTTATACAATGGAAATACTACAATATATTGAAACATTTTTTAAGGATTTTGTGACTATACTAAGCGAAATGTCACCCTATCTTTTGCTTGGGTTTTTCTTTGCAGGTTTATTATATGCCTTTATGCCCCGTCATAAAATTGAAAAGTACTTTAGTGGCAACCCGTTTAAATCATCGGTTTTAGCCGCTTTGTTTGGTGTGCCGCTACCATTATGCTCCTGTGGTGTTATCCCGACAGGTACCGCGTTATATAAAAACGGAGCTTCAAAAGGAGGAACCGTTTCTTTTCTGATTTCGACCCCGCAAACCGGTGCCGATTCTATTTTGGCCACCTTTTCGTTATTGGGATTACCTTTTGCCATTGTCAGGCCCATTGCTGCCTTAATTACCGGAATAACCGGAGGCCTTATTACCAGCACTTTTACCTCGAACGAACCTGTAAAGGAACAAAACGTTGAGCAGGAAAAACCCCCTAAAAGCATCAGTGAAAAGGTTAAAGCTATTTTTCGGTATGGTTTTGTGGAATTTATCCAGGATATTTCAAAATGGTTGGTTGTTGGATTGATTTTAGCGGCAATTATTTCAGCGCTAATTCCAAATAATTTCTTTGAGTTGTTGAATCTGCCTCCGGTTTTACAGATGCTTATGATTCTGGTGGTATCTATTCCGCTTTACATTTGTGCCACAGGTACCATTCCATTGGCCGCTGTATTAATTCTGAAAGGAATTAGTCCCGGGGCAGCTTTTGTGCTTTTAATGGCCGGACCAGCAACCAATGCAGCCACTATCACCATGATAGGAAAAGTGTTGGGTAAGAAAAGTTTATTTACCTATTTAAGCACCATTATAATCGGCGCATTAACTTTTGGCTTTTTAATTGATTATGCGCTGCCTACCGAATGGTTCACACAAATAACACATCAGCATCTTATCCACAACCACGGTCATAACCTGGGCTGGTGGCAAATTGGATCAGGAATAACCCTATTAGCGTTAATTGTTAACGGATATATTCAAAAGAAAATAAGTTCAAAACAAAATTTAGTTCAATCATCTATAAATACTATTAAAATGGAAGTTCAAACAATAAAAGTTGAAGGTATGACCTGCAATCACTGTAAGGCCAATGTAGAATCGAACCTTGAAAAACTTGGTTTTATCGATAAAGCAGTTGTTGATTTAAGCAGTAAAACTGTTTCGGTTCAGGGCGATAATATTGATATTGAGAAAGCTAAAGAAACTATCGCATCGCTGGGTTATAAACCTTTATAAAAGCAGAGAATTGATTCAACATGTCGCAATCTCCGTGGAGTGTTAGTCCCTCTCGGTCTAGCCTAAGGCTAGGGAAAGGGGGGAAAGCAGAAACATGTGTCATTTAAAGCTGGCTTAACACTTTAAAATAAACTCTTATAACAAAGAAACCCTGGTGCGATATACCAGGGTTTCTTTTATTGTAATCATCATTATTTACATAGTAATTTCTTTCATTGCAGGTTCTGCTTTTTCCTCATTAGCAGGTGTTGCTGCTTCGGGTTCCGATTTTACGAGGGTCATCTCATCAATCAGGTTGTGAGCCCCGGCGTACTTGTCAATAATCAGCAATACATATCTTACATCCACACAGATACATTTTTGCATCGAATTTTCAAAGGCAATGTCACCACTCATCGATTCAGAATTCCCATCGAATGCGGCTCCAATCAGCTGACCTTTGGCATTAATAACAGGGCTTCCGGAATTTCCGCCGGTAATATCGTTGTTAGTAGTAAAACAAACGTGCATAGTTCCATCGGCATCCACATAAGGGCCAAAGTCTCTGTTTTTATAAATTTCCTTTAGCTTTTCAGGAACATTAAACTCACGCACATCCGGGTCTTCTTTTTCCATTACACCTTTCATTGTTGTAAAATATGAATATTGAACGGCATCAGCTGGTGAATATCCACCCACTTTACCATAAGTAAGTCGCATGGTTGAATTTGCATCGGGGTAAAATAATTTATTTGGTTGCATCTCCATCAAACCTTTAACAAACACGCGCATACCTTCCTTATATTTTAATTCGGCCGGATTGTTTTGATCCCTTAACAACTGTAATTGCTGCAGCACACTACCAGCAGCCATATAGGCCGGATCATTTAGTAAAACTTTGATACTGGGATTAGCTATAAACGCAGCAAACCTGGCACTATCGACAAAAATTGATTTTTTAAAATAATTTGCAAAATACTTGTCCACATTACCCTTGTATTTCTTCATTACTATATCGTTAATGTACGATGGATAATATTTGGCGTTGATATCATTGATAAATAATTTCAATAAAGCAGGCGATGTTTTTTCGTCAGTCGACATACTGTAATCCTTAAAGAAACTGGCAGCCCTGCTTTTTAATTTGGCTTTTGCCCGGTTAATTTTTTGTACACTATCGGGTTGAGCCAATGCCGCTGCCAACGACCTGGCACGGTATGCAAACAAATAAGTTTCACCAAAATAATAAAACTGCGTTTCGAATAAATACTGTTGCGCACTTTTGTTCTCTTTGGTTTCGTTAATTGATTCTTCAATAAGGTTTAATGCGTTTCCGTATTCTTTTTTCCGGGTACTATCCTGGTTTACCCATGCCATAAATTCTTTCTCAAGCTGTTGCTTTTGTTCAAGTACATGCAATTTCTTGAGCGCTTTATTTTGTTCTAAAGAATATTTCCAGTAGTTTGATGAACGAGCTTGTTTTGAAGCGTACTGAATGCGGATTTTTGGATCGCTCTTCATATCTTTTTCCCAAATATCCTGTTTTAATCCACGGATTTTCACCCGGTTCGGGTTCACATAATCCATGGTATATTTTAGCTCAAACGAAGTCATGTAGCGGTCGGTACTACCGGGATATCCCATAACAAAAGCAAAATCGCCTTGCTTTACACCATCCAGTGATATAGGCAAAAAATGTTTGGGCTTAAGCGGCACATTTTCATCGGCATATTCAGCAGGTTTTCCGTCAGGGCTGCAATAGATGCGGAACATGCTAAAATCACCTGTATGGCGGGGCCACATCCAGTTGTCGGTGTCGGCACCATATTTTCCGATTGATTCTGGCGGAGCGCCAACTAACCGAATATCACGATACGTTTCATAAACAAACAGGTAATAATCGTTCCCTTTAAACATGCTCTCAACTGAGGCCTCGTAATCAGTTCCTTTTGTAGCTTCGTCGGAAAGCACCGTTGAAATACTGTCAACCAAAAAGTCTCTTTTTGCCTCGTTTATACTATCCGGTAAAATGCTTAAAACTTTATCGGTAATATCAGTTACCCTGATAAGAAAACTGGCTGTTTTACCGGGATTGGCAAGCTCTTCCTTTTTACTCATTGCCCAGAAACCATTGGTTAAATAATCGTGATCAACCGAACTGTGCGATTGTATTTCGGCATATCCGCAGTGATGGTTGGTAAGCAACAACCCCTGGTTGGAGATCACCTCCGCAGAACAATTACCATGATCAAGAGCCACCACAGCATCTTTAATACTTGAGTGGTTTATACTATAGATATCATCTGCTGTAAGCTTAATACCCATCTCTGTCATGGTAGCCATATTCTGATTAATCAAAACAGGCAACCACATACCCTCATCTGCCCTGGCAAAAAATGCCGCCGAAAGTAATGCTCCTATAAGGAATGCTGAAAATCTTTTCATTTTAATTTGGATTAACATAAATAAATCAAAAGTTTGTAAAATATATACTATTCATTCTATATACAATTATTGGCATATGTTGTTGACCTTCTTTAACCAAAGGAGTTTCACATTAGTCTTGTTTATCTTAAAAGGGTTACATGTTTACTCAAAAACTTTTCTCAGGCTCTTTCAAATAATGATCAATGATAAATTTTTAAAAGATTTGTATCTGTATTTTGCCGGGTATTTAATCGGGACGCGACTTTGAGTCGCACTCCGATTGGGTAAGTTACCATTTATGATTTTAGGTCTGAAAAACCTCCCCTGTTTTAGAAATAATTTACCGGTTCGTCTTTCCCGGTTTCAAGTTTTATAATATCGGCTATAAGATTATTGGCAAGCCTGCTGGCTCCCAGCCTGAACATTTTTTTATTTAGCCACTCCTCGCCCAACACCATTTTTACCAAAGCTACATAGTTAAGTGCATCTTTTGACGTGGAAATTCCACCTGCTGGTTTTACACCAACCTTTCTGCCGGTTTTTTCATGATAGGCCTTTATCGCCTGGGTCATGATGTACATTGCTTCCATGGTAGCCGCCGGATCTAACTTGCCTGTACTGGTTTTGATGAAGTCGGCACCAGCTTCCATGGCAATAATACTTGCATTCCAGATATGATCAGCAGTGCTCAAAGCCCCGGTTTCCAAAATCACCTTAAGGTGCGCATATCCGATAGATTCCTTCAGGGCTTTTATTTCATTAAAAACCGTTTCATAATCGCCCGAAAACCAGGCACCTAACGAAATAACCACATCCACATCGGTGGCTCCGTGCGAGGCAATCTCTTTACATTCAAGCACTTTAACATCAATAAATGTCTGTGATGTTGGAAAACTTGCTCCTACCGAAGCCAATCCAACCGTTTTAATTTTCAAATAGGTTGCAATGGTTTTTACCAGGGGTGGATACACACAAATTGCAGCCACATCGGGTATTCCGCCATATACTGATGGAAATGAGTTAACCTTTTCGGCCAATTCCCGGCCTTTTTCTATCTGATCGGTTGAATTTAACGAAGTTAAATCGATTACACTAAAGGCCAGTTTTAAATACTCGGAGTTAAACATTTGTTTGGCCAGAGCTTTTGCCTCAATTACTTTTTGTGCAATCTCTATTTCGTTTAAAGGATTTGGATATTGTTGTAGTAGTTCCATTTGTTGTTAATATTTATTTTGTTTTTGTATCGTTTTTATTATTAAGGTTTTGTGGTATAAACAAAAATAGTCATAAATCACAACTTATCGTTATTCCTATGTCTTTCTTTATCCCGCTGCGTTTTCTTTTTCATAGTATTCTCAAATGCATCAGTAAGATTTACCCCGGTCTGATTAGCCAGGCAAATCAATACCCACAATACATCGGCCATTTCATCAGCCAGGTTCGATTTTAAATCAGACTTTTTAAAAGACTGATCACCGAATGTACGGGCCATAATCCTGGCAAGCTCTCCAACTTCTTCAGTTAAAACAGCCATATTGGTCAATTCCGAAAAGTACCTTACCCCATAGGTTTTTATCCAGGTGTCAACCTTATCCTGAGCCTGACTAAGCGTTATTTCATTGTTCATAGCCCTAAAATTAAAAATCCCGTTGCTTACTGTCCATTATTATGGTAACCGGCCCGTCATTTATTAAAGCAACATCCATCATTGCCCCGAATTCCCCTGTTTTTATATCAATGGACGAAATCTCTGCTAATTTCTGAATGAATTTTTTGTATGTCGGAATTGCAAAATCAGGTTTTGATGCTTTTATATACGAAGGTCTGTTTCCTTTTTTAGTTGATGCATGCAAGGTAAATTGCGAAACTACCAGTAATTCACCTTTAATATCCATAACTGATTTGTTCATTACACCTCCATCATCATCAAATACACGCAGCCTGGTTAATTTACCAGCAAGCCATTCTATATCCTCATCAGTATCAGCATCTTCAATTCCTAATAAAACAAGCAAGCCTTTTTCAATTTTGGAATAAACCGCTTTTTCGATGGTAACAGAGGCCTCGCGTACCCTTTGAACCACTATTCTCATAATAATCTTTAATTAATGCATAAAAGTAACAAAAACCGTTAATTTTGTCACCGGTTGCACCAATCTTTAAACTGTTATTAATGTATAAAAAAGGTATAATTTCTTTAATCGTTCTGGTACTTTCGGTTGCCAGTTTATTTTCACAAATACCAGACGGATATTATGACTCAGCTGAAGGAAAATCAGGTCTGGAATTAAAAGCAGCTTTATATAATATCATAAAAGGAAATATTCAAAAAACCTATGGTGATTCCAGGTATATCC
Source organism: Bacteroidales bacterium (assembly GCA_046704385.1). Lineage (GTDB taxonomy): Bacteria > Bacteroidota > Bacteroidia > Bacteroidales > SZUA-534 > GH45. The sequence goes on along the minus strand of JBJKSB010000026.1, from coordinate 18,404 downwards.
TTAATATTACAGATGCTGATACCACGAATCCGGACAACGTTCAGGTAATTTATTCAAATCACAGTGTTCCGGGAGCCTGGGATGGCGGAGTAACCTGGAACCGCGAACATGTTTGGGCAAAATCGCGAGGATTTCCCAATGTTACCAACAGCACTCATGGTGTAGGCAGCGATTTACATAATTTAAGGGCATGTGTGCCCAATATCAATTCATACAGGAATAACCGCTGGTTTGGTGAAGGCGACACTCCTTATTCATATAATGGAGTACCAACCGGATCATCTTATAGCTCCGACAAATATCTTTGGGAGCCACGCGATGAAGATAAAGGCGATGTAGCTCGTATTATTTTTTACATGGCCACCCGCTACGAAGGCGAAAACGGTGAACCCGATCTCGAAGTAATTGATTCCATACCTGCTGATAAAAATACAAATGATCCGGTTTTTGCTGTTCTCTCAGATTTGATAAAATGGAACGATCAGGATCCGCCAAGTAATTTTGAGAAACACCGTAACGATGTAATTTACAGTTATCAGAAAAACCGGAACCCGTTTATCGATCATCCTGAATATGTGGATGAAATATGGGGCAAAAAAGATACTACAGATATTACAGACACAACGGCTATCCACAGAATTTTGGCTGTTAAAACCACATTGTACCCGAATCCGGCCTCAACCACCGTAACATTGAAAACGGATAAAACAGTTCAAAATATTTCGGTATTTAACGTGATTGGTAATAAAGTTATGGATGTGCCTTTCGGAGAAAAATCATTCAGTGTTAGCGATTTACCCAAAGGTCAGTATATTGTGGTAATGACCAGCCAGGACGAAACCACGGCATTACCATTGATTGTTATTAATTGATAGAGATTTATAAATAATTTAAGCCTGTACCAAAAAGTACAGGCTTTTTTTATTATTCATAATTAATGCTTTTTATGCTTTACATCAACTGCTTTTGTTCAGAGACTCAGCGGCAGTCTTAAGGTTTTGAGCAGCCTTTTTCAGTATTTCATCAGGCTGGGCAAAACTCAAGCGCAGTATTTTATTATCCGACCGTGATTTATAGAGGTAAGATAACGGTATAGCTGCAATTTTATATTCACGAACTAAATGCGAGGCAAATTCAAAATCGGGCTCATCAGAAATTTCTGAAAAATCAATACATTGAAAGTATGTCGCATTTGAGGGTTTCACAATAAATGGCGTATCCTGTAATAATTTCATCAAAAGATCCCTCTTTTTTTGATAGAAGCCCGCCAATTTCTTATGCGAATCATTCGTCGACAAATATTCGGAAAAAGCATGCTGAACCGGATTGCTGGCCGTATACATCGAAAACCGGTGTACTTTACGAAACTCAAGCATTAATTCTTTAGTAGCAACAACATACCCTAAACGCCATCCGGTAACATGAAATGTTTTACTAAATGAATTCACAACCAGGGTGCGGTTTTTTAAATCAGGATACTTTAGCAGGCTTCTATGCCCACGTTGATCAAAAATAATATGATCAAAAACCTCATCACTCAAAATAAGGATATTTGTTCCGTTGATAATCCTTTTCAGCCGCTCAATATCCTCTTCGTTAAGAATGGTTCCGGTTGGATTATGCGGACTGTTTATTATAATCATCCGAGTATTTGAAGTAACCGAAAGTTGCACCTGGTCCCAATCGAACTGAAAATCGGGCGCAACCATATCAATCAGTATAGGTATCCCCCCATTTAACCGAACTGCAGGAGCATAGCAATCAAATGAGGGCTCAAAAATAATGACCTCATCCTTTTCGCGAATAAAAGCCGAAATTATAGTTGCTATGGCTTCGGTAGCACCATTGGAAATGGTTATTTCGTCTTGCGGATTATAATCCTGATCGTAAAGTTTTTTAATATTTTGTGCCAAAGTTTCCCGCAAAGCTAAAACCCCATCAACATCGGCATAATGATTATGCCCGTTCTTCATGTATTTGTAAACCAAATCTATTAATTGCGGATCGGGGTTAAACTCTGGATAACCTTTCGACAAATCAATGGCCTGGTACTGTAAAGCCAGTTCAGCCATAATATTAAAAATGGTTTTCCCCTGTTTCGGTACCTTTGTAAACTGATTGCTGACGTTCATGGATAAAAGAATAATATCAAAAAAATTATAGCCTTAAGTTACAAATATTTTTTAAATGTTATCAATCGCCCCTATGCTTTTAAAATCCTCTTCTTATTAGTTACAAAGAAATAAAAGGCCAGAATGAGCAAAACAGCCAATACCCATGCCGATAGAATAAATACTTTTATTAAAACCGAATTACGATAAACATAAGTAACCGAATGGTTTCCTTTGGGAATTAATACGCTTATAAACAAGGTATTGCTTTCAATCAATTCAGCCGGCGATTTGTCAATAAAAATATGCCAGCCTTTGTAATTGCTTTGTATTAGTGTTAAAAAGGTTTCCTTTTTTGCCGACGTGCTTACTTCTATTCGGTTCGGCTCAAATTTGGTAATTTCGTAATTACCAACAGTGTCCTGATTAAAGCTTTGTAAATAGTTAAACCGGTTGAACAAACTATCTGCAATAAATAAAGTTTTATGATTAAACAGCGCTGTATCTATTGCCGATAAAGGTTTTATCTGATTCGAAAAATAAAATAACTCATTATTGATAACCGAATCTTTTAAGGCTGTAAGTGAATCCTGAAAATAATTCATCTTGTCGAGGCCAAAGGAGTTAAATCCATCTTCCGAAACCCGTTTTGCAAAAATATTTGTATTGCGCCAAAGCGGTGCCTTTGAAGCATTTTTATCGGTATTGTCTTTGATCAATCGTCTTTCGGGAATTGGGAAACCCTTTGGAAAACCACTAAGAAAAGCGTTTACTTCTTTTGGGCTGTGTGGCAGAATAACCGTTTTATGAATATTAAACTGAACAGCCATTATCATATTAATTAAGGTAATAATAAATACATTTTTGAACGAAGCTTTATCTTTTATCAGCATCCATAAAAAACCCAACATAAATAAGATTTGCACAACACCCTGAATCAAAAGGTTTTCATAAAACCCTGATTTATCCGTAAGTAATTCTGCCAAAGAAAAATCAGAATGAAAAAACGAAAACTCATGAAAATTTACTTTTGCAACCGCATAAATTGTTGTAACAAATACTATAACTGTTAGCAATAAAGCACCCTGAATTATCCTTTTTTTATAAGCCGCAATCTCATTAATAATGTAACCGCCGGCAATAACAAAAGGTATTAGTGCAAACAATCTGAAATACGCTGACCCCCTGAATGAATTCATGAGCGGAACAGAATAAAATAAAATTTTACGCAATGGCGTATACGCGCCAAACGATGCTATCAAAGAGAAAATGCCAAACCCCAGAAGGAGGTTAAATAGCGGATTTTTCTTCTTTTTGAAAAAGTAAATAACCATAAAAACCAGGGGAAACAGTCCAAAATACAGGTTTGTCATCGACAAATCGGTCATAAAAAACTGCTTGTCGCGAATAACTGCAAAAGGCACAATTAACGATAACAAACACTGGGGAGAAAATGGGTATTTTGCAATGTTGCTTGCAGCAACCCCTGAGTTTAATCGTTTTACCCAGGGTAAAACCTGGTATGCTGTTGTTATTAATGGTAACAGAAGAATTATCAGTATCAGCATCATAGCCAGGTGCATCCAGACAATACGTTTTATACTTTTATAATTCTTTTCTTTAATGAATTTATAACCATGATAAAGAAAAATAACCACCATCAAGTAAAAAAGGATTATGGTGTGAGCCTGGTATGAACTGGTTATAAAAAGGAAAATGAATAGTATAAAATAAATACTGCGCTTTACGGATATCTCATCATAAAACTTAAAATAGTTGTATAAAACCAAGGGTAAAAAGGCAAAACTGTTGATAGTATATAATTCCTGTGCCCGGCCTGTCAGATAGCCCGACAGCATATAAACCAAACCTGTATAAAAAGCAGCCTGTTTGTTTTTCAGGAACCGGTTTGCCAGGAACATCATTCCAAATCCTGCTACAGCTGTATAAAAAATAAACAGGACATTCAGTGTATAAATGGAGTATCCGCCAAACAACGACATGATCCATATTTCAGGAGGCCAGATGGAACGCAGATCGGCATGTATCGGATACCCAAAATCCTGGTAAGGATTCCACAACGGAAAATGAAAATTCCTGATACACTCGCTGACATAATAACGCCATGGTAAATGGGCATCAAGCATGTCCCACTTCAAGGTGTGTTGCATAAAACCAACCTGCCAGTAGGCAATTAAGGCTATCAGGAAATAAAAAATGAAATATTTATAGTTCTTGTTATAGTTCACAGGATAAAATTAATAATTAACCCCGGTTTCTTAATTCAAGATATTGTTTTGCCCGCTCAACTTCGGGTTTTTTACAATCAAAAAAAACATAAAACGCAAGTTTTCGGTTGATGCCAAAAACTTTGGTTTTAATATCGGTAAAGAAATATTTTAAAACTGTTTCTATTTCTATTGCAGTATTAACGTGTTCATGTTCAAGAAGAATCCCGTAATCCAAATTATACATCCGTTTGAATTCAAAACCGGTTACCAAAGTTCCCAACTTCCATAAAAGGGTTCCTTCGTTAGGTATCGAAACTCTAAGGGAACCATTAGGTTCAAGCAACATAACCGATTTTGCCACCACCAACGGCAAATCTAAAATATGCTCAAAGGTTGCCACCGACGTAATTCTTTGGTATTTAGCCAAATCATCAACCTCATTAATGTCTTTATAGATTGTCTTAACTTTGGGTAACTGCGGAGAGTTTTCGTATAAAAGATGAAATGGTTCAATAATATCATATTGTTCCACCTTTGGTTCGTATTCCATCTGATTTAAAGTTCCGGCACCAATTTCAAGTGTTTTTGCTCCAACCTGTTTGACATCTTCTGCTACTTTTTTATGCAGCCACCGCTCCAGTTTCATCGAAAGTGATGTAGCCGTGGTTTCACCAGACCTGTTTTTTTTATAATGCGAATCGTAGATTTTCAAATACGCTTCGGGCAGCTCTTTTCTGATTTTTGGGAAATTATTGAATATATCAGGTATCATTTACTAAAACGTTAGAAAACAGTTGATGCAAAATATTATGCCGCAATACATATACTTTTATTATTTTTATTTTTCAAATAACAGAGATTTATGACGCTTGACAAAAATAAATTAATTTCCATCATAATACCGACCTATAATGAGGAAAAGAACGTTCCCCTTATTTATAATTCCTTAAAAGAACATTTAGCCGAGTATAATTTTGAGGTTTTATTTGTAGATGACGGAAGCAAAGACCAAACCCTTTACGAGATAAAAAAACTGGCACAGGTTAATGATAATGTGAAATTTATATCCTTTTCAAGAAATTTTGGCCACCAAAAAGCACTTATGGCCGGTTTAAATTTTGCTGAGGGGCATGTTGTTATCAGTATGGATGGAGATATGCAACATCCGGTTAATGTAATTAGCCAACTGATTCAAAAATGGGAGGAAGGTTATGAAATAGTATATACCATCAGAAAGGACAAAAATATCCCGTTTATTAAAAAACTTACTGCCAAACTTTTTTACAAGGTTATTAATTACCTGTCGGAAGTGTCTATTCAGGAAGGTACTGCTGATTTCAGACTTTTGGACAGAAAGGTAGTACTGGAATTACGAAAATTAAAAGAGCTGCATATTTTTTATCGTGGTGTCATTCCCTGGATGGGATACAATTCAATTGGGATTGAATATACGGCAGAAAACAGGATACACGGCAAAACAAAATATACTTTAAAAAAGATGATGAGTTTTGCCCTTGAAGGTATAGTTTCGTTTAGCACCAAACCTTTGCGTATTTCCGTTTATGTGGGTGTAATTATCGCATTTTTTTCTTTTTTATACGGTGTTTTTGCCATTTATACCACCTTGTTTACCGACAGAACCATTTCAGGATGGGGTTCAACTATTACTGTAATATTATTTATTGGTGGGTTTCAACTTATCGTTTTAGGAATTATTGGTGAATACATAGGTAAAATATATATGGAAAACAAAAACCGCCCTAACTATATAGTTCGGGAGACAAATGTTAGTTAAAAACCTCTTTCAAAACAGCATACGATTTTATCTTGTTCGGCCCTAAAATATGGATTGCGTATAAGTCGATTATAGAATCAAATAATTTATTTCGTTCGGAATTGTTTATTACCAGGTCACCAATTTCATCATAATTTGATTTTAACAGGGCGATCCAGGCATTGTAGGAATTTTCGTTTACATAATGATTGTGAGCCGGTTTCATTCTAACGGAAGTGCCTTCCTGGTAGTCATAAAAATTATTATTCAAACCTGTCTCAATCGAGAAGCCCAGAAACCTTGCTAATTTGAGCATGAAAGCCATGATAAAAAGCCGCAGGTTTACATCCAGTTCATCCAGAACCAAAATCGAGGTTCTGATAAAAAGAAAAAGGGTTTTATCTGCAAATGATTCTTTTATGGTTTTTGAAAGCAATTCAGCAAGGAACAAAGCTATTGTGCTTTTTCTGACATCTGAAAAAATATTGAATAAAGGCGGCGACACCTTATATTCTTTTAATTTTTGAATATTATTGTTGGCTTTAAAATAAATCTGAACATCAAGCAATTGTAATGGTTGGAATGCACTTAACTTATTCCTGGCTTTTGAATTTATTCCATAAACCAAAAATGTAATTCGTCCGAATTGTTCTGATATGGCATTTACGATAATAGAGGAATCACTATATTTTGTATAATTCAGAATAACTACTGACGATTCCGTTAACATGATTTTTATTTAAGAAATAAAATTTTGGTCACCTCCGATACCGAACCATCACTTTGAGAACACATTACTAAATAGATACCAGGGGCGACAGCCTCGCCGCTCATATCCCTGCCGTTCCAAATAGCATCACCACCGTTACTTGTTGTTTCGAACACCAGGTTGCCGGCCATATCCGTTATTTTTACATTACTTTCGTACATTAATCCCCGGATAGTAATTACTCCATTATAATCACCTTTAACAGGATTTGGGAATGCATAAATGTTGCTGTAATCGGCCTTGCTTTCGGTGGAAGTGCTTTTATATGATTCCAATCCTTTGTCGGTCCCAATAAAAACCTCACCGGTTTTTTGGTTTATATCAACCGAAACAATATTATTTGATAATAGCTTAGAGTTATCGGTATTCCAAATCATTAACTGTTCTGTTCCGTCAGGTGACACTAAAAACAGACCTCCGCCCTCAGTTCCTAACCATTTACGATTAGCACCATCAACTGCAATACAGGTTACATTTTCCCCTTCCAACAATCCCTTTAGATAACCTTCCACCACAATTTGTGGCCGCCGCGCATAAAACGAGTGATTGTCCTGTTGTAATGCATATTCAGGATAATCATAAACAGCAACTCCGTTGCTTGTAGCAATCCAAATGGCTCCTTCAGCATCCTGAACAATATCGTTTAAACGGTTATCTATAATAGAATTCGATTCGTCGCGTACATCAAACTTTTTATATGTATCGTCGTTGTCATTCTCAGGTGTGCCGTTATCGTTAAAAACAAAAATCCCCTTGCCCTGGGTCGAAATGGTCCATTTATCGTTATTATTTGTACAAATAAGTTTACGCGAACAGTTTAATCGGGTATCAATCCAGGAACCATCATAGGCATAATGATACCACTTATTGTCAGGCGTTTTAACCACAAAAGGATAATCAGCATAATTTGACATGATAAAAAGGTTCCCGTTTTTATCATAGGTCATCCCTCCAATAAAATTACCCAAAATACTGTCTGTATTTTTAGCATTATACGTATGGGTAATTTTGTCATCCTTAACCTCAAATATTCCATATCCGTATGTAGCGGCAACATAACCGCTGGCATTTTGCATGGAGGCAAAATCAACAACATTCCTTAAACTCTCCAAACTATCGGTGTTGCTATCATTTTCAGTAAGATTAGTCCAGGTATCACTATTAAATTTAAAAACATCGGCATGAAAAAACGAATTTCCATACCCACCAGGAGCTACGAGTATTGAACCATTGTTGTTATAAACTTTAAACACGTTTTTTGACACGGGCCCACTGGGGCATATTTCCATTTGATAAATTCTGTCGCAATGCCAAACTAATCCTGCCTTTGAATCGGCCATCCAAAGATTTTCATTTTTATCAAATATGGCATGCTGTACAAAGCCTGTTTTAAACGTTTTAACTACATCAAGCGAACTGTTAAACGCGGTGGCCCGACCGCCAGCAGATAATGTCAGAGTATTATTTGTCACAGTCATAGCTGTGATGCCCCGGTATTTATTAAGAGTAGTGTCCCAAACCGTTCCGTTATAGGTATTTACCAGGCACGAATCGGTACCGTTAAAACCGTTTACCACGTATAATTTGTTATTAAAAACGGAAGAAACCGTGAATTTGGCTGATGGATTCATAATCTCGTTAACGCGGTGCCAGTTTTCGAAATTACCTAAAAAAGGATTTTGTAAGCCGGCACGGTAAATACCTTTGTCGGTAAGTGCATAAATGGTGTCGTTATAAATTGCTGTACTGTTAATTTTCATGTACGACCCGCCTGCCCCGATAATATAAGAGTCGGTAAATTCATTTTTTTCAAGATTAAAAACCACTATACCAAATCCGGTTGATAAATATGCAAATTTATCATGAGTCATAATATGATATATGGCCTTATCGGCAATAATATTTTTTAGTTTAATGTCAGGAAAATTATATTTTGTATCGCCCTCTAATATATCGATATTACCATTCAAATAGCCAATTACAAGTTTATTGGTCGGTTCATTATAAGAAATGTATCCAACTTCAAGATCGGACAGTTTATTGATTTTTGAAAGCTTATAAACAGCATTTTCACTTATATCATAATAAAACAAAGCCAGATCGGTGGCACAATAAACCCGGTTGCCGGCAACTGCTACCACCTTGCCATTATTGTAAGGTAAATGATCGCGCCAGGTGCCAACAGGTATTTGGGCAAACAGCTGGTTGAAATAAAAACCAAGCAATACTATCGGTATAAGAAATCTCATAATATGGTTACATTTAAAATGCTACTGAATGTTGAAAGTTATTTATTAAACTCAAAATCATTAAAATTATTTTACCCCTGATTTTAAAAAACCCACCAGCTTTTGAATCGCTTTGCCCCGGTGACTTATATTATTTTTTTCATCCATATCCATTTCAGCAAAAGTAATGGAATAGCCTTCGGGTTCAAATATGGGATCATAGCCAAAACCGGCTTCGCCTGAAGGTTCGTTTCGCAAGGTTCCGTTTACAATTCCTTCAAACATGCTTTCATTATTATCCAGAATAAGGCAGATTGCAGTCCTGAACCGGGCCGACCGGTCGGTAATCCCTTCAAGTTTAGCCAGTACTTTTCTCATATTATCCGTGGAATCTTTTCCGGGACCAGCATAACGGGCTGAGAACACACCGGGCTCACCGTTTAATGCGGCAACTTCAAGACCGGTATCATCGGCAAATACATTAACATTAAGTTTTTGGTGCACATACCGGGCTTTTGCACGAGCATTGCCATCAAGGGTAAGCTCATTCTCTGGTATGTCTTCAAAAATCCCGGCCTCTTCCAGTCCGGCAACTTCATAAACTCCGGCAAGAATTTTCTTAACTTCCGTCAGTTTGTGCTTATTATTGGTTGCAAAAATTAATTTTTCCATATCTGGATATTTAATATAGGGGCGGAAGTTCCCTGCCGGGATCCCAAAAAATTTCTTTAAAATTTACGATTTGATCATTATCGACAATAGCGCCTTCGCTTTCAAGTAACTCTTTCATAGTTTCGGGTCCCGGAAAATGATGTTTTCCGGTTAACAAACCCATCCTGTTAACCACCCGGTGAGCCGGAACAAATTCAGAGTGAGCGTCAGAATGATTCATGGCATAGCCTACCATTCTTGATGCCTGGGGTGAACCCACATATCGGGCAATGCTTCCATAGTTGGTTACCCGGCCATTTGGTATCTGTTTTACAACGTCATAAACTTTTTTAAAAAAGTCATTCTCCATCTTCGCCATCAAATTCTGGTTCCAATAATCTTACTTCATTGCTTAATTTGAAAGATACAAAGTTTATGTTTTCGCCGTCATCAATATGAAGTTTTTCATAATGGGTTTGGAGCGATAATATTTGATTTAACCATGTTTCATTATATAAATTATGGGTACTGTTAAGAGTTTCAAGGTTATTTTCCTTGATAACAGCCAGGGTATATTCATATAGAAACTTACTGTCGGTTTTAAGGTTCACTATTCCTTTGTTTTTTAACAAATGTTGGTAAAGTGATAAAAATCTTGATGAGGTTAGCCTTTTTTTTGCCCGTTTTTTCTTCATTTGCGGATCGGGAAAAGTAATCCAGATTTCATCAACTTCATCATTGGCAAAAAATGAATTGATAAGTTCAATGCGGGTACGCAAAAATGCCACATTTGTAATTTTTTCTTCGAAACTGGTTTTAGCCCCGCGCCATATTCTTGCCCCTTTTATATCGACCCCGATAAAGTTTTTTTCGGGAAACAATCGGGCCATTCCAACCGAATATTCGCCTTTACCACATCCTAACTCAAGTACAATGGGATTTTGATTTTTAAAGAAATTACTTCCCCATTTTCCTTTTAATGAATGATCGTGTGATAAATAACCCTTTACCTCGGGCTCAATTACATGATGAAAAGTTTCGTTTTCCTGAAACTTGTGCAGCTTTCCTTTTCCCACAATAATTTAAATTTTAGCCTTCTCCACCCTCATGCCTGCATCAACCACGTGGTGCAATTCATCAACACGCATGGCCTGCTCGATTGTAAATTTGTATGTTCCTGAAAATGGAAATCTTATGTTTTCGTGATAAGGGGTACGGTTCGACCAAATATTTCCAAAACCTTTGCCAAGTGGCTTTCCTCCAGGTTCGCGCAATAAACATTCAATAGTATCGCGCTTAACCTTGTGATTCGGCAATTCAATATCAATAAATAGATATAAGTTACTATAATCGTACTGGCCCGAAATACGGTTGTTCATATAAATATTATAAACGGCCAGCGTATCAGTAATATTAACATTAAATACCAACACACTATCACGATTCCAGGTTTCACCCGGAAAATTATGGTTTTCTTCAAATACGCGGTTCGAATCGCACGACATTAAAGCCAAAAAGACTATTAAACCATATATTAAATTATGCAGTTTCATTTCTACGGGCGGGTTTTCTTTTTTTCTTTTTCTTTTTCCTTTTTTCCCTTTGTTCGTCAAATCGGGTAAGACTCTCCTGGCCAACAGAATTGCTAAAATCGAGAGTTTCGGTTACTACGGAACTCGTTGTTTTAAGTGGTGTTATTTCGGCTACTTCACCTTTCTTATTTCTGTGGATTATATCCTGAACTTTTTCAACAGCCAGGGGAACAATGGTTGTTCCGGTTGAACCATCAACGATGTACCACATAATTTGCCTGTAAACATCGGTTTTTAAATGCATGGCTTTACCCATTTGTGTATTAAGGTGAATTTCCGGATCAGGGAAATTTTTTCGCGCATCCATGTAACTATCAATTTCGTAGTTTAGGCAACATTTAAGCTTACTGCACTGACCGGCCAGTTTTTGCGGGTTGAGTGAAAGCTCCTGGTAACGCGCCGCGTTGGTAGTTACTGATACAAAGTTATTAATCCAGGTTGAACAACACAATTCCCGTCCACACGATCCAATACCCCCGATTCGCCCCGCTTCCTGACGGGCACCAATCTGCCGCATTTCAACCCTGATGTGAAAACGGTCGGCAAGTACCTTTATTAATTGCCTGAAATCGACCCGTTCATCAGCTATGTAATAAAAAATAGCCTTGGTTTTATCACCCTGATATTCAACATCGCCAATTTTCATTTCCAGATTTAAATCGGCACTTATTTTTCGTGATTCAATCATGGTTGGAATTTCCATATCAATGGCTTCCTTCCATTTTTCAATATCGTTAGGTTTAGCCTTCCGATAAATTGTTTTAAACTCGTCGTCGGGCGACAACTTAAGCTTTTTAAGCTGATGCAAAACCAACGGCCCCTTTAAGGAAATTATACCGATGTCATGTCCGGGAGAGGCCTCAACAGCAACAATATCTCCGGTGTCCAAACGAAGACCGTTGGAATTGTAAAAATATCCCTTACGGGTATTTTTAAACCTGATTTCGTAAATCTCTTCTTTTTTTATCCCTTTGGGAATCTGGTTTAACCAGTCGTAAATATTGAGCTTGCCCGAATAATCAATTTTTAAATTTGATGTTTGTTCCGGATCAATATTATATATGGGGCATCCCCTTGAAAATTCATATTTCATGCTACCAAAAGTGTATTTCGCCATAATTACAATATAGCAAATTTAACCGGTAAAGATAATAATAAATTGGAATGTTAAAATTCAGCTTGATATTACTTAGTACATATATTGCTTGATCGCCAGCACCTCAAATTAATATTTAGTTGGCTTTGTCAACCACAGGCAAAGAAAAACTGAAGGTACTGCCCTTATTTTCTTCACTTTCGCACCAAATCTTACCCTTATGTTTTTCTACAAATTCCTTGCAAAGAATTAATCCTAATCCGGTACCTTTTTCCTTTTCAGTACCATAAGTTGAAAAACTATCTTCAATACTGAAAATTCTGTCCAGCTTGTCTTTGGGTATTCCCACGCCATTATCTTTAACTCCAATTACATTATATAACACTCCATCAATTTCCTGTTTTTGGCCAATAACGGATATTTTTCCTCCCTTATGGGTATATTTTATAGCATTGGAAATCAGGTTTCGCAAAACCGTTTTCAGCATATTTTCATCGGCAAAAACCCAATTAATTTCACTGGCATTACTTTCTATTTTAATATCCTTGTTTTTGGCCGTAATTGTAGCAACATCAACCGCTTCCTTAACAATTTTTGATATTTGCAGAAAATCAGGTTTATATTCCATTTTACCGGTTTGTGTTTTCGCCCACGACAACAAATTTTCAAGCAATTTTGAAATGTTCTGTGTTGATTGACTTATAAGTTCTAAATAACGATCAACCTGCTCGTTGCTTAATTCACGGATGGTTGACCTTAATAAATCCGTAAGGCCTGCCAAACCCGAAAAAGGACTTCGTAAATCGTGAGCAATAATTGAAAAGAACTTGTCTTTTTTCGCATTAATTTCCCTCAGGTCTTTTTCAGATTGTTCCAATTTTTCCAGCGTTCTTTTTCTTTCGGTAATATCCTCTTTAATAGCAATAAAATTGGTAAGCTTGCCTTTCTCATCAAAAATGGGTGCAATTCGTGCTACTTCCCAGTAAAGGTCCCCGTTTTTCTTCCTGTTTTGAATCTCTCCATTCCAAACTTCCCCTTTAAGAATGGTACCCCACATATCTTTATATAATTCTTTGGAATTTTTGCCTGAATTAAGTATTCGCGGGTTCTCACCCACGGCTTCTTCAAAGGAATAACCGGTAAAATCGCAAAAAAATGGATTCACATACTCAATTGTTCCTTTAATATCCGTAATAACTATACTCGACGGACTGTTCATGATACCTGTCGAAAACTTATTTAATTGTAACTCTGCCTTTTTCCGTTCAGTGATATCGTTGGCAATTAATAAAGTCGCCTTGTGTCCCTCGTAATTAATTACAGAAGCTGATATATCGACCCATTTTTCCTGTGATTTTTTATTGAGTAAATGAAGCACAAAATTTGATTCTACATCTTCTCCATCAAGCATTTTTCTTGTTCGTTCCATTACCCTGTCCCGGTCGGAAGGATGTATAAGAGTCGAAGGATCAAGATTTTTAATTTCATTCGCTTTATATCCGGTGATGTTTTGAAAGGCCTTATTGGCCAAAAGAACCCTATCGGCTGTTTGAATTGAAATGGACGATGTAGTAAGTTCAAAAATAGACCGGAACTTTTCCTCACTTAGATGTAAGGCTTCAACAAGTTGCTGTCGTTGTAATACAATCCCGGCAAGGTTAATAAATGATTCAATAAAACTTAGTTCCTCCAACTTTTCGCCATACATCGTAAATAAATGAAAGGCTCCAAAAAGTTGGTTTTGATGCTTAACACCAATCGTGTAAATTTCATTAATATTTAAAAGCTTTTGTATAGCATTGGCAATTCCTTTAGGAATTTGTTGGGTTGAAAAATCAGCAAGTCCTTTTTCAAAGCGGGTTAGTTTATTTCGGTGAAATATCTCAGTAAAATTCTTGTCAATTTTAAATTTGTGGCCAACAGGGCTGTAACCAATTATGTCGAGCGCTTTCTTAAAAACCTGTCCGGAAAGTCCGCTGATATGAACAAGCTCAGCCTCCATCTTACTTTCATCAATACTATTGGCCAAAATAATAGTATGGCGCAATCTTTTGTGCAGAATATCTGAAACATAAACCAGAATTTCTTCGGTTGTATTGAGTTTCATCATATCCATAGAGGCATCACTTAATATACGGAAACGAAGTTCACTGTTTTGAAGATCCTGCTCGTTTTTTTTGCGGGTACTTATATCTGAAATTACACCGTCAATAGAATCAATCTTACCGTCGTCTCCGAATTTACCTCTGCCCCGTTCATGCACCCAAACAATTTGACCATTTTTATGAACAATCCTGTATTCAAGTTGGAAACTTTCTTTTTTATCCAGCTTTTCATTTTCAAAAAGGCTCACATATTCCCTGTCGTCAGGATGAATAATGCTGGTAAAAGTCCGGACTTTATTATCGATAAAATCATCCGGAGGATACCCTGTTAAGTTTTGAATTTCAGCACTTATAAATTTCATGGTCCAGTCCTTATCGAAAAGACATTTATAGGTAACTGTGGGAATATTTGACACCAATGATTTATACCGTTGTTCACTTTGCAATAATGCCTGTTCAGATATTTTCTGTTTTGTGATATCGCGGGAGTAGCATGTGGCACCAATAATATTATCCTGAACTTTTATCGGATTAAAATTAATTTCAACATACCGGGGAATATTTTCAATCTCAAATTCATCAATTACAGAAAACTGTTCGCCACCTAAAACCCTGTCATATAGACCAGTCCACCTTTCAAAAATGTGATCAGGAAGATTTTCAAGGGAATAGGCTCCTTTATCAAGTTTAACTCCGAAAGCCGATTTAAAATCATTCCTGAAATTACTATTGATAGATATAATGTTATAATTCATATCTATTGACCATATTCGGGCATCCGTATATTCTATTAGTGATTCCAGGTTTGCACGACTCTCAATTATTTTTTGCTCTGAAATTTTTTGTTGAGTTATATCCCGCGTAACACCAATAAATCCATCAAATTCTCCATTATTAAAAACGGGAGTGGTAAATGTCTCTATCCATACATGATTACCATTTTTATGTTCATGTTTTGTCACCCAATGTTTTTGACTGTTATCAGAAACACCTTTTATCCGGTCATCGTAAGCTTTTTTTAATACCTCCCGGGTTTCTGTTGTGCCGATTTCCAAAATCGACATTTTTAAGAATTCTTTTTCTGTATAACCCAATACTTTTTTGATTGACGGACTCACGTAGGTAAATTCGAATCGATGGTTCATTAACCAGACAAAATCGTCCATATTGCTAACCAGTAAATCAAATTGATCTTTAATTTTTGTCAATGACTCAATTTTTTTTCTGGCCTCCGACAATTCTTTTTCAAGCTCGGTTTTTATATCATTGTTGTCCATAGAAAAGCCTTAGAATAGTATTGATATTTTTTCCCACACACCTCTTGCTGTTTCTATCATAAAACATAAATGTCCATAAATAGTTTATGGAACCTTACAAATTAAAATATCAGCCTGATAATAATTTTCAGTACTATGGTCTAAGTTACGATATTTTATTTATTGAAAAATGATTTATATAATGACTTTATTCCTGTTTGACCCAAAAATAATCCGGTAATAACAACACAAACACCGATAAATTTCATCATTCCAAGTTCTTCATTGAGAATGGTGTAAGCAAAAATTGCCGTAAAAATTGGTATTAAATTAGTAAACAAACTCGCCCTGGTTATACCCAGATTTTTAATTCCATAAGTGAAAAAAATATACGCCACGGTTGAACCCAATAAGGCCAGGTATAAAAGGTTTAATATTACCGGTTGTGTGAATTCAGCTGTTTTGAAGTTTTCAAAGTCAAAAATAAAAAACAACGGAAGAAATAATAACCAACCTAATAAATTTTGCCAGCTTATAATACTTAAAGTGTTGTATTTCCGGGTAAGTTTTACAATTATTACCGAATATCCCAATGCTGAAATCAACGCGCCCGATAAATACATGATACCCATTATGGAGCCTTCAAATTTTAGGTTTCTCCCCAATATCACCAAGAGCACACCGAAAAACGAAATAATAATTCCAAAAATATTAAGTGCTGATATTTTATCACGATAAAAAATATAAGCAACAACCGGGGTAAAAACAGGTATAGTAGAAATAATTACAGCTGCAATGGTTGGTGAAACCAGCCTTACCCCATAACTTTCGCCCAAAAAATAAAGTAAGGGCTGAAATACACTTAAAGCAAAAAACCATAAAAAATCGGATTTTTCAGGTATTTGAAGCCTGCCGGTTAATTTGGAAAACAACAGAAGGAAAATGCTTGAAATGCCTAGCCTGAATGTCATTACGGTAATTGGGGTTAACTCGGTAAAAACAATTTTATACCAAATATAGGTAAGGCTCCAAAAAAACATGGATAGCAGAACTATGCCGTAAACCATCAATTTTTTAGCTGTCATTTATTATTTCTAATGTATTTTTGCCGTTTATCACAAAGATGCACTAAATTTTATAATAGCACTAAAGCAAAGCAAATAATGAATACTGATATAAAACACCTTATTAGCATCAGACAATCTTTACATCAAAATCCGGAATTATCAGGCAGCGAAGAATTTACTTCAGAGGCCCTTAAGCGAACGATTATAC
Organism: Bacteroidales bacterium; assembly: GCA_046704385.1. Classification (GTDB taxonomy): domain Bacteria; phylum Bacteroidota; class Bacteroidia; order Bacteroidales; family SZUA-534; genus GH45. Next base: position 1,316 of record JBJKSB010000026.1, on the reverse strand, counting down.
GTTTTCAGCCCGATGATATTATTGATAATATGGGAGGTTATGGTGTCGCTTTTATTTTTAAAGGAAAAGCTGAAGGTCCTAATGTGCTTTTCAGGGCCGACATGGATGCTCTGCCGATACTTGAGATTAATGATATTGATTATGCATCACGTTCGGATGGTGTGGGTCATCAATGTGGTCACGACGGGCACATGGCTATTTTGGTCGGATTAGCCGAGAAAATCAGCAGAAACCGGCCGAAACGCGGCAAGGTCATTTTGTTGTTTCAACCGGCTGAAGAAACCGGCGAAGGTGCTCTGGCTCTGATGAATGATCCGAATTATTATCGCCTTGATCCCGAATTTTGCTTTTCGCTTCACAATATTCCAGGCTACCCCGCCGGTAGTATCATCCTGAAAAACAGCACATTCACTGCGGCTTCGCAAGGTTTGACCGTGAAACTAAATGGAAAAACCTCACATGCGGCTGAACCTGAAAAAGGGATTAGCCCGGCTCTGGCCATGGCTAAAATAATTGAACAAATAGTACAATTACCCGGTAAAAGCGATCTGTTTGAAGATTATGTATTAGCAACCATTGTACACGCCCGTTTAGGAGAAAAATCCTTTGGTATAACTCCCGGTTTTGCTGAAATACTTATCACACTCCGTTCGTATAACGATGACGATATGGAAATACTAATCGCCGAAACCAAAAAGGTAGTTCACCAAATCAGCCGCGAAGAAAATCTTGAAGTTGAAATCACTGCCACCGATATTTATCCAAGCACACAAAATAATGCTGCGCTCACAAAGCTGCTGAACGAACTTGCCATTGAATTAGATTTTGAAGTAATACCGCTTGAAACCCCATTCCCCTGGGCTGAAGATTTTGCACAATTCAGCCATAAATACAAAAGCGTGTTTTTTGGATTGGGTGCAGGTGTAGATAAACCAAAACTTCATAATCCCGATTATAATTTTCCGGATGAAATTATACCCTATGGGGTTAATATGATGTTTGCCATATACAAACATTTCCTTGTTATCTAGAAACTAAAATGGCTTATAAATTTGAATTTTCTTAAGATTCTGAGTCCCAACGGGGTGTTATCAGGCATAGTCCGATAGGGCTTGCCTAATGGTTAGCAATAATGTTATTTATCCGTTTAAATCAGTACCGTTTTCTGAAATTGGGCTAATAAAAATTTTTATGTCTATCGGGAATGAATAATATTTATTATATTATAGGAAAAAAATTGATATGAATCTTATCAAATTCATGGAAGAGTTTCCTGATGAAGCTTCCTGTAGAGCTAAGTTTAAAGAATACCGAGA
>JBJKSB010000025.1:0-38164 GCA_046704385.1 Bacteroidales bacterium | reverse complement strand
ACTGAAAACAGTTTACCACTTAGTTCAAGGGGTGATGGTTTCAGGAGAATTACTATGATGTCATATTTTGAGTATCTAGCTGAAACAAATAGAGATAATGAAAGTCAGCAAATTATTTTTGGATTTGAAGAACCTGAAACATTTTTACATCCATCAGCACAATCAAATCTCTATGATAAACTTGAATCAATGGTTGAAAATAATTATCAAGTTGTGATATCCACTCATTCTCCAACTATAGTAGGTTTTACTAAAAAAGAAAATATAATTCATATTAGTAAAGAAGGAACAAATTATAATGTAACTCAAAATGATATTGATTATAAACAGATTGCTTTAGACCTAGGTATAAGACCCGATAATACTTTTACTCCTCTATTTTCAACTTCTAAATTATTATTCTTGGTTGAAGGAATTGATGACGCTAATGCAATGCATCATAAAGCTAACCTGTATAAACAAGAGGGACAAATTCAATCTACATTTGAAGATTTAGGGGTTAATATAATACCCATAGGAGGCTGTGGTGGTGTGCTTCATTGGGTAAATCTCGATTTATTTACAAAACTAGAAAAGCCGTTTTTTATTTTCTTAGATAGTGATAAAGAAACTTCTGAACAACAATCTCCGAATGAATTAAACCTCACTAATTACGGTTTGACCAATGGAGTAGACTTTTTAGTTTCAAAAAAACGTTTGCTTGAAAATTATATTCACCCATCAGCAATTCAAAGACTTGTTCCTGCCGCTACTACCATAGCTTATAGCGATTTTGACCACGCAAAAAACATCTGCAAAGATTACCCTGATTCTGTCATTCGTGGTCAAATAGGAGGAAAAAAAGTGGCGGAAAAACACTATTGTAACTTGACTTATGATGAACTGCGAATGACTTGGTTCGATGGAACAGAAGATGAATTTTTAAATATTTATAATTTAATCTTAAGTAAATTAAATTAACTATGCCAACACTCAACTTTAAAGGAAAATCATTTGTACAAAACCACCATTTGGCGGTTAAGTACCATCAGTTGGTGCCACAAAAAGATAAAAGCCTTACCGATAAAATATCGTTACATGATAATTTAATTATTCAGGGAGACAACCTGAAAGCCTTAAAAGCCCTTTTGCCTACTTACGCTGGCAAAATAAAATGCATCTATATCGACCCACCATACAACACAGGAAACGAAGGTTGGGCATACAACGATAATGTAAACAGCCCAATGATAAAAGAATGGTTTGGGCAGATAGTTGACAAAGATGATTTATCTCGTCATGATAAATGGTTGTGCATGATGACACCTCGTTTAAAACTATTAAAAGAACTTTTATCTGAGGATGGAGCAATTTTTATCTCATGCGATGATGAAGAACAACACAGTCTCAGAAGTATTATGGATGAAATATTCGGAGAAAACAACTTTATAACAAACATTATTTGGCAAAAGAAATATAGCCCACAGAACGATGCCAAGTATTTTTCCGATATGCATGATTTCATAATTTGTTACGCAAAGAATAAGATAAATGGAGAAATAAAATTTGGCTGGCAAAGAAATCTTTTAGAACGAAGTGAAGAAATGAATAAGAGATATTCAAATCCAGACAATGACCCAAGAGGCGATTGGAAACCATCAGATTTTAGTGTTAAAACCTATTCTAAAGATTATGATTATCCAATTGAATTACCCAGTGGAAGAGTTGTTAATCCGCCACAAGGTAGATGTTGGACTACCTCAAAAAACAATTTCTTGAATTTAGTTAAAGAGAATCGAATTTGGTTTGGTTCACAGGGAGATAGTGTTCCTTCATTAAAAAAATTTTTAACTGATGTTAAGCAAGGTTCTGTTCCTGTTACAATTTGGGGCTATTCGGAAGTAGGACATAATCAACAAGCAAAACAAGATTTAAAAGAAATATTTCATGAAGTTAGTCTGCCATTTGATACACCAAAACCAATTGGGCTAATTCAAAGAATAATACAAATTGCAGCAAACGAAAATGATATAATCTTGGATTCTTTTGCAGGTTCAGGAACAACAGCACATGCAGTACTTGACTTGAACAAAAAAGATGGGGGTAACCGTAAATTCATTTTAGTTGAAATGGAAGATTATGCCAATAGCATCACTGCCGAACGTGTACGCAGAGTAATCAATGGCGTACCAGAATCGAAAAACTTTCAGGAAGGAACTGACGGTACTTTCAGTTATTTCGAATTAGGCGCACCTATCGAAATGGAAAGCATTTTAAAAGGTGAAAACCTTCCGAGTTACGAGGAATTTGCCAAGTATTTGTTTTATACGGCTACTGGTGAAGAATTCGACACTTCAAAAATCAACGAGGATACAAACTATATAGGTTCAAGTAAAGATTACGAGATTTATCTTTTCTATAGACCTGATTTAGATTATTTGAAATCAACAGCCTTAACCCTTGACAAGGCAAAAGCTTTAGGTCAGCAAAATGGTAAGAAACGATTAGTGTTTGCTCCCGCTAAATTTGTCGATAGCCATACGCTTACCGATTTACGTATCGAATTCTGTCAACTTCCTTTTGAAATCTATAAACTGAAAGGCTAATGGAATTAAAGGATTATCAGATAAAGGTTGTTGCGAAACTGAAAGAATATCTTTCTGCCCTTTCAGAGTTCAGGGAAAAATTCAATAAAGCAATTGAGTTTGACCCCGAAATGGCAATGGATTATAATTTTCCCCGCCGTGCTTGGGAAAAAGCAGTTAACGGGGTTTATTTCTCAAACAAAAACGGTATTGGAGAACCACTTCCTGAAATTTACCTGAAAGTTCCTACGGGTGGTGGAAAAACACTTTTGGCTTGTCATTCAATCGACTTGATAAATAAAACCTATCTGAATAAACAAACAGGATTGGTTTTATGGATAGTTCCAACAACACAGATTTATCGTCAGACTTTGTTAAATCTTAAAAACAGGGAACATTCTTATCGTCAGGCATTGGATATTTCCAGCGGTGGACGTACTTTAATAAAAGAAAAAACCGACCATTTCAACCGTCTTGATGTGGAAGAAAATCTGGTTATTCTAATGTTAATGTTGCCATCTGCTAATCGTCAGAATAAAGAAACATTAAAAATATTTCAGGATGCAGGTGGCTTTACCGACTTTTTTCCATCGGAAGATAATTACGAGTTAAATGCGAAACTTTTAAAAGAAGTTCCAAATATCGATTGCTACAAAACCTTGGGTTTGGAATTGGAAACTGAATCAATGGGTTCCGTTCACATAACTCAACCCAAAACTTCATTGGGAAATACCTTACGGGTTCTTAAACCGATTATTATCATCGACGAAGGGCATAAAGCTTACAGTGTAAATGCCCGTGAAACAATACGGAATTTTAATCCTTCCATTGTAGTTGAATTATCGGCAACACCGCCAAAAGACACAAATAAACTTGTTGAGATTACAGGTCGTGAACTTAACGAGGAGGAGATGATTAAGCTGGATATTCACTTGACCAATAAAACCAGTCTCGATTGGAAGGATACCATGCTCTGCGCTATCGAAAAACGTAAAGCTTTAGAAAAATCTGCCAATAGTTTTGAGCAAAACACAGGGGTATATATCCGTCCTATTAATCTCATTCAGGTTGAACGCACAGGAAAAGACCAGCATGATGGAAAATTTATTCATTCCGAAGATGTAAAGGAATTTTTAATAAAGAAATGCAATATTCCCGAAGACCAAATTGCTATTAAAAGTAGCGAGAAAGATGATATTGAAGGCTTAGACCTTTTAGACAGGGATTGCTCGATACGCTATATCATTACAAAACAGGCATTGCAAGAAGGTTGGGATTGCCCGTTTGCATATATTTTAACCATACTTACCAATCCAAGTTCGCAAACCAGCATTACCCAGTTAATAGGTCGTATTCTTCGTCAGCCTTACGCACAAAAAACCAAAGTGCAATTATTGGACGAATGCTATGTTTATACGTTCAGGCAAAATGCAGCAACTTTGGTAAAAGGCATAAAATCCAATCTCGAAAGCGAAGGTTTGGGTGATATAGCAGGTCGAATAAATGTAGATAGCGGTGATGATGAAGGTGGCGAAACACTAAAAGAAAAAGTGCTACAATATCGTGATAAGTTCAAGAAATTTGAAGGGAATATTTATCTGCCAAAATTTGTAATTCAGGAAGAGGAAAACTGGCGTGATATTAATTTCGATGCGGATATTTTAGGACAGATAGATTATGAAAATTTCGATATTGAAAAAATAACAGAAATATCGTTATCAAATATCCGAAAACAAGAACAGGAAATACTTTTAGGTTTATCCAATGAAGAAAAAGAACTGGTAAAAGAAAAAGGAAGGATTGAAAAATCAGGAAGGTTAAAAATAAGCGATAGTTTTCTTACCAAACAAATTGTAGATATTGTTCCAAATCCCTGGATTGGTAGTATCATTGGACAAAAGGTAATTAAGCTGTTCCGTGACAAATACGATGAAGAAACCGTTTCTTCCAACTTCGTTTTTATTATTGAAGAATTAAAAAAGCTATTAGAGAAAGAAAGGGATTTAGCTGCCGAAAAGGTATTTAAAAAACTGGTTGACGATAAAAAACTCCACTTCTTTTTAATTACCGACAAGGGAGGCTTTTCAATACCACCACGCATAAAAGTAAGAAGCAATAGAAAATTAGTTCGTGATGATAATTCAGAAATTCAAAGAAGCTTATTCGATCAGGTTCCTGAAGAAAATATTAACGAACTTGAAAAATCAGTAGCTGTCTATCTCGATAATCAGGAAAAATTGCTTTGGTGGTATCGAAACATGTCAAAACAAGATTATCACATTCAAGGTTGGAAGAAAAATAAAATTTATCCGGATTTCATTGCATCTGATATCAATACCGTAAATGAAGAAGATTACGGTGATGTTTACGTTTTGGAAACGAAAGGATTACACCTTAAAAATGAAGATACATCTTACAAACAGGATGTATTTGAATTGTGTAACCAAATGGGGATAAAGAAAGCATGGAAAGAACTCGATTTAGACTTTCCCGATAAAAAAGTAAACTTTCAGGTAATATTTGAGGATGAATGGCAAAATAAAATAAATAAGATATTTGAATAGGATGGACAACCCAATATGTAAGCAATAATTCTCATTAGAAAAACAATAACCTGCAGATGTATGCAATTATATTTCCTAATAACTTAAATATTCGCGAATTGCGAATTTACCTCATTTAACTTGTATCGAATAAAAATTAAAAGTATTTCAAAATAATGTTAAATTATAAATTTACGGTATATGAACAGATTGAATCCCTTTCGTGATTCCATATCCATCAATCCTCTATTTCATCTCTATCCGATAAAGGTTCCTCTGCTTTATCAAAATATTCAAACTGCAAGCTTACTTTATTAAGGCTTTCAGGGGAACCCACCACAGTTACAATATCTCCATGACGAAGCCGGGTATAACCATGTGATATTATCATTTGTCCTTTTCGCTCTACCGACAATACCAATACATCGGCCGGGAGACGTAAATTCCGGAGGGCCATTCCAAATAAGGCCGGGTCTTCCACCACCACGTCGAGCGTATCTTTGTCGGGTTCCATGCCCATTAATAAGGAAGTAGCCAACGGTGACCTTACAAAATGCTGTAACAGGTTTACAAAGGCTGTTGACGGATCGATTACCAAAGCACCCAGATCGTAAAAGCGTTTCAGGTTTTTTCGTTCGTGCAACCTGATAATCACAACCTTTTTACCGATATTTTCATAAATCCATTCACAAATCTGGTAGTTAGCCGGATCGGACCTTAGCAGTACAAAAGTTTCACAATTAGGGTGCAACATTCCTCTCAGGGTTTCATCCGACAAATCGTTATAATGTTTGATAGTGGCCCCGGGAATCTCTTCAATATCGCTTGCGTTTTTCCTGGTGGCAATAGTTATTTTCCAGTTTTGTTTAATGAGTTCATTGGAAAGTGCCACCGACTGATTCTCGTATCCAAAAATAAATGCACGGTGCGAATGCATATACTGGTCTTTTGATTGCATATGACTTTCACCCACCTGCTTTATAGCCCATTTAAAAAATGGCGGCCCAACTAACTGATTTAATACAATTACCGCAATGATTATGGTTGCCAGTTCCGGTCCCCAATCGGGAAAACTGCCCGAAACCACCATAACCAGTGCTAATCCCACACCGGCCTGCGTTACATAGGGCATCCAACCAAATTTTCGAAATAATTTCGGGTCGCCAGCCAAAATATTACCCAGTAAAGCACCAAAATAAATGCCGACCAACCTGATCATAAAAAACAGTAAAGCAATACGCCAGGTATGAGCCAGAATATCGAGTGACATCATAGCCCCGGCCAGTGTGAAAAATGCAGCATAAATAGCCGGCCCAACTTTTTCTACTACTTCCTGAAATTCAATCCGAACCGGTGAATAGTTTATTATAATAAAACTTGCAGTAATACAAACCAGCAACGGTTCTACTAAAATCTCGAAAGGTAAGAAACGGATACTTACAAGATGAAAGTAATGAGAAAAAGGATAAACCAGGTATCCTGAAAGTAATAATACAAATATCTTAACGTAGACAGGCAGTTTAAACTTAAAAACGAAAATCATAAACCTGGCAAGTAATACTCCTACCAGAAAAGTAATGGTAAGTTCAGCCACCAGTTCAACTGCAAACAATAAGCTAAAATCGGTATCTTTTACCAGGGTATTGGCCACCGACAAACAGATAGCAAACAATAAAATTACCAACACATCCTTAATAACTGTAACGCTAATGGCGGTTTTGGTGAATGGGCCTTTGGCCCGCATTTCATTAATTATAGCTATGGCTGATGAAGGCGATCGGGCAACAAAAATAGAACCAACCAAAATAGCTACAGCCAGCTTTATATGTTGATTTAATTCACTTAAAAATGGTATATAGCCTGCCAGTAAATAAACTGTGGTTGCCGAAAAAATAAAGGTTATTACCAGTTGCCCAAAAGTATTCCAGAGAATACTTTTAAAACTACTGCGAATTTCTTTCATGTAAAGCTCTACCCCGGCAGCAAAGGCAATATAAGCCAGCGAGAATTCATTCACCACCTTTAAACTTGGCAGTGCCTCGTGTGAAACCAGCTTAAGAAAAAAGGGCCCTACAATGACCCCTGAAATCAGAAAACCGGTTATTAACGGAAGCTTAATTTTCTGAAAATATTTAGCCACCTGGAAACTACCAACTACTATCCAGAGAAAGGCCATCAGAAAAAAAAGAAAATTCTGAAACTGTATCATACGGGTCAACTTTCTTCTAATATACGGGTAACTTATTAAATAAGCAAAAAAGTAATGAGGGCAATGAGGGGTTTATCAAGTTAAAAAACGTGAAAAACACACCTATTTCCAGAAACAAAAAGGCAGAAATTCTGCAAAAGATTAACCAGCTGATTAAAAATTAGTATTTTAGATTTACAAAAATCTAAACTTATTAGTATGAATTATTTTATTTTTATTGCCGCAATTATGGCCCTGGGCACCACATATGGTTATATGTCAGGAGGGGCTAAAAAGTACTTAAAACCAATACTTGATTCAAACGTTGATGACCTTGTAAAGCAGGTTATCCGAAGCAGTTATCATTATGTAAGTGCTTTTTTAATATTGGCCACTTTCATCTTGTTTGCCGGCAGCCACCATTCGTGTCCGCTTTACGATTATGTGCATCACATGATACGCTTTATAGCGCTGGTTTATCTGTTTTTTGCCATTGTTCAGCTTGTTGTAGCATTTACTTCGGGCATTAAAGGCGGTGCAGGTAAACTTAAGCAATGGATATTTTGGGCTGTTATTGCTATTTTGTTGATTATAGGAACTATGTAAGAAATCACTACTAACCGACTAAAACATTAAGATTCTTCGCTTCGCTACCAAAGATATATTATCACAAATAGTTGATAAATAATTATTTCGAACGAAGAGAGAAATCTCCATTAAAACTGATTAATCGGTTGGTAATGATAAAAAATAAACCACGAAAGGCGCGAAATAACACGAAAATACATTTGACTTAAATTTCGATTTCGCATTTTTTAGCGTTTTTCATGGTTTCAGAATAATTAGGCCTTGAGAAAACTCTCTTAGTAGCAAATTCTTCAAGGAATATAAACTCATCGGAGGACTAAGCTGCTGGCATACAAATTAGTCCTCCGATGAGTATTGAAACGGAACTTTATGAAGGTACATCTAGTTCCTTATTCTACATACAAGACCAACCCCTTTAAATACTCACTTTCAGGGTGGTAAATACTTATCGGGTGATCGATAGGCTGGGCTAGCTGGTGCAGAATGCGGACATTTCGCCGGGCATTTGCAGCAGCCGCAAAAACCGATTTCCGGAAATTCTCTTTGGATACAGCTTGCGAACAGGAGAAAGTGAAAATAATTCCACCTGGTTTTATCTGCTCCAAGGCCCTTTGATTTAGACGCTTGTAACCCTGAAGCGCATTGTGCAATACATTTTGGTGTTTGGCAAATGCCGGCGGATCAAGTATTATAATATCGTAATCTTCGGTTTCTGAATCAAAAAAATCAAAGGCATCCATGGCAAAACCTTTGTGGTTTGCGTTTTCACCAAAATTAAGTTTCACATTTTCATTGGTCAGGTCGATAGCCAGTCTTGAGGCATCCACTGTATGAACCAGGGTAGCACCTGCCTCAAGGGAGTATATGGAAAAGCCACCGGTATAGCCAAAAACATTACATACCTTTTTCCCCTTTGAATACTTAGCCAACAACTTTCGGTTTTCGCGTTGATCGATAAAAAAACCGGTTTTCTGACCTTTTACCCAATCGATATTAAACTTATGACCATATTCCTCAACTACCCCGCTGGTATCCTCTCCAAATAAAAAGCCATCCTTTGGGTCAATATCGGCTTTGTGAGGAAGTGTAGCCGCGCTTTTATCGTATATAGCTTTCAAATCATTGCCCAGCAACTCACGGAGTATTTCTGTAAACTGATTACGCAACAAATACATACCGATGGAATGCGATTGCATTACCACAATGCCGTTGTAAAAATCCATGATTAATCCTGGCATACCGTCACCTTCGGCATGAATTAAACGATAAACGTTGGTTCCGCCCAAACCAATAATGCCGGTTTGTTTACGGTATGCAACAGCTTTTTCGAACTTGCTTTTCCAAAAAGCTCTGTCGGGAACTACCTGTTCAAAAGCAAATACCCGAACGGCTATAGACCCGATCTGGTAGTGACCTAAACCCAGGAATTCATCTTTATTGTCATACACAGCCACCACATCACCCTCGGCCGGCTCGCCGCCATATATTTTTTTTATAGCACCCGAAAACACCCAAGGGTGGAAACGACGCAACGAGGCATCTTTACCCGATTTTAAAACAATTTTAATAAATTCCATCCTGCACAATTTTTTTAAATTCCACTACCTCAATTTTCCCCTGCGTTGGTACCAGGTTTTGCCAAACCCAATTGAAATGCTCAATCACCATTTCGGCCTCAATATGCGAACGACTTGCAGTGGTGTGACCATCTTTAACTACCGTTATATCGTAATCTTTCACCAGGGCGGACTGAATGGTGGCTTCCACACAAAAATCGGTGGCACATCCGGTAATATACAGGTGTTTTACTTTTAGATTATCAAGAACTTTTGAAAGGTCCGATTTATAAAAGCAGTCATTGGCCGTTTTACTCACTAAAATATCTGCAGGTTTTACTATTATCTCATCAAGCAACTCCCATTCCGATGTTCCGGGCAAATATTCATTTTCTTTTGACCCATCGTGCTGGATAATGATCACCGGAAGGTTTTTCTCACGGAATAACCCTGATAATTCATTAATCCGATATACTACTCCCGGAGTATCAAATCTTGGAGTTGCAGGCGTAAATGAGCCTTTTTGCATATCGATGATTAAAAGCGCTGCTGAATTTTTCATGATGCTTGTCAAATTGTATTGGATTCCAACAGATATTTATAAAAGACCGTTAAGAAGCCTTTTCAAGTTCAAGTAAGCGGTAATAAATTTCGAGTGATACCCAGGCATCCGTTGCGGCGTATCGGATTTGCGCCTCGGTTAAAACATCGGCTTCCCAATTGGAAGTTTGTTGTGCTTTTGATATCCTAAAACCCAACAATAAACCTGATAGTTTTTTTAATCCAAAATTTTCGATTTCAAAATCCTTAACCTTCTCCTGTATTTCAACAAACCCGCCGGGCTTAAATTTTGCCCGCCTTTTTAAATCTTTAATATCATCATTAATAGCCACGCCCACTTTAATAATTTCAGGGTCAGCAAGAATTTTAACCAAATCCTCAGGAAAACCCATTTTATTTAACCGGAATAAAAAAGCTGATTTTTCAGTGGATAGCTGAAGCAGGGCTACTTCATTTCTTTCTCCTTTTTTAAACGTAGGGCGGGTTTCGGTGTCAAACCCCAACACCTTTTGCTTTTTCAGATAGGGCAGAATTTTATGTAAATCGCGCTGATAATCAACTACAATAATTTCACCACCAAACGATTCTACCGGCAATTCATTTAATTCTTCTTTTGAAATGTATTTATTCACAAAAAAAACTTTTATATCTAATTATAGCTTTCCAAATAATCGTCATTATCGGACTTTTCCCATTTTTCCGGATCAAAATCATCCTCAGTCAGGGCATCGTTCTCAAGCAGCTTCACATTTCCGTATAACAAATGATGTAAAACCCTTAAAATATTCACCAGGCGTTGTCCCCAATACTCTTTAAAATTATTTTTACAATCCCATATGGCATCGTTCATAATTTCGGGAGTTCCCATGTTATAAAGCGATACGTAATCTTTTAAATCCTGGTAAATATCGGCAAACCCTTCCGACAGACTATTTATTTGTTTCTCATCATTCAGACTGTCAAAAACCTCGGTATACTCATCTATATTTCCCAATTTTTTCAATAGGGTCTGGTACACGGCATCCCACTCCTCCTGGGTAACTTCCTTATCAATCATCTCGGGCATTTCGGGCTCGGTATCGGGTAAAATAATTGCCTTAAGATAAATCAAAGGAAGCAGCCTGTGCGCTTTATCAACAAACTCCTTCTGCGATAGCAGAACCACTCCATCCAACAAGTTACAATATTCTGTTGCCAGTCGGGTAAAACCGATCACATTTTCTGAATAAACGAGTTCCTCAAAATCGCGCTCCATTGTATAAAATTTGATCGCAAAAGTAATAAAATTGTTGGTAAAAAATGACGCTAGAAGTCTTCAATAAAGATAGAATTAGGAGTTAACCCAAATGTTAATGCAGTATATCCAATCGGGGCATGACTCCAAGTCGCACTCCGATTTTGCGTCTTACATTGTACTGGTTTCAAACCCAATGCAACAAATAATCTTCGTCCTTAATAATTTTCCCATTGTCGAGAAGCCATTGGATTACCTTAATGGTTTTATCCGATTTTTTTTGAATACTGTCTACCAGTTCTTCCAATTTTGCCGGCGATTCGTGTAAATGCTTTTTGATTTCATCCAGTACCAGGTCAAATTCATATTTACTCATATCGAGTTCGTTGCGTTTGGTACAAACATCGCAAACACCGCAACGCACGGCCTTTGTATCACCAAAGTAATTTAACAATTGTTGACTACGGCATTTATGATGGGTGGCATATTCTATTACTGCCTGTATCCTTTTGGTATATTGTTCTTTTTTTAATTTATATTTTTCAGCCGTAAATATGATTGATTTCAAGTCAAGTCGTTCCTCGCTATAATAAATCTGGGGAACCTTTTTTCGGGGAATATAGTTTATAATTTTATCGCGTCCCAGCTTAATCAGAAATCCGGTAACAACGTCGCTCTTCACTCCTGCTTTACGAGCCAAATCGTTTTCATCGATGGAACGATAGGCTGAAAACAGGCCTGTATAACTACGAAGTAAAAGTTTAATAAATTTGTCCTCAGCTGCATTAACCACCTGGTATTTGTATAAATCGTCGCGCTGTACCATAAACATAATTCGCGAAGGATTGTCAACCTCTTCGCTCAACTCCAAGAAACCACTATGCTGCAATAAACTCAAGCTGTTATAAACAAGCATGATATCGAACCGGTAAGCTTTTACGAAGTCGGACAGGTTAAAGTCGAACGACATGCCTTTGCCCGCTCCAACAGGTAATTGAAAAAAATTACCGAGCGCCTCGTAAACTCTCCTGATATCCTCAATGGCCGGAAAAGACGATTCGATTCTACGTTCCAGTTTTAACTTATCGGATTTGTGATACAATAAAACGGCAAAAGCCTGTTTTTCATCACGGCCTCCTCTTCCGGCCTCCTGAAAATAAGCTTCAAGATTATCGGGCAAATCCATGTGTATCACAAAGCGCACATCGGCTTTATCAATCCCCATTCCAAAAGCATTGGTAGCCACCATGATTCTTGTTTTACCCTTTTTCCAGTTTTCCTGCCTTATATTTCTTTCTGCTGTTGTCAACCCGGCATGATAAAAACCGGCAGAAATTTTATTCTGATTCAGAAACTGAGCAATCTCTTTGGTATGTACCCGGTTCCGTACATAAACCACCCCGGTTCCTTTTATAGCTGCTATTATTTTCAGCAGGTACTTTTGTTTGTCCTCAACCTCGCGGACCAGATAAACCAGGTTTTTTCGTTCAAAACTTTTTCGGAAAACATTTCTTGCCCTGAATTTAAGTTTATCCTGAATATCCTCAACCACTTCGGGAGTTGCAGTAGCAGTAACAGCCAATATGGGAACATCGGGCAATAAATCGCGTAATTCGGCAATTTTTAAATACGATGGCCTGAAATCGTAACCCCACTGTGAAATACAGTGTGATTCATCAACGGCAATCAAATTCACCTTCATTTGTTTAACCCGCGTTCGGAATAACTCCGTACCCAGCCTTTCGGGCGAACAGTACAGGAATTTCATATTAGGGTCGTGCACGCAATTTTCCAATGTAACATCAATTTCGTGCTTTGTCATTCCCGAATATATCGCCACAGCTTTAATTTTACGCTCCACCAGGTTTTCAACCTGATCTTTCATCAAAGCTATCAAGGGAGTTACCACAACGCACAAACCCTCTTTGGCCATGGCCGGCACCTGGAAAGTAATTGATTTTCCTCCCCCGGTAGGCATCAATGCCAACGTATCGGCTCCCTCACCAACCGATTTTATAATATCGTGTTGTAGTGGTCTGAAATTGGAATATCCCCAATATTTCGTTAATATTTTCTGATATTGATCCAACTGTTTGTGGTTTTTACAAATGTATAAAGTTTACCCCAACTGTCCGGGATAAAAAATCGGGTTTCTATAAATTTTAAATATTGCCTGGTTAACTTATTTAGATTTCTAGAAATCTTATAATAGTTTGAAGAATTTATTTATTTCAGGCAACAATAATAAATTTCGTGAAAATTTGTAACGAATCATTTACCTTTCAATCTAAATAGAAAAAATAAAACCAATGGTTTCAAAAGAAGAACAGTTTAAGAAGCTGGTTGACGATAATAAAGACAAAATTCTAAGTATTTGTAAATACTACAATCCGAATCCTGAGGATCAAAAGGACATGTACCAGGAAATTCTGATTAATATATGGAAAAGTCTCGAAGGATTTCGGGGTGAAGCCGCCATCAGTACCTGGATATACCGGATTGCTGTTAATACGTCGCTAAGCTATACCGGCAAAGCCTTTAAACATTTAAAAATTATGGTAGATGCAGATACGCAGAATTTGCACAATTTACTAAACGATGACTTTATTGATGAAAAACTTAAAAAGGAACAACAGCTTGAACATCTGCAAAATGAATTAAACCAACTTTCGGTAATTGATAAGGCATTGATAACCTTAATGCTCGAAGGATTGTCGATGAAAGAAATAGCTGATGTTATTGGTATTACCGAACCCAATGTGAAAGTTAAAATTCACAGAATTAAAGAACAATTAAAAAGCAAATTTGCAGGAGGTAGTTATGGAAAGTAAAAATATAAATCATACCGAACTGAATATCGAAAATTTAGTGGCTAATTTAAAAAACAAAGATACGAACTATTCAAAGTTAAGCCGACGCATACAAATTACTTATCTGATTCTTACATTTATTTATGCCGCACTGATTGTTTTAGAATTAATAGAAAAATTCAGTATTTATAGTTTGTTGGGTGGTTTATGTTATCTGGGATCATTCCTGATCCTAATTGTTGTTTTTGGCAGGTTCTATAAGGAATATGGACAGGTAAATTATTCTGAAACCACCCTAATCATGCTTAAAAAAGCAGCAGACAGATATAAACCTTTTAAAAAGATTACGTTTTGGGTTTTATTCTCATTAGCATTAATGGATGTCGGAATGTGTCTTAACAAATCGCTTAATTTCCCAATAATTAAAACTCAGTTTTACTATTGGGGAATGATCATAATTGCAGTGGGTATAGGATTAATTGTATGGTATTACAGATACAAGCCTTTACTGGATGCAACGCAAAAACTTATAAAGGAAATTGAAGAATAACAAAAACAGTCGGGTCTGGAAACTATTGATTAGTGTTTTTTTAGAAACCTCCAAATTTTCAAAAACTAAATATATTTTCGCAATAAGTTTAACAACTCGTCTTTTTGGGTTGGCTTGCTGATATAATCCACACAGCCAGCATTTATGGCTTTATGTCTTTCGTCGTATGCGGCATAGGCTGTTTGGGCAATGATTTTGATTTTTGGATTGCTCTGTAAAATTATCTTTGTTGCTTCGTACCCTGTTATATCCGGTAAACGAACATCCATCAGGATAATATCCACAAGTTGGTCCTGTATAAAATTAATAGCTTCATCTCCTGAGCCAACAGTAAAAATATTTGAAACAGATTCTTCTAATACTTCCTGTAGATATAAAGCATTATAAATGTCGTCTTCAACAATAAGGATGGTTTTGTCCAAAATTAATTTACCGGAATTATCGGGCATTGAAGTTTTTGTATTACGCGCTAATCCACTTTTTATATAATCGATGGTAAAATAAAAGGTAGTACCTGTATTGGGTTCCGATTCCAGCCAAACTTTACCTCCCAATAACTCAACCAATCCTTTAACAATTGATAACCCTAAACCTGTGCCTCCGATGTTTTGAACAGTGGGTTGTTTGAGTTGAGAAAACCGTTCAAAAATATAATCAAATTTATCGGCGGGTATGCCTATCCCGGTGTCGGCCACATAAAATTGTAATTGATTGTTAGCTAACTTAAATCCGCTTTCAATTTTCCCCGAATCAGTATATTTAAAGGCATTGGTAATCAGGTTTATTAAAATCTGTTTCAGTTTTGTTCGGTCGGTTTTAATTATTGAAATATCTTCATCTATGGTTTGATTCAGCAATAATTCAATATGTTTTTTATGGGTACGGCTCTTGTAATCACGAAAGAATAAATCCAATTCAGAAAATAATTCATTAAGGTTACATTCTACTATATTTGCTTTATTCTGTCCCGATTCAATTTTAGAAATATCAAGAATGTCCTCAATAATGTCAAGCAAATCGTTACCCCTTTGATTAATAATTTTTGAAAATTGCTCAAGCTTTTCTTTTTTGTTGTAATTACTTGCCATTAAATTTGAAAACCCCAAAATAGCATTCATTGGAGTTCTGATTTCGTGGCTCATATTTTGTAAAAAAGCCGTTTTTAAACGGTCACTTTCTTTCGCTTTTTCCTTAGCTTTTTCGAGCTCCCGGTTTATTTCCTCGGTCTTCTTTATATTTTTACTTAGTTCATTATTAAGTTTTTCGAATTCTTCATTAGCAGCAATCAACTCTTGTTCACGTTCAATCAATTTTTGGTTCTGTAATTGAAGTTCAGCAGTTCTTAGTTTTACAAGCTTTTCTAAATCATTATATACTAAAGAATTACGAATTACAAGAGCAAATATCCCCGAAAGTCGAGTTAAAAGCTCAACTATCGGATCAATTCCAAACAGATCCATCATATCGAGCAACAAAATGGATCCCACTTTTGAATTACCAACAAATAGCGGTATTATAAGGGCCTTTTCAATTTCAAGGGTGCATAATATATTACCGGTTTCATCGGTTTGGGAATTATTTAAATATTTTATTTTATCAAATTCATTACAAACTTGCGCTAAATGAATTACGACATCCTGATTAGCCCATTCTGTTCTACGTTTTGGGAATACCGAATATATTTTTGGTACATTTAATTCATCATTTATCGCAATAACAATGGTCTTTGCCCCAATTAATTCCCTTATTTGTTGAGTTAAATAATCAGCAAACTGACTCGGATTTTCTGAAAGCTGCAACACTTCTTCCAAAATATCATAAAATATGTATGAAAAAACTTTATCTTCCTTCATCACCATTGGTTAATTGCTGATTCATCAATTTTTGAACTGAATTTTCCAGCTCATTAATGGAGCTGTACATAATTTCATAAGGCATACGAATGTAATTTGTTATCTCCTTAATTACATTATCCTCAATTTTATCCTCAGTATTAATAAAAACAAGTTTTTTGTGCATGTCCTGCATAAATTCAGTGGCATTATCCGATGAATTAAAGCCCAGGTAATCGCAAAAAACTTCTTCCCATCGGTCAGCCCATTCGGGCAACAATACAAAAGCTCCTTCTTTTCGAAGAGGTCGGTATTTTTCAGCACCTAAAAAAATTTCGACACAATTTAATCCCGGAGTTCTTTTTATATTTTTATTTTTTTCGTAATCGATCATTCGGGCATGGCAATCGCCAAAAATTAAAATAACTTTAAAATTTTTATATTCTTCAATTTTTGCATCCAAAAGTTCATTCAGTTGTTTTGGATACATATGAAGCATGGAATTCAAATATACGACAGGAACATTTATTTTCCCATCACTTTTAAGTTTATCCAGTGCTGTTTTAAAAATACTACATGCAATTATTATAATGTTGTTGTTACCCATATCAGTATTTATTGAAATTACGGATGGTATCAACCACTGTTTTTATGGTTTCGACAGGTGTATCATAAGAAATATCGGCATTTGAAGAAGCAAAAATAAAATGCTTATCGTTTTTACTGTTATTGAAGATATTCAGCGTTTTCTCAGCTGGTTTTTCCTGCGATAAATTTGCAATACCAGGTCCATCAATATTTCCCATTAAAACAATTTGATCACCTGCTATCTGACGGGCCGTTTCAAAACTCTCGCCCGGATCCAATACCACAGCAATTATGTTTGGAAGTTTTACGTACCGATCTAAAAAGGGCATTATTTTACATCCACCATGGTGCAAAACAATAGGGCCCTTAATTTGACTAAATGTTTTTTCAAGATAGGGATACAGGTTTTTAAATATTTTTTCAGTAATGATCATGGGATTTGTAAAATTTAAAGGAACAACCAGAAATGTAGCTCCTGCCTCAAGTGACGCATTCCCATAAGCTACAAAATGACTGACAGTGATTTCCATAATCCGGTCTACTTTATCCGGATGAAAAAGAAGTGTATCTATCCACATCTCAAAACCCATTAGCAATGAAGGAATATCGGTTGGTGCATTAATTGGTGAAGCAATAGCTTTTATTCCTTTGTATTTTTTCGCAAATAATTCAGTTGTTTGAAACAAAAACCGCATTGAAGCTGAATTTCTAAGGTTTGGCAGATGCAATTGCTTTATCTGCGACAACTCTGTTATTATTGGTTTTTTAATGTTTGGTGCAAAATTTTCGAGATATTTCAGTTCGCTTCCAAAAGCTTCAGCTTCTTTGGCCAATGCGAACGGTGTAATTAAAATATCAGGGTTAAAAGCTTCAATAACAGCTTCCTGCCCCTGCATCCAAAGTTCTGCATTTTGATAATATTCAGTTGCTTTTGCATTAATTAATTTTGAACCATATAATGAGAGCATTAGTGTAAAGGGTTGATAATCGGCATTATCTCCCGTAACTGTGCACATAATTCTTTCTAAACTGTTCATAATAGAAGTGTTTTACAGTTTAACATTTACTTCATCAACAATCTTTCAAATAAAGCAGGAGCATCAATAGCAGTTTCAGCAGTTCCGTCTCCGCCTACCTCTTCAACAAGTTCAGGTCTTAACTTAAAAATTGCACCTCCAACTGCCAGTTTCACTGAGTTTGATAAATTATGTTTTTCAATTTCAGCCCGTACTTTGCTAACATTTTTTGCCGTAGTAAACATCATGGCTGATACAGCAATAATCTGAGCTTTATGTTTAATTGCTTCTTCAATAAATGTTTCAGCGGTAACATCGGTACCCAAATCAATAATATTCCAACCAGCAGCCTGGGAATAAATATTTACCAGCCGCCTTCCCAACGGGTGAAAATCATCCTCGATATTACCCAGAATAACAGTGCCTTTAGGCTGACTACGTTTCACATTGAATTCGGAATTTTTGGATGCCTCCAGGTAGAATTCTTCGGCCACCTTACCGCTTAAATATCCATGAGCAAGGGATAACTCACCTCTCATCCAACGTTTTCCCCATTCAACCAGCATAGGTTCCAAAACTTCAAATATTACAGTTTTATACCCCAATTGACCTGCCCATTCTGAGAGTTGTTTTATAGCCTAACTCTTTTCACCGTCGGAAATGAGTTCAGCTAAAATTTTTTGCTTTTCTATTAATTCCATGGTTAATTAATTTTAGCATTATATTGATAGCTTAACAGTTATTCGTTCATAGCTTTATATATCATTGTTCATTGTACGATTATTTTATTTATGGCTAATACCGTCAACTGGCAAATTACACACCAATATAAGAACACACTATGGATATAATTGGTTCTGTATACTTTATTCAGGTCCCTAAATATATTGATTTAAAAGCTTAATAAAAAAATAAAGTTTATTAAACATGTAATTTGTAATAAGAAATTATAGCTTAAAGTTTTCGTGCGCACTGGGTGCGGAAGCTTTTGTTGCTTGAAGTTTTGATGCGCACTGGGTGCTGATGCTTTCTGTATTGCTTAATTCACCCTCATAATCCCCTCAAAGTGGATACTTCCTCCGCTTTAGCAGTAAAGTTTAATCTGAAACAGTCCTCCTTCAGTGAGATGGTAGAAGATCGGAGGGTAAAATGCACCCGGAAGTTTTAATCCATGAGAGAGTATAGATGCTATTTCAAATCACCTTGTCAAATCCAAAATTCCATTAATTATGGTCAAAGGATGTGATGGGTTACCCGGAATATATAAATCCGGTTTTATTTTTTCCAGAATGCTCCGGTTAATCGCTTTACTTTCCGCGAATAAACCGCCACTGATAGCATCTACACCACAAAGAATAAACATTTTGGGTTCCGGAATAGCATCATAAGTAATCTGCAATGCTTCGGCCATATTTTCAGTAATGGGTCCCGTAACCACTATGCCATCCGCGTGACGGGGCGATGCCACGAACTCAATACCAAAGCGGCCCATATCAAAATTTGCATTACCGGCTGCACCTAGTTCTGTTTCGCATGAATTATCACCACCGGCCGATACCTGTCTTAATTTTAACGATTTACTAAAAGTATTTTGAATTTCCTTACGGACAGCATCTTTATCAATTTGAATCCGCCTTTCGTCGCCTTCGCGAATAATCAGGTTTTCCCTGATATTTGATGAAATTTTATAATCGGTAGTGAATTTTATTTTCTCAGGAAATGCAAAGGCACATTCGCCACAAAAGGCACATTTGCCTAAATCGATACTTACAGGATTTACAGCTATAGCGTTTAAAGGACAACAATTTACCAAAGCATTTTCATCAACCCTGGCAGCCAATATTTCAGGTCGGCCACGAAAAGGAGCCCGAAGCTGCACTTTTCGTAAATCGGGAATATATTGTTTCCCGTTATGTAACATTATTTTGCCTTCTTTTAGCATTATGAGGTGCATTAAATTTTATTTATTGTTAATTTTAATTTCTCTTCCTGCTTACAATCTAATTTAGCCTAAAATTATTTTGGCTAAAGTCTTATTTTGTACTTAATCATTACAGTCAGCTAAAGCCCGACGGCTCTTCAACTTTACAAATCGTGTCCGCAATAACTTAAATTATAACTTTTATTATTGATTGGAAAATCTGAAATCTCTACATTTCGTAAGGATAATTCCAAGGCTTTCCAATTGTGAACCGAAGGGTCTTTCACTTTATAATGTTTTAACGCTCCGTTTTCGTCAGTAACAGCACAATGACACACCTCACCGCGCCAGGCTTCATTTAATGACAGGGCAAAACTATCGGGTTTTAAGTTAAAGTTATAATCCGGCTTTTCCGTTTCTGAAGCATTAAAAGTATAATTTTCCATCAGCTTTCTGATCCATGAAATGGATTGTTGTATTTCCTGCCTTTTTAACAGGAAACGGCTAAACACATCTCCCTTTTCAAGGGTAATAGTTTCGTAAGGATATTGCTGATAAGCGTTATTCGGATGCGAAAAACGAATATCTTTTTTAATTCCGCACATTCGCGCCGATAACCCGACGGCACCAATTAATTGCGCTTGCTTTTGAGTTACCGTTCCCACCGCATCGAAACGGTTTTGAATACTTGGTAAATGGTACGTTAAATCGGCTATTTCAATGAATTGCTTTTCATAATTCGTTAAAACATCAAGCAATTTCGTTTTAAGTTCCTCAGTAAATGGAAAATAAGTCCCTCCCATCCGAACCAGGCTTTTCCCAAAGCGATTCCCGCACCATAGTTGTATAAAATTGATAATCGCGGTTCGCAATATTCCAAAAACATTGGCTCCCAAATGGTAAGCTGCATCAACACACAACGCAGCAATATCGCCGGTATGAATGGCAATTCGTTCCATTTCCAGGGCTAATGCCCGTTCAATATGGGTTTGTTCGCTAATATTTTTTCCGGCAAGGGCCTCCATTACCTGGACAAAACTAGTGGCATGACCAATTACGGTATCGCCTGCAATATTTTCGGCCAATAAATTTCGCTGTAAGTTTTGTTTTTTATCAAGAAATAACTGTTCAATACCTCTATGCTGCCATCCTAACTGAATTTCGAGATGTAATACATTTTCGCCGTTGCAAATAAACCGAAAATGCCCGGGCTCTATTATTCCGGCATGAACAGGGCCAACTCCCACTTCGTGCAATTCTTCGCTTTTGATGCTGTAAAACGAATAATCGTTGATTTGTATTTCTTTATCAGCCCTGTTAAAGGGAAATCTTACGGGTTTCAGCCAGGGATGCCCCAAAAATTTCACGCCAAAATTCTCATGTATTTCACGTTCAAAAATATGCAAAGCAAAAACGGTTTGCGAAAGCGAATTCAATTCCTGCTCTTCCGTCGACTTCAATATATAAGATAAAATTATGATATCATGATTTGCATCGTCGGCAATGGCCATAATAAACTGTAAATCATCATGAATTCGGTATGCAAAATAGGTAAGACAATGATTTTGTACATCGCTAAGTATACTAATGGCTTTGGATGAAAAATCATGATACGATAAAATTTTTACCTTATCCAGGGCCACTGATTCGTTATTCTTTATTCTCAAATCTTCCATCATTAGTTAGTTAAAATTGAGATGGCTGAATGAATTAAATCTGTAAAAAATGCAGGGGGATTAATTCCCAGGTAAACTACCAACCCAAATAATACAAACTGTGAAATAGTTTCGAACGGATTTGCTTTTGCTGTTTCTTTCAATGTCAATTCTGAATTATTAAATAAAATATGAAATGTGTTTTTCAGAACCAGGTAAATTATCACGGTAAGCAAGGCTAAAACTGCAATTCCGATATAATAATGTCCAACTTCAAACAGCGCTTTAAAAGTCAGAAATTCGCTTATAAATAAACCCGAAGGAGGTATGGCCAAAATAGAAATAATGCCCAAAATAAAGGCCAATCCGCCCATAGCATTTTTCCTGAAATAGTTTCCCATATCCTTTATCCACATGGTACTCATTTGGCGATGAATGGCACCAATCTGGTAAAATAATCCGGCCTTTACAAACGAGTGAAAAACCAAATGCAGAATTGCCGCATAATAACCTATACCACCCATTGCAAGCCCCAAAAGGACTATTCCCATATGTTCCATGGAAGAGAATGCGTACATTCGTTTTAACCGCTTTATCCGGGTTATTTGAATAACTGCAAGAAATATGGATATCACAGCAACTATTATCAATAAGTGTTGTGCCCAGATAAGCGCATCGGTTTTAACCATGATAACATAAATCCTGAAAATACTTATAAATCCCACATTCACTAAGGCTGTCGACATTAAAGCATTTACCGGCGAAGGAGCCACAGTTTTGGCATCAACAGCTACTGAAAAAAGAGGGAATACACTGATTTTTACGGAGAAACCCGTTACCATTAAAATAAAAGCAATTTTCAACCAGGCGATATCTAATTTATGCACAAGCAATAGTAAATTATTAAAATTCAAGCTGCCTGCTCCACTACCACTTGCAACAATACTTAAAAATAATATTCCGATAAAGGCTATGGCTAAACCAAATGATGAAACAAATAAATATTTCCATGTGGCTTCAAGAGCATTGTTTGTACGTTTTACGTAAATTAAAATTGAAACAAATAAAGTAGTTGCCTCAACACTAACCCACAACAATGCAAAGTTTTCGGCAAAATAGGCACTTATCATTGCCGTAATAAACATTATTGACGATGCGTGATACATGGCTCTTTGTTTTTCCGACAAATTATTACGTTTTAAATATAATTGGCCATGATAAAACGTTGCAAAACACAAAATACTTAATACAGCAGAAAATAATACTCCAATGGCATCAAACTTATAATAAACCGAATCTGTTTCGCCTAAATGGAAATAGGCATAAACACTTATACCTGCAAGTGCCAATAAATAAACAACGGTAAGTGTATTTTGAAGAATATTATTTTTGCTAAAAAAAATAATTAAACTCAATATTGCTGTGAGTATGAAAAATATAAATAACATTCCTTTTAGTCGTTTAATTCCGATAATTGATTCGTTTCAATGCTTTTAAACGTATCGCCAATGCGATTAATAAATACGCCTAAAACCAAAACTCCCATAAACACATCGAGTAAAATTGCCAGGTTTACCATCATGGGCATAGTACTGCCAACGGCTAATGAAATCAGGAAAATCCCGTTTTCAATCATCAGATAGCCTACCACATGTGAAAATATATTTTTATGGATTATAATAAAATAGATACCGAAAATTGTTGATGCAAATGCAACCGTGAAATATTTAGTGTGAATCTGATCGTTTTCGAGATAACTGCTCAAAACAAAACTCAAAATTAGGCTGACAACTGCTACAATAATAGAATAAAAAACAGGAACAGATGTTTCATGCTCTCGTTTCAAATTATTGCGTCTTCGTATCCGGTTAAGAAATACGGGTACAATGATAGCTTTTACCAGAATGGTTTCCGCCAGGATAAAGATAAAATCGAATAATTCAATTTTGTTAAGATTAAAAAATACTACCCCAAACAAAATAAATCCCTGGATGGACAACAACCAGATAAACTTCTTAACCCGCTCCGACAACGCAAAGTAAATTAAGGTAACCGCAAAAAGTATAATAAGTAAATAACTCATTTTAGTTTAAAACAATTTTCTTGGTAATGATTAGGGTGGTTAAGAACACCACCACAGCAATAGCCGACAGCATAATAATCCATTGCGGATTTTTCTCTATCTTATTTCGCGCCCTAAAAGACTCCAGTCCGCCAACGGTCACAGCAAAAACAAACTGAACACCCAAAAAGGCAAGTACTTGCCAGTACCAGGCCCAGGTAGCATCAATAAGAAAATCAGAAATCAGACTTCCGTAAATTGCAAATTTTAACCAACTCGCTATATGTATTACAGCCAGGTCGAATCCGCTATTGTCTAAAACCATGACCTCGTGAACCATAGTAAGTTCCAGGTGTGTTTTGGGGTCATCAACAGGCAACCGTGAATTTTCAACCATGGCAATATAAACCAGTACATAAACTGCTGCAATTCCAATTATATACGACAAATTACTTCCTAAATGCAGATGTATAAAAAAATCATAAAATGAAATATTATCCGTAAAAAGGGCAATGGAACCGGTTAAAATAAAGAATGCCGGTTCAACTAACATGGAATATAAAGCTTCACGGTTCGCGCCCATTCCTTCAAAGCCACTGCCAGTATCCATTGCGGCAATTATCATCATAAATTTACCAATAGCCAACAAATAAGCAAAAAACACAAAGTCGCCATGGAAAGATAATATTCCGTGTTGCGAACCTACCGGTATAAATAAAGTTGCTGAGATTACAGAAGCCACATAAACCAAAGGGGCAATTTTGAAAATTACTGATGTTGTAGTGCTGTAAACTGAAGCTTTTTTAAATAACCGTACAACATCGAAAAAAGGCTGAAAAAACGATGGCATTTTACGCGCGGCAATTTTCGCTTTTACCTTCGATATAATACCTGTTATAAATAAAGCAGCAATTAGTATCAGTATAAAACTTAACATCTTATATCCAATTTAAAAAAGTGAGTATGCTTATAACCACCAAAAACACCAGTGCATAAAGTAAATAATGCTGTATTTTTCCTGTTTGGAAAACAGCAATTCGTTTTAATCCATGCAATATTTTATGGGAGGGTTTTCTGATTAAATGATCCTCAAAAACATCGCCCGAATGGGTTTCAAATTCCCGCTCATGCGGAAAAATTTCATCAGTAGGATAATCTTTAAATTCTTTTTTAACATTAACCAATTTTGAAGATAGTTGTACAAAATTATCGGCATACGAAGTCGCTGTGTATTGATGCACTGCCGGATTTGCCCCTGTATATCCGCATCCCCAGGTAGCCTCATTTTTAATGGCCAGGTTTTTCTGTTGCAAGGAGCGTAACATCCGGAATATTCCAATTAGTGCTATAAAAATCCCGGAAGATAAACTAATATGGTTCAATGTTGGGATAATTTGCTGTACTGCTTCTGCATTTAACGAGAAAATACTAATAACATGAACCAAGGGTCTCATGAAAATTACAGGTACAAATCCGATGAGGACAATCATCAAACCAATTAAAAATTGAGGAAATAACATTGAACCTTCCACTTCATTGGCCTGGCTGACTTTTTCGGAACGTGCCGTTCCTAAAAAAACAATACTAAAAACCTTGGTAAAACAGAAAATGGCCAAGCCACCAATTATGGCCAGGCCTGAAAAACTAAAAAGTAAAACCACATCGGTAAATAACCCGGCTGAACTAAGCGACCTGAACATTCCGGAATAAATCAAAAATTCAGAAATAAATCCGTTAAAAGGTGGCAAGCCACTGATGGCTAATGCTCCTAATAAAAAGAACAGCGCTGTTTTAGGCATTCTTTTAATCAGTCCACCCAACTTTTCAATATTTCGGGTATGAGTTTGTTGATAAATGGAGCCGGAAGTATAAAACAGTAACGATTTAAACAGCGAGTGGTTAAGAATATGTAATATGCCACCACCAAAACCCAAAACCGTTAAAAGCGGTAAGTTTTCGGCCAATCCTATGGTTCCCAATCCTATACCGATGCCAATAATTCCAATATTTTCGATACTATGATAGGCTAAAAGTTTTTTTACATCGTGCTGAACAATTGCCAGCGACACTCCTATTAAACCAGATGCGAGGGATATTATCAGGATAAATAAACCAATATTAAACAAGTCGTGATGAATATAGGTTAATACCCGTAACATTCCGTAAATCCCCATTTTTATCATAACACCACTCATTACCCCTGAAACATGCGAAGGCGCTGCAGGATGAGCATGTGGCAACCAGGTATGCAAAGGAATAAATCCCGCTTTTATGCCAAAACCAACGAAAAAGAGAATAAACAAATAAAACGGGTTGTGTGCCTCAAAATAAACAGATAATCCATCGAAACTAAACGCTGCTCCACTCTTGACATAAGCTAACAGGAAAGCTATCATTAAAAAAATAATAGCCATATGCATTTGTATCAGATACTTTATACCAATTTTTATATTATCCTTTTTTTCACTTTCGAATATTACCAGGAAAAATGAAGATATTGACATTATTTCCCAAATAACCAAAAAGGCCAAAGCATCGCGAAGCATCACAACCAAAAGCATTGATATATGTAACCACAGAAAATTGAAATAATGCAGGGAAAATTCTGTTTCACTTTTTTTACCTGTATATGGTTTTAGATAACCCTTTGCATATATAATTCCGGTTAACATGGTAAAATTTATCACCAAAATAAAAAAGGCCGAGAGCTGATCGATTTCAATTGTTATATTTTGTCCCATAAAGAGCATAAATGCCAGTTTTAAGGGTTTTGCCATAACAAATAACTCCTGAACAGCCCAAAGGGTACTCATACCCACAATGACTATATGCAGAAATAAACTATAATAGTATTTTACCTGTTTGGGTGCAACAAACAAGGCAAATGATAAAATTATTGCAAGCTTAAATAAGATAATATTCATTCTGTTTTTATATGTGCGGAATCGTCAATGTAAAATGCGGCGCAAGTTAATTCTATATTTTTTTGTTTCAAATGGGAATGAGAAATTTAATTTTGAAAACGTTGGAAACTTTGGCTAAACATTGCTGCAATTATATTTGGGTATTCTTGCATTTTGTTTTATTTCTGCAAGCGACCATTATCAAAATCCCGCTCCTATTTGGGAATCCCACTCATCCAATGTCATTATTTCTAAATGTAATCGGGGCGCGACTCAAACCTAAAATCCACAGGTCTTTCATTTAACTTCTTGATAGACGGCGTGAGTCATTTGACAACATCACCAAAACTATCAACCTAAATTACTACTAATCAACAACTCACACCGCAACTCGTGGAATCTAAGTCAAAGTCGCACTCCGATTACCGTGCAGCTCATTAAATTAATCCTGGAGTAGGTTTAAGTAGTCTTAGAGCAGTTTTTACCAATCTCTGGGTATATTTGACCAGCTTATAACGAATCTAAAAATTTTTTAACCGCTTTCCAGTATTGTTCATGGCCTTCAGTTGATTCCCACAGTGCTTTTGAACCGTGAATGCCATCAAAATCGGGTATAAATTTTTGCTTTTCGGTATCAGGAATAGCCTCATATATGTTCTTCCAGTTTTTATATTCGTTTTTAGCCGATGTTATAAAAACAGGAACCATAATTTCACTGGCATATTCTTCAATTGTTGCATCATCGTATTTAAAGTATTCGCCGGGTGAAAAAGCCAAAACAGCTGATACTAAATCAGGTTCTTGTGCGGCAATAA
Organism: Bacteroidales bacterium; assembly: GCA_046704385.1. Taxonomy (GTDB): domain Bacteria; phylum Bacteroidota; class Bacteroidia; order Bacteroidales; family SZUA-534; genus GH45. The sequence continues at coordinate 10,778 of JBJKSB010000025.1, read as the reverse complement.
TAAGCGCCAGTGATGCTGAATAAGAACTTCCTAAAATCAATAACTTTTCAGGATCGTAATTGTCTTTAACGTATTCAATGGCTGCTACCAAATCCGGCATTGCATCTGCATATTCAGTGGGCAATCCCTTTTTAACTGCATCCAGATGGGTTTCATTAACCACACCATTTATGGAATCACCCGATCGTTGATCGATGGCCAGGCAGTTGTAACCCATTTCCAGAAAATTTTCAGAGGTCTCCTTATATTCACCCCGGCTGAATCGTGCCTGGTGAAACAGTATTATAAACGGATTCTCTTGTTTGTTTTCAAGAATAGATAAATCGCCTGTAACTACAACATCATCCTCTGCTGGAAACGTTACCAATTCCTTTTTTACTTTTAGTTCCATAGTTTCAAGTTCGTCTTGTTCGGTATTTTTTATCCTGCAATTTGTGCCCGACATACATGAGCATAATAACCATAAAAAGGTAATTATAAATAATAGGTTTGTTTTTAAATATCTCATTTTTAGGTTTTTTAAGTTAATACACAACTGAAATAAATGTGTTCAATATTTACTTTTCATTTCCTTAAACAGTTTCATGATTTTATCCGATTTTTCTCCAACCAGGCCTTTATTGATACTAATTCCATCGATCATCACAACGGGAACAATTTTTTTGGTAGTACTGGTCACAAAAACTTCATCAGCTGCAAATAGTTCATTAACCGAAATATCTTTCTCAACAAACAACCATTTTTGGGAATTTATTATATCAATAACCACACTACGGGTTATTCCTTTTAAAATATTTTTGTTTGGTGTAGATATAACACCGTCTTTAACCATAAAAATATTACCCCGTGAAGTTTCCTGTAAGGTGTTCCCATCGGAATATAATACATCAACCGCATTGGCCTCATCACACTCGTATTGCCAATATTGCCCCGACAGATAATTTGTCGATTTGGCCTCCGGCAAAAACCGCTGATAGTTTTTCACAATCAGCCTTGCCCCATTGGTATACCATTCAGCAGGATATTCGGGCATATGAACAGGGAAAATATACAAGCCGGATTCATACGCCTCAGTATCACCTACAGAATGAGGTAATACAAATATTTTAATAAAGATATTGGTAACGGAATTCCTTGCTATTAATTCATCAACAAGTCGATCTATCTGACTGACAAAACTATTTTTCAACCTCAGAATTTTAACCGAATGCTGAAGCCTTTGAAAATGTCTTTCACCAAAAAACGGACGACAATTTATTACCTCAAAAAACTCGAAAGCGCCAAAACCCCGGTTTATTGATAAACTGGTAATTGGGATATTTATCTCTGTAACTTCCTGAAAAGTGCCGTTGTTAAATCCTATCATAACCCACGATATATATATTACATAAAATTAAACTGAATTTTATAATGTACAATTCTTTTTCGGGAATTGTAATCAATTTGATATTTTTACCGACTCAAATAAACCCAGGTTACAGCATGAATAAAAAGAATAATTTTGTACAACAACCCAATATAATCTGTAATAATTGCGAGACCCGATTTGTTGGAAATTATTGTCCCAATTGTGGACAATCGACCAAAGATTATGAGAAACCAATCGGATTTTTAATTTATGATTTTATGGGCAATATTTTTGCCTTTGATACCCGCTTATGGAAAACGCTTAAAACCATTCTGTTTAAGCCTGGTAAAATGGAAAAAGAATTTATCATGGGGCACCGGGTAAGATATATGCCTCCGTTCCGGTTTTATATTTTTGTCAGCTTTGTGTTTTTCCTTTTATTAAATTCAAAAGCCAATAAAGACATAAAAGATGGAAGGGGCATCATTACATTTGACACTACGCAAACTACCCCAACAATTGACACCAGCTTGATTCCACCACTTGTAATTGCAGGTGATTCCATCAATTCCGCCATTAATAATATCAGCGACCTGCCAAATATTGACAAAGAATTAGTAAAAACCCTAAACGATTCGTTAATGAATCAAAAAAAAGACGCAGATAATACGGAAGAAATTGAAAAACTAAAAGAAATAAAAAGCAACCCTCAGACTTTCACAGCCAGTTTTTTCAAGTACATCTCATGGTTTTTATTTATCTTAATGCCGGCATATGCTCTGTTTCTCTGGCTTTTCTTTAGAAAGACTCATAAATATTTTATAGGTCACCTTATTTTTGCTATCGACCAGCACTCCTTTTTATTTGTAATACTATCGGTTTTACTGATTATTAATTTAATATTCCCCGACAAACCATCCAGTTACGAAAGTTTATTGGTACTCATTGTACCCGTTTATTCTTTAATAGGTGCCCGAAAATTATATCACAAGGGCTGGGGAAATACCTTTTTAAAGCTATCAGTCATATTTTTGATGTATGCAACGTTGTTAGTTACTGCAACCATTTTAGCTGCACTGGTAGTTTTTTTAATATAAAATTAATGCCATGAAAAAAAACTATACAGTTAGCACTGCTACCTACAACGATTTAGAAGCAATGGCACAATTGCTCCAATTTTTATTTACACAGGAAGCTGATTTTACACCATCACCCAACACACAACTCCGTGGTCTTAAATTAATTATGGATAATCAGGAAACAGGCCAGCTTTTGGTAATTAAAACAGATGAGAAATGTATAGGTATGGTCAACCTTTTATATACCATTAGCACGGCAATGGGGGGTAAAGTTGCCATACTTGAAGATATGGTTATCCATCCGGATTTTCGTAATAAAGGACTGGGTTCGATTTTACTAAAACATGCGATTAATTTTGCACAGCAACATGGTTGCATGCGTATCACGCTACTTACTGACAGTGATAATTTTAAAGCCCGGAATTTTTATAGTAAAATGGGATTTGTTATATCGAACATGATACCTTTAAGAATGGTACTTTAAGATAAAAGATATAAGTATTTAGTCAGTACAAACCTGACTAAATACACGCAAAGTTTATTATTGTAGCTTTTTAAGGCTCAGCATAAAAACATCATTCTCCCGAACATGAATTTCCTTAACAAACTTTCCTTTTGCATCAATTTTTATATGCTCGGTAGATATTGCAGAACCATTGTTTTTGCTTTTTAACTCATCCACCTGCTGTTTGGTTAACTGATTCGGCCTTTTCATGTCGAAGTAATTGGTGTAAGCATCGTTTACCCGGTAACCCACCTGGTAAACATCCAGTTGATAATTACCCGCAGCTAAATTTGACAATTCCACTTTGACGTTTCCCTTGCTTTTTGATGGTAAATCGCGAATATAATATTGCTGATCGTTTATCGTATCTTCAGGAAGTGTATAAGTAAAGTCCCAGAACAATACCTGCACATCGCCTTTGCTGTCTTTACAAACCCACGACGAGCTGTCAGCATTTATCAGTTCAGTATTGCCCAGCATATTCATTAATTCGTAAGAATAATAAGCAGGCTTTTTAATCCCCTGGTAATTCACCAACCCAAATCCGCCATGGAAGGGTGTAAACCGTGGACCCGGCTCTTCAAAAATATCTGTAAATACCCAATACGACATTGAATTAGCGGCATCACCTACCTGTTTAATTTTTTCCAATATGTAGGCTGCTTCATGGTAACTATCATGAATCGGGTCGGCTGGCGTATAAGATGAACTCCACTCGGTGTAATGCAATTCAAGTCCGGGTTTTGCAGAGTTTTGTATCTGCTTGCGTGAATTCAAAATATCACCACTAACACTCCATTTATCTTTTGATAACCGGGTTCCTCTTGATCCAAATTCATCCAAATACCCTTGATTTACTCCATAAGAATGCGTGGAAATAAAATCGATTGGCACATTATTTTTATTACAAAAATCTATCATCTCCGGAACCCAGGCTGCTCCCGCTGTTGCCGGTCCACCAACTTTGTAATCTTTGTTAACAGCTTTAATTGCTTTTGCTGCATATTGGTAAAGTTTAAAATATTCCTCCTGTGTACCCGCCCAAAATCCTGATAGGTTGGGCTCATTCCATACCTCAAAGTACCAGGTTTTTATCTCGTCGACACCGTATCTTTCGGTATAATGTTTAACCAATGCCTCAACCAGGCCGGCCCATTTGTCGTAATCTTTTGGCGGGGTAACATTTCCTCTCCACCAAAAAATAGTTTGACTGCCACTGGCAAGTGCCGACGGCATAAATCCCAGTTCAACAAAAGGCTTCATACCAATGCTTAATAGATAATCGTACAAAACATCCATATACTGGAAATTATATTCAGGATTCCCGTTTCGGTCCTCCTTATAAACTCCCATATCATCGGTTAGCAGCCCATGCATCCTTATGTATTTAAAATCACAATCTTTTTTTGTCATGGCCAGTTGCTGCTGCCAATCGGCACGCAATCCTTCATTGGCTCTTCCGGCACCAATACACTCTTTAAACATTGTATTAGTAGTTCCTTTTTCTTTATTAAGATCGGCGCTTATAACTCTGATAACCTTACCAGGAACCTGTTTATTGGATTTTTGGGCAGATAATGTTGAGCTCCAAAAAATTGCTGAAATGATCAGTGAAAAAAGTTTAGTATTCATTGGTTACAATATTATGTTTTTTATTTAATGTAATTATCTGTTGAACAACCTTTAATTGAACTGGCATGCAAATTATTAATTAAATTGAAAACATCTTTATAAAATTGTAACAAATACAATTAATTTTCCTAATCATTCATTATTTTCTGCTAACAGGAAGAAATAAAAAAGATAGAAATGTTAGGTACTCAAAAAATGGTAAGTTTTCTAAATTTTGAACCGCCACACCTCTATATCATATTTCTTAACCCGGGTGCCTAACATGCGTTCAGTAATCTGTAACTGCTGGGCTGCTTTGGCCATATTACCACGGTTTGTAACCAATGCTTCACGAATAAGCTGCCGCTCTAATTTTTCGACAAAAAAGGTCATTCCACCTGTGGATTGAGTCCCTGAGGAATCAGCTGTTTGCAGTGTTGGTGGTAAATGATGACTATGTAGAACTCCATCGGTAGTTAGTATACAGGCGCGCTCAATTACATTTTCCAACTCCCTGATATTGCCGGGCCATTTATAAACCATTAACATATCAATAGCTGAAGTGGTAATCCTTTTTATGTTAGCATTGTTTCTTTTATTGAATTTCGAAATAAAGTGATCGGCAAGCAGGGGGATATCATTTCTGCGCTCACGTAATGAAGGTATAAAAATTGGAAATACATTTATCCGGTAGTAAAAATCTTCACGAAACTTGTTTTCAACAATAAGAGACTCCAGGTCCCTGTTGGTTGCACAAACAATACGCACATTTGCCTTAATGGTTTGTGTTCCACCAACCCGCTCAAATTCCCGCTCCTGTAAAATTCGTAATAATTTTACCTGAGTAGTTAACGGAAGGTCACCAATCTCATCTAAAAAAATAGTTCCACCATCAGCCATTTCGAACCGACCTTTACGTAGGGTATCGGCACCGGTAAAAGCCCCTTTTTCATGACCAAACAGTTCGCTTTCAATCAGGCTATCAGGTAAAGCCGAACAGTTTACCTTAATTAAAGGGCTTTTATGTACCTGACTTGAGGCATGAATAGCCTCTGCCACCAATTCCTTTCCACAACCGCTTTCACCTCTGATCAAAACCGTTGACTGAGTTGGGCCAACCATTTTAATTAAGTTAATAACGTCAAGCATTTTGCCCGAATTTCCAATCATATCAAACGATTGTTTGCTATCGGTGAGCCGCGATTGTAAGACATTATTCTCCTCACGTAATTTGTCTAATTCCGACTTTCGTTCGTTACTGGCCTTAACTGCCTGAATAATAAGCCCTCCTATTATGGAAAGCAGACGTTTATCTTCTTCAATATCAATATTTTCATTGTACTTACGCATGATACTCAACGTTCCTTCAACCTTTCCATCTATTAAAACAGGAACGCAAACAAAAGTCATCTCCTCACCCTCTTTAGTCAGGCTTACATTGGTACGATTTAAAAATAAATTTGATTTGGATATTTTTGGAATAACAACCGGCTGAACCATTTCAACCACTCGTCCTATTATTCCTTCGCCTATTTTATATTGCCCGCGATCCTTTTGTATCTTATTTAAACCATAAGCCATTTGAATACTTATGGTTTTTGTTTGTTGATCAACTCCACTTAAAACAGCATTTTCGGCATCCAGATGTTCACACAAATACTGAAGTATAGGATAGAGTTCAGTATGCATATTTTTACTACGCATTAAACGCGAACTTATCTCCGATAACAAATTCAATTCTTTAACACCATAACAAACATTAAGAGTCTTTGGACACTTCATTGTTTTTGCCGATTTATTTATTAATTCATACCCAAAATTAACAAAAAGATGTTTTTTTTACATCATACCCCCAATATTTTGAGAGTATATTATGATATTTTGTATATATTTTAAATTATTCGAGTTCTAAACAAGGGTATTGATTCATAAATCAATTTTCCACGCAACCTTAGCCTATCTGGTCTCAAAATTTTTCTTTAATAATTTCAGCAATTATTAATCATTCATTTTATCCACGCAAACGATTAAGTATTTTCAACGATAATACATAACCTTTTTATTTAAGAAATTACCCGTACCCATTATACTAAATAAAAAGCCTATTGATTTTTGTCTTTCTTTAGTGATTATATCGAACTTAATTTCGATACTCCATATCGTTGAATATCTTTTCCAAAATCCAGTATTCTTATTAAATCGCTTTTATCAGGGATACTAACCGGTATGGGTTCCAACGAACAATAACTTTGAAAACGGTTCAAGAATCTGGCTGTATCAATCCAGCTCTGGTTTACAGGTTCAATTTTTTCAAGCTCGCGCAATAATCGCAAAATTCCACTATGATCAACCATACGATTATAGTTCATCAAAACGGCTGTTAAAACCGTTTCAATTCCAATTGAGACAAAATTAAATAACACTTCGTTACCCAACCTTGATGTGGCAGGATTTACATTTTCAAGTTTTTCTAAATATGCCAATCCTTCACTAAGCAACTTATTATCCATTTTAAAGATTTTTAAAATTTGACAGAATTTTTAAAAATTATCACGGTAACCTTATAAGTATAGCATTAATGCCGAAATTTGGAAGTATATCTTATACCATTATAAATATTTAGTAATAATCTTTCCGTTGGTATCTTTCCGCATAATAAAATGTTTTCATGAATTTTTTCATGTAACAATTTTATTTGTTGGGCGCTTGGATTCTCACCCAGTTTATTAAAAAAATGCTTAATGGCAGCCCTGCCGCTATGTTTGCCAATAATGATGGTATTCGTATGCAATCCTATCAAAGTTTCGTCGAATGGCTGGTAGGAAAGTTTATTTTTAAGCACGCTTTTTACATGAATACCGGTTTCGTGTGTAAATGCATTTGCTCCACAAACGGGTTTGTTTTTAGGTAGCTCAACCCTTGAACTTAAAGCCACATAGTTACAAATTGAATTAATATAACTGATATTATATTTTGATTCATGATTCTTAAGATATAGGGCCATCATTAATTCCTCAACAGGTACATTTCCGGCCCTTTCGCCAATACCGTTGATTGTCCCACTAATGCCTTTTGCTCCGTATTTAATGGCAATAAAAGCATTGGCTGTAGCCATTCCCAAATCATTATGCGCATGAAATTCAAAATCGAAACCTGCAAATTCAGCACTTAAACCGGTAAAAATTTCCATGGTATCTATCGGGGTTAAGATTCCTACTGTATCTGCAATTCTGATTCTGTCAGCACCAGATGATATAGCCAGGCGGATCACTTCCATTAAATCTTTCATTTCACAACGTGATGCATCCTGAAGACCGATATAAACGTATTCAAAATAATTTCGAGCATACTTTATCAATTCGGGAATCTCATTTTTTACCCATTGCAGGCTTTTTTCAAGGGCATCCAGTTGAATTACTGAAACCGGGAATGAAATACTTACGGCTGTTGTTTTGCAATTGGCTGCAAGATTAATATCACTTTTTAAAGCCCTGCACCAGCTTATCGTTTTAAAATTGAAACCTGATGTGGCAATTTTACGAATTATATTTTGCTCCTGAACTCCCATAGCGGGTGTACCCACTTCAACTTCTTCAATTCCAAGTTTATCAAGCATTTGAGCTATCTCAAATTTTTCCTGGTTTTTAAAAATAACACCCGGTGCCTGCTCGCCGTCACGCAGCGTGGTATCCACAATATAGATCTCCATAAGCTATTGAATTATTCCATCTTTATTAAAAATTTTAAAATTGAATTTCACCAAAGTGCGCTGTCGCTGAGGTGTGTTTGCATGATAGCAGCGGCTATATAAGAGGCATAAGAGTCAAAATCCGTGAATTCTTTTGAATCAAATATCGGGTGAGGCAATGAGCACATATCAAAATAAACAAATGGCTATTGATAGTAACTCATTGCGATTCATCCCACCCTTGACCCAATTAACTTAATCTGCAATCAGGTACTCTTCAACAGCACTTCCTTCTTCAAGAGCATCAAGAATTTCATCAATTTTCTCTTCCGTTATGGCTCCGTACCATAGATTTAATGGCTGTATTACCATTATTGGTCCTTGTGAACATACATTCAGACAGGCTGTGGTCGACACAGCTACATCTAATCCACGATCGGAGCACTCCTCAGAAATGTATTGAATAAAATCAGCAGACCCGTTTTTGTTACAATACCCTTGAGCATCACCAGCTACCCGGTAACTGTTACAAACTAAGATGTGATAATCAGGCTTCTTCATAATAAATTATATTTAGATATTAATTTTGTTTAGTTGTATCAATAATTTATACTGTTTTCAGTTTTTTTAATATTCACTTTAATATCTCAATCCGCAACTGATTTTCTCTATTTACCCTGTCCCTAAAGGGTGAGAGAAAATCATTACTTCCGCCAAATGGCGGATTAGATAAAAAATGATTTTCTCGTTGGTCTAAATTATTCTGGTATAATCGTTACAAGAAGAATTTTATTTTATCCACAGCCGGTTCCGGTGCCGGAACATTCGCTTCCGCATTTGAACATATCACGCTTTTTAACCATTTTAAGCTGTTTGCCTTTATAAACTGCATCCAGACCCTCATCAATAAGGCCGCTCATTTCGATAATTTCGATCCCTGATTTACTAATGAAATTATAAGGGGTAGAACCTACACCTGACACCAATATTGCTTTACAATCATCAATTTGTGCGACCAATGTTTCCCAACGTTCTAATCCCGTGCCTTTCAATGGAGTTGCACGTTCTCCAACCAACCGGTATCCCGATGGTGTTTCATTAAAAATGAATAATTTTTCAGCCTCTCCAAGATGCTGATTCACTAACAATCCTTCGTAACTAGCTACGGCAACATATTTTCGCTCTTTATCGCTTGCTGATTTTTTGATTGCAAAATCGCGCAGCAATTGGGTACTTTCCTTGATATCTTTTCCCAATAATCCTGCTGCATCAGCCCTGCAACGGGCGCAATGTTTCATAGGTTTAATGTAATTCGCCACCATTTTTCGCAGGTCCTTCATAAGCGCCGGAGTTGGTTCCTCATACTCCTCAAAAGGAGTACTTTTTACAGGATATAAGGGAATTACATTCATCACATCGGCTCCAAGCGTGGATACTTCATATGCCAAAACAGGTATAAACGGAATGTTTAGTCCACTTATAGCTATAGTGTTAATTTTTACCGTAATACCTTTTTGTTTCAACAATCCGATACATTTCAACTGTTCTCTGAGTAATATTTTTACACCTTCCTCACATCGGTAAACTTTTTTCCCCACCCTAACCCATCGGTATATGTCCGAAAGCATATCAGGATCGGTTCCGTTTATTGTGAGGGTAACATGGCTGACATCAAGCTCAGCCAATTCATCAATATAGGGTGCCAGGTTCAGCCCATTGGTCGACAAACATAATATCATCTCAGGTATTTCCTTACGTACCAACCTGAGCGTTTCCATGGTTTCATCAGGATTGGCAAATGGATCACCTGGTCCTGCAATACCAGCCACAATCAATTCAGGATGATTAACCCGAAGTTCTTTAAGATAATCAACCGCCTGCCGGGGTTGTAAAACACGGGTAGTTACCCCGGGACGCGACTCGTTAACACAATCGTAATCACGATTGCAATAGTTGCACTGGATATTACACTTAGGTGCTACCGGTAAATGCACTCTGCCATAAGTTCCTTTGACATCTTTATTAAAACACGGATGATTCTCAATATTTACCATAACCTTTTGTTTTTAATTATCTGTATCCTGTATATATTATTAGTAGTTGTTGGTTACTTACACTCCGCTCTGTAACAGTTTACTGTTTACTTTCTACTTTCTACTTTCTACTTTTTTACTTTTTGCTTTTCACTGATTACTTGATACTTGACCTACATATACTTGTATCCCACCGGACTATTTTCCTGCTTGTATTCAATTAATGCATTGGCGATGGATTCGAACAACCGATGAGCTCCTTCATAACCTACATGTAATAATCTTTGGCCACCCAGACGATCGTGGATGGGGAATCCGACTCTTACCATCGGTATTTTTAACTCACGGGCAATATAATATCCTTTGCTATGTCCTATCATTATATCGGGTTGCAATATTCTGCTATGTTCAGCAATTTCTTCAAAATCGGCTCCCGACAAAATAAATGGTTTAAATTTTGGATTTAACTTGCATTCTACAATACTTCTAAAGTCCGGGCTTTCGCCCCCTGTAG
>JBJKSB010000024.1:0-23763 GCA_046704385.1 Bacteroidales bacterium | reverse complement strand
TGGAGAAATGGATGAGACAAAGGGGTTTTGAAACTGTTGACAGTATCCGGGGATTGATGAGTTGCCGGTCAATACCTGATCCGGCAATTTATCAGCGCACCCAGTTTATGAAATATTTTTCGAATTTTGAATAATAAAAACCCGGTAAATCCGGGTTTTTTTATAGGCTGTAATTTTCAATAATTTTTACCAGGTCATCAGCCAACCCAGTGTTCTCAGGTTTACATGTTTCTAAATTCTTATTAACATATTCAACCAGTGCTGAAATTCTTGATTGCGTGGTGATTTCCTCGAAACTTTCAATAACCGTGAAAGCCTCAAAAGCAATTTCAAAAGGCTCGTGTAACAGCATATCGATAAATAATTCAAAATGATCAATATAATTCAGCCTTGATTGCCAACAGGATGAGATCAGCATTTTAAGCACGCTTTTGTCGTCGGTGGTTTTTATAAGCCTGACGATAGTATCGGTACTTTTTTGGTTTTGAACATCGCTGAATAACTGGCTGATCGAAAATTTAATGTCATTGGGTTCTATATTTTTATAAATTTCAGCCAGTAAAACTAAATCATTGTCGGTGCCCGATTCCCTTAGTTTTTCAATATTTTCCTTAACTATCTTTTCATCGTTACTCAAAAGCAAAGCACGAATATTTGATTGTTTATTTTCCATCTGTAAATTTTTTGCAAATGTAATTAAAAGCCTAAGTTTAATTCTAAAAAACTCCCGGACAATTAATCGTTAATCACCATAATTATAGTAATAGATAAAAATTTGATGTTTATCGGGTTCCCTTTTTATAATTAAAAAAATGCAACAAACAATAACCACCTAAAAAATAGATACATATAAGATTTTATTGAATTTATTTTTTTAAAAAAAAATTAAAAATTTAAACTTAATTTGCAAAAAACTTAAACACACTTTTTATGGTTCTGTAATGATGAAAAACAGTTATTTCGATTTGGTAGATCAAAGCTACTATTTCCCTCAAGAGGGATTTGATTTAAGAGATGAATACCTTACCTTCCATGGCGTTTCGCTAAAATATCTCATCGAAAAATATGGTACCCCGTTTAAACTTGTTTACCTGCCGCGTATTGGCGACCAGATAAAACGGGCGCGTAATTTATTTAATCGTGCCATAAAGGCCAGTGGATATAAAGGAAAATATCATTATTGTTATTGTACAAAATGTTGTCACTTTCACCATGTTATAAGTGCCGCTTTAAAACATAACGTAAATATTGAAACTTCATCATCATTTGATATCGATTTAATTGAAAAGCTTTTAAAAAAAGGCGAGGTTGATAAATCGCGCATTCTTGTGCATAATGGCTATAAAACTGACGATTATATTGTTAAAATTCTCCGTTTGAAAAAAATGGGTTTTAAAAACAGTATTATCGTGCTTGACAGCCCAAAGGAGCTCGATCGTATTACACAACTTTCAGGTGATACAAAAATCCAGGTAGGCATTCGGATGGCAATTGATGAAGAACCACAATCGGCCTATTACACCTCAAGACTAGGTATCCGGCATACCGAGATACTTGATTACTATAATAAAAAAATTAAGGACAATCCGAACCTGGAACTAAAGATGCTTCACTTCTTTGTTGACTCGGGTATCAAAGACAGTTTGTATTATTGGGGCGAATTTAACAAAGCCGTTTCAAAATACATTGAGCTGAAAAAAGTTTGCCCATCCTTAAATTCATTAAATCTTGGTGGTGGATTCCCAATAAGGAATCACCTTGGTTTTGAATACGATTACGAATACATGATTCGTGAAATTGTAAATAATATTAAAAATTTGTGTTCAGCCGAAGGAGTTACTGAACCTGATATATTTACCGAATTTGGCAAGTATACCGTAGGGGAGAGTGGAGCTATTGTTTTTAAAGTGATTGAACAGAAACAGCAGAACGACAAGGAAAAATGGTATATTATTGATAACAGCCTAATGAATACCATTCCAGATGCATGGTCGATTTATGAAAAATTCATTTTACTGCCTGTAAATAAATGGGAAAATGAATATGCACGGGTAAATATTGGCGGTATCAGCTGCGACCATTCCGATTATTACAACTCTGAGGATTTGAATCAGCAAATATTATTGCCGACTTTTGACGATAAGGATAAAGAACCTTTATACCTTGGTTTCTTTCATACCGGGGCATATCAGGATTCCATCAGTGGATACGGTGGTATAAAACATTGTTTAATACCGGCTCCAAAGCACGTAATTGTCGATCGTGACGAAAAAGGGAATTTTATTGATTATGTGTACCGCAACGAACAAACCGTTGACGATATGCTTAATATTTTAGGTTATAATGAATAAACCAATTTAGGCATTAAATGATGGAAAAAAAAGGACCCGTTTCTCAGTTTATAACAACGCATTACCGGCATTTTAATGCTGCTGCGTTAATTGATGCTGCCCGGGCTTACGAGGAGCAACTTACCATGGGTAATAAAATGATGATCACCCTGGCCGGAGCAATGAGTACTGCTGAATTAGGTAAATCACTAGCTGAAATGATCAGGCAGGATAAAGTGGATATTATAACCTGCACCGGTGCCAATTTAGAGGAAGATGTTTTTAACCTGGTGGCACACGATTATTATAAAAGAGTTCCGAATTATCGTGACTTGTCGCCTGCTGAGGAAAAAAAATTACTCGATCATCATTTTAACCGGGTAACCGATACCTGTATACCTGAAGAGGAAGCCATGCGCCGTATCGAGAAACACCTGGTAGATGTGTGGATTCAGGCACGTGAAGAAAACCGCAGGCAATTTCCACACCAGTTTTTTTACCAGTTATTGCTCGATGGTGTTTTGGAACAGTATTACCAGATTGATCCCAGAGACTCATGGTTATTAGCTGCTGCAGAAAAAAATATTCCGATTATTGTTCCGGGCTGGGAGGATTCGACCTGTGGTAATTTTTTTGCCGCCCATTGTATTGAAGGACTTACCATTCCATCAACTATAAAAGGAGGAATAGAATATATGATGTTTTTGGCGGAGTGGTACCAAAATAATTGTGGTGATAATGGGATTGGATTTTTCCAGATAGGAGGCGGAATTGCCGGCGATTTCCCAATTTGCGTGGTACCTATGTTGCACCAGGATTTACAATTAACAGGCATACCGGTATGGTCGTATTTTTGCCAAGTCAGCGATTCAACTACCAGTTATGGCAGTTATTCAGGAGCCGTTCCAAATGAAAAAATAACCTGGGGAAAATTGGAAGAACATACACCTAAATTTATTATTGAATCGGATGCTACCATTGTGGCACCTTTGGTTTTTGCTTATATTTTAGGCTGGTAATTTATTATTGTAACATAATTATTTGAATGCTGGTTTGGTTAAACCGGCATTTTTTATTTCAACGCCTGCTTTTGCCGGAATATAAGGAATAGCAAAATAAAAGGTAGAACCATGGCCTTCAACAGAGTTTAACCAGATTTTACCCTTTAAAAGTTCCAGATGCCCTTTGCAAATTGCCAATCCAAGCCCTACACCCTGGTAAAACTTATCGAATCCTTCATGATTTTTTGAGAAGCGGTCGAAAATATGAGGTTGTAAATTTTCATGGATACCTATACCGGTATCTCTAATATAAAACTCAATAGTATTATTATTTATATAATAGCCAATTTGTACTGAACCCTTTTCAGTGAATTTTAATGCATTGTTAATTAAATTATTAAGTATTTGCTGAAGTTTAACTCTGTCTGACACAATCATACCTTTAGGGTCCTGTAGTCCCTTAGTAAGTTCAATTTTAATTTCAGGTTTTACGTTAGGTAAAAAAGTATTGGTTACCTCATCTAATAGCGTGTTAAGGTTGAAGTTGTGATTGTTGAGTTCTAAATTTCCCGATTCAATTAGTGAAATATCAAGCACATCGTTAACTATAGACAATAACTGTAAGGAACAGCTTTTTATTATTGTCAGATATCTGTTTTTGGTATCTTCTTCAAGTTTTCGACTGGCTAATAAATTAGTGAAACCGAGAATGCCATTCATCGGGGTTCTTATTTCGTGCGAAATGTTCTGTATAAACAGTGTCTTAAGCTGGTCGCTTTTGACAGCCTCCTGCTCTGCATTTCTGACTTTATTCAGATGCTGTTTCAGGATAAAGGTAAATAGTAATGCTGTAATTAATACATAAAACCAGCCTTTATAAGTCTGGATTTTTGTTATTAGTTCAGCATCGTTAACAATCTTGCTTAAGGCCATATCAGAGAATTTAATCCACAATCCGCCGAAAAGCATATAAAGAATAAAAAACTTATATTCGAAATGGAATTTTAGTAAGTTTTTAAAAATACCCGGTTTGAATACACTGAATTTCAATTTGTTGCAATTATGGTTGAAAAAACTGAACACCATAAACTGAATCGTTTATGAGTCAACAATGTAGTAATTACTATTGTTTTTTAAAAATACATGCTTCTTAAATAAGTCAGATGTTGGAAATTTCTTTAAATGGTTTTACTTTTATTATGATAAAACCAAAATAAGTAGATATTTCTCAGCCATGGTTGATGTCAGAACCCTGGAATAAATGAATTAAGGAATTAACTTTAAAAAAATAATTATAACACATTAATAAAGGGACATGATTAAACAGGGTGATTTTGAAAAATTTAAAGCTAGTCTTTCTCAATTTCATATATTAACCAATGCCGATTTGGATTTGGCAAAAGAATTCCTGGAACCCTTAAAACTAAAAAAGAAAGAGCACTTTATAAGTTTTAATCAAAAAATTACTCATTTGGGTTTTATTACCAAAGGGATATTCCGATCATATTATATCAATGAAAAAGGTAATGAAATTACGACATGTTTTTGCAATGTAAATGAGTTTATTTATGTATTGCTTTCCAGTTTACATCCGGATAATAGCCCAATTGCCATTCAGGCTATTGAACCAAGTGAAATGCTGATACTTTCATTTGCAGATCTGAATAAACTTTATTCACTTTCCAGCAACTGGTTGGCTTTTACCAATCATTTAATTCGAATGGATATTTCTGAATCCTTTAATTTTTCAATGAAGATTTCAGAAAAAGAAGCATTCGATAAATACAATAATTTCATGAAGTCGAAACCTGACTTAATTAACAGAGTCCCAATGAAATATCTGGCTTCCTATCTGGGTATAAGTTTTGAGACTTTAAGCAGGGTAAGAAAAAAATATACGGGCTGATTTTATTGATCTGTGTCAATTATTTCCACTCTTTTTCTCTGTTGTTTTGCCCAACAATTTAAAAACAGAGAAAATTATGAAAACAAAAAAATTATGTTTAAAACATATTATTGCTTTTTTATCAATTGTGCTTTTTTATTTTAAACCCATTTGGGCTCAGACACAAGCAACTGAAACAATAACAATTGATGGTATTATTAATGAATTATTCTGGTCGAAATCAGAAGTATTTAACAGTTTTGTTCAATTTGAACCCGATATTTTCAAACCCTCAGCTGTTAAAACTGAAATTTACTTTAATTATGATAAGGAAAATATTTATATAGCCGGTAAATTGTACCAGAATAAAGCTACTATTTCTGCAAATAAAGGCAGAAAAGACGATTCAAAAATCTTAAACGGAGATTGTATTTATTTGGCTTTAGATCCATTGAAAAATGGAAATTCGGCTTATTTTATTGCTATTAATCCGGCAAATGCCCAGGTGGATGGAACCTTAGATGCAACAGGAAATATGGATTTTAAATGGGATGCCATTTTTGTTTCACAAACGCAGGTTTATGATAGTTTATGGACCTTTGAATTAAAATTACCGTTAACCTCAATTAGTTTTCAAAATGCTGATAAACAAACATGGGGACTTATGTTTTCAAGAACCTATGCATTTAAACAGGAAAAAAGTATCAATCAGTTAATCGATAAAAATATACCTTTCAGGGTCAGTGACTTCTACAAAAAGACGGATATTTATAATATCAAGAAGGCGAAAAAAATACAATTTACACCCTATTTGTATGGATTTGCTGATTATAACAAATTGAAAGATTCAGTTTTTTATCAAGGTAAAATTGGAGGCGAAATAAAATATACACCAACGCCTTCGTCTGAAGTTATTGCTACTATAAACCCTGATTTTGCACAGGTTGAAACCGATCAGCAAATTATAAATGTGACCGATTTACCAACCATCTACCCTGAAAAGAGACCCTTTTTTACAGAATCAAGTGATTTATATTCAGAAATTGAAGTAAATACACGAAATATTAATTCTATAGATTATGGACTAAAATACAGGCACACCAACGAATTAACCAAATTCGACTTAACAACGGTGCTCGATAATGAAAATACTTTTTGGGGTTTGACAGATTTTAGGATTTCCGACAATAAGAAGTATCAGTTTGAAGTAGTATCCGGGTTAAAAAGCCTTAATTCAGATTACTTTAAAGATTATAATTATGATGCATCTGTGAAAGGTATTTTGTTTTTCTTTAACAAACAATTGAGTATTTCTACTAAATATCAAATAATGAACTCACCCATAAGTATTAAAAATGAATGGGGAAACGGGAACAGAATAGAATGGTATAACAGAAACTGGGAATTGGGATTGGTTACAAAATTATATTCGGAGTTTTATAATCCCGAAATTATCGGTTTTCCGGTATTATCAAATGAAACCATACTGTGCGGATATATGGGATATACTTTTTATAATGAAAATGGTATGTTTAGAAAAACCACTATTTTAAACATATTAGACAGATACGATTTATACAGCAACCCCGGGAATGCCTATTTTGTTGATATGAATTCACTTGAAAGTACCGTTAATTTAGGTGATTTACTGGGTAATTGGGTAACAACAATTAACTATTATCCGAATATCAGACAACAATTTCGGTTCAGGAATCAAAATGCCTTTGGTGATAATACGGTTTATCACGATGCAATAAGCAACTTTGTTTTAATTGACCATTGGGCTAAAATATTTGAATTTTCATTAAATACCGATACTTCAAAAAAATTCGGAGTTTCATTGAATTACAATAATAATTTAATAAGAAAATCGAAGTCAAATAATTATTCAGGAGAGGCCTTTTTGAAGTTGGGCTCCAAATCTCAGATTAACTATTCCATAAATTATATTGATATTGAAGGATCTGATTATCAGAGTACATATCGGCAAACTATTCATGGTATTAAAGCAGACTATAATATTATGGATAAAATGAACCTCAGGTTAATCATTCAACCCAATCAAATACATATTTATGACACTGAGTATTTTGCGAATGATTTTAATTTTAATTTAACTTATTCCTGGGAATTTATGCCCGGCGGAAATCTATACCTGGTATATACTCATTATCGAAACGATGAGTCACTTTCAGATGTAAAATCAGTACTGAATAATAATCATGCGTTAATATTAAAAATTTCAAAAACCTTTTGATGTTTTGGGTATTACATGAAACCGCTTGGTTAATTTTTTTAGCTTTAGAATAAACTTCAAGTTTGAGTTTGAGTTTAAGTATTGAGAAATAAAAAATGGAGTGTGAAATATTTGCTCTTTTGCTCAATACTCACACTCCAAACAGTTTTGTGATCGCGGCGGGAATCCAAATTTCATTTTTACTCATTTCATTAGATTTCATTATATTCTACTTATGCATATGTAAATAGACGCTTATAGCATGTTTGATATATTTTTATTATAATAGATTAAATTAAAAAATATATGTAAATTTGTATGTAAATAATTCAAATATAATGGCTAGAAAAGGTAAACATCAGGTGTCGTTTTATGTAGAAAAGCGCAAGACTAATGGCAAACTAATTGAAAAGAATGTTCCTATAAATATGGCAGTAACCTGGAACGGAAATAAGATGATGTTTTATACCGGTTACCGAATTGATATAAAAAGCTGGAAATACAGCACAGATGATGGAATTAAAATTCAAAGAGTTAATAAAAATACATTCAATAAAGATAATGTTAGTTCTAAAACTATCAATGGCAGATTAATAAGTCTTGAGAGTGCTGTAAATACTTTGTTTGATGGTTCAGAAAATACCCCGACCAAAGAACAACTATTAGCAAAATTAAGGGCTGCAATTAATGAAGAAAGCAGAACGATAAATAACAAGAATCTGTTTTATTATTTTGAATTTTATATTGATAACGCCGGTTTGAGTGATACAAGAAAAAAGCATATGACAGTTGTGTTAAATCATCTTAAAGCATTTAAAAGCAACCTCACATTATACGAATTCAACACAACAATGCTACAAGCATTTCGGAATTATCTTAAAACAGATAAAGAGTCTCCCAAATGTGACAATACCATTTCCAACCAATTACAGAGGCTAAGATCCTTTATTAATTATGCACTTAGGAATGACTGGACTAAAACAGATCCCTTCAAGGATTTTAATATAGAACCTGAAGTTTATGGACAGCCTATATATTTGACAAAAGAGGAGAGGGACAAACTTTACAATGCTGAATTGGAAAATGAAAAGCTTAATCGGGTTAGAGATATGTTTATATTACAATGTTTCATAGGGTGTCGGGTTGGTGATTTTTGTACGCTAAGAAAATCGAATATAATTGACGGTTTTATTCATTATATCCCGGGTAAAACGAAGAATGAAAATACAACTGTTTGCAAAGTTCCACTTTCAGATAAAGCCTGGTCAATTATCAATAAATACAATTTACCAGGTGGTGAGCTAGTACCCTATATTAGTGATCAACGGTATAATGAATATCTTAAACAATTATTTGAAAAAGTTGAATTGAATAGGCCAGTTGTAAGACTTAACCCACAAACAAAAGAAAATGAAATTGTCCCATTACATACGATAGCAACAAGCCATATGGCTCGCAGAACATTTGTAGGTTTACTACACAAAACAGTTAAAAATGAGGTTATTGCTTCAATGAGTGGCCATGTTGCTAATAGTAGAGCATTTCACAGATATTATAAGGTTGATGACGAAAGCCAGATCGAAGCCATTAAAATGATTGAATAATTAAATAAATTATTTTTTTTGTTTTCTGAATGCCTCTTTTCATAGGTTTGCTAAAAATGATTTTATATGCCACCTATCAATTATGAAATATTGTACCGAAAACTAGATAAAAAATATCATCATATCGTAGAAGAGTTAGTGCAATTCCCTAAAGTTGAAAACTTAGGTTTATTACCCAAAATTAAAAGGGTTGTTTATAGTAGCCCGTTAATATCTTTCAAAAGAGAGAATTTAAAAAAGGAATATTTCGTGGCAGTGGTCCTCACATTATATGATCCAGATCATCTGAAAGGCTATAAGAAAATACGATCCGGTTTACGAGTAGAAATATCAAAACAATTAGGTTGTTCCCCTACCTTGATTAGCCATATATCAACCAATCTTAAAACTAGACTTAAGTCAAATAAGAATGATAAAATAATTGTTGATAAGTTATCTGATATGGTCTGTCTTAGACTCCAGGTATTATAGCACTTTAATATTCTTGATTCAAATATTAGTATATCTCAAAACTACTTTTGTATTAAAAATCACTCTCCAATAAGTTGGTTAACAACAGCTTATTGTTTATTTATTCACCTTTGAAAAAAGGTTATTATAAATCCAATATTATATAATGTTTTAGAAAACCACATTTTATTTATTTGGTGACAACATATTAAATAGAATAATTATGGAAGCAAAACTTATTTTATTGGGAGAAAACGATCTGGAATCTTTGGATTCAAAAATTGAAAAGGCAGTAGAACGAGCATTTGAAAAACATTTTACCAATAAGGCTGAACCAAAACAAATTCGCGGAATACACGGATTAGCGAAATTCCTTAATGTGAGTCCTGTCACTGCTCAAGCTATTAAGAATTCAGGAAAAGTTTCTTACTCCCAGTTTGGCCGAGTTTTAATTTTCGATGCTGGGAAAGTATTGGAAGAACTTGAAATGCCCGCTAAAAAGAGAGTTTAATGATTGAAACTTTTGAAGATACTGGTATTCGATTGGTTGAGGGTGATGCAAAAGCAACTCGAAAACAGCTTCAGATCCTATATGGTGTACCAAAAACTACGCTTACGGAGAATATTCAGGCTCTCAAATCTGACGGCCTTATAGTTGGGTCGGAAATCCGACCTAAGTCTGGTCGACCCTATGAGCTATACAACCTAGATGAAATCATTTCAGTTGGATTCCGACTCAGAAGTGAAAAAGCAATCAAATTTCAAAAGTGGGCAAGAAACATCCTTATAAATGAAATAAAAATTCTAAACGAAAAACTAAAAATTCAAAAAGCTCAATTTGATCGATTCTGGGATCAGGATGATATTAAAAACTTATATGGACGATAATGGAAGGTTGGCTAAAAATATATAGAAAGTTTACCCAATGGGAATGGTACCAAAGAAGTGAAATGGTCCATTTGTTTCTACATCTTTTGATTTCTGCAAACCATAAGCCCCGGAAATGGCAAGGCGTTCAAATTAACACAGGTCAGCTTATAACCGGGCGTTTAAAATTGGCCGCTGAAACCGGATTGTCCGAAAGGCAGATAAGAACATGCCTGACTAATCTTAAAAAATCAGGGGAAATATTTATAAAAACGACCAACAGATATAGTGTAATAACTATCTGTAATTATGATACTTACCAATCAAAGGAAGAAGTAAGCGACCAGCAAAGTGACCAACAAACGACCAGCAAAAGACCAGCCGATGACCAGCAATCGACCACAAACAAGAATGAAAAGAATTTAAATAATGAAAAAGAATTTGATAAACCTTCACATTCGGAAAAGATTGATTTTGAAATTTTAAAAAATGTTTATCATGAAAAATGTCCTAAACTTAACAAGATTACCAAGCTAACAGCCGATCGCAAAAAAGCAGTTCGAGCGCGAATTAAAGAACATGGGAAAAGTGCTGTTATGCAAGTGTTTTCCAATGTGGGGAATTCTCCCTTTTTAAATGGCCATAATGATAAAAACTGGTTAGCTGATTTTGATTGGATATTCCGGCCGACAAATTTTCTTAAGATCCTTGAAGGGAATTATTCAAAAAGTATAAAAATAAGTCAGACGGAAAATGCCGCATATGCCATTTTGAATAGAATAAAACAAACCCAAACCGGCAGCAAGTTTTATAATTCTGATGTCGAGGTATATGATAATCAAATTTAAAATGCCATGGAACGAATACCTCAATTAGGAAACATGAAGCATGAAATTATCCGAGAAAGTAAACGAAAAGTTCACTTCAAAATAATTTTCGAAAACGGGCAGGAAATCCTGGGCTCTATGTATAAAAACGGAGGTGAAATAACCTATACCATGCCCAATAAAACTAATGCTCAAAAAATATCATGATGGAAAAAGAAATTCAATTCGGGCCCGACAATAAAATTCAGATAGGTTCAAATTTATATGAATATCTGAGTGAGGATGATCAGTATATGTATTTTAATGTGACCAAGAAAAATGGTGTAAGTGTCCGGGTAACGATGAATAAAGAAACTGGTAAATTCAATTTTGACCTTGAAGATTCATTGAAAATAGTAGGGTGTAAGAGTTTAGAAGAATTCCTGTTGAATGATAATCAGCTGGACGGATTTTCAGAGCTCCAAAAACAAGGTAAAATTAAGCGACTAAATAACCGAATTCAAATAATTATATAATTAGTTAAGCCATGTCAAACCTATATTTTGAAACCACAATAGAAGCAAATAAGTTTTATTCTGAAGTGGATAAAATGAAAAAGAAGTTGGATCAGCTTACACAGCATGCTGAAAAGCAAGGCAGTATGATGGATGGTGCATTTAAAAAAGCCGCTACAGCTGTAGGCGGGTATTTCACATTGCAAATGTTTGGCAGG
Organism: Bacteroidales bacterium; assembly: GCA_046704385.1. Taxonomy (GTDB): domain Bacteria; phylum Bacteroidota; class Bacteroidia; order Bacteroidales; family SZUA-534; genus GH45. The sequence goes on along the minus strand of JBJKSB010000024.1, from coordinate 11,851 downwards.
GCAACCAAAGGGTTGTACCAATTTTCTACCGATTTTGAAACAGCCTTAACTGAGGTGGCTACTATTTCAGATGAGGTATTCTCGAAATTTTCACAATACAAAGGACAAATACTTGATCTTTCAACCCAGGGTAAACAGAGTGCAAAAGACCTTACCAGTGCTTTTTATGATATTGTCAGTGCCGGATATGATGGCCAGCAAGGGTTAGAAGTATTACGGAATTCAGTAAAAGCCAGTACTGCCGGATTTGTTGAGACAGCTACTGCCGCTGATGGTCTTACTACCGTTTTGAATGCATGGGGTAAAGATGCGAGTGAAGCTGAAAAAGTATCGGATGTATTCTTTAAAACTGTTGAAAAAGGTAAAACACGATTTGTTGAGTTAGCCAGTAATATAGCCCAGGTTGCTCCAATTGCTTCAAGCATGGGTGTGAGCTTTGAGGAAATTGCAGGTGCCACAGCTTCATTAACCAAACAAGGTACCCCAACAGCCCAGGCGATGACACAAATTCGTAGTTCATTACTCTCTATGAATGATGTTTTGGGCGATGGATGGGCTAAGACAATGACCTACCAGGAGGGTTTGCAAAAGGTATTAGATATTTCCGGTGGTAGCCAGGCTAAGCTTCAGAACATGCTTGGGCGTGTGGAAGCTGTTAATGCTGTTTTAGGTCTTACCGGTGATAAAGCAAAGGTGGCCGCTTCTGACCTTGAAGCTATGAACAACGCATTGGGTTCAACAGCTGCAGCTGCCGAAAAAGTTCAATTAAGTACTGCTGATATTGTCGCAAAACTACGAAACAACATACTCGCGGCTCTTGAACCACTTGGTGAGGGAATAACTAAAAAAGTAGCTGAGATTGGTACTGAGCTTAATGAAGCTTTTGAGAATGGCAAGATTGAAGAATATTTTAAGGACTTAGCTAAAATAATTAAAGTAGGTGCAGCTTTAATGATAGCATTCAAAGCCAATACTATTGCATCTGCTATTGCAAATAATTTCTTAACCCAATCAGTCAGATTACTTACAGCCAATTCTGCTGTATTGAATAGGTGGATGAATATAAATAATATTACAATGGCAAATTCCACCGTGATTCAAAAGGCTGCAATTATTCGAACAACAGGATTAGCAAATGCTTTCAAAACATTATTTGCTACAATGGCGGCAAATCCCTTAACCGCCATTATTGCTGTTTTAGGTTTAGCGGTTGCTGGGTTTATGGCATTTAGAAAAAGGGTGGATGATTCCACAGACTCGCAAAAAGAATTTAACGATGAGCTTGAAAGGACAAATGAGCTTTTAGGGGCTCAGCAATATACAGAATTCCTCCGGCAGATTGGTTTTATAAAAGATGAGTTCATTGAGCTTGCCGATGGTTCCAAAAGAATGGTATCAACATTTGATGATAGTATCGATGTTTTAGGAAAATTTGGGGAATCCGTTAAAAAGCTTCGTGAAGGTGAACTGGAAAATTATAAAAAATTCTTTGAAGATGAGATTGTAAACATGCAGCGCGGGCTTGAAGGAATGGACCCCAATAGCTTGGTATATACTATTCAGCAAGGTAAGCTTGAAGATTACCGGAAAAATCTCGCCCTGGTGCTTGAGGAATTGAAAAAAATTGAAGAGTTAAGGAAAAATGCCAGTATAACTCCACACGATCCAACCAGTTCTAAAAAACAAAGTACCCTTGACCCATTAACTCCAATTGGTATAACTAAAGAAAACATGCAGGATACCCGTGGAATACTTGAGGTTTATGCCTCACTTATCCAGGCTATCGATGATAAAATTATGAAGGAAAGGGACCAGAACCGGATTATTGACCTTCAAAAAGAAAAAGAGGCTCTTGAGGCGAAGCGGGATGCATTAACCAATTGGAAAAATGCTAATAATGAACTTTATAAAGAATTGTTTGCGGACATCTCAACAAAAAGGAATAAAGATTTAAAAGAACAGCTCGCCAAAATTGATACTGAATTACAACATTTAGAAAAAAAGCGAAAAAAGGAAGATGAAGTTAGCATTCAAGAAATAGAACTCACAAAAAAACGGGCTGAGATTGAAGCAAAAATCTGGGGAAATACCTTCCAAACCATTAATGATATAAGCGGGCTTTTTGGCGCAATGTCCGGATTGCTTAAGGATATGGATTCCGACCTCTCTAAAATGTTTGATACTGCTTCAAAAGTGGCTGGTTCTGTAGCTGGAATAGTAGCCGGAATCTCAACTGGAAATTACGTGCAAGTTGCTACCAGTGGGATTCAGTTAATAACATCTTTAGTTAGCACATTTAGTAAAGATGTTGAAACAGCTGCCGAGCGTATGGAAAAAGCTGCTGAGAAAATAAGAATTATATATGATAACCTTGATAGAGGTATTGATGGAGCATTTGGAACCAAAAAATTAAATTGGATAACCCAGGCTTTGGATGAAGCAAACAAACAGTTTAAAGAATACAATCATTTATACGAAGTTGGAAATGGTAAATATATAGGTCCTGAAGGTGTTCGTGGAATATTAAGTGATCCTGAAGAGTCTGCCAAACTAACAGAAGAACAGCGAAATTATCTGCAACAACAGATTGAATTGTATGATGAAGCAAAAGCAAAACTTCAGGAATATCAGGACATGTTGGATGAAATGATGACTGGAACCACGTTAGATGCCTTATCGGATGAATTTACACAACTGTTTATTGACGCTCAAGCTTCCGGGGAAGATTTTACAGAAACCTTTGCAAAGGGTTTTGAAGATGCTATGAAAAATGCCCTGATCAGCCAGTTTAAGAATAAGATCATAATGGATCAGATGGAAAAATGGTATCGTGAATTTGCTGATATGTCCGAGGACAAAGATGGATTAACAACGGCTGAAATGGATCAACTAAGAAAAGATTGGTTCGCGATGTTTGAAAATGCAAAGGATGATTGGGAAAATATAGTAAAAATTTTACCTGAAGGGTTTGATTTGGATACAGAATCGGCTAAAGGGCTTGTTGGTGCGATACGTAAAGAAATGACTGAAGAAACCGCCTCTGAATTGGTTGGCCTTTGGAACCGAACCAGCCTGGATATTCGTGCTCAATTAAAAGAGCAAAAAAGCATGTCGCTTAACCTGGTCAAAATAGAGGCTAATACTTTTAATACTGTGAGGGAACTTCAATCAGCAGTTACTGAACTAAAGGGTATGCATGGTTTGATGCAGAATAATAGTTCACAATCAAATATGAGAGATGCCGGAATTTAGTGTCCGATAACTATCATTACGTTAAATACAGCTTATGCAAACACAAACAGTTGAAAATACAGCGGCTAACCTGGTTAATTTTATTGAGATCGAGGAATTGATTTCTGAGTCCGGTTATTTAGTATTACCCAGAAGCCAAAAAGATGATTTTGAACTCCTGATAGTATCAGTTTTAATAAAGCTAATCTCAAAGGATCCCGGTAAGTTCAAAAGACTTTCAAAGGATCTTGATATATATTTTGGATTTGAGATAAGCAATAGGACTCAAGTCATAAAATTCCGGTTAAAGAATGAGCCATTTTTAAATAAAAGGGCTGAATACCTGGCATTAAAATTTATTGAAGAATATTAGTGATGAAAGATTTATCAAAAAAATACGAAGATCAGATTACGGTAATTATACATCGATTAATTGATGCGCTTGACAAGTATCAACATGCCTTCGCATTTCAAGCCTCAAGATTACTGGAAAAGAATTTAAAGTATTTTGATGCGGAAAATAATAAACTGGTCATTAGCCCTGGCAAACTTAAAATATTCATTTCTGAATTAAATAAAATAGCTCAAGGGACATACTCAATTCCATTTATAAAAGACACTGAATCTTGTTTAAAAGCTGCCATAAATACCGCACATAAGAAGAATGATACAATTATAATAACCACTTTAAAATTTACAGCCGCGACTGTTATTACAGAAAGAATTTTCAAACTACTTGGCAGGGAACCCTTAAAAGGAACCATAACCCTTAAAACAGCTCTGCATTCTGATTATCTCATCGATCTTTTTAGAAAGATGATCAGCCAAAAGGTCGACAACCTAACATTATCAGAACGGGTATGGAAAATAAGTAATACCAATGTGTCAATTATTGAGGATATGCTGAAATTTGGCATTAGTAAAGGTAAATCAGCAAACGAAATATCCAGAGATGTAAAGAAATTTCTTAATAATCCTGAAATGCTTTTTAGAAGGATTCGGGACAATAATGGCCGATTGCATTTATCGAAAGCTGCCCAAAACTATCACCCGGGTCAGGGTGTGTACAGATCCTCTTATAAAAATGCCAAACGAATGGTGGTTACCGAGATTAACAAAGCTTATAAAATGGCAGATATAGAGAGGTATAGAAATATTGATTTTATAGTTGGCTATGAGGTTAATCTATCCAATTCACACGATACAGATGATATGTGTGATAACCTGGCCGGTAGGTATCCGAAAGGTTTTACATTTTATGGTTGGCACCCAACATGCAGGTGTTTTATCACCCCGGTTATGATAACTGATAAGGAAATGGAGACTTATAGGGAAAATATCTGGAATGATAAAGAATATGACACGACTGAGTCTAAAAATATGGTTGGTGATGTTCCCAAGGGCTTTACAAATTGGATTGATAAAAATAGAGATCGTGTCGGGAACTGGGAAAAGCAACCGGAATTTATAAGATTAAACTTTAATGAGGGTAACATAAAAAAAGGGTTAAAAGACTTTTAATTAAATATTTAAAAACTAAAAATTAGAAATTATGACAATTGATGAATCAAAGAATGAAATTCTTAAAATGTTTGACCAGGGTCTAAGACATCATAAAAGACAGGCCTGGATCAAACTTATGGTTTTAAACAAAGCGATTAGTGTAGAAGATTCCAGGTTATTAACAGAATTTTCTTACACAATTGATAAAGCTGATGAAACTATTCTGGATGATATAATTAAAAGGATATAATTATGGAAAAGTATTATATAGGACCAGATCAAAGAAAATTTAAGCAAAAGGTTGAAAACCTTAAAGCTGCAGTCAGGGTTGTAAATGATGTAAAACCATTGTTTGTAAGGGAAGATTTGCCATTTACTTTAAAAAATATAAAGGATTATCTTAGTGGAGCTCACGATATCGAAAAACAACTTTTTACGAGGCTGGAAAATGATGTAAAAAACATTAAAATTAGAAGCTTGAGAATTAGTTTGAGACAAGAGGGAAAAGCAGGGATAAACAGATTTTTATCTACTATTAGGGCAAAATTGGATAATGTAATACCAGGTTTTGATATAGTTGGTGTACCTAGGTTAGCATTAGAAGATTTTGAACATTTTGAACTTGATAAGCAAAAGATTTTAAAACTTAAAGCTGGCTATCAGGTTAGTATCAGAATAGCTTGTAAAATCTATACTGAGAATGAAAACCAGATAAGGTTTCTTAAGGCTTTAGAAAGTGCATGTCAATTCCTTAATGAAGCTAAAGAAATCGCAAACCAATCTGTTAAACCTAAAGAACATTGGCAATTTCCTAACTCCTTTTCCCTTGATCATGCTTTCAAAAAAGCCGAAACTGGATTTTATTCAATTGATAAATTTTTGGGAAATGGATCATTTTAATAAGGGGCAGGATTACAAATCCTGTCTTTTCCCCTCTGTAGTCTACTATAATTGGTCAGTTAATAATTTATCTAATAATATTGATACACATTTTACTACATAAATAGGAGAAATGGAGCCAGATTATGAGCTACTGGGTAGAAAATTAGTGAGTAATTACCCGGCCATTGCAAAAGACTTAATTCAGCACCCAGTTTTGTATGATATGAGCCTGGTCCCTTTGATAGCTGAACATGTTTTCAACCATAAAATTCTGATCGGAAAAACTAAGACAGAAAAAAAAGAATATTTAGTAGCCATTATTTTAATGTTGTACGATCCGGAAATGTTAAGTGGTTTTAAGAGAAGAATGAGAACCGGTTTGAGATCAGAACTGAATAAAATAATCGCTGGTTGCCCAACAGTGATTTCTAACATTTACCGAAAAGTTGAAATTTTACTGAAGGTTTATAAAGACTTTAATTCTGAAGTGGAAAGAATTGTAGATGAAATTCGCAATAAATTTATTTAATGAGTTAAATAATCGTCTAATTCATTAAACACAGATTTAATGTCTTCCTTAATTCTTTTTGAAGTAAATATAAATAATGAAATATTGTTCTTGGAAGCTTCATTTTGACTGCTAATATAAGCATTTCAATTCGCAAATTAAATACTGTTAAAGATCAACAAACCTGTTGTTTCTCATATTTTTCCAATTTTTCAAATAGAATCTGGATCAATAATTCTTTGGTTTTAATTGTGTCCTCTTGGGCTTTAATTATATTCTCCTTTCGCTCTATAAGTTCATCATAATTGATTGTCTTGGTCTTCTCTGTTAAGTCACTAAATTTCATTTCGGCTGGCATAATGCCATTTCCAACAAAAGAATAATGATCGGTATCAGTTAAAATAATATGATCCTATAAACTAATGTTAAAAACATTAAGTGCCTTAATCAACTGATAAGTCATATTAATATCAACATCAGAAGGTTCCTTGTTCCCGGATGGATGATTATGAGCAATTATAATACTACTTGCATTACTCAAAAGAGCTAACTGTAAAATTACCCTGGTATCTGCAATAGTCGAATTTATCCCACCTTTAAAAAGAGGAGCAAAGCCTATTAATCGACATGAGGTATTAAGTAGAAGAACATTTACTTCCTCTCGGTAACAAATATCATCTGACCATTTTTCTCTTAAAATTTTTGAAGCAGAATTAGAATCAGTCACAATTGGCAAATCTGATGATTTAATTTCTGGATGATAACTCAACTTTACTTCTCCAATCAAATTAGCTTTGGAATGTTTTAAAGTGTTTTCAGCATTCATAAAATTATCGTATTTGTTTGATTAATTGCAAACAAATATAACAGAATAAATAATATAATCAAACAAAAAGGATAATATTATTATAAATTATTATCGGTATTGTTTTATTTTATATATTTGGGTTTATAAATTAAAACTATCATGTTACGGATAAAAGAAATTTTACAAGGAAAAGGTATTACAAGTAAGGACCTGGCAGAAAAGTTGAGTATTACTGAAAACGCGCTAAGTCTTATTGTTAATGGGAAACGTCAACCCAGATTTGAATTATTATTAAAAATTGCTAAAGAATTGGATGTTGACGTAAGGGAGTTATTCCAACCAACCAAAGAAACAACACAAGAACAGGTTTATATTAAACGTGATGGGAAATATTTCCCGGTTGGTGAGATGGATATTGATAAGATCCAGTCTATTTATTAATTACTTACGCTGCTCTTTATTCAACACAAAGGTCATAAAATAATAGTAAAAAGCCGCTTTTTGAAACCTGGTTAATATTTTGTTACCTGAAAGTAGTAATGAGAGAGTGCTTTTGTCAAGACTCATTTGTTTTATAATATCATTCCTTGATAAATTAAATTCTCTCATCTTATCAATTATCCAATTGTGGTCAAGTTTATTAAATTTAGGGTTGTAACTGATAGCCCTATAGCGTATCACGTACCCTTTCAATAAATCAAACACAGGTTTAACCCGTTCAATTATCTGTTTTTGTGATAAAATAAAATTGTTCTTAAGTTGGACCTGTTCGCTTCTAACTGTTATTATTTTATCTTTCATGTCGAGTATCTCAATCTTGATACCGATATATGCCAATTGTTTATCAATCAGGATTTGTATTTTTTCCTGTAATTCACTTTCAATTGGTAATTCTTTGATTTTCACTGTCACAGTTTTATTGCATATAATTGATATACTAAAGTAATGTTTGAGTTTGTATAATACTAACTTTAATAAACATGGGAAGAATAATTTAATAGCATTTCATAGTGACCGGCCCAAATTTGAGCATGTTAATTCAACCAGCCGAATTTTTGACCCGTTAATATTTCCCAGGCCGATTCCTTCAGTCAATCCAAATTTGGATCGAGCATCTTTCTGCACGTAGAATCCTTATATTCACTAAGCCGAAATTTCGTCCCAGTAACATTTTTCCAAGCTGGTTCCATTGATCGGTATAATAGGTGAGGGAAAAATTTCCCTGACCTACTTTATAATTCTAATATTAAATCATATTTATTGTAACACAGCGAGTTTACAGCGAGGTCAAATCACAAACCACGAGTATATTACGACTACGTTAAACTATAAATTACGGCCATTTTACGGCCATGTTAAAACATGAACCAATGTCAGATTAGGGCTATATTTTTAACTATTTTGAGTTCAAGTAATGGGATGACTTTAGAGCGACTTTTAAATAAATAACAGCCACATTACAGCCACATTAGAAAAAATAAAATTAGGATAAGGTTACGGTAAGGTTTTTTCACAAAAGGGCGATGTCAAATAACGAAATAGGGGCAACTTTAGGGCAACACTTAAAATTAATCGCGGGGACATTACGGGTACTTTTTGAAATTAATTACGGTAACTTTACGGTAACATGAAAAATTATCAAAGCATGGTTTCTTATCACGGCAAGATTACGGCAAGAATTCAAATTATTTCAGTCTTAAAGGTTCTGTATTGTCTTAGCCTTAAATATGATTGTATTCCCCTGGTCCGGTAATGGCTGATTATGATCCTTCTCACCCGATAATACTTGCAATGGAATTCCATCCGGAAAAGCTTTGCAGCTAAATTCGATTACCTTAAACCATTTACAATTGGAGCAAACGGATTTATAAGGGTTATAATATTCGTGACTATCATTTAGGTTCATTTTGCATAGAATCAAAAAGGACCTTTATTTTAAAAACTTGGGTTATACATAATTTTCTCAATATAATTTAGCTCTTTCCGCGATACTACTATAGTACTGTTTTTCTTTGTGGGGTCAAGTTTGCGTTCTTTAATAAAGCCCCTAGCCACTGCTCTTTTATAAGTTGAGCTCCCCAATTTCTTAACAGCAACTGTTTTCTTTACATCGTTTGAAAGTAATCCCAACTCGATCAACACCTTTTCAGCTCCATTACTCTCTCCTAATTCATAAGCACGTCGAAATATCCTCTCCAACTCAATATCAGTTACTGTAAGTCTTACCATAGCAATTATTTTTAGTTAGCTTTTCAAAACTCGTTATCAAAATTAAACGATTCAGTAGCTAAAAGTCAAGTTTAGGGTTATAAAAACCCGAAAAATGAAGTAAATTTGTTGTAAGTCAGCAATTTATTTTAAATAATAACAATTATGCTAACCCAGGAATTTCAATTTTATTTGGATAACCAGGCAGAATTAGTTGGTAAATACAATAGGAAAATTCTGGTTATCAAGAATAAAAAGGTTGTTGGTGTATTCAATGATGAGCTGACAGCCATAAACGATTCACTTGATAAATTCGAAGCTGGTACTTTTTTAGTGCAGGAATGTTTACCAGGTTCAGAAAATTATACTCAAAGATTTAATTCAAGGGTAAGATTTTTAATAGGTAAAAGCCAATAATTGTATGTAAAACGATATGTGATAAAAAAACAACCCGTGTAAAACTCTGTAATTCACGGGTTTGTAGTAATTATTAGTGATCGCGGCGGGATTCAAACCCACGACCCACAGCTTAGAAGGCTGTTGCTCTATTCAACTGAGCTACGCGACCAGCATGCACTCTCAATTTTGCGAGTGCGAAAATATAAATTTTTAAATGGTTTCCAAAACCATTGCCAATTTAATTTAAGCCAATATAAAATTAGCCTAATTTATTGATAAAAGTTCAATATCGAATATTAAAGTAGTAAAGGGTTCAATAGGGCCACCAGGGTGTGGATTGGCACCATAAGCCAGGTCTTCAGGTACATAAATACGCCATTTCGATCCCATGTTCATAAGTTGCAGCGCTTCAACCCATCCTTTAATTACACCATTTACCGGAAATGTTGCCGGCTGATTACGATTTACCGAACTATCAAATACAGTCCCGTCAATTAAAGTTCCATGATAATGCGTAGTAACATTATCATTAATTCCGGGTTTTACACCGACACCTTCTTTAAGCACCTCGTATTGTAAGCCGCTGGGCAGGGTTGTTACTTCTTCGCGTTTTGCATTCTCTTCTAAAAATTCTTTGCCCTGAATAATGTTTCCTTCAAATTGTTTCTCCTGAAGTTTTGCAAAATAATTTTGAAGCACAAATTGAATTTCTTCTTCGGGTACTTCCAGATCATTGTCCTTTAAATAATCTTCAAGACCTTTAGCTACAAATTCAGCTGCAATTTCACTCATACCTTGTTGTTCGAGGTTTTGGGCAATGTTAACCCCAAAACAATAACTTACTTTTTCTAAATCGGATTTAAACATGTTTTCTAAATTTTGTGCAAACATAGGCAAAATCCAGGAGAATGCTAAATCATGGTGGATTTGCTTAAATTAAAAGTATTATTAAAACTCAAAAAGTATAGCAGTAATAATATTAAAGCTTTTCCCCTGGCTGGGGGAAATGTCCGACAGGACAATAGTGAATACCTTCAGGTGCAAGGGTACAAAAATCAACTTATCAGTTTAGTTTTAGCGATTGATTTACTCTCCTAAAATCGCATTAATCAATCCATTTTTATTAATAATATCCATTAGTTTAGCAGGCAGAGGCGGTATCTTGTATGGTTTGCCATTTAGTGAAATAATACCTTTTGTGAAATCAATTTCAACTGAATCACCAGGTTTATAATTATTAACAACGCCGGTATTTACAATTAATAATAATCCCTGGTTTATGCACGAGCGATAAAAAATCCGGTTAACCGATTTAACAATTATGGCTTTTATACCAGCATAAGCCAATCCTACAGCCGGGTGCTCACGTGAACTGCCACAGCCAAAATTATCACCGGCAATAATTATATCGCCTTTTTTAATATTCTCTGTAAAATTATCGTCAAATCCTTTAAACAGGTGGGGAAGGATTGATGGGGCATCGGAGCTCAGTATATTGTAAGTTAGGTTTCCGGCAAACATCTGATCGGTATTGAGATTATTGACATCGGCATAATTCCAGACCCCGTTGTTTTTACGGTTGTCTGTTGTGTCTATTACAACTGTTGTACTTTGTGTTTTCGGAAAAGGAAACCGTTCATCTTTTGGCAATTTCCTGGGATCGGTAATTTCGCCTTTTAAGGCAGATAGAGCCACGCACGCCGGTGAAGCAAGGTATATTTGTGCTTCTTTGTTTCCCATTCGTCCTTTGAAATTTCGGTTAGCTGTGGAAATTACCGTAGTACCATCGGCCGGAATTCCCTGACCAGTTCCCAAACAGGGGCCACATGATGAGCCCAGAATGGTTGCCCCGGCTTTCATAAGCGTCGAAATTATCCCTTCTTCAATAGCTTGTAAGTATATTTCTTTTGATGCTGGTGCTATTAAAAATTGAACACCCGATGGTACTGAACGACCTTCGCAAATTTCAGCAGCAATACGCAAATCGTCCAGTCGGCCATTGGTGCACGTTCCGATAAGCGCCTGCTGAATTTTAATGCCTTTTACTTCCGAAACAGCCTTTACATTATCCACATGATGGGGTGCAGCTACTAAGGGAAAAATCTCATCGAGATTAATTGCTATTTCAGATGCATATTGGGCATCTTCATCAGCCCAAACACCTTCTTTCATCTGCATTCCCAAATAATTGGCCAGTATTTCATCCGGTGGAAAAACTGCATTTTTAGCTCCCATTTCTGATGCCAGGTTGGCTATAGTCATCCTGTCGGATATAGATAAGCTTTTAACCCCTTCACCATGGTATTCAATAC
>JBJKSB010000023.1:0-2520 GCA_046704385.1 Bacteroidales bacterium | reverse complement strand
ATCAATTAACAGCGTTAAAGGACTCTCTTGAAAAGTCACTTGTTAATGAATTAAGTCCAGCATGGTATAATGTTTTAGTGGAAATTGATGCGAATGATGTGATGGGAGTTAATCTTACTGAGAAAATTGATAAAATATTCTCAACCAATCAAATTACGCCTGCAAATGCAAAAGCTGAATTAGATGAGCTTTTCAATAAATTAAACAATAAAATAACAGGATTTACTAATATAGCAACTGGTTTGAAATCTCTTGATATAGGATATGATGAGCTTGAAGAAGGTGAATGTGAAATTGGAGTATTAATTCCAAGGAAGTATATTAAAAATGACCTTTGTAAGCTTGGTGAAGAGATAAAGGAATTGACTTTTATATTTAATAATTACTCAGAATTAATTCTTGGGAAAAAAGAATCATTTCAGATTAGGAATCTTTCAACTAGTGATCCATTAATAACAATTGCAACAGTTACTGCAATTGCTGGAGGAGTTGCTAAAACCATTGGTTGGTTAATTGATAATTATAAAAAACTACTTGAAATCAAAAAACTTAGATCGGAGCTTAAAAAACAAGGATTACCAGATGAAAACCTTAAAGGGATTGCTGATTATAGTAATAACTTTATGGAGAATGCTATCGAAGATATTGTTAACCAACTTGGTAAAGAATATAATGGCAATGGAGATGTAGCAAGAAAAAATGAACTATTAAACGGAATAAGGATCTCGCTTAACCCACATTATTCATCGCGCGTTCTTTTGCGAAAGAATTCAAGGGATTTATGGTAACAGGAATTTTATAGCCCGATTTTTATGAATTTGGGGCTACATTTTAACAATGCAAGTATATAAAAGCTTGTAAATAGCTGTATTATTGTTAAATAACAGGTGTTTTTTGACGACAGGGCACACCGATCCCATGAACATCTTAATTATTCTTTATTGCAGGATGAGTTGCCTTAATAAATCTTGATGGGGGAATGCCTTTGAGAAACGGTAGTATATACGTCTTTTGGTCTTTTTTATAGTTGCACCAACTTTAAGTAGCGAAACCCTTATTGTACTTACTTGCCATTTCTTTGCTGCTTCGTATTTAGTTTGTTTAATCGCTTGTTTTAGTAACAAAAACATTTCATAAGCCAGGCCACTTAATATCAACCTCATGAAGTTTGCCCAGAAACCGTGGTTTGATAACCTATCCGAAAAGCACATGTTTTTTACTTCTTTTATCCGGTTTTCGCTGGCATCACCACGCTTTACGTAAAAGCCAAAATATATTGAACGGGCATCGGCCCCATCCATATTGCTTATAAAATATCTGACATTCAACCCCTTACCGGTACTTTCTATTTTTGAATGGCACCGTTGTGGCCTGTGCCATGTTTGAGCTTGGTAATCAAATGAAATAAAATGTTGATGCTTAATGTTTTTGGATACGAACAAGTGGTTAACTGCCTTTACTGCACGGGAAGTCCTTTGTTTTAGTATTTCGTTGCTGGCCTGGCCTATGGCATATTTAAGGTTGAAACCATCGGCAAGTTGATAAAATGCAGGGCTGCTAAACCCACTGTCGGCACGAATAATGACTTCAATATCTGGATATTGCCCTTTGATTTTTTTCAATATGCGTTTCAATATTGCCACATACCATTTATTTGAATGGCTATTGCCCGGGCGAAGGACCGGGGCAATTATCTGTCCGGTTTCCCCATCGTGGAAAAACAGCTCATTGTACATAAAGTGGCCGTAATAACCATTAAACATGGACAGTTGTTGGTTACCATGGGTCGGGTCATCCGTTGAGTCAATATCAATAATTACCTGTTTACGGTTTTTAAGTGTTTTGACATAGCGGTCAACCCAGGCATAGCAAAGTTTAAACATTGAATGTTTATCCAGGCTGTTTTCTAAACGCGAAATAGTCGGTTGGGAAGCAAGCCCGCCTCCCAAAATATCTTGAAGTAATGGATCGTTCTTTAAATAATTTACATCATTGGCATCTTCATAACCAAGCATTAAAGTATAAATGCGCTGTTTCATCAACTTTTCCATGCTATGTGTGATATACAACGGATGCCGCATATCAGGCATTAACCCACTGAAATATTTGATCAGGCCGTGTTTTCTTTCAAGTTTTTCAAGAAGCAATACCGCCCCGTCACTACTTATTTCTTCTGCTGAAAAATCAAGGCCAACGGCTGTTTTTCCTCTATAAAAAGCTGTATATTTATCACTCATTTTTGGGTGCTTTTAAAAGTGCTGTTTTTGTTTGTTAACTAATTCAAATATAGCACTTTGCACCCTTTTTTACAAGCCAGTCAATGAATTTTACGGGTTAAAATTCAAGGCGTGTTAGAAATTCAAACCACAGTCCCGTCTAAATCGGGATAAGGATTTGAATTTTGAGCAACAATGCAAAGTTGATCTTTATAGACGAACACGAAGTACTCCAACAGCAATTTATTAAATGGTAAAGCAGGTAGAAGGCTTGTAAGCTATTCTTCGGAATCCATCATCTGAA
>JBJKSB010000022.1:0-79681 GCA_046704385.1 Bacteroidales bacterium | reverse complement strand
TTCCCATACCGAACAGAGAAGTTAAGCCCATTAGCGCCGATGGTACTGCAATTATGTGGGAGAGTAGGTCACTGCCGAACTTCAAGCCCGATCATTACTGGTCGGGCTTTTTTATTGGCATTTATTTTGGATTATGTTAATTACTATTTTTTTGTACATCAGGAATAAAAATTTAATATTGTCGTTAATAAGTATATGATTAATATTTATGAAAAAATATATCAAAATTCTGATTTGGAGCATCGTAATTGCTAATTTGTGTTTTGCTCCTGCTTCCGAAATTAACAAAGTCCACATTAATATCCCGCATTTTGATAAAATTGTTCATTTTGGAATGTTTTTTATTTTAGCGCTTTTAATTGCCGGACTTAATGGAAAGTACGCTACCTATTTTAATAGGATTCTATTACCAGTTATTGCGATTGTTTATGGTGGACTAATTGAACTTATTCAATTATGGTTTATAAGTGGACGCGATGGAGACTGGTTTGACTGGATAGCAGATAATGCTGGTGTAGTATTAGGACTAATGGTTTTTTCTTTTTTACCCTTTCAACTTAAGAAGTTATTATCTTAATTTTATATGGATTAAGATTAAAGAATAAAAAACGCTAAGCTATCATTTGTTTTAGTGATAATCTTAGCGCTTTGGGTTCGAAACAATTTATTTATCAATAATAATTTCTACTATTAATCCATCTCCATTCCTGGGTTTCCAGGTACTCTGTGTTGTCCTGGACGAGTATCGAACTTGATTCGTTGTTCTTCAGTTAAAATTTTGCGGACCTCCTGATGCATTGCAGCACGTTCCTTAGCCATTTGTGTTCTAACACCACTCATTTCATCAATTAAAGCATCAATTGCTTTCATGTCAGCGGGAAAAGCTGTTTCCAGAGTTTTCATCTTTGCCATTTTTTCATTTAATTGATTGCGCAGCGGAAGCATTTTTTTTTGATGTTCGAGCTTTAAGTCTTCAATTTTTGTTTTTTGTTCATCAGATAGATTCAGATGAGCCATCATTTCTTCACCCTTATTAAATTGTCCCTGACCATGTCTTCCTTGCATTCCTTCGCTTTTATTTTGTTTAGGACAGTTCTGCATATTGGGTTGAGCAAATAAGCTTAATGATCCAATCACGGCCAAACCCATTAGAATTGATTTAATTTTTAAATTTCTCATGATTTTTAATTTTATAATTAACGTTATTATTTTGATGTACTTTTCCTGTTAAGAATATTTCATTCAGTTACTTTGATTGTTTTTTTAGATTGTAATTCTATTTTCTTCTTTCGCCCTGATGCCTGTGCGGATGCTCATCATCATGGTAGGGCAGGCCATTAATTAGCTTTTTAAAATTGTCTAACTGGTTATCGTTAAGAATGCCCTTTAGTTGAATAAAATGATCATAGTTTAATTTTTCGAATGTAGCACTTAAATTACCTATCGAATCAACTAAAATATTAATGTAGTTAGAATCAGGTTCGGCGGAAAGTAATTGTTGATGAATTTGCCATTTTTTTTGCTTTATAGATTCATGAATGGAATCAATTTTTTTCATATGGTCTATCATAAGTGCGTGGTACTCTTCAATCTGAGCCTGATCCAGATTCAAATGTCTTGCCATTCTGTGTTCAAAATTCTGAGGGCGCATTTCGGGGTTATTTCTCCCTTCGTTTCTGGGGCCTATTCTGACGGGTTTCCTGATCCAAAAAAAACTCATTGCTGCGAGATTCAGAATCAGTAAACCAATGGTTATCCATAATAATATTCTATTCCGTTTCATTAGTGTTTTGTTAGCAATTGTTTTGTTATAGTCCTAAAAAATTATCAAGCTTTATAATTTATTCGTCATTAAAAACCAGGTACGATTCTGTAGATTGATTTAAAAAATATTCATTGGTGAATTCTGTAGAAAAATCGCTCGTTTGATCTTGTATGCTTTTATTACTAGCAATAATATATCCAATGCTTAGCAAATTTAGAATCAAAGCTGCGGCAATTAAAGCAGGCTTTAATATGGGTGATTCAAAGAGCCAGTTCAATTTTGATGGTGAAGAACGTTTTTCAATTTTAGCCAACAAACGGGTGTAAAAAAACGCATCGGTTTTAACCGGAGTCCAATTGTCGAGTGCACCTAGTGTTTTTTCAACTTCCGTTTGTATTTTCTCGCTTCGTTTCATTTTATTCATTGTATATCGTTTTGACGTGATTCGATTTAAAAACTTTCGCTTTTGTCATTAAAATAATTAAAAAGTTTTTTCTGCAGGTTCTTTTTTGCCCGGTGCATCAGTGACTCCACAGCTGGTATGGTAGTGTGAAGAATATCAGCAATTTCCTTGTAACTTAAATCTTCATACTTATGCAATGTAAATGCAGTTTTCTGAGTTTGAGGCAAGGTTTCAACAGCCTGGTTCAGTATAATGATTCGTTCCCTGTTTTCAAGTGATAAATGAGGATTATCATTTGACTCAAACCAATGTTCTGTTTCATCTTTTTGTTGCAAGTCTACTTTAATTAATCCGGCCCACCTTTTTTTTCTTTTTGATTTTCTGAGAAAGTCAAGCGATTTATTAACCGCAATTCTGTATATCCAGGTCGAAAGAGATGATTCTTCATTAAAATATTTTACAGATTCGTAAACCTCAATAAAAACTTCTTGGGTAATGTCTTCAGCATCGTCTCTGTTATGCACAAAGCCGTAACAAACATTTATTATTCTGTTTTTGAAAGTTTCAACCAGAAGTTTAAAATAAGCCTGACTTCCTTTCTTTAATTCTTTTATTGATATTTCTGCCACTTAAATCTTTTTGATAAATGGATAGACGGTATTTTTTCAAATAACTTGCGGATTTTATTCCAGTATTAAAATTACCAAAAAGCATTTATAATTATTGATGTTAAATCAATTGTTATTCTAATTTTGCATGTTAATTCAAAGGAAAAATAATAAAAATTGAACTACATGAAACCAACTTTAGTAATACTTGCGGCTGGAATGGGAAGTCGATATGGGGGGTTAAAACAACTTGACAAACTGGGTCCTTCAGGAGAAGCAATTATGGATTATTCGGTCTATGATGCTATACGTGCCGGGTTTGGAAAAGTAGTATTCGTTATCAGGAAAAGCTTTGAAAGTGATTTTCGCGATATTTTTGTTGATAAGTTGAAAGATAAAATCCGGGTGGAACTGGTTTTTCAGGAACTTGATAATATTCCGGCAGGAATAACTTACCCGGAGGACAGAGTTAAACCATGGGGAACCGGGCACGCTATTTGGGTAGCCAAAGATGTTGTTGATGAGCCTTTTGCTGTAATTAATGCAGATGATTTTTACGGGGCTGAAGCTTATCAAACCATTGCTAAATTTTTGCAGGAAGAGGCCAAAGATGAGGTCTATGCCATGTGCGGATATCAGTTGGGCAAAACATTATCAGATTTTGGTTCTGTTTCGCGGGGTGTTTGTAATCTTAATGATAGTGATTATTTAGAACAAGTGAACGAAAGAACCAGCATTGTAAAACAGGATGGTAAAATTACTTATCAGGAGGAAGGTAAGAAATATCCATTATCGGAAAGTGATATTGTATCAATGAATTTTTGGGGTTTTACGCCCGGCTTGTTCAGATTTTTGGAAGAAAAATTTAAAATATTTGCGCAAAAAAATGCTCAAAATCCAAAATCAGAGTTTTATATACCCTTCGTTATTGACGATTTAATGAAAGAAAGCAGGGTGAAAACCAAAGTACTTAGATCAGATGCATCATGGTTTGGAGTTACCTATCAGGAAGATAAACCTATAACTATAGCAAAGATAAAGGAATTGGTAGCCAAGGGTATTTATCCTGAAAAACTTTGGTAGCTAATAATTTGAAAAAATGTCGTAAAAATATTTGCAGTAATAAAAATAGTACTACATTTGCAGTGTATTTTAATACATTAATTATGTATAAATATACATTTAAAGAAATTATTAGTTATTAATACGCGAACTACTAAAATGAAAAATGGAAAATTATATAGCTTAATGAATTACCTGATTGTCCGACGACATAGGTATATTTCCATTTTAGTAGTGACCAATTAGGAAGTGAAGCAAAAACATAAATAAAATCAATTGTAAAAGCGGCTTACCCTATGGTAGGCCTTTTTTTTTGAAAGAACATGGATAATGATGTAGTAAATGTTAAGATTGTGATTTCGGATATTCAACATGCCCATTATGCTGAAGCCATTTGTACCATGATTGAAAATGCTGCAAAATTGCGGGGTACTGGAATCGCAAAGCGTTCGCCAGAGTATATAAAATCAAAAATTGTGGCAGGTAAAGCCGTGCTGGCACTTGATGGTGAAGATGTGGTTGGATTTTGTTATATCGAAACCTGGGAACATGGAAAGTATGTGGCTAACTCCGGATTAATTGTTCATCCTGATTACAGAGGATTAAAATTGTCGTACCGGATTAAAAAGAAAATACTTGACCTTTCGAAAAATATGTTTCCTGAGGCCAAAGTTTTTGGGATAACCACGAGTAATGCAGTATTAAATATAAATTTTAAACTGGGATATAAGCCTGTGACATTTTCAGAACTTACCACTGATCCTGAATTCTGGAAAGGATGCCAGGGCTGCGTTAACTACGATATTTTACAGAGAACTCAACAAAAAATGTGCTTATGTACCGGAATGGTGTATGAGGGAAATAAAAATAACAACCTGAAAGTTGTTATATCATCAGCGAATAAAAATGCATAATTATGCAATAAACTCTTATAATAATGACAAGTAATAATAAAACAGTTGTGCTGGCTTATAGTGGAGGTCTTGATACTACTTATACCGCCAAATTTTTAAGTGTTGAACGTAATCTTGATGTAATCACTGTAGTGTCGAATACTGGAGGTTTTTCATCGGAACAATTGCAAACCATTCAATCAAAAGCAGAAGAATTGGGCAGTAAAAAACATGTGGTATTAAATATAGAAAAAGAGTACTACAAGTTTTGTATAAAATACCTGGTGTACGGAAATGTTTTGAAGAATAATACCTACCCGTTGTCAGTGAGTTCTGAACGATTTTTCCAGGCCAAAGCCATTGCGGATTATGCTAATTCAATAAATGCTGACTACCTGGCTCACGGGTGTACAGGGGCTGGCAATGACCAGGTTAGGTTTGACCTTGTTTTTAAATTACTGGCACCTGAAAAGGAAATTATCTCGCTGGTTAGAGATGAAAATTTATCGCGCCAGGATGAAATAAATTACCTCAGAAACCATGGAGTAAAAAGCGATTTTACCAAAATGGAATATAGCATTAACGAGGGTTTATGGGGAACCAGCGTGGGAGGAAAAGAAACTTTGACTTCGAATCTGGCTTTGCCTGCATCAGCATATCCGACTCAGCCTGAAAAAACAGAACCTGAAAAAATTGAAATTGAATTTGTAAAAGGACAGGTTTCGAAAGTTAATGGTAAATCATTTGATCACCAGGTTGATGCCATCCGGTTACTGAATAAACTTGGAGGTGAATTTGCTGTTGGGCGGGGAATTCATACAGGTGATACCATTATCGGGACTAAAGGAAGGGTAGGTTTTGAAGCTCCGGCTGCATATATTTTGATAAAAGCGCACCATGAACTGGAAAAACATACGCTAACCAAATGGCAGATGCATTGGAAAGAACAACTGGGAAGCTGGTACGGAACCATGTTACACGATTCATTATACCTTGAACCGGCGATGCGGAATGTGGAGAACTTTTTGGAAGATACCCAGAAACATGTGACCGGCAAGGTGGGAGTGATTTTGTATCCATTTGGCTTTATGATTGAAGGTGTAAGTTCCGATTTTGATTTGATGAACTCAAAATTTGGTGCCTATGGCGAATCGGCAGGCAAGTGGACTTCAGACGATGTAAAAGGTTTTGTTACCATAATCTCAAATTCACTAAGGAATTATTATAGCGTTAATAGTGAAGATTTATAGAATTATTTGTCAAAAAGCAGAATCAAAACAGGAATGATTAAAGCAGGAATAATTGGTGGGGCCGGTTACACGGCCGGAGAACTAATAAGAATTTTATTATCGCATCCTGAAGCAGAACTGGCCTGTGTTCAAAGTTCCAGCCATGCCAATGAGAAAATAACAAAGGTTCACCGCGATTTGCTCGGAGAAACCGATCTTAAATTTTCTGAAACATTAAATGTTTATGTTAATGTAGTTTTTCTATGCGGAGGGCATGGAAAAAGCAAGGAATCGATAGAAAAGTATAATATTGATCCGGGTACCCGTATTATTGATCTTAGCAACGATTTCCGGATTGTCGGTGGTTCCCACGATTTTATTTATGGCTTACCTGAAAAAAACAAGTCGCTGATTTCCAAATCAAAACACATTGCAAATCCAGGCTGCTTTGCTACAAGTATTGAGCTGGCTTTTTTACCTTTAGCTCAGAACAATTTACTGACCGGAGAATTAAATGTTACAGCAATAACCGGTTCAACCGGAGCAGGGCAGAGTCCTACATCCACTTCACATTTTAGTTGGAAAAATAATAATGTGTCTGTTTATAAAGCTTTTACACATCAACATCTGGCAGAAATAAAGCAAACACTGTTTGAAAATTCAGAAAATGAAAAGCTAATCAGTTTTATTCCGGTTCGTGGAAACTTTTCACGAGGAATTATGGCTACTTGCGTGACTGACTGCTCATTGTCCATCGAAGAATTAAATAAATTATATACGGAATTTTATAACGACCATCCTTTTGTGATAGTTTCTGATGAAAATCCGGATGTAAAACAGGTGGTAAACACCAATAAATGTGTGTTACACCTGGTAAAAAACGGGAATAAACTTTTAGTAATTTCAGTTATTGATAATTTATTGAAAGGGGCTTCGGGTCAGGCAATTGAAAACATGAATATTATGTTTGGATTGGATCAGACTACCGGATTGAAGTTAAAACCTGTTGCCTTTTAACAGAGAGTGTTCAAGCAATACTGAGTTAGAATTTTTAATGATTAAAAACCTGAAAAATGAAACCATTAGACATCTATTTTCAATATCCAATTGAACTGACAGAAGGTTCAGGATGTGAAGTAATTGATTCGAATTGGAAAAAGTACATTGATTTTTACAGTGGACATGGTGTTATTTCAATTGGGCACTCGCATCCGCAATTTGTGAAAGCCCTCACCACTCAGCTTAATAAACTGGCATTTTATACTAATGCGTTCCAGAGCTCTTTGCAGAAACGGTTGGCTGAATTATTAGGCAAGGTTTCCGGTTATGAATCGTATAACTTATTTTTAAGTAATTCGGGAGCCGAAGCCAATGAGAATGCTTTAAAAGTAGCAGGTTTTTGTACCAAACGCAGTAAAGTTTTGGCGCTTAAAGGTGCGTTTCATGGAAGATCAGCTGGTGCCGTTGCTATTACCGATAATAAATCAATTCAGCCTGCTATTGGAAGTGAAATCCAGGTTGATTTTATTGAAATTAATGATTTTGCAGCCTTAAATGAGCTTTTAAATTCAAGAGAATATGCAGCCTTTATTATGGAAGGAATTCAAGGCGTGAATGGTGTATGGGAGGCTGGTACAGAGTTTTGGCAGGCTGCCAGATTATTATGCACCCAAACCGGTACCGTTCTGATTGCAGATGAAGTTCAGTCAGGTTATGGACGTACCGGGAAGTTTTTTGCACATCAATATCATAATGTTGAAGCTGATATTGTTACCACAGGAAAAGGAATGGGTAATGGTTTCCCGGTTGCAGGTACTATTATTAGTCCAAACCTTGTTTTGGAAAAGGGTAAACTGGGTACCACCTTCGGAGGAGGACAAATGGCCTGCGCTGCAGGGATTGCTGTTTTGGAAACTATGGTAAGGGAAAACCTGATATCAAATGCTGAAAATATTGGTAGATATTTAAAGACAGAATTGGAAAATATTCCCGGAGTTAAACAGGTAAGAGGAAGAGGATTGATGTTAGGAATTGAATTTTTGGTTGATGGAAAAACAGTACGTCAAAAACTTATTGACCAGTTTGCTTTTATTACCGGTTTTTCATCACCTGATATTTTAAGAATTCTGCCTCCGCTTTCATTAAAAATGCAACAGGCTGAATTATTTATTAGCGCAATGAAATCGCTGTTAAAAACCGAATTGGAAGAGAACAAAATAGTGGTTGGCGCTATTAACTAAGCACAATGGCATGCAAAAAAACAAACTTACAATTGTTAAAGCAGGAGGAAGGGTACTTGATTCAGAGGTTGAATTACAGAAACTCCTGAGCGAATTCAATAAAATTGAAGGTAAAAAGTTGCTGGTGCATGGAGGGGGTGTTTTTATTACAGAAATGTGTGATAGACTCGGTATTGAAACCCAGATGATAAATGGCCGCCGAATTACTTCAAAAGAAAATATGGATGTAGTTTTGATGGCCTGTGCAGGAAAATTAAATAAAGAACTGGTGGCAGGACTTAACAAACTTGGGATGACAGCTGTTGGATTATGTGGTGGGGACCTGAATATCATTGAATCAAAAAAAAGAAATCCGGTTCCGGTTGATTTTGGTATGGTTGGCGATATTGAAAAAATAAATACGGAATGGCTACAGATATTTATTGAAAATGGGGCGGTTCCTGTTATTTCATCCATCTCGCAAAGTGACAATTTTGAGCTTTTAAATACCAATGCCGATACCATTGCTGCTAATATAGCCGCGGCCTTGGCAAAGCATTACGAGGTTGAACTGTTCTTTTATTTTGATAAAAAAGGTGTCCTGAAAGACGCTGATGATAATAATACCTTTATACCTGAATTAGGTTACGATTTATTCCTGGCTATGAAACAATCGAAGCAAATCCATACAGGAATGTTACCCAAGCTCGACAACGGATTTTTGGCCCTGAAAGAAGGCGTTGAACATGTCAGGTTGGGAAATTCTGTAGGTTCAGGAACAAAACTTTATATGTAACCATGGCTGATTTTTTCAATACAGAAATAACTAATGATTCCGCAGGTGATCTGGCTGTAAAAATCCTTAGCGGAATGATTGCCACACCTTCATTTAGCAGGGAAGAGGAAAAGGTTAGCCTGCTCATTGAAAAAATATTATCACAAAAAGGTTACCAGGTTCACAGAAAAGGGAATAATGTGTGGGTTTTTTGTAAAGATTTTAAATACGGAAGGCCCACTGTAATGCTCAATTCACATCTTGACACTGTAAAGCCGACCGATGGTTGGACTACCGATCCATTTCAACCCATTATTTCAGAAGGAAAATTGTTTGGTTTGGGTAGTAATGATGCCGGGGGGCCATTAGTTAGTTTATTAATGGCATTTATTTTATCTGAGGATCTGAACCTGAATTATAACCGGTTGTTTGTGGCTTCAGCTGAGGAAGAAATTTCGGGCAAAAATGGAATGGAATTTTTGGTGCCGGAGCTTGGAAAGATCGAACTGGGAATAATTGGCGAACCTACCCAGATGGAAATGGCTGTAGCCGAAAAAGGGTTAATGGTTCTTGATTGCGAAGTTTATGGTAAATCCGGACACGCAGCCAGATACGGAGGAGCTAATGCCATCGAAATAGCTATGAAGGAAATAGAGTGGTTCCATAGTTTTAAATTTCCTGAAACCAGCGATTTATTGGGTGATGTAAAAATGACTGTAACCCAGATCAATGCAGGCACACAACATAATATTATTCCCGACATTTGCACTTTCGTGGTTGATGTCAGGACCAATGAAAAATACTTAAATTCAGAAGCCCTGGAAATAATTAAACAGGGAACAAAAGCGAGCGTTACACCCCGGTCAACCCGGATGAATTCTTCGGGGATCGATTTGCAACATCCCATCGTAAAAGCTGCTGGTAAATTGGGCATTAAATGTTTTGGTTCTCCCACAACCTCCGATCAGGCTGTAATCAATACCTTTCCGACTGTAAAAATAGGCCCGGGAGATTCCAACCGTTCACATACTGCAAATGAATTTATTTATATGGAGGAAATTAAATCAGGTATTTCCGCCTACTGTCAGTTGATGACTGCGCTTGAATTTTAATCAATCGGTTTTAACGTTATAATAATTCTTTTTGTATTTGCAGGGTTAGACGAAATAAAATTCTGATTTCTTACAAGTTATTGAAAAAAGTGATGCTATAAATTAGAACAATTTATACAACCATGAAGTGTATAAAGTTTTTATTTATTTTGTCAATAAATTATTTGCAATATAATTTACAAGGATTATCTTTGCATCGCTTTTAAAAAAAGCAAAGTTCTTTTAAGTTCGGGCGATTAGCTCAGTTGGTTCAGAGCATCTGGTTTACACCCAGAGGGTCGGGGGTTCGAATCCCTCATCGCCCACATTTTTTACTTAAACCCGAAAATATTTCGGGCGATTAGCTCAGTTGGTTCAGAGCATCTGGTTTACACCCAGAGGGTCGGGGGTTCGAATCCCTCATCGCCCACAAAATAATAGCTGTCTATATGGATGGCTTTTTTTATTTTATCCCATAGATATTTAAAACAATGCCTTAAGGTTTTCCATGGAAAACAGCTAATCTTACCTGTAATTGTCATAGAGCTAAGGTGAGATTAATAGAAATTCTCAACTGGGTGAAATAAAATACCTCAAAATTTCCCTCCTAACAATTTATCACCTTTTTGTAAACTAAAATGAATTTAAAAATTAATACCTTACATTTTCAGTTTAACAAACCTAAAAAATGCTTACTCGTATGTATTACTTCAAAAAGTCAATTCAGACTTTATTATTGACCGTAATTTTAGTATTCGGCCACTTACTTATAAAGGCCCAATCGGTTTATGAATTGAGGCCTGATGATCCCATTGCAGTTTATTTTACTTCTGAAAATTTTCGGATTAAAGCCGATGGAAAAACCGATGTCTCCACCGAGCTTCAAAAAGCCATCGACCAGGTAAAAACGGAACAAAACTATGGTATTTTATTTATTCCTGAGGGAAAGTATCTTATCAGTAAAACGATATATGTGCCGGGTGCAATTCGGCTTATTGGTTATGGAAAAAAGCGTCCTGAGATAATCCTGGGAAAGAATACTGCCGGGTTTCAAAAGGAACAAAACTATATGCTCTGGTTTACCGGCGGGCTGGTGACCGAAGATCGTGGTCCTCGTGATGCCGGTGCCGGAACTTTTTACAGTGCCATTTCGAACATCGATTTGCGTATTGAAAAAGGAAACCCTAAAGCGGTTGCGTTGCGGACGCATTTTGCCCAACATGGCTTTGTAAGTCATTGTAATATTTATATTGGCGATGGCTTTGCGGGCATTTACGACTTAGGCAACGAAATTGAAGATGTGAAATTCTATGGGGGTGAGTACGGCATAAATACTTCACGAACTTCGCCCGGCTGGCCCATGATGATGACTGATCTTTATTTTGAGGGTCAGCGAAAAGCGGCTATCCAAAGCAGAAATACGGGAATGGCCATTGTTGCCATGCATGTTAAAAATGCACCGGTTGCAATTGAACTTCAGGAGGATGTACCGGACAGGTTGTATATGGAAGATTGTTTGCTTGATAATGTTGGAAAAGGTGTCGTTATTGGGGTGGAAGACGAGGAGGTAAACCAGGTTAATCTACAAAATATTAACTGTAACAATGTTCCGGTAGCAGTTTATTATACTAAAAGTGAAAAGGCAATCAATGGTAAAGGTAAACTATATATTATCAGGAATTTTACTTACGGAATGATAATGAATGATATAACAGATAATTCCGAATACAGGACTATTAGTGATATTGAACCAGTTGCGACAGTCCCTTCAAAACTTGAAAAGGTTATTCCGGGTTTGCCATCAATGAGTTCATGGGTTAATATCCGGGTTTTAGGTGCAAAAGGTGACGGTGAAACGGACGATACCGAGGTTTTCAAAAAGGCAATTGCAGCCCATAAAAACATTTATGTCCCCTGTGGTTGGTACCGGATTACCGAACCTTTGAAAATGGCTGAAGGCACTAAGCTTATTGGTTTCCATCCATTTGCAACGCAATTATTGTTAAAAGAGAGTGAACCAGCCTTTAGTGGTTTTGGAGGGCCTGTACCATTACTGGAATCGTCGGAAGGTGGTGATGATATTGTAAATGGTATTGGAATAAACACAGGGGGAATAAACTACCGCGCTGTGGGTTTAAAATGGATGGCCGGTGAAAAATCGCTGGTTAATGATGTAAAGTTTGTGGGTGGTCACGGAACCATGTCAAAACCGGGAGAACCGCGTGGTCGTTGGCGTGGAGAAAGGAAGATCAGTTCACCTTCATCACCTGAAAATGCAGTTGGGATGGATCTTGCCTGGGATAACCAATACTGGAGTCTTTGGGTAACTAACGGTGGCGGAGGTATTTTGAAAGATATCTGGACGGCCAGCACTTATGCCGGAACTGGTTTTTATGTAAGTAATACATCAACGCCTGCCAGGGTTTATGCCATGTCGCTGGAGCATCACGTGAGGCAGGAGTGCCGTTTAAATAATGTTTCGAACTGGAAATTCTATGCAATTCAATTCGAGGAAGAAAGCCGCGAAGGGGTAAATTGTCAACCGGTGGAAATGAGTAACTGCAAAAACCTGTCGTTTTCTAATTTCTGGATTTACCGGGTTATCCGGGTGAATACACCACGAAAGTGGGGCGTAAAAATTTCCAATTGTGAAAATATTACATTTCAAAATGTCCGGGTATGGACTCAGGTGTTGTATTTACCTGAAAAAACCATCTTCGACATGGATAAAAACCTGTCGGTTTACCCGGGTGATTTTGCGAAACTTACCATAACAGGAAAAGAGTCTTCCAATAAAAATTTATCAGAAGCGGTTGAAGTTCCAGAAAAGCTCGCCTTTGGTTTTGAATTTGCCACAGGTGCTATAGCCGATAGCAAGGGCAACGTTTATTTCTGTGAAAATCAACGTAAAAAAATTTATAAATGGTCGGCGGAGACGAATACCTTGTCTGTTTATGCTGATTATCCTTTTAAACCTTTTTCGCTGGCTGTTGATACCAAAGATAATCTGATTGTAATCTGCCGTTACGACCCACAACCAGGTTTTATGGTAAATGGAAAACAGGAAAAAGCGGAGAAACTGCCCGATGATAATCCCTATTACAGTGGATGGGGAAATGGAGGCTGGGCCGCCCTGGCTTATGCCATTAATCCTGAAAAGCCGGACGATATGGAACTGTTAAAACGAATTAAAACCTCTGAAGCTAAAAATGTAGCGCACATTTATTATCCGACCCATCGTTGGCGGGGTGATTTTGGTAAGGTGGTAACTGCCATGCCCGAAACCAGTTTTTTAGCTCCAGATGGAGTTACTCTAATCCCGGAAACCTATGATTTGGGACGTTCTGTACAATTGTTTGCAGTAACGCCGGGTCAAAAGGAGCCTGTTTATGTTACGCATGAAGATACTAAAATTACCTATAAATTTAATGTAACTATTGATGGAAAACTGACTGACATGCAACAGTTAATTGCCCGTGGTGAATATGGTAATGTGGTTGACAGCCATGGAAATCTTTACCTGGCCGAAGGGCAAATATTTGTTCTTGATAGAGAAGGTAAGGAGCTTAAACGAATTACTTTAGATGAACGCCCATTATCAATGACTTTTGGCGGAAAAAATAAGGATGAACTATTTGTCACAACCAGCGAATCGCTATACAGAATCAGATTAAAATAAAATCAGCAATTATGAATAAGAAAATTTATATAATGATATTAGTTTTTACCATGGCAAGTTTTATGGCCTGCACGGTTAAAACCGAAAAAGGAGTAAAAATCAAAGAAAAAAATGGCAAGTACGAATTATATATTGATGGTGTCAAAACCTATATTAAAGGCGTTGGAGGGACCAATAAACTGGAATTGGCCGCACAAAACGGAGCCAATGCTTTTCGTACCTGGGGCGGTAGTGTGGAATCGATAAAGCATAATATTGAAATGGCCGAGGCTAATAATATGTATATTATGCAGGGAATTGGACTTACCAAAAACCGGGAATCGTATTACGATGAGGAGTATAAAAACAAGCTTAGGGCAAAAGTAAAATTGTTCGCTACAACTTTTAAAGATGATCCACATATTCTGGCCTGGGGTTTAGGTAACGAAATCGATTTGCAGAATAAGGCTAATGTTGGTGCCGCCTGGGAGTTCGTGGATGAACTGGCACAAATTATCAAATCAATTGATCACCGGCATTTGGTAGCTACCGTAATTACCCATAATCCCAAGGCACTGGATTCCATTGCCCAATATACCAGTCATCTTGACTTTGTTGGAATTAACAGCTATGGGGCCATTGTTGTATTAGATTCAATGGTCACAAAATCAAATTATAAAGGAGCCTATATGGTTACTGAGTGGGGACCAAACGGATTCTGGGAATCGCCGAAAACCAGCTGGAAAGCGCCCATTGAGCAAACCAGTGAGGAAAAAAGACAGGTGTACCAAAGCAGGTACAATAACAATATTCTGGCATCTGACCGCTGTATGGGATCATTCGTTTTTCTATGGGGACAAAAGGAAGAGAGGACTCCTACCTGGTTTAGTATGTTTGTAGAAGGTAATGTAGAAGGGCTTCCGCTTAAAGGTGAAAAAACACCTACAGTGGAGGCTATGGAGCGGGTTTGGAAGGGGAGTGAACCTACACAAACTGCACCAATAATCGAAAATTTCACCATTGATGGCAAACAGGCAACTGATAATGTGAGTATTGAGGCAGGTAAGTCATTTGCGGGACTGGTGGAGGCCAAAGACAGGGAGCAATCGAAACTTACTTATGTGTGGGAGGTTTTGAATGAGGCCACAGTACTTGGCAGCGGAGGATCGCATGAACCCAGACCGGAAAGGGTTGGAGACGTAATTACAACGGATTCCGATAACATCGAAACTTCACTAACCGAACCGGGAAATTATCGCTTGTACGTTTATGTGCTCGATAATACCGGATTTGTTGCAACAGCCAACATACCTATCCAGGTAATAGAAAAAGAATAAACTATTAGGGTAGCGTTTGAAATATTGCATTGCATAATTCATCGGATGACTTTATTGATTAGTAAAGACTTAGTAATCCGATGAATCCCAATTAATTAATTGATGAACAAAACATTATGACAAGTTTTAAAAAAATATCAGCAATAATAAGTGTATGGTTTATCGCTTGTAGTTCAATAATGGCCGGGCAATTTACAGGTCGGTCAGTCTATACACAGAAACCTAATGATGAACAGGCAGTTTACTTTACACCGGAAAATTTCGGCATTAAAGCCGATGGTAAAACCGATGTTACGGCAGCCTTACAAAAAGCTATTAACGACCTAAAAAGCCAGCACAATTTCGGGATCATATTTATCCCTGAAGGAAAATACCTGATCAGTAAAACTATTTATATACCCAAAGCTATCCGGTTGATTGGTTATGGGAAAATCCGGCCTGAATTTATCCTGGGTGCAAATACTCCCGGATTCCGGGATGAGGTTGCTGGGGACAAAGGTAAAGCCAATTACATGTTTTGGTTTACATCAAGAGTTGTAAACGATGGTGATAAAGAAATTCCGGATGCAGGTGCAGGAACTTTTTACAGTGCTATGTCTAATATCAATATCACCATTGGTAAAGGGAACCCGGTCGCCGTGGCTTTGCGAACGCATTATGCACAACACAGTTTTATATCGCATTGCGATATTCATATTGGTGACGGCAAAGCCGGCCTTTTTGATGTGGGGAACTATATGCAAGATGTCCGCTTTTTTGGTGGCGATTATGGAATTTATACTACCAAAGCCTCGCCAGGCTGGCAGTTTATGATGGTGGATACTTATTTTGAAGGACAACGCAAAGCAGCCATAAAAACCCAGGAAGCCGGACTTACTGTGGTTAGATTACAGGCAAAAATAGTTCCTCATGTTATTGAAATTGACCCTGATTTTTGGGAGAAACTATATATGGAAGATTGCCAGTTTACCGATATACAAAAGGCTGCCATTGTGATTAGTAATGAAGATAATGCCAACAACCAGATTAGTCTGCAAAATGTAGATTGTAAAAATGTACCGGTATTCGCTCAATATCGCAGAAGCGGTAAAACTTCCAATGGAGCCGGCAAAATGTATAAAGTGAAAAAGTTTGTTTACGGGTTACAAATCAGTGATCCGGATGCCATACCGGGATATTCCACAACTAATGAAATGCAAGTTTTAAAAGCTTTTTCCGATATGTATAAAAGCAATATTCCTGATTTGCCGGCTATGAATACATGGACAAATGTTAAGGATTTTGGTGCTGTAGGCGATGATGAAACCGATGATACCAAAGCCATCCAAAAGGCGATTGATGAAAACCAGGTGGTTTATTTTCCGCAAGGTTGGTACCGGGTTACGCAAAGCATTAAATTAAAACCGAATTCAGTGCTTATAGGATTAAGCCCCATTTCCACACAAATTCGGTTAAAAGATAATACGCCGGCTTTCAGTGGTTTTGGCGGACCCGTGCCGATGATTGAAGTCCCTGCTGGTGGAAATGCCATATTGACCGGAATAGGATTGTCTACCGGGGATTACAATTCCAGAGCCGTGGCATGTAAATGGATGAGCGGTCCCGGATCGTACCTGAATGATGTCAAATTTTATGGTTTACACGGCGAAATGGACCCGGGAGCACCACAACCCTGGAGACCCAGAGAACATGATAACAGCCGTTCTGGACGAACCTACCAGGGAATGGATCCGGCTTGGGACACGCAATACTGGAGTTTGTGGGTAACTGATGGCGGAGGTGGCGTATTCAGTAATATCTGGACAGCCAGTACCTTTGCTACCAATGGTTGTTATGTTTCGAATACCACAACGCCTGGCCATATTTATGCCATGTCGGTGGAGCATCATGTGCGAAACGAAGTGCGTTTTAATAAGGTGTCGAACTGGAAAATTTATGCCATGCAACTGGAGGAAGAAAGTCGTGAAAGTTCAGAATGTCAGCCGCTTGAAATACAAAACTGCAACCATTTATTGTTTGCCAATTTTTATACTTTCAGGGTTATCAGGGTTAATGTGCCTTATCCGTATGCGGTACGAACATGGAGTTGCAAGGATTTGGAATTCCTGAATTTTCATAATTACACGCAGATGAAATATACAACCACCAACTCGGTTTATGATATCAATACAAATACAGAGGTAAGGCCTTGGGAGTTTGCCCGCTTGTACATCAGTGGGAATACTACCAAAAAAGCAAACAATGATAAAGTTATGGAGCTGGCTAAAGGCTTTGAATATGCCGAAGGTATCTGCCACGACAGCAAAGGGAATGTATATTTCAGCGATTGCAAGAAATGCAGGATTTATAAATGGGATGTTGAAAAGAACGCCGTTAACCTGGTGGCCGATTATCCCTGGGAACCCCAGGCACTGGCCTGCGATACCAAAGATAACCTGCTGGTGGTTTTTCGATACGATCCTCAGCCCGGATACCTGGTAAATGGCAAGCAGGAGCGGTTTTCGAATCCTCCCGATGCTGGAGGAACCTCTTTCAGTATGTGGGGAAATTCAGGATTTGCCACCTGGGTTTATAGCATCGGCCCTGAGAATCCAGATGAAACCATGCAAAAACTGCCAACCCAGCCAATGGGTTCAGTGAAAGATATCGTAAAAGCTATTTATCCATCGAACCGCTGGCGCGATTTTCATGATTTTAATAAAGTAGTTTTAAACAAGGCTACCGAATGCTTTGTGGCTCCCGACGAAAAAACTATTTTTCCTGTTTGCTACGATTTTGCCCGTTCAAATGCCTTGATTGAAGCTTATCCCGGTAAAAAACTGTATGCTACTGACGAATACAACAAGCGTGTGGTCAGCCTCGATGTGGATAAGGATGGTTATACTTCAAATCTGAAATATTTTGTCGAGCAGGGTGAAAACAGTACAGCCGTTGACAAAAAGGGGAATGTATATATTGCCGATGGTAATATTTATGTCTTTAATCCAATCGGAAAACAAATCAATTACATTCAAATCCCGGAAAGGCCTAAAACCATAACATTTGGAGGTAAAGAAGGAAACACGCTTTTTATAACCACCGATCATAAGTTGTTTAGTTTGGAAATTGAGCCATAGATTGTTTAACGAATGTCATGTCAATAATAAAAAATCGGGTATTAAATCGGAGTGCGACTTTGACCTAAAATCCGCAGGTTTCTTCCATAATCGGTTGATAGTCATCGGACTGCTAAAATAAAAGCACTAAAAAAATTGAACGAATTACTTATAAATCAACCTGTCTGCCGATACAGGCAGGCAAGTCATCCGATGACTTGCGGAATCAAGGCTTGAGTCGCGCCCCGATTATAAAGATATAACTAACATTTCAGCAAGATTGCCGGAAAATACAACAAATCAGATCAGCCCTACGAAGGTTCGAAACCCTCGTAGGGCTTGGTTCATATTTTAGAATATTTAATATCAACAATATAGTTACGGGAATTTTTACTATAATTTTTTATCTTTAGGTAACCAAAATTAAAACCATTTTATATTATGAAAACAATTTGTATTCCAGCTTTAATCATTGTTTTAGGGTTTATTTCCTGTTCAAAATCCGGGGACCAAAATCCTATAAGTGATTTTCAATTATTTGATTCCATTCCGGCAAATTTAAGTGTCGTGAATTCCGAATTTGATGATTATAATTCCGCCTATCCACCAGGTATAGCTGGTTATACAACCGAACTGACATTCTCAAGCAATAGGAATTCCTTTGGTGAAAATTATGATTTTGTTACTTATTTTATCACTATCAAGATTGATAAAACCAATGATAAGCTAATCGGTATTGAAGGAATGCCCATTACTGATGCTGGTTATAAACCTAATTACTTTGTAAATACTGCATCTGATGAATTTGGTCCTTTTTATTGGAAATCAGGCACAGGAACTGATGGCCAGGTTCAGAAAAATGCATTTATGTACTCCACCGACGCAGGAGGAAACCAGGATATTAAATGTCTGGTGTATGATGATGTGGATTCCGTTCCCACTTTTATTGATCTCAAAGGTATAAATACAGATTATAATGAAATGTATCCTTTTGTTGATGATTCAATGCTGTATTTCTGTTCCGATAGGACTGAGAATTTTGACATTTATTCAACTAAGATTATTGCAGACGATATTTTCAGTACCGGTGAATTGGAATTATCTCCTAAAATTGACAGGGTAGATACCTGGTCTGGTCATTTTGACGATAAATGCCCTTTTATTGAAGGAAATTTAATGGTTTTCACTTCAAACCGGCCTGGTGGTTTTGGCGGTTTCGATTTATGGTATTCCATAAGGACTGATAATGGTTGGTCGAATCCCATAAACTTTGGACCAAATATCAATACCGGATATGATGAATACAGACCCATATTGTTACCGTTTGTTAGTGTTGATTTAATGATTTTTTCATCAGACAGACCCGGGGGATATGGTGGTTTTGATTTGTACTATGTGGGTGTTCCAAAGCCTGATTGACAAATTACATCCATTTTTGAAATCAAAAAATTCTATCTATTATTGAAATGATATTTTTTATAACTATTTATTAATGTGTAATATAATGAAAAGTGTGAGTTTTTGTTGAGTATGGTGAAAAAATTAACAGATGAAATTCCTGATTATCAAATATGATTTCACATAATTTTAAGGATTGGCTTTTTACTTAAATGCTAAATAATGAAAATCAGAATCTAAAATAAATAAGAAATGAAAAGATTATTTTTTGTTGGCTTTTTAAATATTTTGGTAAGCCTGTCATGGGCACAGCGTACTCATGTTCCGATGAACGCCGATTGGTCGCTCGGACAGACCACTGATACTAATGTGATCCACAATTCTTTTGACGACAATTCCTGGCTGCGTGTCGATTTGCCTTATTCATGGAACAGGCTCGACGGACAGGATGGAGGCAATAATTATAAAAGGGGTGCTTTTTGGTATCGCAAATCTTTTAGTTTTGATCCTTTATGGAATGGGAAAAAGATATTTCTACGATTTGGTGCTGCCAATATGAAAACAGTGGTTTACCTAAACGGTCAGATGGTTGGCACCCATATTGGAGGACATGGCGCTTTTATTTTTGATATTACTGATTTTATATCTTCAGTAAATGAAAATCTTCTTGCTGTTCAGGTAGATAATTCTGCATCCATTCCTTCGCCGCCTCTATCAGCTGATTTTACTTTTTTTGGCGGCATCACCCGGCAGGTTGAATTATTAATTACTGATAAAACTTTTATATCACCACTGGATTATGCTTCGCCTGGTGTGTACCTTACGCCATATAATATTTCGAATGCAAATGCAAAAATCAACGCCATGATACTCGTCGGTAACGAGAGCGGGGTTAACGAAAATATTAATGTGTTGACATTGCTTTTTGATAAAAATCAACAACTTGTCGATTCGGTAAGTTCGGTTGTTCAGCTTCCTAACGATTCCATAACATCAATCCGGCAAAACCTTAATGTTCAAAACCCTGTACTTTGGAATGGTATGAAGAACCCGTATTTGTACACAGCTAAAATTCAATTATTTGTAAATGGTGAATTGAAGGACGAGCAAATTCAGCCGGTTGGAATAAGGACGTATTATGTTGATAAAAATACCGGGTTCTATTTAAATGGTGAAAGTTATCGCTTGCATGGAGTGGCTATGCATGAGGATCACCAGGATAAAGGCCATGCAGTTTCAGATTCCGACAGGCGACAGGACCTTGAACTGGTGCACGAAATGGGTTGCAATTTTATCAGGCTGGCTCACTATCAGCATGGCGATTTTACATATCGCTATTGCGACAGTTCCGGGATGATACTTTGGACTGAGGTTCCATTGATAAATTATATACTAACAACACCTGAATTTGAAAATAACACACTTTCGCAGTTAAAAGAACTTATAAAACAGAATTACAATCACCCTTCAATATTTTTCTGGGGAATGAGCAATGAAATCAATGCACACAGCACCCCTGATCCGGCACCACTGGTTCAAAAAGAGAATGACCTGGCCCATGCACTGGATTCTACCCGGTTAACAACCGAGGCGGCTATGATAAGCGAAGCCAATTCGAACTGGGTTACCGATTTAATTTCGTTTAACAAATATCTTGGCTGGTATGGTGGAAAAACCTCCGATTTTGGACCATTTATTGATGGAATGCGTACCGCGCATCCAAATTCAAAAATCGGAATCAGCGAATATGGTGCCGGGGCAGATATTTACGATCATCAGGCAAATCCGGTACCTCCGGCAACCGGTGGTCCATTCCATCCGGAAGAGTACCAGGACCTTTTCCATGAAAATACCTATGAAGCAATTGCATCACGTCCCTATATCTGGTCATCTGCCATTTGGGTGGCATTCGATTTTGCAGCTGATGCACGTAACGAAGGACATAGCCCGGGAATAAATGATAAAGGGATGATAACCCGCGATCGAAAAACAAAGAAAGATGCCTTTTATTTTTACAAGGCAAACTGGTCGTCTGAACCCTTTGTATATATTTCCAGTAGGCGGTTTACCGAAAGGACAGATTCCATGGTAGAAGTAAAAGTTTATTCGAATTGTGATACGGTTTTTATGTCCAGAAATGGTGAGGAATTTATTCAACAAACTTCAGGCAATCCTATTTTTAAGTGGGAAAACGTTTCTTTGAATCAGGATTATGATACAATTATTGTAAAAGGTTTAAAAGCCGGAAAAGCTTATTGTGATACCTGCTACTGGCATTATGATAACGTACTGAATTCCGGGCAGAATATTATTCTTCCAGGAAAAATACGGATTAATTTTCAACCGGCTTCATCAGTGCCGCCTTATGGATATCTTGTAGATTCCGGTGAGAAATTTGGCAATCGTGGAAACGGATATACTTATGGCTGGTCGGCTGATAATACGGCAAATACCAGGGAGAGAACATCAACGTCGGATACCTTGTTTAATACCTTTGATCACATGCAAAAGGATAAAACTTTGTTTTGGGAAATTCAAATTCCCAATGGATTGTACCAATTCAGTATTGGTTGTGGCGACCCTGATTATACCGACAGTTTTCACGAGTTGGAAGTTGAGGGAAGAAAGGTCATTTCAGGCGATCACACGCCGACAAGTATGATCATGAAAACAGATACTATTACCATTTCTGATGGCAGGTTGACTATAACTCCATCTCAAAATTCAATAAATGCAAAATTAAATGTGGTTCACCTTACCAGGGTTGATGGACCTACTGAGTCGCTGAGACAACATAAATCGGACGGTGATGTTCATGTTTATTATGATGCCGGTATAAATGCCCTGAATATAAATATACTGAACAACCCGGCTAAATATAAATACGCTTCGGTTTTCGATATAACAGGTCAAAAATTGTATGAAAACCTTCATCTATCAAAAAGAATAAGTATTGATACCAACCAATGGTCAAAAGGATTATTTATTGTGGCCTTGGCAAAGGAAAGCGGGGAAATTGTTTCGAAGCCGGTTATGGTTAATTAACCAAACGAATTGTTGAATTCAGAGTAGAAGAAAATATACTAAAAACCCAAAACCCAAAATAGAAATGGCTTTTTACATTACCAATATTTTACCTACCAAAATAGCTAATATAACCAGCAAGGCAAATGACGATGCTTTATGAATTTTTGTTAATATGGCAGGTACTTTTGATTTTGTACTGACGATACCACCGGTTATAAAAAGCATTAATACCAACACGGCAGCTGCAATAAACAGAATCCATAAAAACAAAGTAGCACTGCCTGCGTTCAATATTGGTAATATCCATAAAACAAATAATACAATTGCTGCCAATGCAGCCAGTTTGTGAACAGTAAATACTGAAGTTTTATATGGTTTGCCGGATTTTGCAATTATCGCTCCGGCTACCTGCATCAATAAATATGATATAATTGCAATAATAAGATTTGTTGAAAAATGATCCATGACTTTATTCCTTTTAATAAAGAACAAAGATAGAAGAAATGCCAGAAGTCTGCTTTGAAACCGGTTTATATTATTTGTAAGAAAAATGGTTTAATTTTCTTAGCTTGCAAAAAGTATAAACTCATAAATCAATAATTATGAAACATTTATCTCTTCTATTATTAATTGTGGCCTTATCCACAGCATCGTTTGCTAAAAAAACAAATTTTTCAGGTACCTGGATTTCGACAAAGCCAAAAGCACGCTGAACGAACAATTTAGTATGGCACCCAACCAGCTTGTTCTGACCCAGGATAAGAAAACGCTGACAATTGAGAGACATTCTACTTTCCGCGATCAGAATTTCACCTTTACCGACAAACTTACTCTTGATGGAAAAGAATGTATCAACAAAGGTTGGCGGGATAGTGAAAAGAAATCGACCGCAGTTTGGTCAAAAGATTCAAAGACCTTGGTTGTAACAACGAAAATACCCATGCAGGACGGAAATGAAATGACTCTTGTGGAAAGTTATCAACTCGTAGATTCTAATTTACAAATCAATGTTAAAGCATCATCATCGTATGGTGATTCAGAGGAAACCTACGTTTTTACTAAAAAATAGCCAGGCCGGTTATTCGAAAGAGATTATATAATAAATGAGGGTTTCGCTTCAACCTTGATTCCGCAAGTCATCGGATGACTTGTTGATTTAAAAGTAATTTGTTCAATTTTTTTGGTGCTTTTATTTTAGCAGTCATATACTCTAATAAATTACAAGTTTTTAAGCCACTTTTTCAGTGGAGCTATTAAAATTTTCTAATTCTCTAGGGTCAAGATTTATATATTCCTGACTGTATGGTATCCTATTTTTGACAACAGCATAAATTGTTCTAAGCATTTTGTTCGAAACATTATTCATTATTAGATAGTGCGATTTGCCTTCAAGTTTTTTCTTTTGGTAATACAATCTGTATTCTTTGTTATGCTTGACTGCAGATTTAGCCCCCATATACAACAAGGATTTTAGTTTTCGGTCAGCAAATGGGCTAGTTTTGCGTTTTCCAACCATTTTACCTGATTCATTAGGAAAAGGGCAAACACCAGCATACGAAGCCGCTTTTCGAGCTGTATCTATGGTTTTAAAGTTTCCTGTTTTTATTATCAAATCAGTAGCAATAACAGGACCAATACCTTTCACACTTGTTGCGAATCTGTAGCTTTCATTGAGTTCTGGATCCTGCTTTATAATGTCCTCCATTTCAATTTCCAAAGCCTCTATATCAGCATCTAATTGCATTAAAGCTATTTTACTGTGTTTTTTTACGACAATACTTTGCATAGGGGCTTTTGTTCTGCTATGTTCTCCTGTACGTATAATCTTTCTTGCTTTGACTAACTGTGATCGTAAAGAATACAATGATTTTAATTCTGCAATTTCTTCTGTATCGTATCTTTTAAAAGTTAATTTATCTCTAAACCTCTCTCCATACTCTCGTATTCTACCAGCATCAATAGGATCTGATTTACCTTTAATAATTCCAAGACTGTGTTTAATTGTATATCCTGGGACCAAAGCTATTTTAATAGCTAATTGATTGGCAAGAAATAACAATAAGTCTCCATATGTTCCTGTATTTTCAGCACATAAAACAGCATCTTTTGAAACTGCTTCAAGAAACTTTGATATGTTCTTTACTTGGTTTTTCACTTCCTTTTTGTGTTCTTTTCCATTTTCATCAATGTAATTAACATCGAACTTTTCCATTGATAAATCAATTCCGTATACTTGCATAAACATTTTTTTTATGCTCCGTATTGAGTGGCTAACATCGTGATAATGGGTTTTCCCCTAAATACTCTCTGGCTTTATCTCAATAATCTGCTGTGCTTAATATGACTGTTAGATTTTATCTATCCGATGACTAAAGCTAATGCAGCAGATGGAGCTTTTTCCATAAAGGTATTTCTTATCTCAATGTTTTCATACTTGTTGTTTATTTACTTTTGCAAACTAACGATCTGATGACTATCAACCGATTGTTGAAGAGACCTGCGGATTATAGGTTCAAGCGAAGCCCTGAATATAAATATTCCTGTTACTCTCAAGTACTGATCCACTGTGGGATGACACTATTTCCTTTCCAATCATTTAAATCCTTAAGTCTGGGATTGCTTTTCAGTTTTAAAAATCTAACGCGTAATCCAGAATTTTATTAACATGCAAAGCAGAGGTATCAAATAATTTTAGATCCTGAAAACTTTCCTGTTTTATCAACAAAGGTAATTCAGTTCCACCAAGAATAATTCCTTTAATACCATACTCCTTTTTCATATCATTTCCAATTGACTTATACTTATTCAGGGTTTCATCCTTAAATATTCCTAAAACCAGCTCATCAAAATATTTACTGTGAATGAGTTCCTGCTGGTCGATATTGGGAATAATTACTTTAATACCTGCTTTTTCGGCAGCATTTTTGTAAAAACCACCGTTCATGGTAGTTTTAGTGCCCCATAGTGCAACTTTTTTCAATCCGCTTTTTTTAATTTCAGCCACAGTTGCATCAACTATACTTAACAGGCGCAAAGGTGACCGGGGTTGCAGCTCGTTAAAAATAATATGAGGTGTATTGGAAGCCATTGCGGCAAATTCTGCACCTGCAGCTTTTAGTTTATCCAACTCAATCAACAGGGCCTCTACCAATAAACCAAACTGTCTTTTCGCAATAAGATCAAGCATTTCCTTTAGGTCAATACAATTAATAATTACCCTGGGATAACTTCCGTCTGTTATCATTTGGCGATATCCGTCAACCAGTTTTTTATAATAATCAAGCGTTGATTCCGGGCCAATCCCTCCGATTATACCTATGGTTTTTTGCATATATTATAATTTTATATACTTAGCACTTTTTTCCCTTGTTTCAGCAAATCGCTTAAAGGTTGTCCCCAATAAATAACTTCAACTCCCAATGATTCAAGCACATCGGAAGTGTCTAATTCATCAGCGCAGGCTTTACAGGCTGTAAATTTCACACCTTGTTCCATTCCTTTTTTAATCAGGTGTTGAATCCTTTCGTCCTGTTCAGCCATTTTGGATGAGGCTCCCCAGATTATTACAGTTACTTTTTTAAACCATCCTTGTAAAAGGCAGTTAATAGCATATTTGAATACAAGTTTTTCAGCGGTTATAAAATTGTCTGAATGCCATAAAATGTATATCTCATCTTCCATAGTTTTGTATTTTCTCAATTAAAAAATTAAAGATAAGCGGAATATTATTGATTATTTCTTTATCACAGAAAACTTATTGCCATATTATAAATCTGTTCATGAAAAAATCAAAATATATTACTATTTGTTTATTTATTTAATAATCTTGTGTTGCTTAAATTATTACATAACATAAAAATGGGGTTTTAATCTTGCAAATAAAATGTAATCTTTAACCTCTTTTTTATAAAAGTCGATTTTAATTACGCTAAATAATAATTCAATTTTATGAAGAATGTAATATTAATTGGGTTCATAGTAATAACCGGTTACCTTGGGCTGGCTCAGGAAACACAAAAGGTGAATGTTACTGTAGCTGATCTTTATCGTACTTATACTTATTATCCTAAATCGGTAAATGGCTTACGGTCGATGAACGATGGTATCCACTATACCGCTTTAATCGGCGATTCAATAATTGCCCGGTACAGTTACAAAACCGGTGACAAGGTGGATGAAATTCTGACGCTGAAAGAGTTGAATGATACGTTGATAAACTCGCTTTCCAGTTATGAATTTAATGATGACGAAAGTAAAATTATCTTTTATATCAATCGTCAACGCATTTACCGGCGTTCTTTTACAGCCGATTATTATGTATGGGATATTAAGACGAAAAAGTTATATCCTGTTTCTGACAAGGGCGTTCAGCGTTTAGCAACCCTGTCGCCCGATGGAAACAAAGTTGCTTTTGTACGTGATAATAACATTTTTATTAAAGACCTGGTATCAGGATCAGAGCAACCTGTCACGACCGATGGTGAATGGAACAAGATTATAAACGGTGCACCCGATTGGGTTTATGAAGAAGAATTTGAATACAACCAGGCTTTTGAATGGTCGCCTGATGGAAAATATCTGGCTTACTGTAAATTTGATGAGAGTCAGGTTCCGGTTTTCAATATTACCTTTTTCAAAGGTATGTTCCCTGAACGTAAAGAAAATGCGCTATATCCTGAAAATTACGCATTTAAGTACCCAAAAGCCGGCGAACCCAACAGTATTGTTGGTATATATACTTTTAATATCGAAAATAAAAACACGGTTAAAGTGGATGTAGGTGAGGAGACCGATCAATATCTTCCACGGTTAAAATGGTCGCCCAAAGGTCAAATTGTATTTTACAGACTTAACCGTTTGCAAAATAAGCTGGAGTTCTTATATGCCGACGCTAAAAGCGGAAAATCAAAAGTTTTTTATACCGAAGAGAACAAATGGTACCTGGATGAAACCAATTTTGATAACCTGACCTTTGTAAATAATGGCGATCAATTTATTTATACCAGTGAACGTGATGGGTATCTTCATATTTATTATTACAATGCCGATGGTTCCCTGGTAAATCAGGTAACCAAAGGGCAGTGGGACGTGACTAATTATTTGGGATTCGATCCTCAAAAAAAGCTGGTTTATTATCAGAGTGCACAACCTACACCGATGCAACGAAGTGTTTATGCTGTAAAAATTGATGGTTCAAAAACTAAAAAGCTGAACGAGTCAGATGGATCAAACCGTGCTGTTTTTAGTAGTAGTTTTAAATATTATATCAATTATTATTCATGTGTGACCACACCAACTTTGGTAACGTTGCATGAATCATCGGGTAAACAGATAAGAATACTTGAAGATAATGCAGCACTAAAGGAAAAACTAAAAGGTGTAAATATTTCACCCAAGGAATTTTTCAAATTTACGACTTCTGAAGGGGTTGAACTCAACGGTTGGATGATCAAGCCGATTGATTTTGATACCAGTAAAACGTATCCGGTTTTAATGACACAATACAGCGGACCAAATTCGCAGGAAGTGCTTGATAATTTTAGTGTTGGCTGGGAGCAGATTTTGGCAGCAGATGGATATATAGTGGCTTGTGTTGATGGAAGAGGTACCGGAGCCCGGGGTGAAGAATTCCGTAAAATGACTTACCTGCAACTAGGTAAATACGAAACCATCGATCAAATTGAAGCTGCTAAATACCTGGGTAGTTTACATTATGTTGATTCCGGAAGGATTGGTATCTGGGGTTGGAGTTACGGCGGATTTATGGCGCTGAATTGTATGACCCAGGGGGCCGATTATTTTAAAGCGGGCATTGCAGTGGCACCGGTAACCAATTGGCGTTATTACGATAATATTTATACCGAGCGCTTTATGCGTACACCACAGGAAAATCCTGATGGTTATGATAACAATTCACCGATAAACCATGTGGATCAATTGAAAGGCAAGCTGTTGATCATTCATGGTACCGGCGATGATAATGTGCATATGCAAAATACACTGGAAATTTCAGAGGCATTTGTACAGGCCGATAAACAATTCGAGATGTTTTTATATACCAATCGGAACCATAGTATTTACGGAGGGAATACCCGGTATCACCTATTTACTAAGATGATAAATTTCCTTAATGATAATTTATATTCTGATCCGGATAAAGGTATTTCATTTCAAAAAAAATAAAACAGGAAGTAATATGTAAGCTTTTAGATTTTAGAATTGAGCTTACATTTTATTTTCTTAAATTCGACAAAATTGTAAAATAAAATATATGGAGGATTAACATATGAGTGACGAAATTAAAAAGTTGGAACCCCAGGCAGTTTGGGCGTATTTTTATCAATTAACACAAATACCCCGTCCATCAAAGCATGAGGCTGCTGCCATTGAATTTGTTAAGAAATTCGGTGAGGATTTGGGCCTTGAAACTATAGTAGACAAAGTAGGAAACGTAATTATTCGTAAACCCGCAACTCCGGGGTACGAAGATCGCAAAGGAGTTGTGTTTCAAGGGCATTTGGATATGGTTCCCCAGGCCAATAGTGATACCAAACATGATTTTACCAAAGATCCAATTGATGCTTATATTGATGGTGATTGGGTAACTGCAAAAGGAACAACGTTGGGAGCAGATAATGGAATGGGCGTTGCGGCAGCTATGGCTGTTCTGGCTTCAAAGGAAATTGAACACGGCCCTATTGAAGCCCTTTTTACTATTGATGAAGAAACCGGAATGACCGGTGCTTTTGCGCTGGAACCAGGGTTGTTAAAGGGTGATATCCTTATGAATATGGATTCTGAGGACGAAGGCGAACTATACGTAGGTTGCGCCGGAGGTATTGATGGTAATTTTTATTTCGATGCTAAATTAAAAGGAATTCCACCGCATATGGTTGCATACAAACTCAGTGTTACCGGTTTAAAAGGCGGACATTCAGGTATGGATATTGTTTTGGAACGTGGAAATGCTAATAAAGTTATTTTCAGGTTATTACAGATCACTAATGATAAGTTTGATGTTCATCTGACTGATATACAGGGTGGTAGTTTGCGAAATGCTATACCGCGCGAGGCTTTTGCCACAGTTTTAATTCATGAGAGTAAGGTTGGCGAATGGAAAGCGATTGTTGGCGAATTTGAAGCCATTGTAAAAGCTGAACTATCAACAACCGATCCTGGGTTAAAAATTTCTACAGAACCTACCGATTTGCCCGATAAAATGATTTCCGATGGTGTACAAAGCCGTTTAACAAAAGCGGTAAATGGTTGTCCCAACGGAGTAATCAGGGTGAGTCAGGATATGCCCGGTTTGGTTGAAACTTCAAGCAATCTGGCAGTGGTTAAATTAGATGGAAGTGAAATTGTGGTTCAATGCTTGCTTCGCTCTTCAGTTGATTCAGCTAAAGATGATCTGGCAAATTCCATCGGTAGTGTTTTTGCTTTAGCTGAAGCACGGGTTGAATTTGCAGGTGGATATCCCGGATGGAAACCCAACATGAATTCTGCCATATTGAAAACCATGCAGGAAACTTATAAAGGGTTGTACGGTAAAATTCCTGAAACAAAAGCGATTCATGCCGGATTGGAGTGTGGATTACTAGGCGGTGTTTATCCAAATTGGGATATGATTTCTTTTGGTCCAACCATCAGGTCTCCTCATTCACCTGACGAAAAAGTAAATATTGAAACCGTAGGAAAATTC
Organism: Bacteroidales bacterium; assembly: GCA_046704385.1. Lineage (GTDB taxonomy): Bacteria > Bacteroidota > Bacteroidia > Bacteroidales > SZUA-534 > GH45. Next base: position 49,419 of record JBJKSB010000022.1, on the reverse strand, counting down.
TTTAACTGGTTATTGGAGACGTTAAAGAATGTACCTAAAAAACAGGTGTAACCCAAAACAATAAAATTAATATTACTAATAAAATAAATTATGACAGAAGCAATTAAACGTTCTATTCGGGAGTCTGCCGGAACAAGATGGGCAGCCTTGATTTTAGCCTCACTTGCCATTTTTGGAGCATATTTTTTTAATTATGCTTTATCCTCAATTAAACCGATGCTTGAAAGTATCTTGGGTTGGAATAGTGGCGATTTTGGCACCTATACCTCGGCATATGCGTGGTTTAATGTTTTTCTTTTTATGCTAATCTTCAGTGGTTTTATATTAGATAAACTTGGAATTAGAAAAACGGGTTTGGGAGCTACCATCATTATGTTTTTGGGTACAGCTTTAAATTACTGGGCTGTTTCTCATGAGTTCACCAATAATTCACTGATACATATTCCCTTAATTGGTGAAATGTCGAAACAAGTATTGTATTCATCAATAGGTTTTGCAATTTTTGGAGTTGGAACAGAAGGTATTGGTATTACTATTTCAAAGGCTGTTGTTCGCTGGTTTAAGGGTAAAGAAATGGCTCTTGCTATGGGTATGCAGATGTCTATTTCACGTTTGGGAACCTTATTAGCTTTGGCTATTTCGCTTCCGTTGGCAAAAAACTTTACCGTTACAGCCCCAATTCTTTTTGCTTTGATATTAATGGTTGTGGGCGTAATATCCTATATACTTTTTTCAATTTTAGATATTCGCCTGGATAAATCAGAAAAAGAGGATGTTGCGGTAAATCCTGATGATGAGTTTAAAATAAAAGATATTGTAATGATAGTAGGAAACTTAGGATTTTGGTATATAGCCATCCTGTGTGTTCTGTTTTACTCAGCAGTTTTTCCATTTTTATTTTACGCTACCGATTTAATGATTAATAAGTATAGCGTAAGTCCCTATTTAGCAGGTCTTATTCCTAGTTTATTGCCGTTTGGAACTATTATTCTCACTCCGGTTTTCGGCGGTATTTATGATAAATTTGGTAAAGGAGCTACCATCATGATTGTAGGATCATTTATCCTAATTCTGGTACATGGAATTTTAGCCATACCTATGCTTTCAGTATGGTGGATTGCAGCATTGATGGTAATTATTCTGGGAATCGGATTTTCACTGGTTCCATCTGCCATGTGGCCTTCTGTTCCAAAAATTATTCCTGATAAACAATTAGGAACGGCTTATGCTGTTATTTTCTGGATTCAAAATATTGGATTATTGTTTATCCCATTAATTCTGGGAGTAGTGTTAAATGCAACGAATCCCGATGTTTCTCCTAATAAAATTATTATTAAGGAAGCTGTTACTCAGGTATTTGAGCAAAAATTGGACAAGAGCATATATACAGAAAAAGAAATTTCAAATGCGATTGAAAAAGTTACCGGTTCGGTAGTTGATTCGATTGTTCAGTACACGGATTACGTTCCGGTGTCAAATGAAAATTTGGATATGACAAATGTTAAAAATAATTTGATTGAAGTAATTAATAAAGATGTTGCTGATATTGATAACTCAGGTGACAAAGATATGGTAGTGGCTGAGATTATTAATAAGAGTAAAGACGGAGCTTTCAATTTAATCAGGGAGCAAAAACTGAACCTGCGATACGATTATGTGTATGATATGATTATCTTTTTGATACTTTCGATACTCTCAGTGTTATTTGCTGTTCTTTTAAAAGCAGAAGATAAGAAAAAGGGATATGGATTGGAATTACCGAATATTGAAAAATAATACAACAAAGAAACCGCCCCTTAAAGGGCGGTTTTTTAATTCTTAGTGCGATGTTTTCGCCGAGCAGATTAAGAATTATATATTTGAGTTAATGAAAGGTCATTCCTAATTTACATACAAAACGATTATACGAAATTTTCCGGTCAACGTTACCATAATACCAATCGTTGCGCACATAATTCATTTCGTTATATCGGTAACCAAAAGCCATAAACAGGTTTACATTACTTTTTGATGGAAAAATAAAACCTAATTCCGATGCACAATTAATTCCACCTTTGGTGTCGGTATATTCATAATAAATATCTGACGTTGCCTTTTCAAGGGGTATGGAATAGCCAGCTGAAAAATTGGCAAATAAAGACGTTTTCCCATCCAGGGGAACCATGCCTTTTACATTTAATCCCATAGGTGAAACCGGTTCGTTAAAAAATTCAATCCCCATAAAACCGCCGGCTGCCCACGAAGTGTTAAACTGGTAATTATGTTCCATTATAAACGAAAATATGGCCTGTTTATCATTATTATCCGATCCGACTAAAAAACCCATTGATGTGTAGTTATAGTAGCCTTTCTCTTTTAGATATCCAGGCAGGGGTTGATTAATGGTTTCAGTTTTTTCTACTTCTGATGGTTCATAAACAAAAATACCGCAACAGGTCTCAATTCTGATTTTTTCAGCCGTTTTTTCCATAAGAGATCCTTTTATAATGCTGCCATTTTTGAGATAAATAATATCTGTTTTTTGCTGGCCATGAGCCATCATGAAACAGGTTTGAAGAAGAATAAACAGGTAAAACCTAATTTTCATAGCTAAGATATATTGGCTGTTGTTGCATAATTTATATGATTTATTCCGCAATGAAAAAGTTGCGTTAGCTTCGTAAATTATTGAAAATCAACGCAACTGTTTTTATGTGCGATGCATCTTAAACTAGCTAATTTTAAAACCTCCTTATATGAAAAAACTAAACCTAATTCTTGGAGCCTTTTACCTGCTTACCTTAATGTCCTGTTCTGATAAAATCGAGGAAACTTTTAAAGTAAATTCCCCGGTTTATATGACTTACAACGATTTACGATCGTCATTTAAAGTGGCTGAAGCGCAAGATATCATTCAGCCCGGTAAAATTTACTTTAAGGATAACTATATTTTTGTAAATGAGTACCAAAAGGGGATTCATGTAATTAATAATCAGGACCCCAATAATCCGGTAATTGAAAAATTTATTGAAATCCCCGGTAATGTTGATATGGCTGTTAAAGGCAATATGCTTTATGCCGATAGTTATGTCGATTTATTGACCATTGATATCAGCGATTTGGACAATATTGTTGAAGTCGATCGTGATACCAGTGTTTTTCCATATATATTACCGCTTTACGAAGATGGAATTATTGATGAGGTGGATCAAAATAAAGGCGTTGTGGTGGGTTATGAAGTGACTACCAAAACCGAAGAAGTGCAAGATCCTCATATTTATAATGATTGGCGATTTTTTGCTAAATATGATTTTGTAGCTGCCAATGTTGAGTCTGCTCCTACACCAAGCTGGAGTTCTGATGCCGGGGTTGGAGGTTCAATGGCCCGTTTTACACTTTATGATAATTATTTGTATGTAGTAGATAATGCTTCACTAAACCTATTTGATATTTCAAATCCCGCAAATCCTGATTATGCTAAGCAAGTACCTATTAGCTGGAATATAGAAACGATATTTCCCTATAACGATATGTTATTTATCGGTACCCAAACCGGTATGTATGTTTTCAGTGTGCAAAACCCGGCAAATCCGGAGTTTATTTCAGAGTTCAGGCATGCCAGTTCATGCGATCCGGTAGTGGTTGATGGAAATTATGCTTATGTCACACTGCGTGGTGGAAATTTATGTGGAGCCATCGAAAGCCAGCTTGATGTGATAAATATTGCCACCATTGAAAGTCCAAAATTTGTAAAATCGTATTCTATGGTTGAACCGTACGGGCTGGGAATAAAAAACAATGTACTTTTTGTTTGTGATGGTAATGCCGGCCTGAAAATATACAAGGCCGACGATGTTACAAAAATTGACTCAAACTTGGTTGCCACTTATCCTGATATACAGGCTTTTGATGTAATCCCTTTGCAGGATGTTTTAATAATGATTGGTGTCGACGGTCTTTATCAGTACGATTATTCTGATCTTGAAAATGTTACACTGCTAAGTCAGATTCCAATATATGGAAATTCCGCTATAGAATGATTTACACGTAATTAATCACTCAGGTTAATAGAAACTCATTTATTAAGTGTTGTTATTCCCCCGGTTTGTCTATAGGCAAACCGGGGATTTTATTTAATTGTATTAAGCAAGGATAATTAAAAACTTATTTGTTACTTGCACTTTGTTCAATAACAAACCTTTTAACTATACGGCATAAAATGAAATATCTCTTTTTTATTTGTCTGATATTATTTGGATTATCAGTAAATAGTGTTTTCGGTGAAAAATATTTTCAACAGCATGTTAGTTATACCATAAATGTTAAGCTTAACGACAAAACCCATGAGCTTTCTGCGTTTGAAACTGTTGTTTATAAAAATAATTCACCTGATGCTTTACAGTTCCTCTATTTTCATTTATGGCCCAATGCCTATAAAAATAATAAAACAGCATTGGCAAAGCAGCTTTTGGAAGAAAGATGGAGTAAATTATTTAAACAACCGGAGTTACAAGGATATATTGATTCATTAGATTTTGAAGTGAATCACCAAAAAGTAAACTGGGAATACGCTGATCAGAATATTGATATTTGCAAAATTACACTCGACAAACCATTGCAACCGGGTGACAGTATTGTTATTACAACACCATTTCATGTTAAAATACCCAAAGGAGTTACATCGCGGTTGGGACATATAGGACAATCATACCAAATGACTCAGTGGTATCCAAAACCGGCAGTTTATGATAGATATGGCTGGCATCCCATACCATATTTAAACCAGGGAGAATTTTATTCTGAATTTGGTTCGTTTGATGTATCGATTACTTTACCCAAAAACTATATTGTCGGCGCTACCGGCGATTTGCAAAATAAGGATGAATATAAATGGCTATGCGATTTAGCTACAAAAACGGCTGCCATAGATACCTTTGATTTAAAAGATAATTCATTCCCAAAATCATCAAACGAATTAAAAACCATTCGGTATAAACAGAACAAGGTGCATGATTTTGCATGGTTTGCCGATAAGCGTTTCAATGTTCTAAAAGGGGAACAGATTCTGCCTGCTTCCGGAAGAAAAGTAACCACCTGGTTGATGTTTCTTAATAGCCAGGCCAACTTATGGAAAAATGCTTTGGAATATATTGATGATGCCCTGTTATATTATTCGAGATATATGGGCGATTATCCTTATAATAATTGCACCGCTGTTCATTCAGCATTAACTGCTGGTGCAGGGATGGAATATCCTAATATCACGGTTATCGGTAATTCAGGTACGGCCCGGGAGCTTGAAATAGTTATAATGCATGAGGTTGGGCATAACTGGTTGTACGGTGTCTTAGGTTTTAACGAACGCGATTATGCCTGGATGGATGAGGGATTGAACTCGTTTTGCGAGTCCAGATATATGCAAGACAAGTATGGGGAAAATGACGGAATCTCAAAAATGCTTGGTAAAGATAAGCTGGCACATTTTTTTGAATTCGATAAAATACGCTATAAACAATTTGATGAACTTTCTTATTTATTCTCTGCCAGGCAGAATAGCGATCAGCCGGCTTCGTTAACTGCTTCATTATATACAAGCAACAATTATGGTAATATAATATATAAAAAGGTATCCGATATTTTTAATTACCTCATGGACTATTTGGGCGAAGATAAGTTTAATGAAATTTTCAGATCGTTTTATGAAGAATGGAAATTCAAACATCCTTATCCTGAAGATTTGAGAAAAGCTTTTGAGCAAGGCACTGGTGAGGATTTATCGTGGATTTTCGATGACTTATTACAAACCACTAAAAAGGAAGATTACAAAATAGTGAGTGCCAATGAATCAGGATTTACCATTAAGAACAAGGGGATGATTCCCGGTCCGTTAAAAGTTGTGGCTTTCAAAGGTTCTGATACCTTGTTAAATGTCTGGTACCCGGGTTTTAATGGTAAAAAGAGTTTTGAAGCTGATTTAAGTCAGGCTAATAAAGTTGTTATTGATCCGGATTGGGATATGACTGAATTTTTCAGGAGCAACAATACAGAAAGGACTCATGGGATTTTTAAAAAAGTGGAACCGCTGAGTTTCAGGTTTGCTGGTGTAGTTGAAAATAGTGAGAAAACCAGGATCAATTTTATTCCTGCTATGGGATGGAATAATTACGATAAGTATATGTTGGGTGCTGCTTTTTATAGTGCGCTGGTACCTCGAAGTAAATTTGAATACCAGGTGGTTCCCATGTTTGCATTTGGAGCCAATGACCTGGCAGGATCTGCTGTTTTTGCTTATAACATAATGCCTTATAATGCTGGTATAAAGAATATAAAGCTGAAGTTATCAGCTATGCAGTACGCATATGAACCTAAACAAGGTTCAAATTTTCAACGTTATAAATTAACCGCTGATTTCTTATTCAGAAATAAGGTTGAAAGAGATAAAATTTATAATCATTTGTATTTGAACACGGTAGCAGCAAGTAATATTGAGGATATACTTAATAATAAATTGCCAGGTTTAAACACATTTTATAGTATCATTTATTCATATAAAAACTATCGAACTTTTTATCCATACACTGTTAAAGCTGGTGCTCAGTTAAATAAAAATTTTGTGAAAACTGAAGTTGAAGGCACCTATAAAATTATTTATACAAAAGCTAAATCAGTCGATTTTAGACTCTATGGTGGAACATTCCTTTATAAGACAAAGGATTTATCACCGTTATATTACATCAACCTGAGCGGAACCAGCGGTATTGACGACTATACTTATAATTCTTTGTTTTTTGGCAGGTTTGAAAATCCTGTAAACGGAACATTCCTATCTAATCAATTTGTGCCCGATCAGGGAGGCTTTACTACCTATACTCCTTTTGGAAGGACGGATGAATGGCTATTATCTTTAAATATCAGTTCATCCATTCCATTTATTCCAAAGGCATTGCCTTTTAAAATTTATGCCAATTTTGCAACTTTTGGAAATACTCAACCTGTCCCTGGATATAGCACCTTACCGAATTATGCATGGGAGGGAGGCGTAAAATTCATTGTAGCTAATGGCTTTGAGGTATATTTACCATTAATTACATCAGTTGATTTACAGGATATTACTAATGATATGTTCCCAAAATATACTGAACGAATTCGTTTTACAATTAATCTGAACACATTTAACCCTTCACAATTAATAAACTTTTAGTTAAAAGAATTCCTCAAAGGCTTGTCTGTTGAGCCAATCGTGTGTTGCCGTTGATTAAGCGTAGTGGTAACACAAGCTTCAGCGGCAGAGCAATTTGAGGTTCCGCTTATTCTCCCCTGATCAGGGGGGAATGATAAAATTTAAGCCTGTACAAAATAAATTTAATGAAATATTTGGTTTGTATTACAAACTTAATTAAGTTTGTAATACAAACTAGTTTTATTTGCAAAATAATATTCTATGGAAACAGTTAATAATCAAGAAGAAATGTTCACAGAAGAACAGTCTTTGCAGGTGATCAGGGACATGATCCAGGTTTCGCAGCGAAAACTAAAAAGTGACGGAATCCTGTTTATGGTCTGGGGTTATGCCATGTTTATCAATTACTTCAGCTCTTATCTTAAAGAGATTCTTTTTTTGCCAAGAAATGTTCATGCATTTATTAATCTGCTTGGAGTTTTGTTACCATTACTGGCTTTGGCCTATACAGTTTATTATACACTTAAGCAAAACAAAAAGGTAAGAACCTATGTAGGTATATCGTTGCGTTATATCTGGATATCGTTATTTGTTTGCATGGTAACGGTAAACCTGATTCTGGCAAATGTAACCCATGAGGTTAATTTTACACTTCAGCATCCACTGTTTATGGTGTTGATTGCATTAGCTCTTTCTGCTACGGGCATTATCCTTCAGTTCAGAATAATTGTGATAGGGGCAGTAATTTATTTGTTGTTGGCTTATCTGTGTTCGTATCTGGCTTTGCGCGACCAGATGCTGATTGATGCTATTGCCTGGTTTGTTGCCCTGGTTGTACCCGGACACATCTTATATTTTAAAAGGAATTCATAACATGTTTAACGATCTTGATCCTTTGTTACATTCCCAGGTGCGCCTTTCAATAATGTCGGTGCTCATTGGGGTTAAATCGGCGGAATTCAGTTATTTGCTTGAGAATATCAATACAACCAAAGGGAATATGAGTTTTCAGTTAAATAAATTGAAGGAGGCTGGTTATATTGAAATCAATAAATCCTTTAAAGGGAATTATCCTTTAACTACTTGCAGGATTACTGATTTAGGTGTCAAAGTTTACGGTGAATATGTTGAATCGATTTCAGGATATTTCAAAGAGTTTAAGAATAAGAAAAAACAGAAGAAAAATAAAAAACAAAGCAAATGAAAACTTATAATTTTCTAATTATTGCAATTTTGTTACTGGCATCGTGCCATCATACAGAAAAAAGCCAGGTAAAACCTGTTAAATTTGGAATTTATGCCACACAAAGGCTGACTGAACTTCCGGAAGGATTTATATCAGGGATAACCGATACTTCAATGTTATTTGAAAAAGATACTATGGGATGTATTGTGGGGTACCTGCCCAAAGACGATTCATTAAAACAGCAAAATGATTTGGTTATGCTTTGTGAAACGGCTCAGACTGTTGATCCTGATGGCAATTATAAAGCTATTGCTGCATTAAATCCCGTAGCTGCCATTAACAACACTGATATTCTCAAAGCAAAAAACAGAGCTAAAACGGTCGAAATACATTTTACTATGGCCGGGGCTAAAAAATGGGCCGAATTTATTGAGTTCAATCGTGGGCGAAACATTGCTTTTATCATTGATAATCAGGTATATTCGTTACCCATGGTAAATGGTAAAATTGATAATGGGGCAGCGTTGATTAACGGTATAAGTAATGAAAAAGAAGCTGAAGCCCTGGCAAATGCTCTGAACTCCTCAAAATAAGGAATGTTTAAAACAAGGGTGTACAAAAAGAAAATTAGCTTGTCATTGCGAGGAGGTACGACAGCCTGTTCCGATTATTTCGGAAAAGCAATCTTTTAATTATTAAATAATAAAGATTGCTTCACTTCGTTCGCAATGACTGATTCCGATCCTTTTTGTAAACCCTTTTTTATCTTAAAATATCTTCTATCTCATAATAGTAGCATCCCTGTCGGGGCCAACCGATACTATTTTTACCGGCACACCTGTCTCATTTTCTATGAATTTTACATAATCCATTAGTTCTGTGGGGAGGTCGGCTTCTGAATTTTTACAGGTAATGTCGCATTTCCAGCCTTTAAATTCGAGGTAAACGGGTTCAATTCCCTGTTCAATATTGTAAGGGAAATAATCCTGTTCAATACCATTTACTTTATAGGCAACAGCAACTTTTATAGTTTCAAAACTATCCAGCACATCTGCTTTGGTCATGATAAGTTCGGTTACCCCGTTTATCATGATACTGTATTTTAAAGCAACCAAATCAAGCCAGCCACAACGTCGTGGTCTTCCGGTTGTGCTTCCATACTCGTGACCTACGTCGCGAAGTTTTTGTCCGGTTTCATCAAAAAGTTCCGTTGGGAACGGGCCTGAACCCACGCGTGTACAATAAGCTTTAAAAATACCTTTAACTTCACCTATTTTTGAAGGTGCAATTCCCATACCGGTACAGGCACCTGCACAAACGGTATTTGAAGAGGTTACAAACGGGTACGATCCGTAATCAATGTCCAGCAACGATCCCTGGGCACCTTCAGCAAGAATTTTAGTCTGGTTCTGATTTATATAACTATTAATTTCATGTTCGCACTCAACCAGTTTAAAGGTTTTAATAAGTTCAATACCTTCAAACCATGCTTTTTCCATTTCATCAAGGCTGTAATCAAAATCATACAGGGTCAGGGTTTTCAGGTGTTGTTGTTTTAAGTGGTTATACCGGTCCATAAAATCAGGAAGTAGAATATCACCAACTTTCAATGCCTGACGCCCAATTTTATCCGTATAAGCTGGTCCAATTCCTTTTAAGGTCGATCCGATTTTGCTGTCGCCTTTGGCTTCTTCCATGGCACCATCCAGTATTTTATGGGTAGGGACAATCAAACTGGCCTTTTTTGCAATGTGTAACCGTTCCTTAACATTAATATTAATTTGTTTAAGCTTTTCAACTTCAATTTTGAAAATGGCAGGATCCAAAACCACACCATTACCAATTATATTAATGGCACCATCATGAAAAATCCCGGAAGGGATTAAATGCAACACATGTTTGGTATTATTGAATTCAAGACTGTGGCCGGCATTGGCTCCGCCCTGAAATCGGGTAATCACATTATATTCGGGAGTTAGTACATCAACAATTTTTCCTTTTCCTTCGTCACCCCATTGAAGCCCTAACAGTACATCAACCTTCATTATTTCACATAGTTTTTACAGGTTTATACCTGATTATTAATAAATTAATGGTGGAAAAATTCCAGCCCCGAATTTACTAATATTTTTTGCATTGACCTTGATAAGCCACAATTAGTTATGAAAAAAAAAATCAATATGTTAATTGATTGATTTATAATAAATTGGATCGATTAAGCCTGATTTATTCTTTGGACAGAATTTTTTGGCAGTTTTTACAGATACCGTAACAATACAAAGCGTGATACGATAGTTCAAATCCATGTTGCTTTGCTGCACGCTCTTCAATATCGTCAACCCGGGCATCGCAAAATTCGGTAACTGAACCACAATTGGTGCAAATAAGATGGTCGTGCGGTGCACAGTTATAAGCCTTTTCAAACTGGGCTATATTTTTCCCAAATTGGTGTTTTATAACCAGGTTGCATTCCAGTAATATATCAATGGTGTTATAAAGCGTGGCCCGGCTTACCCTGTAATTTTTATTCTTCATGTAAATGTACAGGGTTTCAATATCAAAATGCCCCTTCTGGCAGTATATTTCATCAAGAATAGCAAACCGCTCAGGAGTTTTTCGGTGACCATTTTTGCTAAGATATCGTGTAAAAATGCTTTTTACTTTTTCAGCAATGGGATCAATTATTTCCGGTTGCGCTTTTTTAGCATTCATAAATGTATTACTAAAAATAAACCTTCAAAAATAAAAATTATTTTTATTTATTTAGATTGTTTCAAAATAATTTAATCATAACAATTCCTCGAAGGTTTGCTTCGAGGTTCCTTAACTTTAAAAATTTTCTTTATTCGGTTTCTTCTTTTATTTCCTCGCGTGAAACCTGTGAAATCCCCTTAATTTTACCGATATTCATAATAAGGTTATTCAGGTCGTTGGTGTTATGAACGTAAACATCAATGGCTCCTTCAAAAATGCCATCGTGCGATTCAAAGTTAATGGAGCGCATGTTTGCGTTGAGTTCTTTCGAAATTACGGTAGTTACGTCGCTTACTATGCCAATATTATCAATTCCTTTTACCGATATTCTCCCTAAAAAGGCCAATAGTTTTTGGCTTGTCCACTCCACTTTGGCCACATGCTGGCTTTCGCTTGAATTTAATTTAATGGCAGTGGGGCAGGAACTTGAATGGATTATTACTTCGTCGTCAGAGGCTTTGTATCCGATTACATCGTCACCGGGAATAGGGTTGCAGCAAGGAGCTATAATATAATTTCGGGTATTATCGTCAACAACCAGGGGTTTTGATTTATCGAATTTTTTAACAGCATCAGTGGTATCTTGTTTTTCGATACCCCAGAATTTTACATATTTATTTAGCGATCGTTTTTTCAGAATTTTCTGCAAGGTTTCGCGGTCAAGTTTAACATCTCCTATTTTAAAATAAAGTTCCTCTTTGTTGCGTGTATTGAAATAGTTATAAAGTTTGCGGAAAATGTTTGAGTTGGGTTGAATATTGAGTTCCATCAACAAGTATTCGAGATGAATTTTCCCCTCGGCGGCAATTTTTTTTCGTTGTTCGCGCGATACATTTTTTAGTTTGGTTTTGGCTTTAACCGTAGTAACAAAATTTAGCCAGCTAATATCGGGTAGTTGCTTATCGGATGTTATAATTTCAATTTGATCGCCCCCTTCCAGTTTATGATTTAATGGCACCAGTTTATGATTTACCTTGGCACCAACAGAATGAAAACCAACTTCGGAGTGGATATAAAAAGCAAAATCGAGTGCTGTTGCCTCAGCGGGCAGGGTTACAATATCGCCTTTAGGAGTAAAAACCATTATTTCGGATGTAAACAGGTTCATTTTAAACTCGTCCAGAAATTCAAAGGCATCCGATTTGGGGTCTTCCAGCATTTCCCTTATTTCTTTTATCCATCGGTCGAGTTCACTTTCCTGCTGTGATAATCCTTTATATTTCCAGTGTGCAGCATATCCGCGTTCTGCAATTTCGTTCATCCGACTCGAACGGATTTGTACCTCAACCCACTTACCACCCGGACCCATAACTGTTGCATGTAAAGCTTCGTAACCATTGGTTTTAGGCTGACTTACCCAGTCTCTGATCCTGTCGGATCGGGGAATATACATATCCGTAATTATGGAATAAATGTTCCAGCACTGGGTTTTTTCCGGGACATCCTTTTTGGGATTAAAGATGATTCGGATAGCAAAAAGATCGAAAATTTCCTCGAAAGTAATTTTTTTGGTTTCCATTTTATTCCAGATGGAATAGATACTTTTGGGTCTGCCGTTTATCTCGAATTCAAAACCTTCATCGGTCAACCTGCTGGTAATCGGAAGTGCAAAGCGGTTAATATAGGTCAACCGTTTTTTTTCGGTTTCTTTAATCAGGCTTTCAATTTTTTGATAATCGTTTGGGTGGAGGTATTTAAGGCATAAATCCTCCAGCTCCGATTTAACAGCATAAAGTCCCATCCGATGCGCCAGCGGAGCATAGATAAAAAGGGTTTCTCCAGCAATTTTCATTTGTTTGTTGGGAGGCATCGAATCAAGGGTACGCATATTATGCAGGCGATCGGCCAGCTTTATTATGATTACCCTTAAATCATCGGTCATGGTCATCAAAATTTTTCTGAAGTTTTCGGCCTGAAGGTCCGACCGGTTATTAAAAACTCCTGATATTTTGGTTAATCCGGCAACAATATTGGCTATTTTATCTCCAAACTGGCGATGAATATCTTCAATAGTAATATCGGTGTCCTCAACAACATCGTGTAATAGCGATGCAACAATAGATTTTGTTCCAAGCCCGATTTCGTTAACCACAATTTTTGCTACAGCTATGGGATGGTAAATATAGGGTTCGCCTGACTTGCGACGCATGTTGGCATGTGCTTCGTAAGCAATTTTAAAAGCTCTGCTTATTAATTCGTGCTGTTCGCTTTTGTTTTCAACATTCGCAATTTTTAGCAGGCTGTTAAATTCTTTTATAATTTCCTTCTTTTCCTTTGCTGTAAATGCTTTCATAGCTTTCTGTTACGCAAGAGTATGAACCCTGTTTTTTCGTTTGTTGTGACATTTTCAAAGGTAATGTTTTTAGTCACTTTAAATAAATGAAGCTTAAAAAAATGTGTTTGTTTAATATCAACACTTTAAACCAATATATTGCGGTGCATGCAACTATCCAGTTCCAAATTTAATTTGTTGCTTGCACCGCATTTTAAAAGGAACACATAACCCGGGGTAAATGTAGTGAAACGGAATGCAACCCCGGGTTAATGTCCTTAAAAATAAAATCGTCGCAAGCAATCAGTTACAATGAAAAACTAATTTTTCATGTGACGAAATTAACTGCATATTCATGGTGGAAGCTATCTATTTTCTTTATAATTCTGGAATTATTCTGCTAATTAAGGATAAACCACGTTTATGGCTCCGGATTTTTCATATGTTTTGTTTTGTTCGGTTTTAAACCACAGGTAATAAATATAAGCTCCCTCAGGAACAAATTTTAAACTAGTTCTGCTACTCGCACCTGTCCAAAGATTTTCCGGCTTGTCCGAAGTATATATAACGCCACCGTATTTGTCATAAATAATTATTTTGAATTCCTTAATATTGGCATTTTTAATATAGCTGTTGAAAGGGCCGAAATATTTATTCTCTTCATAGATACTATTCGGGTTAAAGGCATTTGGCATATCAATTTTTGCTGTTCGCGAAACACAAATTTCATCCGAAATACTGGTATTGTTGTTTACGTCGGTGGCTGTTAGTGAAAAGCAAAATACTTCTGAGATTTCGGTACCTAAATCAGAAAAGACAAAAGTTGCCGGAGATTGATTTGGTGCTGTTAATTGCTGTATCTTTCCTCCGTCAACTTGTACGGTTAGGGAATAGTTTTCAGTTGCCTGAATAAAACTTTTATTCCAGTTTAAGGTAACCTGGATTTCATCGGAAACCGGGTTTAGTACAATGGGTTGAACCACGGGTGAAGAAAGTACGGTATCGCCACAAACCCCGACAGCATTTACTTTATAATAAAGAGGTTGTGTTTTGCCGGTTTGACCAAATTGTAATTCTGATGACCCGTCCATGGTTTGGTACGAAACCTCGCTATAACCTGAATTTTCATTGGAACTGACCATTAATGAATGACCGAGCAGATCAGCAGTGTTATCAATATGTACAGTGAAACCCACTGAATCCCTATTATTTTCAATGTTACTGAAATAGAGTTCGTTGGGGTCAGGTTTTTTAATAGGAGAGGTATAGACTGAGGCCTGGTTTGAGGTGGAAATCAATATGGTTTGTCCTGCCACAAAAGGACTGGGACCAAATGCCCGAACCTCGTAAGTTAAATTTTTACCCTGTTGAACTTTGTGTCTGAAAAGCGTATCAATATCCGGTTCCAGATCGCTGGTGGTAATATCTGTGTCGTTAACATATACATTATAATATGAAATTTCTGTACCAGTATATTTGGTCCAGGTAATAGTGTTGGTCATGGAGCAGGAATCGTAAACTATTTTATCGAGAAAAATGGTAAAATGCGCCAGTGAAACTAATGTGCTGTCGAGGTATTTAATTTCGTAACCGATGCTTAATAGTCTGGCATCTACTGAATTATCAATGTATTCGTATTGATTTTCACCCATTACTGTATCTATTGGATTGAAATAGATTTCATTATCGTTTAAAGGTGAACGATATACCACATATCCGGCTACACCGGTTTTGGGTAACCATTCAATTTTAACTGCTCCGTCAGCCTGAACAGTGACACTGGTTATCACAGGTTTTTGAGCAAATAATACAGAAGTACAAAGGTGAGTAAAAATGATAAAAAGACTTATTAAAATAAATTTATTCATGCTTTTAGGTTATTATTCTGGCTTTATTTTTTTTAATAAATTCTTTTTAAAATGTTAATAGAGAGCAACATACTCTTATTTGTAGATACGTCAGGTATATCAATCTTATTTATTCACCCTCCTAACCTTCCCAATGTTCGTTCCTTATCGGTATGACCTGTCCCGAATTTGTTTCGGGAGGCTCCTCAAAGGAAATTGTAGTCGGGTTCGGATTTTATTCAAAGAATTACCGACACTTTATTGCCTCTGCATTGCGGTGCATGAAAGTGTTCTCCTCAGTTTTTTTGCAATGCTTGCACCGCTTAATATTACTTGACACTAAACCAGGGGTTACATTCCGCTTCACTCCATTCACCCCTGGCTATTCGAATTAAAGGCCTTCAGCCTTCTCAGTACTGAGCCTGAATGGCTCAAACTTGAATAGCCTGGGGTAAATGAATCACGATTTATTGTGATTTAAGCCACCCCGGGTTAAGTTTTCCGAAAATGGAATCGTCGCAAGTACATAATTACAATAAAAAACTGAATTTTCATGCGACGAAATCCACATGCCTTGCATTATCGGAATGGCCTGCGTTATTCATTAAATGTCATTTAACCCTTGTCCTAGCAGCCTGCACTGAATTTGATTTTCGTGTCCAATTTCCTCCAAAGGCGAACTTTTTATTATTCTAACAAAACATAAACGCCCGAAAAATTAGATTATTTTACTCGAATTTCCCAGCGACCGCAGTTATTAACTTATCGGCATCAAAGTAATTTTGAGCCAGGATTTGGAGTTCATGGGGAGTAATTCCTAAAATGGTTTGTTTCATTTTTTCGAAATATTCCATTCCTATATTGTATTGCAACATTGACTTAAAGGTATCGGAGGTGGCAAAAGGTCCGTCGAACATTTGCAGCATTTCGCCCATCATGTAATTTTGTACGAGTTGTAATTCCTGCATCGATATTTCGTTGACTTTTAATTTTTCCATTTCCTTACGAATTTCACCAATGGCATCTCGGGTATGTTCTGCTTTTACATCGGCCGCAATCCCCATATAACCGGCATTATGTAAGGATACCAGCATGGAATGAATTCCATATGTATAACCTTTATCCTCACGGATGTTTTTCATTAACCGTGAACCGAAATAACCACCCAGAATGGTAACCAGGATCTTCAATCCCAGGTAATCCTTATGGGTTTTGTTAATAGTCAATAAACCCATGCGAATGCTTGATTGTACGGCATTTTCCTTAATTGAAATTATCGGTTCAGAAGTAATTCCCAGTTCGGGTTCTATTTTCGGTACCGGATTAGCCGCATCTGAAGGCAAATTACCAAAATACTTGTTTATGAGGCTTATGGCTTCATTAGTAACATGCCCGGAAAGTAACAGGGTAAAATTTCCAGGTTGATAATGTTTTTTATAAAAATCGAATAAATCGCCAACCTTGGTCTGGTTATATTCTTCCTCAACGGTTATTAATCCGTAAGGATGTTCAGCCCCAAACAATTGCTGATGGAATAGTTCACGGGCCAAAAACGATGTTTTTTCCCGTTCTACCAAATAATTTTGTCTCCGTCGCTCAATGAGTGTTGCTGCTTCTTTTTCTGGAAAATTACTTTCGGTCAAAACTTCCGTGAACAATGGCAGTGTTTTTTCAAAATGGCGGTTTAGCGAAACCAGTCCACAAAAAGCTATATCTTTTTCAACAATAGGTTGAAAATAAGCTCCGTAAAAATCGAATATTTCGGCAATCTCATGCGCGGTTTTACTTTTGGTTCCCTCATTCAACATAAGGCTTGCCAGGGGTGAAACCAGTTTTTTGTTTGTAAACATGGCTCCGGCATTCACCATTACATCAAGTTTCAGCACAGGTTGAGAACCACCTTTCAAAATATAAATGGGTAGGCCATTATCGAGGCTGATTTTCTGTACAATAGGGAAATCAATATGTTCAATTTTATGATAGGGCGGATGTTGAGTTCGGTTCAGTGTCATATTATTTTTTTGCATGGTATAACAATTCGGAGCAATTCTCGATAGCAAATAATTCACGGGCAACCCTTTGAATATCTTCCGGAGTTACCTTTTGATAATTTTCCGCCTCAGAGTTTATCATTTCAGCATTGCCCAGTAATTCAAAGTAGGCCAGGTTCATGGCTTTATTAAGTATATTAAGTTCAGAGAATATGAGGGTAGCCTCAACTTTATTCTGAACCTTGGCCAGTTCATTTTTCTCAGGCGGATTATTTATTATTTTTTCCAATTCTTCCCGAATGGCTTGTTTCCCTTCATCGAATGATACTCCCTGGTTGAGGTTTCCGGTAACCAGGAATAATCCCGGATCATCATCTCCTGTGATGTATGCGTTTATCTGGCTGAACAATTTCTTTTCTTTTACCAGTCGCTGGTTTAAACGGGCCGATTTTCCATTGCTGAGTAAATCAGAGATAAGATCGGTAGCATAATAATCAGGACTTGTACGGCCACACATGTGGTAGGCTTGGTAAATGGTATTCAGAGGGACATTTCGTTCCACTTCCTGTAATCGGTATTCCAATTGCTTAGGTTCAATCGGGAGATTACGCTCAGGAACCACGCGATTGGGAATATCGCCAAACCATTTTTCAGCCAGAGCTTTTATTTCATCTGTGGTAACATTTCCTGCAACCACCAGAATGGCATTGTTCGGGGCGTAATATTTGTAAAAGAAATCGGTGACTTCCTGCAGTGTAGCATTTTCTATATGCGAAATTTCCTTACCAATGGTGGGCCAGCTATATGGGTGTTTTTTATAGGCCAGCGGACGAAGCAACAAATTCCAGTCGCCATAAGGCTGGTTCAGGTAGCGCTGTTTGAATTCTTCAATGACCACCTTTTTTTGAATCTCAAGCTTTTCCTGTGTCAGCGCCAGCTCAAGCATGCGATCAGATTCCAGCCAGAAAGCCGTTTCGAGATTGTCCTTGGGCAACGTAATATAATAGTTAGTAATATTATTATTGGTAAAGGCGTTGTTTTCACCTCCGGCTTTTTGCAGCGGCTCATCAAAATGAGGTATATTTTTGGAACCCTCAAACATAAGGTGTTCAAACAGATGGGCGAAACCTGTTTTGCCTGGATTTTCATCGCGAGCACCCACATTGTACAGCATATTAAAAGCTACTACAGGGGTTGAATTATCATGATGGACAATTACCCTGAGGCCGTTTGGTAGTGTGAATTTGTCGAATTGGATCATTTTTTAGTAGTCAGTAAACAGTAAACAGTAAACAGTAAACAGTAATCAGTGAACAGTAATCCGGGTCATAATAAACTGTAGGTAATAAATATTTAACTCTCATTCTTCAAATAATTTATCAGTTTATTACAATTTAAGTTCACTAAGGTTTGCTATGGTATCATTAAAATCAGTAATAATAGTTTTCATAATTTCCGATACGGGTCGAATTTTGTCCACAAGAGCGGAAACCTGTCCGATTTCCAGTTCACCTTCCACCAGATCGCCTTCGAATATGCCTTTTTTAGCACGGCCTTTGCCCAGCAAATTAACGAATTCTTCAGCGGGAGCGCCTGTATTTTCTAGATTTTCCACACTTTGATAAAAAGGGTTGTTTAATAAGCGTACCGGTGCCAGTTTTTTTAAGGTAAGTTTGGTATCACCTTCCTTCGACTTTATAATTTCCTGTTTAAAAGCTTCACTGGCAGATGATTCCGTTGAGGCTGCGAACAAACTTCCTATTTGTACTCCTTCAGCTCCCAAAGCTATTGCGGCTGCCATGGCCTGTCCGGAGCCAATTCCACCTGCTGCAATCAATGGAATCGAAACGGCTCTACGAATTTGTGGAATAAGACAAAGGGTAGTAGTTTCCTCGCGACCATTATGCCCTCCGGCTTCAAAACCTTCGGCCACAATAGCATCCACCCCGGCATCCACACATTTTAAAGCAAATTTGGTATTGGCAATTACATGAACCACTTTAATTCCTTCCTTTTTTAAAAAAGTGGTGTACTTAGCCGGATTGCCTGCACTGGTAAACACCACCGGAACTTTTTCATCAATAATAATTTTGATGATTTCATCAATTTCCGGATACAACAAAGGAACATTAACTCCAAAGGGATTTTTTGTGGCTTCGCGGGTTTTTTGAATATGCAACAGAAGGGTTTCGGGATGCATACTTCCGGAACCCAAGAGTCCCAGCCCTCCTGCGTTGCTCACTGCCGAGGCGAGTTCCCAGCCGCTGCACCAGATCATTCCGCCCTGGATAACCGGGTACTTTATATTAAATAATTGGGTGATCCTGTTTTGCATTTTGTAAAAATATTTGGAAATAATAACAGGTGCAAACTTAAGGAATTAGATAAATTATTTGGGAATTATTTTATCTTTAGTAGTTGTTTCATTATTCAAACTCAACCACTATGAAATTTGTCAAATATTTGCCAGGCTCTGTTTTGCTGACAGGAATGTTTGGACCTGGTAATGCGCAGGAAAAACCCAATATACTTTGCATCGTATGTGAAGATATCAGTCCGTACCTTTCCTGCTATGGTGATCCGGTAGCCAAATCACCTAACCTGGACCGATTTGCCACGGAAGGAGTGCGATTCACTCATTTTTACACACCTGTGGGGGTTAGCGCTCCAAGTCGGGCAGCGCTGATTACTGGTATGTACCCAACTTCAATCGGAGCCAACTATATGAGAAATACCGGGGGAAGCATGCCACCGGGAATTGAACCTTACGATGTGGTATTGCCTGAAGGAGAGAAATGCTATACTGAATATATGCGCGAGGCTGGTTATTACTGTACCAATAATAGCAAAACGGATTATCAGTTTGCAACTCCATTAACGGCGTGGGATGAGAACGGAAATAAGGCCACATGGGAACACAGGCCTGATGGCAAACCATTTTTCGCCATTTTCAATCTTTTCGTAACGCACGAATCTCAAATCTGGGAAAGAGGTTCGTTGCCTTTGGTTGTTGATCCGCAAAAAGTTCCATTGCCATCGTATTTCCCCGATGATTCTATAGTTCGCCATGACGTAGCTGTTATGTACAGCAATATTTTCGAGATGGACAAACAGGTTCAGCACCTGATTGACCAGGTGAAAGATGCAGGTTTGCTGGATAATACCATTATTATTTTTTATTCCGATAACGGTGGCCCGCTTCCCCGGCAGAAAAGAGCAGTTAAGGAAAGCGGCACGCTGGTTCCGTTAATGGTTCGTTTTCCTGATGGATACAGAAAAGGAGAAGTAGAAGATAGGTTCTGTTCGTTCGTAGATATTCCGGCAACCATACTTTCGCTTGCCGGAATTAAACCACCGGCATATATGCAGGGCAAGGCGTTTTTGGGGAATTATGAAACGGAAAGGTGCCAATATGTTTTTGGAGCCAGGAACCGTATGGATGGTCAAATTGATAAACAGGGATATATCAGAGGAGCGAAGTACCGGTATATCCGGAATTATCTGCCAGAACAGCCAGCCTACCTGTCGGTTAAATACCGGCTGCAAATGCCAATGATGAGACGGATGCTCCAGTTATACGAACATGATAGTCTGAACGATGTACAAAAAATATGGTTTGAAGCGCCTCGCGAAGCGGAAGAGTTTTACGATGTAACTAACGATCCGGATGAAGTACATAACCTGATTCACGATACCACTTACAATAAGGATATTGATCGCCTTAGAAATGCCTACAATGAGTGGGACAATAAATACAATGGTTTATGGAAATTGTCTGAAGCTGAAAACCGGGAGTTATTCTTCCCAAGTGGAGTTCAACAGGTTGTAAGTGTGCCCAAATTAAGGCAACAAGGAGACTCTGTTTTAATTGAGTGTGATACCAAAGGGGTTTCCTTTGCTTACCAGGTCAATGGGAAAGGATATTCAGCCGATCACTGGTTTTTGTATTCAAAGCCGATTCATACTAAAAAATCCGATATTATTTCTGTAATTGGAGTCAGAGCCGGATTTAAAAATAGTGAAAAAGTAGAGTATGAATGCAGATGAGAATTATATTTGTAAATTAAGAAAATGAAATATCTACCATTATGAAAAAGAGCAGTATTAATAATACAATAGTTACCCTTAGTGTAACATTGGTTATATTAGTGATTAATATTCCCAACATATATTCACAAACGTTTTGTACCAAGCCTGGCACCTCTCAGTACGCAGGGGAACAGGATGGCTATCGTTATGAGCTGTGGAATCAGGATGCAAAAGGGACGGCGTGTATGACAATTGGGAATGGCGCATTATTTAGCGGCGAGTGGAATGATGTTGAGAATTACCTGGCCCGTCGTGGATTGGGTTATGATGAAACTCAAAAGCACCAGGAAATTGGCAACTTTTCTGCAACTTACGATTGCAATTATAATCCGTCAAAGGCATCAGGAAATTCGTATCTGGCAATATACGGCTGGACTGTTAATCCATTAAGAGAATATTATATTGTTGAAGACTGGCGCAACTGGATTCCTTCCATGGCTAAGGGGGCAGTAAGCAAAGGTACTATTGAAGTGGATGGTAGTATCTATGATGTTTATGAAAACACCAGGGTTAACCAACCTTCCATTAAAGGTAACACAACTTTTGAGCAGTATTTTAGTATCCGAAGGGATACCCGGGACAGCGGGACTATTAATATTTCAGATCATTTTAAAAAATGGGAGTCACTAGGAATGGAAATGGGTAACATGTATGAAGTTTCGTTTGTGGTTGAAGGGTATCACAGCAGTGGTACTTTTGAATTTAAATCATTGAATGTGACGGTAGCTAAAGATTCGGTTCAGGAAAAATAATTTATCCCAGGTCAGATACGGTTTTTAGCATACCATTGTATAATGTAGTGACGAAAGGATATGATCAATTTTCTGACAAAAAAATACCCGCAGAATTATGTGATTCGAAAACCAATTACCGGTTCAGCTATAATTTTGCTGTTAAACTTTATTTTTATTGTTACTTACCGGCCTTTTAATGTACATCCTGCACGAACATTCAGTTTCGGATTTACTATGTTGGTTTATAGCTTGTTAATGGCAGTGCCGGTTGTGTTGTTGGCAAGTATAATTAAATTTAAATCAAAAAAAAGCCATTGGACCTTTTTGAAAGAGATTACTTCGATATTGATTTTATTGGCTGGAATGGGAATCAGTGTATATTTTTCAGGGTTTATCATGGAGGAACCTTCTGACCGATGGAATTTAAGTACTTTTGTCAGTTCATTCTTAATTGGTATTCTTGTTGGATTGGTACCTTTTTCGTTTTTCACTTTAAGTAATTATCGTCACCTTTTTGTTACGGATATTTCGCAAGTCTTTTCACCCAATGTTAATTCTCAAACCGAGGAAGACACAGCAGATTTTATAGAAATACCTTCACAGCTTAAAAAAGAAGAGGTAAGTTTATTTCCTAAGAATATCCAATATATTGAGTCACAGGGTAATTATGTTATATTTTATATGATAGAGAAGGGTGTGGCTAAAAAATTAACCGTTCGTAACACCATGAATAATATAGAACAACATTTATCAGAATATCCCTATTTAAAGAAGGTACACCGGGCTTTCATGGTGAATTTACATTGTATCAAATCCATTAAGGGCAATACCTGGGGGTACAAGATAAAATTGACCGGAGCTGAAAATGAAATCCCAGTTTCGAGGCAAAATTCGGTCAATTTCATGCAAATTGTAAAACAATATCATTAACCATTCATACCAGAAAAATACATTTTGTCCCAGATTTAAAATCCAAATCGATAAACTTTTACATCCCGAAACAAAACCTTGCTGTATAGCCCAGATAATTGCTTACCGCAAGGATAATCCTTCACTTTACAGTAAAATTTTAAAACTTTTACTGTATGAATCGCCTGATTAAAATTAATTGCCAAATGATTAAAGGATTGTTGTCATTCATAATGATCCTTAATATTATTCATCCGTTTGACGCAACTGGCCAGCAAAACCTGATTACGGGAAATATTGTAGCAGAAGAAAACAATGAACCAGTACTTTTTGCAACTATTGGGTTATATGCTCATTCTGATTCCACCCTTTTGACAGCCGCTATAAGTGACCTGAACGGACATTTCAGTTTATCAGGGCCGGCCCGGGGAAGTTATAATATCAAAATTTCGGCAATTGGTTATAAGTCGCTCTATAAAACTATAAATACTTTAGGCTCAAACAGTACCAACCTGGGAACTTTGTTTTTAAACGATTCTACCTATATTATGGATGAAGCACTGGTGACTGCCAACAGTATCAGGGTAAAAGCACAAAACAACCATACCGATTACCTGGTAACAAAGAAAATGGCAGATGCTTCAACCACCGGAATGGATATTCTAAAGCTAATCCCGGGCATCCAGATGGATTTCAGGCAAAATATTTCCCTGGAAGGTAGTAGCGATATTCTGATTTTTGTTGATGGAATTCAGCGCGATGCAAATTATGTAAGCCAGTTAAATCCTAAACGGATGCAGAAAGTTGAAATAATTACAACACCCTTAGCCAATATGGACGGTAATATTAAAGGAGCCATCAATATTATTCTTAAAAAAGACAACAAGTCGGGATTTAACGGGTATATGTTGGCAGAGATCCCTTCAACGAAAAAATTTGTATACATTTTTCCAGCCTATAACTTAAACTATGGCTTTAAAAATCTGAATGTATATGCTTCGTACAACGGAGAAATGGACAGGGAAAAACTGAACGAAAGTCTGGTTCGTGATATTTGGACCAATGGTGAGCAAAAAACGTTACTTTCCAATCAATATGTGAAACAAACCTATGGTTCGCACCGCTTTCATTTTGGCCTTGACTATTCTTTGAACAAGAAAAATCTCATCAATCTGTATACCTATTACAATCCATACTCACATGAACAGGATGGCCGTTCGGTAACAATAACCAGGGGCGATACGGTACCGGAATGGGATACCTACCGGGATGAGACAGATAAAAATGTATGTTACACATACTCTTTTTATTATAAACATAAATTCGATAGTTTAGGCCGGGAAATATCATTCGATATCAGCCAGTTTAATCTTAAATCAGAAAATAGAATAACATACACCGATGCCCGTAACGACCAGCAACTATTACAGACTAATTTAAGCTATCCGAACCAACAGGCTTTGAGTATTAAGACTGATTTTACCTCCTATCTGGGTGATCGTTGGACCTATAGTTCAGGCTTTAAAGTTATGAATCAAACCATGTATGACAGGCATTTGGAAGAATTTTTCCGTCATGAAATATTATTTGCAGGTTATGGAACACTGGGTTTTCAGATGGTGAAATTTAAGGCAGGTGCCGGAATACGATTTGAGGAATCTAAAATGGAATCGAATGATACTGATAAGCTGTTTGTCAACGGGTTACCTTATCTGTCGGTTTTCTATTCGCTTACAAAGAATCAAAATATAAAACTCAACTACAGTAGTTTGATAAACCGGCCTGATATTTATCAGTTGGAACCCACTACCAGTATAAGTGACCCTTATACTATTAATAAGGGGAATCCCGGGCTGGAACCTGAATTAATGAGCAAGATATTTCTGGAACATACAATTCAGTTTCATGGCAATTATATTTCATCGCGTTTATTTTATACCAAAACATCTTCAGCCATAAGTAATCTTGTATTTGTTAATGATACCGGGGCCTTTGAAATTCATCGCTTCAATTTGGGTACTGTTTATCAATACGGTTTGCAACTTTCAGGTACAATAAAGTTTGGTATATTAACTTTTAATCCCTACTTGCAGGTTTATCAGTTGATTACAAGCGGGAATGATATGGCTAAAGAGTACAGGATTGAGAACAGAACTATGCCCGGATTTGAAACAGGACTTTCTGCTTTATTATCTTTTAAAAGAGATTTTGCACTTTCTGTTTTGTTTCGGTATGCCACACCAAAAAACTACATTCTGGGTAATGCATTTAGCGATGCTTTATACATGATAACCTTCGAAAAAACTTTTAAACAAAAGTTAAAGGTCGGTATGGTCAGTGCTATTCCATTTAAAAAGTCGATGGTTTATCAGGGCTCCGAAATAATAACACCGGATTTTATCAGTGTGTATAAAGGTATTCTTCAAGTTCCTGTATTCCCTGTTTGGTTTAGGTTAAGTTATCAGTTTAGTATTGGATCAAAGAGAGAAAGTACAAATCGCACAAATGATTTCGACAATGTCCCCCAGCGGTATTAGCGCAGTACTGAGATTATTATTTTCCTGACTCCTTGGTTGAGGATAGGTTATTTGAAACTGTCGTAAGAATGAAGGTAAGTCTTTTGGGAGAGTAAATCCCTCTCCATCAGCCGAGACTGACACCTCTCCCGGGAGAGGACACATTGCTCAGACGCTTTTACAAAATAGAAACAACGTCAAATTTGTGCTATAAAATAGCAATGAATAACCGGTGGAAAAAAATAATCGATTAAATTGCAGTTTCTATTATTATGAGAAGCAAAGAATAAAGCGATCAAATTACTTCTTATATGCTTTAAAATTGAAATAGCTACCATTATGAAAAAGAACAGCATTTACAAAACCTTGGGTTACCTTTGTGGCACGCTGGTTTTATTAGTTATTAATTTTCACCATTCATGTGGCCAGACCTATTGTACCGAGACTGGTACTGAACGGTATGCCGGAGAGCAGGACGGATTTCGTTATGAATTATGGAATCAGAATGCTCAGGGAACTGCATGCATGACACTGGGAAGCGGAGCGTTATTTAGCGGAGAATGGAGTGATATTCAGAACTATCTGGCACGTCGTGGTTTAGGATATAATCAAACCCAGCAGCATCAGGAAATTGGTACTTTTTATTCTACCTATACTTGCAGTTATAATCCTTCAAGTGCATCCGGAAATTCATATTTAGCAATCTATGGATGGACGGTGGATCCGCTGATAGAATATTACATTATTGAAGACTGGCGCAACTGGATACCTTCAATGGATGCAAACGCCACCAAAAAGGGCAGCGTTGAAGTTAACGGCAGTATTTATGATATTTATGAAAATACAAGGGTCAATCAACCTTCCATTATTGGAACTACTACTTTTCAACAGTATTTTAGTATCCGAAGAAGTAAGCGTGATAGTGGAACTATAAATATTTCAGACCATTTTAACAAATGGGAATCGTTGGGAATGGATATGGGTAAAATGTACGAGGTGTCGTTTGTTGTTGAGGGGTATCAAAGCAGCGGAACTTTTGACTTTACTGACCTTGATGTTTTTGTAAGCAGTGACCCTATAAAAATTTCCGATAAATCAGATGTATCATCACCTGTCAGTATTTATACGGCTCCTGATTCAGGTAGTTTTTTTGTACGATTAAATGAATCTGTCAAAAATGCAAATATTAAGGTCTATGATATTTCCGGTAAGGTTATTTTCTCTCAGGGAAATGTTAATAGCAGTCCTTTGCAGGTTTCCGGCTTGAAAACCGGGATTTATTTAGTAAAAGTGGCCACCAACGGAGTTAACTATACTGCAAAATATATGGTGAAGTAGCTGAAGAAGTAAAGGAAAACCGGAGAGTCATTCCCTCTCTCCAGCCTAGGGCTGGACCTCTCCCAGGAAAGAACACATATAGTGAACGTCAGTTGAAAACTAAAACTTTCAAGTTACTCGCAAAGTATAAGAAGTGTGTTTTCCCCAGGGGAAATGCCGACGACCTGTCCTGAACTTGTTTCGGGAGGCAAAGGGGGACAAGCAATATATAAATACTTACCAACAATAAAAATCTACTCATACCTCAAAGCCTCCACAGGGTTTCGTTTAGCTGCACGGTAGGTTTGCCAGCTAATAGTGATAACGGCAATTACTAACGCAGTGAATCCGGCAAGGGCAAAAATCCACCAGCTGAGATTCGTTTTATAGGCAAAATCCTCGAGCCATCGGTTCATGGAATAAAAAGCCAGGGGACAGGCAATAACAAAGGCTATACTAATCCAGATTAAAAAGTCCTTATGCAATAGTTGCATAATATCGGTCAATTTTGCACCATTCACTTTTCTGATACCCAGTTCTTTGGTCCGTTTTACGAGGTTCAACGTCACAAAAGCCAATAAACCCAATACCGATAAAATCATGGCCAATCCGGCAAAGAATCCGATAGTTCCCATTTGCTTATCTTCTTTGGCATAGAACCCCTCAATACGGTCGTCAAGAAGTTCCCAGCTCAGGTAATAATTGGGTGAAATTTCATGACAGATCTGTCGGCAATACTCAACCACCTTCTTATTGTCACCATTGGTTTTAATAAGCAAATACTGATAATTTTGCGCCTGCTGTGCAATAAATACAGGCTTAACGGGTTGATAGAGTGAGTGATAGTGAAAATTTTTAACCACGCCGATAATGTCAAACCCGCTAAATTTTTCGCCGGCCCTGATATTGAACTTTCTGGCAGCGGCCTCATTAATCATAAATTTACCCCCGAAACCGCCATCGGTTGGTTCAAAATCGCGCCCGTCAATAATCGGAATATGAAGCATGTTAACAATCCCGTTTCCAAAAACCAGGGCTTCCATGGTCATGGGTTCCCCTGTGTCTTGATTTTTGTACTGAAAAAGCAGGCTGTTATTGCTGGGCGGAACCGTAAACGAAGTAGGTTTACAATCGACAACTCCCGGATAGCTTTTAAGTTTATTTTCAAGATATTCTACTTTATCAGTCAAACCCTGGTTATTGATGTTTAGCGCAATTAGATTGTTGGTGTTGAATCCCAAATCCTTATGCAAAGCAAAATTGTATTGCTTCTGCATAATCATAAAACACGAAAAAAGGAAAATAAAAACCACAAATTGAACCACTACCAGGGAGCCTTTAAAATGACTTTTACGACCGGGGTTCATAGTCCCTTTTTGCAACAGGGTAGATGGTTTAATTTTGGTGACATAAAGTCCAAGGTATAAACCCGAAATAACTCCCGTGATTATAGTGATAAGCAACAATGAAGTAAGGTAAGGCCATTGCATCATTAACTGTATGGACAGGTTTTTCTGAAAAAGGTTATTGAAAACCGGGATAAGCAGGTTTACCAGTAGTATAGCCGGAATGAGACTAAACATGGCTATAGTAACCGACCGAAAAATATAACCCCACAACAATTGCCTGCGCGAAGCCCCGTTAACTTTTCGGCAGGCTATTTCCTTTAATGCCAGGTTATTATCGGCGTTTGAGATAAGAATAAAATTGATAATAGCGACCAATAAAATTAATAAACCAATGCCCATGAATATTTTTATAGAACCCAACTGGTTAGTTACCAACGAACCGGTATTTTCAAGATGGCTGGAGTGCAGGTACATCCGGGTAATAGGCTGCAAGGTTATTTTCTGGCCATCTTCAACGTGTCGGTGCTGGTCGCATAATGCAGAGCATTTTTCTTCAACCCGGGCAATTTCAGCATTCGGATTTAGCATTACGAAAGTGGTAAACATATTCTGTTCCCATACCTGGTGATAATCCTTTTCAACTTTTTTGTCCGATGCACCAATCATATAGGTCAGGTCATACAGCATGGAAAAGGCATTTTCAATATTCCCTATAATCTGCGTTTGTAAGGATGAGTTTGAAGGGATATCTTTAAAGACACCGCTTATCTTATAATGTAACAAACTTTGACCCACGGCCAGCTCCATCGTTTTACCAACAGGATTTTCATCAGGGAAATATTTGTGGGCAAGTTTTTGTGAGACGATAATTTCGTCAGGCGCTTTTAAAATTTCGGATTTATTCCCGCTTACTAATTTCAGATCGAAGACACTGATAATATTTGTGTCAGAAAGACAGGCAGATCCTTCATCAATATAGTCGAGCCCTTGCCGCACCTTAACACCAATGCTGAACATCCTGCATACAGACTCCACTTCTGGGATTTCAGTCTTAAATAAGTCACCCATCGGGTAATAAGTATAGCTATCTTTTCCGTCGATCACCCGGTAGGTGTTTGCCACGTTTTGGTAATAACTGTCGAACGAAAATTCATGAATAATATAGGTAGTCATTAAAATAACGCACGCCAGGCCAATGCCCAGGCTAATAATATTAATACCGTTAAGTAATTTACGATGTGAAATGCTTCGAATAAGTTGTTTAAAAAAAGTCTGAATCATGGTCTGTTGGTTTTATTTTTATTCATATCTAAGGGCATCCACCGGGTTTTGCAGGGCGGCTTTAATGGTTTGCCAGCTTACGGTAATGAGTGCAATAAATAATGTGATGATACCTGCCAAAACAAAAATCCACCAGCTGATTGCGGTTTTATAGGCAAAGTTTCCCAACCAGTTTCTTACTAATAAATAGGCTGCCGGACAGGTTAAAGTAAACGCCAGCACTACCCATTTTATAAAATCAATATTGAGCAATCGTATAATTTCAAAAACGTGTGCCCCGTTTACTTTCCTTATGCCAATTTCCTTGATCCGCTTTCTGGCAGCCAATACCGATAAACTAAAAATTCCCAGCGACGAAATTATTATTCCGAATAATGAAAACCATCCTACAATTTCCGAAGTTTTCAAGTCCTTTTCATAAGCTTTGTTCAGGGTATCGTTTACCAATGCCATTTCAAACGGGAAATGCTGCGAAAAACGTTGATACAGCTTTTTAAGATTATTTGTAAAACTCAGATAATCAGTTGTGTTTACTTTTATCAATGCATAATCCACCCAGGATCCAGGGTTACGCAAAGTATAAAGGGTTGGTTTAACCGGTTCGTACAGTGAATGAAAGTTGATGTCGGGCAATATTTTTTGGACTATTAAAGTCGCTTTTTGTCCTGACATGTTTACTTCAAATGAATCACCTTCTTTTATATTTTCCAGCTTTCTGGCGGCTGATTGGCTTAAATAGCAGCTGTTCCCGTTCAATAGTGAATCCTGATCAATGGAAACACCAAAAACGTTGAAATAGGAATTGTCAATCATCAACCAGTCCAGATTCAGCGCTTTATTTTGATGCTCTGCCAGCAAAGGCATGATTCCAACGCCTGGAAAACCGCTGCAATATGAAACCTGATCAACCCCAGGTAATTTTTTAAGTTCATCTTTAAAAGCCTGTTTATTGGTTTTAAAATCGGAATTCATGACAACATAAAGTACTTTGTCTTTATTCAGCCCCAGATTATAATTCAGCATGAAATGATTTTGTTTCTTAATGGCAATCAGGGCGATGATCAGGCTTATGGAAATGCTGTATTGCAGAATAACCATCGATTTTTGCACCAAACTTGTTTTAAATCTGCCCACTTTTTTGTCGGTAATGGAAAGAGGAGTGAAATTTGAGAGTATCAAAGCCGGGGCAAGACCTGCTATCTGTAATACTATTAGGGTTATTGCCAGATTTTGGTATACATTTATCTGCGTTAAAATCTGAGAAAAAGTAACCTGGTAAGTCACCAGTTGGTTAAAGGCAGGCAAAATTAATGATGTTAGTCCCAGTGCAAATATAACCGAGATAACCGATATAAATCCGGTTTCAAATAGCGATTGCCCTATTATACCAATTCTTTTGGCTCCTGAAAGTTTTTTAATGCCCACCTCTTTGATGCGGTCCACCGATTGAGCCAGTTGCAGATTGATGAAGTTAATTACCGCAATAACAGTTATTCCAATAACAATTAGCAGTACCAACGAAATCTGTTTATTGTTTCCCTGACGGGCGCCAAAGGGGTAACCGTAAGCTGCCGGATTTAAATAAGCTTGTTTTAGCGGTTGAAAAGTTATGTCTTTATTCCTGCCATCCTGAAAAAGCCAGTACCACGATTTAACTTTGTTATAAAGTTCTGTTCCTTTACCTGAGAGATCATGGTTTTTATCAGCTAAAACATAAAGTGCCGGGATAAAATAACGCCAATTGAATTGGGTCAGATAATCATTTGAACCCCAAACATCGTTAAGTGCATGAAATGGAAAAATAGCATCAACAGCTTTAAAATGTGTATTCTCTGTAAAATCGGCAGCGATACCGGTCACTACAAAGTCAAGGCGGTTGTTATAGCGGATAATTTTGCCTATGGGATCTTCGTCTCCAAATAGTTTTTGGGCCCCGGTTTGCGAAAGCACTACACTGTTTTTATCCTTTAATACCTGTGCTGAATTTCCCTGGATTAAAGGGAATGAAAACATTTCGAAAAAACCGGAGTCGGCAAAAAAGCAGCTTTTGCTTTTTTGTAGGGTAATATCAGTTTTTAGGGTGGCTTCAATATCAAAGGTGCGGCACCACGATTCTATTCCTTCCAGATTGTCTTGTATATATTGTCCGAATGGAGGAGAGAACGAACATTCGTTGGAATGCAATACACGGTAAATCCTATTGCTGTTTGCATGAAAAGCATCTACCGATTTTTCGGTTTCCAGAAACACTGAGAGCAAAATAATCAGGCTAATTGAGACTGACAGACCAAGTATATTCACCAACGAAGTTAGCTTGTGCCTTGCCAGGTTTCTAAAAGTCTGTTTAAAAAGAAAAAACATGATAAACCGCTACTTTTTACTCGAACGAAATATGAATATCACCATCGGTGGTCGACAGATTCATATCGGGGCCGCCACCGTTAACCTGACCTTTGATGTAATCGTCATCAACATCACCATTAAAATTTTTGAAATTTACTTTTAGGTCTTCCCCTTTCATGGTAACATTAAACCCGGTATTTTGAGTAAGGCTTATATTTATATCACCGTCGCCGGTTCTGAATCCACAGGCCGATTTAAGATCGATAATATGGCCATTTACATCGCCATCGCTGGTGGCACATTGAATACCACCGGTTAATCCGGTAAATGAAATATCACCATCCGTTGTTGTGGCCTTTATATCACTGGTAAGATTCTTAATTTTGATATCGCCGTCAGTAGTTTTTGCTTCTACTTTGCCTTCCGTTTCCTCAATGTGGATGTCACCATCAACCGTTGAGGCTGTTATATTTCCTGTAATATTCAGAATTTTAATGTCTCCGTCAACCGTTTTGTACTCCTGATCGGATTTAAAACCTTTGATGGCCAGGTCACCATCAACAGTAGATAATGAGCAATGTGTTTCAATTGGTGCCAGCACTTTGAAATCGAGCATTATCCGGTTTTCCCAGTTTGTTAAATTATTTTTTTCTTTTGATCGTGATTTAATAGTTAGTCCGTCAGGCTCTTTGGTTATGGTTATTTTAAAATACTCCTCAAGCTCATCCCTATTCATATGGAGCAGCTTATTATGCTGCCTGACGATGTAAAAAATGGCAATGTGATCCATGTCTGATGCCATTATTTTAATGTCGCTGTCTTCGGCATCAACGGTCAGGTTGCTTTTTGAGGGGGCATCATAAGTCTCCTTAAAGGAATATTCGGCATTTTGGGCTTTTACCATAAAAACCAGTAAAAGGAGTTCGATGAGTAATAAAAATTTTTTCATGGTACCGAAAGTTTTCATTTAGGAATTTGCCATTACTTCATGTTTCTTTTCTTCAATTAAACCGTCAACAATATTTATAATACGGCTGGCGTAATTGGCGAAGTCCTGGTTGTGCGTAACCTGTATAATGGTCATACCTTCCTGGTTAAGTTCTTTCAGCAAATCCATAATAATTTTTCCCTGGGTAGTATGCAGGTTACCGGTAGGCTCGTCGGCCAGTAATAAGCGGGGTTTGCCGGCAATGGCACGGGCTACACCAACTAATTGTTGCTGACCGCCTGAGAGTTGGGTGGGAAACAAATCTTTTTTAGCTACAATATTAAAACGGTCGAGTAAATCGGCTACTATGGCTTTGCGTTCCCTGCCTTTAATTCCTTTATAAATCAGGGGGGTTTCAATATTCTCGTAAACAGTCATTTCCTCAATCAGGTGGTAAGCCTGGAAAATAAAACCGATATGGTTTCGGTGGTATTCCACTTTTTTCTTCTCCTTTAGATTGGTCATCGATTCACCATCGAAGAAATATTCGCCTTCTGAGGGTTCGTCGAGCAAACCGATAATATTTAACAGAGTAGATTTACCAGCCCCGCTGGGACCCATAATGGAAACAAATTCTCCCTCTTTAATTTCAAGGTTAACGTCTTTCAAAATAAAGGTACGGTGCAGTTTTGCATCATAATACTTGTAAATTTCTTTAAGATTAATCATTTTATTGTTGTTTTAGGGTGGTTTTTCAATTACTAAGTTATTATACTTATTCGACTTATATGCCATTTGTGTGCCATAAAATGTAAGATGTTGATAATCAATTATAAATGTAATATTAATTATACTTTTGTGTAAAATATTTTTACAATTGATGGTTGAATTCTTTACAATGAATTTGTATAATACGGATATGTTTAATATTTTTGTACGTATAAAATGAGATAATATGGATTCGAAACTTACATTAAAGCTGGATAAGTTGGTTATAGAACAAGCAAAAGAATATGCGTTGTTTCATAAAAGAAGTTTATCACGGATTATTGAAGCCTATCTAAAATCGTTGGTAAATCATGAAAAAAATGAAGATGATGATCTGGAAATATCCCCATTTGTTAAAAGTATGTCAACAGGTGTTAAAATACCGGCAGATTTGGATTATAAAAGTGAATATCTAAACCATTTGACTGAAAAATATAAATAGAATGAGGGTTTTTTTAGACACAAATGTAATGCTCGATTTTTTAGGCGAACGAGAACCGTTTTATCTATCTTCTGCTAAACTTGCATCTTTGGCTGATAAAAGAAAAATTGAGATGGTCGTATCAGCTCTTTCCTATGCTACTGTAGGTTATTTTCTGACAAAATTTGAAGGAATTGAAAAAACCAAGAATAAGCTAAGGAAATTCAAAGTTATTTCGGGAATATGTGAACTAAATGAAGTAATAATTGAAAAAGGTCTTAATTCCGATTTTTCCGATTTTGAAGATTCATTACAATATTTTAGTGCCATTAGTGCTGATTGTAATGTGCTTATAACCAGGAATGGAAAAGATTTTAAAGGTGTTCAGATTCCAATTATGACTCCTGATGAATTTTTAAATAGCCTGAAAAGATAAATAAATTGCTTTACCAAATAATCCAATTCTGGAATTTACTACTTCGATAAAACGATTTATACTTTATTCATACCTCAACGCCTCCACCGGGTTTTTACGTGCAGCACGCCAGCCCAGCCATCCAACAGTCAGGAATACAATTCCCAGGGTGAGTAATCCGGCCCATAAGAAATACACATAATTGATTTGAACCCTATAGGCAAAGCTTTCGAGCCATTTTCGCATCATAATATATGCCAGCGGGAACGAACATGTCATTGCTATAATCACCGGACTGGTAAAATGCTTTGATAATAATACAAAAATTGATTCGGTTCGGGCACCGTTAACTTTACGAATCCCGATTTCCTTAGTGCGGTTTTGCACCAGGTACTTCACAAATCCAAACAAACCAAAACACGACAGGCTGATGGCAATAAGGGCGAAAACAATAAAAACTTTTTTGGTTTGTGTTTCCTGGTAATACAGGTGATCGTAATCCTGGTCAAAGAAGGTATACCGGAATTCAATTCCCGGGGCAATGTCGTTCCATACTTTTTTAATTTGTTTTACGGTGGACTGTATATTATTGCCCTGCATAAGTACTGAACAGTATACCGGGCTCCAGAATTGGTAGGTGTCAGGTATTTCAACTAAGCCCAGCGGTGGAATGGCTGCCTGTTTTGAACTGTAATGAAAATCTTCTACAACACCTACAATCTGGTAATCGGTGTTACCGCGACGAACAAATTTACCTTCCCAGTTTTCTATTCCAAGGGCTTTAACCGCTGTTTGATTTAGCACTATCTTCCGGGCTTTGGGTGTAAAATCGTTGGTAAAAAAATCACCTTCAAGCAGGTTTAATTGATAAACATCTTTATATCGGTAATCGCAAGGCAGAAAATCCAGAATGGATGATTTCAAACCAGAAGGGGCGTTATACGCAGCCTGATAGAAGCTGCATCGTTCAGCAGGAATATTCTGTGATGAGGTGGAATTTATAACACCGGTAATTTTCTGAAGTTCATTATTAAGGAGCAGGTTCTTTTCCCACGATAGATTATCAGTACCTTTTAAAACTAAAATATTGTCTTTTTTAAAACCTAAATTTTCGTTTTGCAGAAAATTAAGCTGCCGGTTCACTATAAAAGCCCCGATAAAAACCACAATGCAGATAACAAACTGGGACACAATTAAAAAATCTTTAAAAAATACTCCTTTGAATTTGGCCCTGGACGAATTCAAAACTTTTACCGGCGAAAGTTTTGACAAATATAAGGCTGGATATAATCCCGACAAGAAACCGGTAAATAAGGCCAATCCTAATAGTGCCGCCAGAATCTGAATCTTAAAGTTACCCGATGTAAACAAATTAACACCTGTAAACTTCATAAAGAAAGGAGCAGCAATTACAACAATCAAAATAGATATAAAAGTGGCGATAAGGCTTAACAAAGAACTTTCGGTTAAAAATTGAATAGCCAGCATCTTTCGGTCCGATCCTGATACTTTTTTAATGCCGATTTCTTTAGCACGGTTTAATGATTTAACAATGGACAGATTACTGAAATTAATGATGGAAATAATCAGTATAAGGATCCCAACAGCCATGAATATGTAAATGTACAGGATATTACCATTGGTTTTAAATTCACTGCTGTAACCGGGAATTAAATGGATGCGCTCAATAGGTTGCAATTCAAACTTAACATGGTTTCCGCCCGACTCCCACTCATTGATGGATAAATTTCTCCAGCTACGTATCAAAGGGGCAATTTTAGCCATGGCATATTGGTTGAATTTTGCTTCGAACGCTTTATAATTCACTCCGGGTTTTAACACAAAGTAGTTATGGTATTTGGCATCCAGCCAATCGTTCGATGGCTGATTGAACATACCCATTGATGTATTTGAATATAACATGTCGTACTCAAAATGTGAATTTTCAGGCATGGGGCTAACCAAACCGGCTACTGTAAAGTGTTTATTTTCGCCGGACATACCGGTCGAGATTATTTTGCCTATCGGGTCTTCATCACCAAAAAATTTCCGGGCTGTTTCGGGGGTAAGAAAGGCAATATTTGGTTTCTCTAAGTCTTTTGCATTTCCTTTGATAATATGGGCTCCAAAAACATCAAAAAAATCGGGGCAAACAGCTGATAACTTGATAAGGTACGATTCGCCATTTTCCTTTGCCAGCTGGGCTTCATCGAAGTTAAAAACAGTAGTTGCATATTCTATTTCAGGAAAATCATTTTTCAGGGCATCGTAAAAACATCTGCCGGTGGTACAATCTTTAATCACCGAGCCATGCAAAACACCGTTATAAACTATCCGATAGGTACGGTCGGCATTCGGATGAAAATTATCGTAACTTAATTCATGTTTTATCCAAAAGGCGATAAAAATCATGCTGGTCAGACCAACGACAAGACTGGTCAGGTTTAGTGCGGCTGTAGCCTTGTTACGGTTAATACTCCGTAAAGCCGGCAC
This sequence comes from Bacteroidales bacterium, assembly GCA_046704385.1. Taxonomy (GTDB): domain Bacteria; phylum Bacteroidota; class Bacteroidia; order Bacteroidales; family SZUA-534; genus GH45. The sequence goes on along the minus strand of JBJKSB010000022.1, from coordinate 12,647 downwards.
TATATATTTTTTGTAAAACATAATTTCGGAATTTAAATTTATTCATATCGTAATGCTTCCACGGGGTTTCTTCGTGCTGCCTTAAAGCTTTGCCAGCTTATGGTTATTAAAGTAATGGACATAGCTGTTAAACCTGCCAAAACGAAAAGCCACCAGCTTAAATTTATTTTAAAGGTAAATTGGTTTAACCATTTGTCCATGGCAAAATAGGCAATTGGAACTGCGATTATAAATGCAACTACTACCCATACGATGAAACTTTTATTTAACCAAACTAAAATTTCCTGTATGGTAGCACCATTTACTTTCCTGACACCAATTTCTTTAGTACGACCGTTGATATTGAAAATTGAAAGCGCTACCAAACCCATAAAACTAAGAATTATAATTAAATAGGTACTGATAGATACTAATTTCACCAAACGGTTAAGTTCTGTGAATTTTTGGGCATAAACCTCTGAAACGTGGATGGTTCCAGGTATAAATGAAGGATCGTATTTTTTGAATACACGGATAATTTGTTCACGTTGAGCTGGAGTAATATTAGCCTGGGTTCGGTAATAAATGTTACTGGTTTCATCAGTATAATCGGTAATAACCAGTGGCAAAATTCGACTACCGGGAGTACCATAATAAAAGTCCTGAACAATTCCGGCTATTTTCATTGGAGTGCCAAACATTTCAACCCTTTCATTTTCAATATCGGTAATATTCAACATTTTTGCTGCTGACTGATTCAATATTACCGAATTTTTATCGCTTTCATCATTATTTAAATACCGGCCTTTAACAAGCTCCATTTGCATAACTTTGCAAAAGTTAGCTTGAACCCGGTACTGATTTATCGATTCGTATTTACCTGTAGAACCGAATTTTCTGATACCCTGCCCGCTTGTTCCGCTACCCATACTGTGATTCGAACATGCCACACTTTCGATAAACGGCAGGTTTTGCAGCTCATTGGTTATAGCTACATGACTATTTTTAATATTATTGGTAAGGTTAGTTATTCCTTCCACATGGTTAGGATTAAATCCTAATGATTGTTTTTTGAGATAGCGAACCTGCGATATCACAACAAAAAGAGAGCTTAATAAAAAAACGGTGATAGTAAATTGAACCAAAACCGATGAAACAGAAAGCCTGTTTTTTCGTTTAATCTGTCCCCAATAACCTTTCAAACCCGAAATAACATTTATTTTAGAAAGATATAATGAGGGATAAGCACCTGAGGCAAAAATTAAAAGTATAAGAAACAGTAATGTAGTGCCGATGGTATTTGCTGATAAAAGTTGAGGAAATGATACCGGACGGTTAATTATTGTCGAAAACCAGGGTAATGAAAGTTTTACGATTAAAAGTGCCAGGATTAAGGCACTTCCTACAATAACTGTTGTTTCACTGTAAAAAATGCGTATAAGCTGGCTTTTGCCTGCCCCTAGTGTTTTTCGTGTGGCAATTTCATTTATCCTTTTCTCGCCGTGAAGAATATATAAATTGATATAATTTATGGTTGCAATAAGTAAGATAAACAGGGCTATTAAACTTACAATTAATATTATGAGAGGATTAGCTTTTTGTGATAAATCAACATCTACATCTGTCTTCAGATGAATGTCCGAAAGCAACTCAGTTTTTGAATTAACTGAAATATTTAATTCTTCTTTAAAAGGAACCATTAATTTGTTATTGATTTCTTCAATCTTTTGAGCTGCAAGTTCAATATTTGCATTCTTATGGATTAAGAAGTAGGTATAAAATTCAAGGCCTCTAAAATTCTCAGGATTCATGGTTTCAATACTTGCCAGCAAATCAAAGTGAAAATGGGTATTATCCGGGAGGTCTTTAATAATTCCGGAAATAACATAGGGTTTTTCATCAATATACAAGGTTTTGCCCATACAACTTTCGTCCTTAAATATCTTTTTGGCTGTTGAAGTATTTATTACAACTTTGTTTTTGCCTTTCAGAGCTTCATGAGTATCTCCCTGGATCAGATATTGATCGAAAACTTTGAAAAATCCGTTGTCGGCAAATAATAGCTTATTTCTGTATTGTTTATTGTCATTTTTTACACCCACTTCCCAACCCTGGTAAATTTGGGTTGCGGCCTCAACAGCCGGAACCCGGGCCGGAATTTCAGTATAGGAATCCCGAAAACAAAGAGCAAGTGTTTGTTGATGATTGTTTTCAACAATTACATTATTTAAGCGGAGAACCCGGTCGTGTGTTGCAAAATTGTGGTCGTAGCTAAGTTCAGTTTGTACGTAAAGCCATAATAAGATAGCAGCAGCTAATCCCAGTGCCAAACCAGGAAGACATACAAAAGTTAACAAAGGATTTTGCTTTAATATTCTAAAAGTAAATCGTAATTTTTCCATAATGATTTAAATTTTAAATAATTTATTCATACCGTAATGCTTCCACAGGGTTTTGTCTGGATGCTTTTAAACTTTGCCAGCTTACCGACAATAGCGCAATGCTCAAGGCGATTATACCTGACAAAATAAACACCCACCAGCTTATTTCCACTTTAAAGGGAAAGTTATTAAGCCATTGGTTAACAATATAGTATGATATAGGTAGGGCTATTATTAAGGAACCCAACAGCCAGGCTGCGAAAGTTTTATTAATTGTAAGCAATACTTCAACCGATTTGGCACCATTTACTTTACGGACACCAATTTCTTTTATTCGCTGGTTAATTAATAAAATGGTAAGGCCAAACAAGCCTAACGATGAAATAATGATGGCAATTACCGAAGCAATGCCAATAATCTTACTCCAGCGGTCTTCGCTTTCGTAACGGGTATTCAATTGTTCATTCCAAAATTGAACAGAAAGCGTTTTTCCGGGAGCGATTTCTTCATAGGATTTTTTGATATATTTTTGAACTTCGGCCAGTTGTGAAGGCTGGTATCTTAAAAGCAGGTTATAAAACCCGTTCATCCAGTTTGTGCGGGCAAATAGTGCAGCAGGTTGAATCTGGTTTTTCATATCCTGGTAATGATAATCGGCTACCATACCAATGATGGTAAAGTTGGTTCCGTTTATATTATAGACTTTGCCCACAGGATCGTCCAGAATTCCTGCCGCTTCAGCAAATGATTGATTTACAATCATGTTGCGGTCTCCGTCTTTTACATTTTCGCGGGTAAAGTCATGACCTTTAACCAGTTTCAATCCCAGCGTGGATATATAATTCTGATCTACCTTAAAACGATAGGTAAGTACCTGTTCGCCATCGCCACGGTCCACATAACTGTTCGACGATCCGTTTAAAAAATTTCGTGAGGAAAGGGTCAGGTCAACAACTCCGGGATTTTGTTTTAACATTTCAGCAAAGGTCTGTTTTTTGTCGTTGTCGATTCTATCAATATCAATATCGAGCACATTTGAGGTATTAATACCCAGGTTCTGTTGCTTTAAATAATTAGCCTGACGAACGATAAACAGGGTAACTATGATTAAAATAATGGATAAACTGTATTGAATTGACACAAAAACCTGTGATAGTTTGCTTTTATTCCCTATTTTCAGCTTTTTGCTGGCCATTTGATGAGGGGTGATTTTTGAAAATACCAGTACAGGAATTATGCTGGTAAATAATACAATACCCGTAAAAAGAGCCAGGCTGAACAGCGTAACTTTCGGTATGTCTATTAATTCGGTATAAATCTCGGTTTGGGCCATACGGCCAAAAACCGGGATGAATAACATGCTTAGTGTAATACCAATTGCAAAGGCGAGGGTGGTTAATATTAATCCTTCAGATAAAAATACTGAGAAAATATCGCCGGCGTTAGCGCCCATAGCTTTTCGTATACCTACATCGCCAACTTTTTTCAGGTACTGGCCTAATGATAATATAGTATAATTACTTGCGGCTATGAGCAGAATTAAAAAACCAATGGTACCCAAAATCAGGAAATTGCTTTTATCAACTGACGATTCGAAGCAGGAGAAAACATCGCCCCTGGTATGATTGTCCCTAAGTTTTGTGTAAAATGGAACAAATGCCTGATCGCCTTTTACCAGTTGGTTACGACTTTGCATATCGTTAATCCGGCTTTTATAATAATCGAGCAGGTATCGGTTAATGTTTTGTTCAGCGACGTTTGAGTTTACACCGTTTTTTAGCTGGTAAAATATAGTAGTGTAACCAAAATAATTATCGCAACCCCCAAAATTATTGCCGCTTTTTCCGGAAACAACGGCAGTAAAATTCATGGTTGAATTTTTGGGAATATCATTGATAATACCCACAATCTGAAACTGTTTATCACCATACGCCAGGGGAAATTCTATGGAAGTTTGCAGTAGATCTTCATAAGTTTGCCCTTCGGGTAACAGGTTATCGGCCATAGTTTTGGTCAAAACAACTTCATAAGGGTTTGTGAAAATGGTATCTTTCTTTTTTACAATAAAATCATACGAAAACATATTAAAATATTCTTCGCTGGCCGAGCCTGCTGTGCAATCATAATAATTATTATTAAAGCCAATTACCTGGTCGAAAGAAAAGCGGTACTCTGAACATTTTTCAATTTGTGGAATTTCCTTGGGTAAAAGATCAGCCAGTTCAGGTTCCAGACGCATATCGTTGTAGCTGCCTTCAATATAACCTATCTTGTAATTGATGCGATAAATCTGATCGGCATTTTTATGGAAATTATTATAGCTGTATTCCTGGCTGGTATAAAAGTAAATTATCAGGCAGCAGGCTACAGCTACCGAAAGCCCAAATACCGTTATAATTGAATTAACGGCATTGTTTTTTATGTTTCGGAAAGCGTAATTCAGGTTTGTATTCATCGGTTTAAGTTTAAATAAAATAACACGTTAGCTTTATCCAAGAGTTGTGCCAATCTTGATAAAGTACAGTCATTCAATTTAATACAAATTTTTTAATTGTTGATATGTCAATATTTTTTACAGTGGGTGTAAAAAAAATGATTCCGTTGGAGCTCAATAATGCTAATACAATAGGCATAGCCCTATCGGACTATGCTATTGACAACACCCCTTTGGGGCTCAGAATAACAAGTAAATTATATCTGTTGATATGCCGAGCACCTCAAGATAATATTTAACCCTGATGAAAGTCATAAAATCTAAAAGGTTAGAACATAGTTGTATCAATGGTTTTTACTAACTTGTACTTTGTTAAACCCCACACCATGACACTTGAAGATTTAGGTTATAACCCCGCATTAGAAAAACACAGGATTGAACATAATCTTGACGGATTAAGCATAGGAAGGGTCATCCTGGAGCATAAAGAGCGTTATATAATTCAAAATCATGAGCACGAGTTCGAAGCTGAGGTTATTGGCAATATCAGATTTACTGCCAAAAACAGATATGATTTTCCCGCTGTGGGCGATTGGGTGGCTTTTATGAAATATGAAAATAATAAAGGTCTGATTCATGCCATTTTTCCCCGGACCAACATATTGGAACGACAGGCTGTAGGTAAATACGGCGAAAAACAGATCATTGCCGCAAATATTGATGTTGGACTTATTATTCAGGCAGTAGAATATGATTTTAATATAAATCGTTTGGAGCGATATCTGACCCTTTGTTATAATTCAGACATTGAACCCGTTGTTGTGCTCAACAAAATAGACCTGATTGCTTCCGAAGAACTGGGGCCATTGGTTCAAAAGGTACAAAACCGGTTAAAAAAAGTCACGGTTATAGCATTAAGTAACGAAACAAAAGCAGGTTACCCTGACCTGGAAAAGCTGATCCGGAAAGGAAAAACCTATTGTTTGCTGGGTTCGTCGGGAGTGGGAAAATCAACGCTGATCAATAATTTGTCAGGTACACAATTAAAAACTGATACCATAAGCGAAAGTACCCATAAGGGGAAACATGTAACCACACACCGGCATCTGGTTGTTTTACCTGGCGGAGGAATCCTGATTGATAATCCAGGAATGCGCGAAGTGGGTGTTGCCGATGCCGGGGATGGAATTGAACTTACTTTCGACAGGATTATGGAAGCAGCAAAACATTGCAAATACCAGGATTGCACCCATACCAACGAAACAGGATGCAGGATTATTGAACTTGTAAACCAGGGTGAGTTGGCAAGTGAAGCATACGAGAACTTTTTAAAGATGGAGCGGGAGAAAACCCGGTTTGAGCTTAGTGAAGCTGATAAGCGCAAAAAAGACAAAAATTTTGGCAAGATGATGAAACACTTTAAAAATGATATACAGCAATTAAACCCAAAACATAAGGATTCATTTAAAAAGTAAATCGGATATTAGTCCAAAATGAAAACAGCTAATTATAAAAAATAGCCTGGTAATACAATATTTAAATTCCATCATTTGACCAGACCGAATCCATGCAGGCTCCCGGAATTGAATTGATTATTGTGTAATTAAAGCCATTATGACTAAAAGCAAAAAGAACAGGTTTAAAAGGTTGGTTTTCATTTTTTAGTATATTTAAATGTAACTATTCTGTAAAATTTGCTACTTAAATAATATTGTTAGATAGAAACGGTATTGTATAGACCGGTATAAATTTAATGATTAGTTATTAGTTATGAAAGTGATTGATTCATAATGTATTATTCTTTTTAAATATTTTTAAACCTATAAACATAATTTAGATGTACTATGAAAACAATATTCATTAAACAAGCAGTTTATATTCCTGCTATTTATTTTGGGATGCTTATTATTTCAGGATTATTTGCCAACGATTACAGCCACTTAGGGCAACATGCCAGTGAGTTGGGTATAAATTCAAGTAAGGCAGCTGTAATTCTTTTTCAGGTAGGTATTATTTTAACCAGTGTGTCACTTTTTGGGTTATCGGCAGGACTATTTATTAAGTATAAACAGCGTTTTGTTTTAACATCAACCCTGGTTTTATTATTTGGTATCACCTTTATTTTTGGAGCTATTTTTCCGATAGGTTCACCCTGGCATGGATTTTATGGTCTGGGACTTTTTATTTTTGCCACACCGTTTGTTTTTCTTTATGAACAAAAGGGGATGGAAGCCGACAAATGGGTAAAAATAGTTTCGGTATTGACAAGTTTATTCATGTTTTTGTACTTATGGAGTATGGTTGCCCGATTAGATCCCATTAATTATCGTGGGTTGACACAAAGAATTTTTGGATTGGTTGTTTTTGGCTGGATTTCGTTTATTGCCTATTATTTAAGTAAATCAAAAGACCGAATTATTTAAAATTCAAAGCAATTATTGATCGTAGTATGGTTATCCTGCCACATCAATTGCCACGGACTTAAACAGGCACCAAACTTTGCTGCCTGTTTTTATATCCATCCGCTTTTGCGATTCGGCTGTAATTTCCACTACCAGTTTGAAACCAACATTCACAATACAAAGCAGGCCCGAAGTTCTGTCGATAATATCGGTTACCGTTCCTTCCAATTGATTCCGGATGGTTACATGTTCCAGTTTTTCTTTTGAAAGCGCTATATCATCGGCGTTAATGAATATTTTAACCGGTTTACCATCCATAGGAATGTTTTTGCACTTCTCACAATTAATAAGTACCTCAAGGTTATCGGTTTTGTAGCTGAGCAGGGTTAACCCGCTCTCTGTTGAGGTTGTTTTGGTTTTCATTACGATGGAGTTCACCAGGGTATTTGTCCCGAAAAACCTTTCAGCTTCTTTGAGTTTCAGTAAATTATAATATTCTCCATGTCCCAGGCACCTGCCGTTTTCTACCAGGCAAAGTGTTTGGGTTAGTTTCAGCAGATCGGGCAGGTCGTGGCTTACCACTAAAATAGGAATCTGTATTTTTTGCTGTATGCTGATGATAAATGGCAGTATCTGGCTGCGAAGATTGGTATCTACTGCCGAAAAAGGTTCATCGAGCAATAAAATATCGGGCGAGGACAGGAGCGACCTGCCCAGGGCGGTACGTTGCCTTTCGCCACCGGATATTTGAGCCGGTTTGCTTTTCAATAAGTTACCAAGGCTAAGCAGTTCAACCACTTCATCAAATTTGACTTTGTTATTTCCGTTCTTTTTTAATCCGTAAGTCAGATTTTTTTCGACATCCATATGCGGGAACAGCCTTCCTTCCTGGAAAACATAACCGATATTACGTTTTTCAACCGGAATATAAATTTGTTTATCAGAGTCGAATAAAACCCGGTTTCCAACGACAATCCGCCCTTTTTTAGGTATAGCCAAACCCGATATCGCCTGCAGCAACGAGGTTTTACCTGACCCGCTGGGGCCGAAAATTCCCGTAATACCGTCGGAAAAGTTTTCGTGGATCGCTATCTCGAAATTTTTACGTGGAAGAATGATATCGACTTCAGTCATAACAAGTTTTTATTTAAACTTTATATACCCCTCCGGGTTTTCATTTTTTTAATAAACCATTCTGATAACACCATGGCTATAAAAGCAATAATAACGGAAACAATTACCAACCGCATGGTGACGGCTTCTTTTCCGGGTACCTGCATATTGGCATAAATAGCCAATGGAAGCGTCTGGGTTTCCCCTTCAATATTTCCCGCAAAAGTTATGGTTGCCCCAAATTCACCTAACGACCGGGCAAAAGCCAACAGGGTGCCTGAAATAATTCCCGGCAAAGCCAGCGGTACAGTTATCCTGAAAAAGGTTTTTATACGCCCGGCCCCCAAAATCCGTGAGGCTTCTTCAAGTCCGGTATCTACCATTTCCATAGCCGTACGTACAGAGCGTACTATTAAGGGAAACGAAACAATAACGGCAGCAATAACGGCAGCATAAAATGAAAAGGCGAGTTTTACACCAAGTACTGCATAGAGCCAACTACCTACCAGGCTTTTCGATCCTAACAGCACCAGCAGCAGGTAGCCTGTGGTGACCGGTGGCATTACCAGGGGAAGATGAATAAGGCTTTCAACCAAAGGCTTGCCATAAAAATTATATCGCGCCATTTTGTAGCCTACCCAAAGGGCTATGGGCAACGAAATAGCCGAACAGTACAATGCCACTTCAATTGATAGTTTAATTGCTTGTATTTCAGCCGGGTTAAAACCTAATAATCCATCCATTTTTTATAGCACCATTATTTTTTAAAACCGTATTTTTCCCAAATCTGGCGAACTTTATCAGAATTCAGAAAATTGAAAAATTCCTTTGCCAGGTCGTTATCCTTACAAACAGCGGCAACATAAACCACCGGTCGGTGTGAATTTTCACTAAAACCAGCCAGTATTTTAACCTTATTCGATTTTTCCGCATCGGTACGATAAACAATTCCCAGGGGCACTTCTTCCATTTCAACCATTATAAGTGCTGACCGGACATCTTTTGCCGGCAATATTTTTTTTGTCAAAGCTTGGTACCAACCATAATAATTAAGTGCCTGTTTAGCATAAATACCGGCAGGTACATGCGACGGATCACCCATAGAGAGCCGACCATTACCCAACAAGGCCACAAAATTCAGTGAACTGTCGATTTTATTTACCGTTATTTTACTGGCTTTTGGGGCTATTAAAACCAAATTGTTCTGTGCAATTTCATGCTTAAAACCGGGAACAATATAATCCAGACTATCCACATAATCGATCCAGTTTTTATTAGCCGACAGAAAAACATCAGGAGTTCCGCCCTGTTCAATCTGCCTTGCCAGAGTACCGCTGGAAGCTATATTGGTAAGCACTTTTACAGGATACTCTACCTCAAACGATTCGATAATTTCATGAAGTACATCGGTTAAACTGGCAGCGGCATAAACCATAATCGTTTTTTGGTTTTTCTTGTTATTATTAACCCTTTGATTGCATGAAGGTAGTGTAAAAACCAGGATAATTACCAGGGCAGCAGGAAAGGTATTTATAAAACGGTTCTTCATTTTGTATTAATTAAAATAGCAGCATTTAATTTAATGATGCAAAATTAATTTAAAATAGTAATAATACTAAATGATGAATTTTAAAGTGCCGATGGCGGAAAATACAGTAGTTGGATATAATAATGGAAAAATATACATTTGATATCTAATCACAACCAAATGAAATTTAAATTCAAGGCAAAAAGTATTCACACAGATGCGATATAAAAGACACTGGTGTTTTTATACAGGTTATGGACAATTAAACGAAACGAAATGAAAAAACTTTTGCTTTTAATTTTAGTACCCATCCTCTTTGGATGTCACAAAGAAAATGAACCGATAAACAATTACGGTTTGATTGAGGATATTGAATTTATACGTGAAGAACTTCCTCAAAGACATGTCAACTTATTTTTCAAAATTACAAAAGAAGAATTCAATGCTGAAATTGATCAGTTGAAAGGCAATGTCCCTCAGCTAACAGAAAACCAAACCATTATTGGACTAATGAAGATTTTCGCACGAATTGGTGACTCTCACACAGCTATAGGCGACAGATGGAACTCAGACAAAATCTTTAAAGCACCGGTTAAATTTGAAGCGTTCGATGATGGTATATTTATTACCGATATTATTGAGGCAGGAAAAAGTTATTTAGGACAAAAAGTTATAGCGATAAATAATACTCCAATTGAGACCATACGAAAAATGTTTAATACAATTATTCCTCACGACAATGAATATTTTGTAAAATCAATGACCGCGAGTCTGTTAAGGTTGTATCAAGTGTTAAACGGATTGGGCGTAACAAATGATCCGCTGTCATTTACTATTCATCTTGAGAATGGAGAAAAATTTACAATTGGAGGAAAGGCTGATGATTCTAAAGAAACTTATTATAGTGTGTATAATGCAGATAATGTACCTCTTTATAGAGCAAATAATGACCTCAATTATTGGTATAAAATCATAGACAATAGCATTGTATATATACAATATTCCCAATGTATTGATATGGAAGCATATTCTTTTGAAAGTTTTATTGATTCGCTTTTCAGTGAAATTGACAATATGCCTGTTAATAAGTTTATTATTGATATTCGACTAAACCGGGGAGGTTCATCAGCGGTAATCATGCCCTTATACGAGAAACTCACAGAACACAATGAATTGAAAGGAAAGATTTATTGTTGCATTGGAGATGCCACATTTTCATCAGGAGAATTAGCAGCAATTTATTTTAAAGAAAATCTAAATGCAATTATGATAGGAGAACCAACAGGCGCAAAACCGAACCATTATGGTGAGATAAATACATTTGAGTTACCCAACAGTGGTTACATTGTTCAGTATTCAACAAGGTATATTGCGAATTATAGTGATGACACGGTGAGGACATTATCGCCAGATTACTTGGTTAAGAATTATTCGTATGATAGTTTTAAGGGAATAGACTCCTATATTGAGTTCATAAAAAATAATTGGCCATAACACTCATTTAAATGTAGTAGCGTAACCGACTTGTAAAAGCCGGAATTTCAAATTAAATTTATAACCATAATAAACCAATAATAAGAAATAAACAGTAATTTAGTCCAGCTCAGACGTTGGGCACAATTTAATTTTTGAGTTTCTACATCACCATATTGAAAATTGTAATAATATAATATACCTTAATTTGAATTTAACAAAACTATGAGAACTCCTATTCTGCTTATTACTTTATTGATTGGATTAAAGGTTTTCGGGCAAACGGATTCCATAGAAAAAGCAATTTTATATAATAAGGTGCTGGCGAAAGAATTATCACAAGCTGATTATTCAACTATTGGTAAAAAATGGCTTGAAACTACAAAATGGTATACGTATCCGGATTTACCCATTAATAAAAATGGAGAAATACAATATTCTTTTGTGATTGAATATCAAAATATTATTAAGGAAAAGCTTTTCAGTAGAATTCTTGAATGGCTTTCCATTACCTATGGGTTTGTTCCTGCTTATTTATACTTTAATGCTGATGATGGGAAAATAATATGCTCCAACAGTACAAATTATAACGATAATACTTCAGCTACCTACACATACATTTTTACTGTTGTTGATAATAAATTTTTGATGGAATTTACAAATATTGGCTACAGTGTAACAAAACCCGGTCATTATTCAGGTGATACATGGATACCGGATAAAGTAATATATTATACTATTAATCAGGTGTTTCCCATAATTTTAAAAGATAGTTCAGAATGGAGTTTTTATTTGAATTTGATAAAAACCATTGATGACCATTTTAAAAATGATATCAATACTTTAAATGATTATATTACTAATTATGATTCAAAGTATTCTTTTAAGTAAAAATTTAATAGCATTCAATAAGCACAAAAAAGCAATGCTAGTGAGGTTTTTATGGTTTTAAGGCAAATAAACCTATCTGTATTAAAGGCAGGTTTCTATAATTTTAAACGAAAAACTATTAAATTAGCTTACAACTTTGTCTGACTTCGTCTTTAGCAGCCATGTTAAGTACCAAAATTAAAGTATCGATACATAAAAATATTACGATGATTATATTTAGAAAACTGCTTATTTTTTCAGTTAGTATTATTTTATTATTGAATTCCTGTTCAACAATTAAAAGCATACATTTAATTAAAGGTGGGGAAGCCGTAGAAAAAAATTATATGTCTATCGGGAATGAATAATATTTATTATATTATAGGAAAAAAATTGATATGAATCTTATCAAATTCATGGAAGAGTTTCCTGATGAAGCTTCCTGTAGAGCTAAGTTTAAAGAATAC
>JBJKSB010000021.1:0-222670 GCA_046704385.1 Bacteroidales bacterium | reverse complement strand
GTAAAAAATCGTAAAGGTGTTGTGGTTTTGGTGAACAAATGGGACCTGGTTGAAAAAGATACGCATACGGTAAAAACCTATACCGAAATGATTAAGGAAAAACTGGCACCATTTACAGATGTTCCGATTTTATTTATATCAGCGCTAACCAAACAGCGTATTTTTAAAGCTGTTGAAACGGCTATGGAAGTTTACGAAAACCGAAAACAACGTATTCAAACCTCAAAACTAAACGAGTATCTGCTTGAAGCTATTGAAGCCTATCCTCCTCCATCAGTTAAAGGAAAATATATTCAAATTAAATATTGCATGCAGCTGCCTACTCCCACACCGCAATTTTCATTTTTTTGCAACCTGCCCCAATATGTAAAAGATCCTTATAAAAGGTATCTTGAAAATAAATTAAGGGAAGCTTATAACTTTACGGGAGTGCCTATTCAAATTTTTATGAGAAAGAAATAACAAGAGATTAAATTTAAAAGTGGAGGTATGGAATATTATAAAAATAAATTCTGATGATTCAATTTTTATAATATTCCATTATTCCTAAAAAAAGAAATCGGCTATCAATTAGAATGGTTCATTTATTAATGATTTCATTAGTTTGAATTCATGCATATTCGTTTGAAAAAAACCCTTGACTAATTAAAAATAGGGGGCAGCCTAAAAAAGTGAAACATATAGCCAATCGCAATAAATAGCATCAAACCGGCAAGCACAAATATTATGATTTTTTGATTCTGGTTTTTTATAGTTCTTGCTACTAAAATTGTTATTACAACATAACCTAAAGTCATTATAAAATTGGAATAACGATAGATTAAAAAATTATGAATTAATATTCGCATAAAAAAAGACAGTAAATATAATCCGGGGACAGCTGCTATTAATAATGCAGTTGCCTTTTCATCCTGAGATACATCAAAGTCAACTTGCTCATTTGTAGTAACATCAGGAGACTGTGGAACACTTTCATCAAAGTTAATTTCTTGTAAATCTAAAAGTAACGAGAATGAAATATGCAACCAAAGAAAAAAATTTGACAACCCTAATACCAAAAATACATTGCCGTTAACGGGTATGGGAATAATCATAGCTATTAATCCAACTATCAGAAGCGTCTTAATAGTTCCCGTTGAAATCCGGGTTTCTGTTTTTTTTGAGCTAATAAACCTCGATGCTTCTAATGGCCATTTAAACAACCAGTACAAATCATAAAAAGGGATAAACATGAAACCAACAGCCTTTCCCGGTGTAATAGCATAAGCATTGCCTGTATGATAGGCAATTATTTTGTGAATTCGATAAATCAGCATGCAATAATAAATTATAAAGCCCAGACGAAAAATGTTTGACCACGTTGGAGATATAAGCCCATAATGTCTTTGTGAGAAAAGATCAATTAACACAACTAATGCCGTAAATCCTGCAATTGAAAAGCCAGCGCTTTTTGTAAACCAAGCACTTTTTTTTAGTGAATTACTATTTTCCATTTTTGATAAATTTTGGTGAATAATGAGTATTGGATTTCAAATTTAAAAAAAAGTGGTAAGGTTATTTATACTTCGAAAGAAATAATCAACTTTTTATTGACACTTATTCAGATTTATTAGTTTTACTCAATTAAAATATGTATTTATGAACACGAAAAGATTCAATTAAAAACTATGAATTTTCGGTAAACTCATCTTCCATATCATCTGATTCGCTTTCTTCAATATATTCATATTCAAATTCATTGTATTGCCCCCAGGTTACAGAAACAGATGAACCATCGGGTTTGGCCACAAAATTGACGGGATTTTTCCTGTAATACCAGGCCAGAGCCAAACCTGACAACGCACCAAAAAGATGACCTTCCCAGCTGATATTCCCTCCCTGAGGCAACAACCCCCAAATCATACTGCCATAAAGAAACACTACTATCATAGAAATTGCACCCAATTGCTTATCACGGCGAATAACGCCGCTAAAAAAAAGAAAAAATGCCAGACCATAAATTAAACCACTGGCACCAATGTGAATAGAATCCCGTCCGCCCAACCAAAGCAAAATACCTGAAATCAACCAATTAATTAAAAACACGCGGTAGGCAATTAAACGGTAAAAATAAAACAGAGCGGTAGCAAGTATCAGAAACGAAACACTGTTTGATGAAATATGCGACAAGCTACCATGCGCAAAAGGTGAAAAAACGATACCAGGTAACCCGTCAAGACTAAGCGGTTTAACACCGATGGCACCCATATCCATATGGAGAAAATAAAATATGGCATAGTTTATCCACATTAACATGAGGAAGGCAACCGGGAAAACCAGGGCATGAAAAATTCTGCGTTTTTCGTTCATAAGTTTTAAAGATACAACAAATGCACCAGAACGTTAATGAAGACAGAATGTCGGTTGGGGAAAACCACCCAGACTAAGTATTATTTTGAGGTGCTGACGATAAAACACACACATGCAATTTTTAACTTTAGCTCTTTGGGACTCAGAATAACATGGAAATTATATCTGTTGATATTCCCAGCACCTCAAAATAATATTTAGCTAATAAAAGCAAATAAAAATCTACCGTTCTAATTTTCCAACTTTCCAACTTTCCATTATTCCATACTTATATTTTGCTGCATTAAGGACCTGGCAGCCAACCCAGACCTATAATTCCGAAGTAAAAAAGAACTCCAATCCTTTGAATTTAGTCTGAGCCATTTGCAAATCGTATGGCGATTCAGCCAGGTAAACATCGCGACCGTGTTTATCTTTGGCCAATGCTTTATATTTTCTCTTTTTAAAATCTTCCCATTCCACTTTATCATTGGGCCTGACCCAACAGGCTTTGTAAAGTGTAGCAGGTTCGTAGCGACATTTTGCATTATATTCATGCAACAAGCGATATTCGATAACCTCAAACTGCAGTTGTCCCACACAGCCAATAATTTTTCGTCCGTTCATAGTCAGTGTAAACAACTGGGCCACTCCTTCATCCATTAACTGGTCAACTCCTTTAGCCAACTGTTTGGCTTTCATGGGATCGTTATTTTCAATATAACGGAACAATTCAGGCGAAAAACTCGGCAACCCTTTAAAATGAAACACCTCTCCTTCAGTTAAAGTATCACCAATTTTAAAATTTCCAGTATCATGTAAACCAACAATATCACCCGGAAAAGCTTCTTCCACAATGCTCTTTTTTTCGGCCATAAATGCAGTAGGGCTGGCAAATTTTAAATTACGACCGAGCCTGACGTGGTGATAATTCGTATTACGACGAAACACTCCTGAACACACCTTAACAAATGCTATTCTGTCGCGATGATTCGGATCCATGTTGGCATGAATTTTAAATATAAAACCCGAAAATTTTTCTTCGTAAGGATCAATTATCCGTTCATCCGCTGTTGATGGTTTGGGTGAAGGGGCAATATCAATAAATGATTCCAGCAATTCTTTAACACCAAAATTATATAACGCACTTCCAAAGAAAACCGGGGCAACTTCAGCATTTAAATAGGTTTCATGTTGAAATTCAGGATATACACCCTCAACCAGCTCCAAATCGTCGCGAAGTTGCTGTGCCTGTTTGTTCAGGGTTTTATCAAGTTCCGTATCCGAAAGATCTTTAAATTCACGAGGCTTTTCAGCCACTGTTTTATCATCAGCCGAAAAATAATAGAACTTTTTATTATAAATGTTATAAATCCCTTTTAATCGTTGACCCATTCCAACCGGCCAGCTTAACGGACGCACATGAATATTTAGCTGTTCTTCAATTTCATCGAGCAGATCAAACGGATCCTTACCTTCACGGTCAACTTTATTAATAAAAACTATTACGGGAGTTTTTCGCATCCGGCAAACTTCCATCAGTCGTTTGGTTTGCGCTTCAACCCCTTTTGCCGCATCAACTACGACAATTACACTATCAACAGCCGTAAGTGTCCTGAAGGTATCCTCGGCAAAATCCTGGTGACCAGGAGTATCAAGAATGTTTATCTTTTTACCCTCATAATCGAAACCCATTACAGAAGTAGCTACAGAGATACCCCGTTGTCTCTCTATTTCCATAAAATCGGAGGTGGCTGTTTTCTTAATTTTGTTCGATTTAACAGCACCGGCCACATGAATTGCTCCCCCAAACAATAAAAGCTTCTCGGTCAGGGTGGTTTTTCCGGCATCCGGGTGACTTACAATAGCAAATGTTCTTCTTCGTTTTATTTCTTCTCTAAATCCCATAACATTATTTTGAGCCTGCAAAAGTAACTTTTTTTTTAAATGATTTTAATACGTAATTGCCTCATTTTTATAGTTATTGGAAAATTTATTCTTCCAACCAAATTTGTCTAATTAATTGTATAATAGTGATTTAAAAACCAAATCCCCCTCACGTTTTTTTATGACTTAACTCAAGTTATGCTTTGTGCAGGTTCATATCAGGCCATAAGCCGTATCATATAACCAAACAGAACTTAAATAATGAATTATCGTTTTATTTGGTGTGTAACTTAAATTAATTTGAAAAAATATGAAAAGATTGGCGATTTTAGTTTTAGCGGTGATTAGTGTTGGAATTGTTAAGGCTCAGGAAGTGGAGTTGGCAAAGTATAAATCATTATTTACCTTAAATTTTATAAGGTACATTGGCTGGCCCGAAGAAGCAAAGCAAGGCGATTTTGTAATTGGTGTTTTGAAAAACACAGAAATGGCAGAACAGTTAAAAGACCAGGTAGTTGGTAAAAAATTCGGATATCAAAACATTATAATTAAAGAGTTTAAAAATGTTGATGAAATTTCAAACTGTCAGATTCTTTATGTTGATGGCAGCATAAATTATTCAAAAAATGCAAATTTAATCTCACAAAAACTTAATAATAAAAGTTCACTAATAATTACCGAAGACTTTGGAGCAATATCAAAAGGATCAATGATCAATTTTGTAATTGTGGATAACAAGTTAAAATTTGAAGTAAGTAGTGCGAATGCTGAAAAATTCGGCTTGAAACTCAGCAATTCTCTATTGGCTATGAATAATGCAATCAAGTCATAATAAAAAGGCAAAACATCTATAAACGGTAAGCCTCCCGGCTTACCGTTTTTTTATGATCTGTATCATATTCAGTACTTAGTTCATAGTATTTTATACCTAATTATTATCATAATTATTAAATAAACTCAATATTATATTTGCAACAATTTTCAAAAGGGAATAATTAAACTAATAAACAAATGAAAAAAATCATATTATTTTTCTTATTGGCAGCAGGAATTATTTATGCCCAGGGTCAAACTGCCGACCTGGCAAAGTACAAATCGATGTTCACCTTAAACTTTATGCGTTATATAGGCTGGCCTGATAATGCAAAAGATGGTGATTTTGTAATTGGTGTACTTAAAAACAGTACAATGGCAAACGACCTGAAAACCATGACACAAGGAAAAAAATTCGGATTTCAAAACATTGTGATCAAAGAGTTTAAAAATATTGAAGATATCACAGAATGTCAAATGCTTTATGTGGATGGCAACGTGAACTTTTCAAAAAATGCTGAAGTTATTTCTCAAAAACTTGGCAAAAAGAATTCGTTAATAATTACTGATAACAAGGGAGCAATTGCAAGCGGATCAATGATTAATTTTGTAATCACAAATAACCAGTTAAAATTTGAAGTTAGTGCTGAAAATGCTGAAAAATCAGGCCTTAAACTCAGCAATACGCTACTTTCAATGAACAATGCTATCCGATCATAAATAGAAACAAAATAATTGCGAAAAGGCAGACTTTGGTTTGCCTTTTTTTATTTAATCACAGTTAATTGAAAACTGTTAAAAAAAAACAAGCAATACATTTTTAGGGTTAACTATTTTTCATTTAATTGTCACAGTAAACTTTTTATTATGGATGCAAAGAAAAAACAAGGCCGGTACGAACGTATTTATAACCAGCTAAAAGATTTAATGATAAAATCAAGCGATGAAACTGCCCGAATGTGTTCCATAGCTTCTGTTTTGCATTATAAAATGGATCATTTTTTCTGGACCGGATTTTATTTACTTACTCCCGATCAGCGTCTTGTAGTGAGGACTTACCAGGGACCGGTAGCCTGTATGGAATTAAAAAAAGATACAGGCGTTTGCTGGGCCGGCATAAACCAACAAAAAACCATGGTGGTTCCCGATGTGGAAAAATTTCCCGGACATATAGCCTGCGACTCCCGCTCAAAATCTGAAATTGTTGTACCGGTTAAAAACCGCCAAGGTAATATAATAGGGGTACTTGATATCGATAGTTCCGTTTACAGCACCTTTGATGAAATTGATGCTGCCGGCCTCGAAAAAATTGTAACCCTGATCAATATATAACAATCCCAAATAAAGTTCAATAAACAAGCGATAATGGATAAATATATTCAAGAAATTGCCCGTATTTTAAACCTGAAATTTAACCAGGTAAATGCCGTAATTAGATTATTCTCAGAAGGTGCTACTGTACCCTTTATCAGCCGCTATCGGAAAGAAATGACCGGAGGTCTCGACGAAATCGTAATACATGAAATTGAAGTATGGAATAAAAAATTTGTTGAACTTGAAAAACGAAAAACTACTGTACTGGATACCATTAATGAGCAAGGCAAACTTACAGATGACCTTAAACTGAAGATTGAACGCACTTTCGACCCTGTTGAACTTGAAGATATTTACCTACCATACAAACCCAAACGCCGAACCA
Organism: Bacteroidales bacterium; assembly: GCA_046704385.1. GTDB lineage: Bacteria > Bacteroidota > Bacteroidia > Bacteroidales > SZUA-534 > GH45. The sequence continues at coordinate 215,943 of JBJKSB010000021.1, read as the reverse complement.
AAGCCACAGTGGCCAAAGAACAGGGTCTGGAACCCCTGGCAAAACGTATCATGCAACAGGAATCGGGCGATGTGGAATTATGGGCTCAAAAATTCATTACTGATGAAGTTGACGATGTGGAGAAAGCTTTACAGGGTGCCCGCGATATCATTGCAGAGTGGGCAAGCGAAAACCAGGGAGCACGCAATAAAGTCCGCCGTTTGTTTTCAAGAGATGCTATTATTTATGCCACTGTAATAAAAGGCAAAGAGGAAGAAGGCGATAAATATGCCGACTATTTTGATTTTTCAGAACCACTAAAGAAATGCCCATCGCACAGAATGCTGGCTATTCGTAGAGGTGAATCTGAAGGAATTTTAAAAGTTACGGTTTGTCCGGAACAGGATGATGCCGATGAATTACTTGAAGAACATTTTGTTAAGGGCTACACACATTCAGCCGGGCAAATCCGAACCGCTTTAAAAGACAGCTATAAACGCTTAATACAGCCTTCGTTGGAAAATGAATTTAAAAAATCATCGAAGGAAACAGCTGACGCTGAAGCCATTGAGGTATTCGCCCGCAACTTACGGCAACTTTTGCTTGCATCACCACTGGGTCCCAAAAGGGTCCTGGCTATCGACCCCGGATTTAAATCAGGCTGTAAAGTTGTATGCTTAAATGAGTCAGGCGATTTGTTATATAACGAAAATATTTATCCCCATCCCCCACAAAATGAAAAGGTACAAGCTTCAAAAAAGATCCTTTCCCTGGTAAAAAGTTATAAGGCAGATGCCATTGCCATTGGAAATGGTACCGCCAGTCGTGAAACCGAAGCTTTTATCCGCAAAATGAAGTTCGATGTCGATGTCCAGGTTTTTATGGTGAATGAAAGTGGTGCTTCGGTATACTCAGCCTCATCAGTGGCCCGCGAGGAATTTCCTCAATATGATGTTACTGTACGCGGAGCAGTTTCAATTGGACGTCGTCTTGTGGACCCGTTGGCAGAACTGGTAAAAATTGATCCTAAATCAATCGGAGTTGGACAATATCAGCATGATGTAGACCAAACCAAATTAAAAGAGAACCTGGATTTTGTGGTGGAGAGTTGCGTAAACTCTGTTGGTGTCAACTTAAATACAGCCAGCAAACATCTCTTAAGTTCTGTGAGTGGTTTGGGTCCAAAACTGGCTCAAAATATTGTGGATTTTCGATCGGAAAATGGATTATTTACTTCGCGCCAGCAGCTAAAATCAGTCCCACGAATGGGCGATAAAGCTTTTGAACAAAGTGCAGGTTTTTTAAGGATACCTGATGGCAAAAACCCTTTAGACAACAGTGCGGTGCATCCTGAAAGTTATGCTGTAGTGGATAAAATGGCCAAAGATTTACAATGCCAGGTTATCGACTTAATTAAAAATCCGGAAACCCGAAGTAAAATTGACCTGAATAAATATGTAACTCCAAAAATCGGCTTACCTACACTCAAAGACATAAAGGCTGAATTGGAAAAACCCGGTCGCGACCCGCGTACCAAAATTAAAGTTTTCGAATTTGCGGAAGGAGTAAACACGATTAACGATTTATACGAAGGCATGGTGTTACCGGGAATTGTCACCAACATCACCAACTTTGGAGCCTTTGTTGATATTGGCGTTCACCAGGATGGCCTGGTACATATTTCGCAACTGGCTGACCGGTTTATTTCAAATCCGGCTGATGTGGTAACACTCAATCAGCATGTTAAAGTAAAAGTGGTTTCGGTAGAAGTGGATCGGAAACGGATTCAGTTGTCTATGAAGGGCTTGGAGTAAATTATTCATTTACGTTTTATAGGCCGGATTAGATCGAGTTGTTTCCAATTTCCTTACCGTATTTAATAATTTCATTAACAATTGGATTTGTCGTTTCAAATTCACATCCCCTGAATGGGTGAGGTTCAATTCTACTATCAATTTCACGTCTTAACCGCATAAGTTCCAATTGCAACTCCATTGGATTGTTATAATCCTTTAAAATAACTGCAATATCACTATCATCATTAAAATTACCTTTTGCAAATGAACCAAATAGAATGATTTTTATATAGTCATACTTTGATTTAACTGCATTAGCATATGTTGAAGCAATATTTAAAGCATCTCTTTTATCCATGTTCTTAGAATTCTAATTTTTTCAATCCAATTAATGGCATATTCAAATGTACAAATGGAATAAAACTCACGTTTATAATCATCATATCTGGTGTTTAAATTAAACGAATCATCTTCTGATGTTTTTATCCAATGATTTGCAATTTTATCTACAATAATATTTGAGTCATTATCATTCATATAATATTTAAATAATATCAAAGATATGAATTATAAAACAACAAAAAGATTTGGATTCCTTAGAATGCAACATGACCTATTGTTATTTGACATGCAATTCAGCGAGATAATCATAGTGTGAGCCATTCAACATTTTTTGGCAGGCAAAACCGTATTTTTGGGCTTCAGTTTTCAGGGTTTCAAAATCGATAAAAAGCCAGTTGAAACTATCCGAAGTAATTTGATCATAACGCATTATATATGTTACCTCACCATAATATTTCCTTAAGGGTTTCTGGTTTTCGTTATCGAACATATAACTAATATCAGACGAGTCAAGCAGAATATTTCCCCCGGGTTTCAACAATTTTCTGCATTGGTCAAAAAATAACCCAAGCCGTCCCTTGGTTCCGGCAATTCCGGCACCATTCATTAAAAAAAGGAGTGAGTCGAATTTAATATTGGGAGTAAATTCAAAAAAGTCCTGACACACAGCATCAGGCACTCCTCTGTTTTTCATAGTTTCAACAGCATAAGCTGAAATATCTATGGAAATAACATTAATTCTATTTTCAGCCAGCCATAAACTATGCGACCCGGATGCAGCCCCAACATCCAAAACCTGACCATGGCATATTTGCAGAGCAAGTTGTTCAATCTTAGGCATTTTATGAAAACTTCGAAAAAGGTATTTCACCTTTATTTCATCGCATTCAGCAATATCAGAATAAACCCATAGATGATGAGCCTTTTTACGTGTGTAATAATCCAATATAGCCTTACCCATTGGATCTTTTTCAGCTTGCAAAACCATGCTACTCATATTGGTACGTTCGCTTAACGCGCTTCGATATACCGGTTAATACTTCATAAGGAATGGTCTGCATCCATTCAGCCACCAGGCTTACGGGTAAATTCTTTCCAAAAATCTCCACCTTGTCACCTTCCTGAGCTTCAATACCTGTAACATCAATCATACACATATCCATACAAACATTCCCAATAATTGGAGCAAGCTTTCCATTTACCCAAATTTTCCCAACACCATTACTTAAAATCCGTCGAAGTCCATCTGCATAACCGATGGGAACCGTTGCAATCACAGAATCCTTTTTAGCAATACCCTTCCTGTTGTATCCAATGGTCTGTCCTGCTTTAATATTCTTGATCTGAACTATTGAGCTGCTCAATGTTCCAACTGCTGCCAGATTTTTTCCTTTCGCGCTAATCCCATACATACCAATGCCCAACCGGATATAATCGAACTGGTATTTTGGAAATCTTTCAATACCAGCTGAATTCAGTATGTGTCGCTTTATTTTGTAGGGAAATGCTGCCATTAATTTGGTACTTAATTCATCAAACAAGCTGATTTGTTCCAGGGTGTATTCATCCTGCTCCTGTTCATCAGCTGATGAAAGATGCGAAAAGATGGTTTTAACCCGAACGTTTTCTGCCTGTTGTAGCGCTTCAATCAGGGCATCAATCTCGCCAGGCATAAAACCCGAACGATGCATGCCGGTGTCCACTTTCACATGAATAGGATAAGGTTTAGCATCAGTCATTCCTGCAGCCGCATTAAAAACCTCTAACGACCGAAAATTAAAAATCTGTGGCTCAAGCCCATTCTCAATCATTTGGATAAAACTCTCCTCCTCAGGATTCATAATAATAATCGGGCTTTTAATACCACTTTTTCGAAGTTCAACTCCTTCGTCAGGGAAAGCAACTGCAATGGCAGCAACCCGTTGATATTGACAAATATTTGCAATTTCGTAGGTTCCGCTACCATAACCCGATGCCTTAAGCATAGCTATGATTCCGGTTTGAGGCTTTAAAAGGCTTTTGAAATAATCAAGGTTATATGACAGGGCATTCAGGTCAATTTCGAATACCGTTCGATGGGTTTGCTTTTGTAAACGTTTCGAGATGTTTTCGAATTCAAATTTACGGGCTCCTTTAAGTAACACCGCCATATTGTGAATTTTACCAAAATCAAATTCACTTAAAAAAGATTGGGTATCAACAAAAAAGTCTGTACGTAATTCGAACAATTCGCTGAATTTCGATATTTCAGGCCCCACACCTATCAACCGGTCAATATTTTTTTGCTTCACCATGCCGGAAACCTGGCTGTATAAATCGGATGGATTATATCCGCTCTGAGCAATATCAGAAAGTATCAGTACTTTTTGCGCATGTTGATTCTGTAATGCCAAAAAATCGAGAGCAATATGCAACGACTCTATATCGGAATTATAACTGTCGTTGATAATAGTACAATTATTCTCCCCTTCTTTAACCTCAAGCCGCATGGCCACAGGTTCCAACGCCTGAAGTTTTTGAGAAATCAACTCAAAGGGATAACCCAACACCAACAGTAAACACCAAACCTGAATGGCATTTTCAACCGATGCTTTATCTACAAAGGGTATAGTAACGTAAAATACCTCATTATTACAGATGCCCTCAATTTTACTTTGCTGGGAATGATAACTAATTGAATTAATTTTCAGATCGGCTTCCGACAAGGTACTCCAGGTAAATTTTTTTTGGGCTCCGGGAAGCTGGTTTCTGATCGAGTTGCTGATTAATTCATTATCGGTACAATAAATAAGTGTATCGCAACTTTGAAAAAGTTTTAGCTTTTCAGCAATTTTTTGCTCTATCGATTCAAAATTCTCCTGGTGAGCATCACCAACATTGGTAAAAATTCCGATAGTTGGATGAATAATCCGGTAGAGCCTGTCCATTTCACCCGGTTGTGAAATCCCGGCTTCAAAAACTCCCATATCGGCATCGGGGTTCAATAACCACACCGATAAAGGCACACCCACCTGACTGTTGTAACTTTTCGGGTTCCTTATTATATATTTATCCTTACTAAGGCATTGATAAATCCATTCTTTTACAATAGTTTTCCCATTACTCCCGGTTATGCCAATTACAGGAATATTGATATTTTGCCTGTGCCAGGTAACCAATTGCTGTAATGCATCAAACGAATTATTAACCCTGATAAAATTTGCCCTGGGGAATCGTTCCATATCGTTGGGTAAAACCTCCACAACAAAGTTCCTCACCCCTTCTTTATATAAATCGTAGATAAAAAAATGGCCGTCGTTACGTGTACCACGAAGCGCAAAAAACAAACTCTCACGAGGAAACAGTACTTTTCTGCTGTCAATTACAAGATAAGATATTTTACCGCCTGAATTTTTAATCAGTTCACCCTGTAAAACTTCTGATAAATCGTGAATGTTGTATGCAATCATATAATCTGAATTACCACAAAGGTAATTAATTTACTTATGAATGATTTTGTGATTTGGAATTTTGCCGGTTAGTAGGTTTTAATGCGCTCAAAGGATTCAAAATAATAAAATTGAGTGCAAAAAAAAAGCATCCTCTGACAGAGGATGCTTTTTCCAAACTTCAAACTCAACTACCTCTTGATTACTCGCATTGCTTTACTAACTCCACTATTATTATGGAAAACTACAATGTACATTCCAGTATTCAATTCTGATGTATTAAATGTATAGCTATCAATATTGTTGACTTCTATAGCTTTAATTTCTTGTCCTACTATATTTGAAATGGTTATTCTGTCAACTTTTGCAAGGTGATTGAAAGTAACCATGTTATCAAATGGGTTAGGATAAACACTTAGATTTGCAAATGGGTTATCCTTCACACCAACAATTGAATCATTGTCATACCAAAGCACTTCAATGTTATTTACGAACCCACCGGCAGTATCCTGAACAACATACTCCCTATTAGGTCCTCCATTCGGGAATTCGGAGTTACCCCAGTCAGCGTTAATCCGCGTCTTCCAGAGCATAGTGTCTACAGGAGCTAATACCATGCCTTTGTAAATTCCTGTTGTTCCATCCTGAAATAATTCATCGAAAGCACCCCAATTGTTAAAAGTACCGGCAACATCAACAAACTCTGTTGCAGGATCAAATCCACCATCCTTAATTTTCTTATTCATATTCATCGAAATATAAACAGGAACTAATCCGGGTTCATAGTTGTCGAAAATATAAGTTACTTTAGCCGTATCTTTACGAACTGTTAACTTACGGTTAGGTGCACTGCCCCAAAGTTCTGAATGGTGTTCTACCCACTCATTATTAATCCTGAACTTGAATTCAATAACGTCACCTACTGTTAAATCTGAAAGGGTATCGGCATATGTAAAGGTTGTACCTGATACCTGGCTTAACTGGTTCACAGTTTCTCCCCAGTTGTTAAAAGTTCCTGCAACATCAATGGAATCTTTAGTAAAATCGAAATACCCGGTCGTGTTGCTAACCTGACCCGCGGTCTGATAAGTCATATCCACCTGGAGTATGACAGTTTGCGCTTTGACACCTGCAAAACTAAACAAGAGCAGGGCAAGAACGCCAGCAGAGAATAGTTTTTTACTCATAATTAGTTAAGTTTTAAATTGTAAATAATATAATTAGGCTAAACTGTATAACAACCAGCCTGATCATTTTGTTTTTATCTCCTAAAATATTTTTACGATTACCAATAAAATCAATGCATCTCAAAATATTTAATCACGAATAACAAATCTTTTAAATCTGTTTTGCATCAAATAAATTGATCGTATTTCTCTGGATAATATCGCAATACAAAAATACCAATACCCTGGCTTAAAAGAAACAGGTAAATCAGTACTATTAAGCCGCAATCGTTTCCGCAACCGTTTGAAGTTGTTGTAAAGCATGTTTTAATTGCATTTTTTATAAAATGGGATGTTTTACAATCTTACATTTTATCTAAGTATGATAATTCATTCAACATTTATGCATTGATTTAATGGCACTTATAAAATTTCTATAATTATAACTGTCAACTACCATATAAATTACTGAATTGGTTCAAAATTGCTCTATTTAACAATATGTAGTTCCTAAACTTCTTTTCTGATTAAAAACTTTCAATATCTAACGCTTAACAATATAACCGGTCTGGAAATTTTGGCATTATTAATCTAAATGAACTCTCCATTAAGAATATTTTTAAAGTTGAAAATCCAGGAAGTAAGTCTACGGGGTAACTGTCTTATGATAAGTCAGGTTTCGCTAACTTTAAAAATTAATTTCAATTGATGCAAGCATCGGAGGATTAAACTCATTTATCCCGATACGCTTCGCTATCGGGATTCTTTTGACTTACATATTTCAGTTCGCTCCACTACTGAAATTTGAATCTCACGAATAAAAAAGGTGATATTCCCGAAAGAATATCACCTTGAAATCCTAATAATAATTAAATCTATTGTGCTTCAAACGAATATGTTAAGTTATCGATGTCAACAATCATTTTATATGAACCGGTTCCTGGTGAAGGAATCTCCGGAGGATCAGTAGTTGCCTCATCAGGCCGGTATGATAGTTTACCCGTAAATGATCCGTCATCGCCCCATTGCGGTGCCCAAGCTCCTGAAGTTTTTAGAATTTTCATTCCATTTCCCTCAACAAAATCTGTTGTCAATGTATATACATTATTTGCGGCATCATAAACAATGGGGAGGCCAGCTGTATTATCCCAGCCGTTAAATGCACCCACTAAATATAATGGAGGTTCTGACACTGTAGTTGCGGAAGCATCAAATGGGGTAATAGTAAACGTTGACACATCGCTATAAATAGTTCCGGTTTGTGAAGATGCCATACCCATCACCCTGCATTCAACAGTAGTTGCAACCCCTACTGGTAATTTAAGTTTGCTAACTAGAAATTTGTTCAAAGCTCCTACAGAATCGGTAAAAACATTATCTCCAAAAACTTTGGCATATTGTTGATTCTTAGCGAAATCATTACCAGGCAGATCAAATTGAATTGTATATCTGTCATTATATGGACCGCCATAATTAACCCTATCCCATTTAAATGAAAAGTCATTTGCACCATCCGTTTTTAAAAGTTCGATGTTGGAACCCGAAGCGGGTAATGTTAGCGTGGGCTTATTATAATCGAACATGGTAATCGAAACCTTATTTGGTGCTGAATATAAAGTATCAACGGCATCATTGCTTACCACGGTCCTAACCCTGAAATTTGCATCTACAGTACCCGTAGCACCGGCATCAAATAAAGTCAGGTTCAAATCTGCATTAGTTAGTTTGAATTGCTGAACAATAAGGGCAACCGGCCCATTTACTGCAACCGGGTTTGAAAAACCCCCTCCGTCAACATCCAACTGAAGCGAATATTCCTGCGAAAGCGAAATTCCATATTCGGCTTTTGTCCAGGAAAACACATTAAATGTATCAGCACCCTGTGCTGCTGTCAGAGTAAATGCTGACCCGTCAGCCGGTGTAAGTAAGGTTGCAGGTACTGCATTATCATTATTTAAGGTCAGTATTTCTTTATCGTCTTTGCACGATGACCATACTATACCTACAATGGCAGTTATTAAAATTAATAGATATTTTTTCATAATTTCTTTTGTTTTTAGTTGTAACCAGGGTTTTGAACTAAATTCGGATTCGCACTAATTTCCTCACTTGGAATTGGGAATAGATTTCGGTAACTTCCAATACTGGTTCCGTTAAAATCTCCACCTTTCCATTGCCACAAGTATTCACCTTCACCTCCAGTGGTGTATTTCCCAAAACGAATCAGGTCTGTACGCCGTTGTCCTTCAAAATAGAACTCCCTGCCACGTTCATTAAGCAGAAAATCATCATTTAAATCAGCTACGGTTTTATCACCTGAGGCATCACCATATGCTCTTTCCCTGACAACATTAATGTCATTCACAGCATCAGCCATTTTGCCTTGTCTGTATAAGGCCTCAGCACGTGTTAAATAAGCATCTGCATATCTAAAAACCGGGTAATCGGTTGATGCATACTGAAGACTGTAGTCATCAGGATCGGATCCGTCATGATTATAGCCGGTAAATTTATAAACACCCACACCGTAATAATTTGCATCGGGTGTAATAGATGGAATATCAACATTTTGTCTTTGGAAAAGATAAAAGCGTTTGTCAGGGCTTGCTCTAAAGAATGAATCATCACGCGGAATACCAGCGTTTCCATAAAGAGCCAGTGTATCCATCACCCTGTTTAAGAAATCTTTACGCATACGATTACCGTTCCAGTTAGCATTTGCTGAAAGACCATGGTTAGGGCCTGCAGGATAATATTTATCATCACTGCAAGATTGAATTATAAATGTGGTACCTACTGATTCATAGGTATATTTCCCATCTTGCTCCCAGGCAAAAATCATTTCCTTATTGCGGTTATAATCATTATCAGCGCAGAAATTCTGTCTGTAATCAGGATTAAGACTATATGCACCACTATTTATAATTTTATCGCAGTAAGTCTCACATTCCTGCCACATAGGAACACCTGTATAAACTTCCGCGTTTTGGTATACTTTGGCCAATAACATCCAACATGCTCCTTTATCAGCTTCCGGATAAGAAAAACCCGGGTCGCCGAGATCATTTTCTATAGCTTTTAACTCTGAAACCACATAATCAAATAAATCAGACCTGTTAATTTGTTTCGGGAAAAATATTCCAACACCGTCCGCTTCAGTAGTATAAGGCGGGTTTCCAAACAAATCCATCTGCCACCAATAAGCAAGTGCTCTTAAAAATCTGGCTTCAGCAATATATCTTGCTTTGCCTTCAATTGAACTGGATTTTGCCTGGTCGATAAAATCGTTGGCAAATGTAATACTTAGACTTAAACGCTGGTATACGGCTGTTAAAAATGGATTCGAACTGGTCCAAGTCTGGGCACTCAAATCATAGATACCCACATCGCTCCAGGTACACAAGGCTTCGTCGGTAGTAATTTCCTGAAGGTTCCATAATGCACGCATGGTAGTAAAAAAGTTTGGGTCTCCGGCTGTAATATCAGGTCCATCGGCATCAGTACTACCACCACCCTGTCCGGGTATTATAAAACTGGCATAAATTTTACCTAAAACCTCCTGCATATAAACCGGGTTGTTGGCAATATTACCTGACAGGATTAAATCAGGATCCTTCGGGGTAACATCCAGGTCCTTTACACACCCTGTAAATAAAAGGGCTGCAAAGAAAATATTTATTAAAACTATTTTTTTCATATCTTTTTCTTTAATCCGATTTTAAAAATTCAAACTTAAACCCAGTGTATATGTGCGTGGTCGTGGATAAAAGTTATTATCAATTCCACCATCAACTTCAGGATCCAAACCATCGTATTTGGTTATAGTAAGTACATTTTGAATAGTCAGGCTCACCCTTAGATTCATTTTGTCAACAATGTTTTCAAAATTATAACCGGCTGAAATATTATCAACCTTAAAGAATGAAGCATTTTCTATAAAATAATCGCTGGTAAACTGCCTGCTGGTAAATTGGGTTTGATCCAGATAGGCTGGCATATTTTTCCAGTAACCATTGGCATTCATCTGGTCGTATGATGATCCTACTGCAACCTTGTTTTGTACATAGTTTCCAATATTAGCTCTTGTTGACGCAGCCAGGTCAAACTGCTTATAGTTGAAACGCAGACTTAATCCAACAACATAATCAGGAGCCGGATTATGGTAAATATATTTATCGGCAGCATTACCAGATACAGCACCACCTTTTCCTGAAATATCTTCATATAATCCTTCAATCGGTTTACCATTGGTATCATAAATCTGGCGATTTACAAAGAATGAATATGCCGGATATCCTACACGTGTCACCTGATTATAACCAGTAAAAGCATCACCATATAATATTCCAATAAAATTAGGATCTTCCGTAAATAAAAGCTTGGTGATCTTGCTCTTATTGTAAGTTAAATTTGCACCAATATTTAAGGACATATCTGAAGTTGATATAGCCACTGCATTCAAAGTAACTTCAAAACCTTTATTCTCAAGGCTTCCCACGTTGGTTAGCAGTCTGTTTGAGAAATTGCTTCCACTTGGAACAGTTACGCTGTTAAGCATATCCTTGGTTACCCGGTCATAAACATCAAAAGTACCGGTAAACCTGTCATCCATTAATCCAAAATCGATAGCCGCATTCTGTGTGGTAGTTTCCTCCCATTTAATATTAGGATCGTATGAATTTGGTCGTAAGGTTGGCATAAACTGGCCGTTTATAGGATAATATGAACCCATACGCGAAATAATATAAAGTGTTTGCGATGGGTAATCATTATTATTTATGATATTTTGCTGTCCGGTTACTCCCCAGCCTAATCTTAATTTTAAATTAGAAATGGCACTTACATCAGCCAAAAATGCTTCCTTGTTAATCTTCCATGCAAATGCTGCTGACGGGAATAAACCCCAACGATTATCTTTAGCAAAACGCGATGAACCATCGTATCTTACAGTACCAGTCAATAAATATTTATCCTTATAAGAATAATTGGCTCTTCCGAAGAATGAAACCAGGTAATTCTCGGTTATAAATGCACTGCTTGCCGAACGATAAGGATGCGCGTCGTCAGTAATCATATTTAAAGTTGAATCGGCACTCTCTCTTTGAAAATGTTGCCATGAATAACCGGCAGTAGCATTGATTTTATTATCATCGGCAATGGTTTTGTTATAGCTCAAATAAAAATCAAGCAAATGGTTCCTGTTGGTATTTTCATATTCATTAAACTTTCCGTAATACCCCCCTGTAATACTGGTAGGTGAAGTTACCGGACGATTATTGTGCCCGGCACTATGAGAATAATCAGTGGCCAGATTAAGATTTGCAGCTAAATCAGGAAGGAATGGCAATTTATATTCCAGTTTTACATTCCCAACAAACCGTAATACATTTGATCGGTTATCCACTGCCATAGCCTGCTCAACAGGGTTAGGAGTACCTAAATCAAGGCCTAAATTTTGCCACTGGAAATATCCGTCGGCTGATGAAGTGTCATGAACTGACTGCGAAGGGTCCATTGAAATAGCTGAACCTATAGCCCCATCATCACCAAAGTTATGTTTACTGGATGATACTTTGGCATTAATGTCAACTTTCAAATCATCATTCAACAAAGATGGATTTAAATTTACAGAACCCGTCATACGCTGCATATCAGTATTTTTTAAGATACCGGTTTGATCTGTATAACCTACTGAAAAACGATAGGGTAGTGTTAAATCAGTAAGTTTAGTAGCTCCGGATACACTAATGTTATGATCGTGCGAAACAGCTGTTCTGAAAATTTCACTTTGCCAATCCGTATTTGAATTACCCAGTAAACTATGATTTCCCAACGGGAATTTTTCGTAAGCCAGCTGCTTAAATTTTGTTGAATCATAAACATTTACAAAATCAACAGGGTTAGCTATCGATACACTACCATTATACGAAACGGACATGGGTTTACCTGCCTTACCTTTTTTAGTAGTAATTAAAATTACACCATTTGAGGCACGCGATCCGTAAATTGCAGTAGCCGAAGCATCTTTCAACACTGTAAAAGTCTCAATATCGTTTGGATTAATAAATGAAAGCACATTTGAACTTCCACCTACTTTGTCATTCGATAAAGGCACACCATCCACGATAACCAGCGGGTCGTTTGATGCTGTTAATGATGACCCTCCACGAATCCTGATGGTAGCACCACTTCCAGGAGCACCGCCATTAGTTGTTATTACCACCCCTGCAGTTTTACCCACTATAAGATCCTGTGGCGATGTTACGTTACCTTTATTGAAATCTTTAGAACTCACAGTCGAAACCGAACCGGTGGCATCAGTTTTTTTAACCGTACCATAACCAATAACTACCAGTTCATCGAGTGAAGTAATATCTTCTTTCATAGTGAAATTTATCGTTGCTACCTGTCCTGCTTTAACCTCAACAGGATTTTCAACGTTTGCATATCCAATAAATGAGGCCACCACAACAATACTACCCGTAGGAGCATTCTGTATATTAAAATTACCGCTAACATCAGTAATAGTACCGGTTGTGGTACCTTTAATGAAAACGTTTGCGCCTATCAACGGTTCACCATTCGAGTCTACAATCGTACCCTTAATTCCTCCAGTTTGAGCAAACATATATGAGAAACTCAACAATACAACCGAAAAACCCAGTAGAATTTTTCTTACCATAGTTTTTTTGATTTAGATAAATAATTTAACAAATGTTACCTAGCCTTTTAATTATAATTGATTTAACGTAATGCAAATTTAATCCTAAGTATTTTCATAAGAAATAGGCTAAAATATGTTCAATTACAGCAACCGTTTCCGCAACCGTTTGTTTATGCTGCATAACATGTTTTTTATTTTATACAACAAAATTCGAATACTACTGGATTGTTAGTTGTAAAGTGTTAAATTTGCCCATATAACACATTATAGATGGAAAAAAGAGGCCAGATTACGATTAAAGATATTGCGCGTGAGTTACGAATTTCTACTTCAACTGTTTCCAGGGCACTGAAGAATCATCCTGATATCAGTCTGAAGACTAAAGAGGCCGTTCACGAACTGGCAAAAAAATATCATTATAAACCAAATGCTGTTGCATTATCGTTGCGTAGCAGTAAGACCCATATGATTGGTGTTATTATACCAAATATTGTGCATTACTTTTTTTCGTCGGTAATTAGTGGTATTGAGCATGTTTGCAATGATGCAGGATACAATGTTATGATTTGCCAGAGCGATGAAAACGAAGATCGTGAAATTACCAGTGTTCAAACGCTTACATCGAGCCGTGTGGATGGTTTACTGGCCTCCGTTTCAAAAGACACCATGGATTTTGCTCATTTTAAAGACTTGATGGACAATAATATTCCATTGGTTTTTTTCGATCGGGCAATCAAAGATTTAAATACCGACAAAGTAATTATTGATGATATAAAAGGAGCTTTTATTGCCACTGAACACCTAATTCAGGAGGGGTGCCGCAAAATACTTCATTTATCAGCCCCACAAAATTTACTTATCGGGCAACGACGGAAAGAAGGGTATGTTAAAGCCTTACACCAACATGGTCTGCCGGTTGATGAAAAACTCATTGTAAAATGTGACAGTCAGGAAGAAGCCTTAGAAATTATGCCTAAAATTCTCGATTCAGGAGTTGTTCCTGATGGTATTTTTGCTGTAAACGACCTCACTGCCAGCGGTGCTTTAAAAGTGATTAAGAAGTACGGCTATCGTATTCCGGAAGACATTAAGATTGTTGGATTTAGTGATGGATTTGTGGCAAATGTGACCGACCCGACACTAACCACCATCGATCAGCATGGTTTTGAAATGGGTAAGCAGGCTGCCCAATTGTTACTTGATAGAATAACAGAATCTATAGACAACTATTCTCCTGTTACCAAAGTAATAACCACTAATCTTATTAAAAGAGAATCGACCGGATATTATTAATCTGAATTCAAAATAGCTACACAGCTTTAGCTTATTTTCTTATAAGCAACTCAAATTTTTGAGTCTCCTTCATAAACCAAAATTTCATATATAATTATATAGGGAATATTATAAATTCATTTCTGATAGCTTCAAATGAAGAATAATCTTAAATTTTCGCAAACGTTTTAAATACAAGCTGGAAGCTTTTTTCAGTATTTTAACTATCATTTACTTGTTCAAAAACTATATTTTAAATTAAATTTGTCCAACCTACCTAAGCATGATTGATTTAACGTAACGAGAATCATGTAATTCATCAGTATTGATTTTATAATTATTAAAATGAAGAAACAACCAAAATTATCATTTTGGCAAATTTGGAATGTGAGTTTCGGATTTCTGGGAATCCAAATGGGATTTGCTTTACAAAGTGCAAATGTCAGCCGCATCCTGTCAAATCTGGGGGCTAATCTTGATTCATTACCCTTATTTTGGATAGCAGCACCCATGATGGGATTAATTGTTCAGCCCATTGTGGGATCAGCAAGTGATCGCACCTGGAATCGGTTTGGCCGAAGGGGTCCCTACATTTTAGGAGGAGCCATTGTGGCCGCTTTGGCCATGTTTTTAATGCCAAATGCCTCGGTAGTAGTAAAAATAATGCCGGTTTTAGCCTTTGGATTAATAATGTTTGCTCTTATGGACGGATCGTTCAATATAACAATGCAACCGTTCCGGGCATTAGTAGCCGACATGGTTCCTGAAAGCCAGAGAAACCTCGGATACTCAACCCAAAGTTTTTTAATAAATACGGGAGCTGTATTAGGTTCAATTTTACCGTTTATTTTAACTAATAGTTTGCATATACAGAATACTGCAGCTGAAGGTCAGGTGCCTCCATCGGTTATCTGGTCATTTTATATTGGGGGTACCATGTTACTCATGTCAGTTATTTGGACCGTTTTCAGGACAAAAGAGTATCCACCTGAAGAATACGCTGAATATAAAGGTCTTGAAAAAACATCAAACAGTGATAAAACCTATATGGGGGTTGTCGGATTCTTCAGATTATTAAAAATTACTCCAAAAACCATGTTGCAACTGGCTGTTGTTCAGTTTTTTTCATGGTTTGCACTGTACATTATGTGGGTTTACACTACTCCTGCCGTGTCGCAGCACATTTGGGGCTGTGCCATTGGCGACAGTGTTTCAAAAGCATCGCAGGATGCAGGTGATTGGGTTGGAATATTATTTGCCGGCTACAGCCTTTTTGCAGCAATTTTCTCCGTTTTTATGTCAAAACTAGCCGCTAAAATCGGACGCAAAACAGTTTATGCCGGAGCGCTGATTCTGGGAGGTTTAGGTTACATTTCCACCCTGTTTTTCTCAGGAGGGGAAATGATCCATTTGAATTTATTGGTTACACAGGTAAATATACCCTCGAGTGCAGCACTCTGGATGATTCCCATGGTTGGTGTCGGTATAGCCTGGGCCGGAATTCTGGCTATGCCATATGCCATATTATCTGAATCACTCCCGGCCGATAAAATGGGAGTATTTATGGGCATCTTCAATTTTACCATTGCAGGTCCCCAAATTGTAAGTGGGCTTTTAGCAGGTTCAATGCTTAAATACTTCTTCGATGGTAAAGCTATTTATATGTTAGTTATTGCAGGCGTAAGCATGTTATTGGGAGCACTGGCTGTAACTTTTGTTAAACCATCGATTAAAACTGAAAAATAAAAATTTATTATATAGAATGGGAAAAATAAGGGCATGTATATTTGATCTGGACGGCGTTGTAGTTGATACCGCAAAATATCACTATAAAGCATGGAAACAAATGGCCGGAGAGTTAGGTTTTAACTTTACCGAAGAAGACAACGAGAGACTAAAAGGAGTTAGCCGGATGGATTCACTCAATATTTTACTCGAAATTGGAAACATCAAGCTAAGTGAAGAAAAAAAGTTGCATTATGCCGACCAGAAAAATACATGGTATAAAGAATACATTATGAAAATGACACCGGATGAAATTCTTCCGGGAGTAATTGACTTTTTTAAAGATTTGAAATCAGCCGGTATTAAAATTTCGCTGGGTTCGGCAAGCAAAAATGCGGTAACCATTCTCGAAAAAATCAATATTCTGAACTGGTTCGATCTGGTAATTGACGGAACTAAAACATCAAAGGCCAAACCTGATCCTGAAGTTTTTTTACTCGGGGCGCAAGGTTTGGACATTGATCCGGCAGAGTGTGTGGTATTTGAAGATGCAGAAGCGGGAGTTAAAGCTGCCCTTAATGCCGGTATGTATTGTGTTGGAATAGGCTCGCCTGTAAATTTGGGAAAAGCTCATAAAGTGATGCCCAATTTAATAGGAATGAGTGTTGATAAACTGAAATTTTAAAAAATTAGGAGAAGCAACGGCTCACGAAATTTAATTTCATGGGAATATTTGGGGGAATTGTGTTGCTTCTCCTTTTAAATCGATTTGCTGTCAAATTTTGATCTGATTTGGGTTATATCGCAAAATACCGTTACAAAAAGATGCAGAAAATGATTAGCAAATTCCGAAAAACAATAATAAGATGAATAAATACTTAAAACTTGATGAATGGAATATTATCGAGGAGGGATTTCTTCGTGAAAATGTCCCCTCTTCAGAGAGTATTTTTAGCATAGGGAACGGAAGAATGGGCCAACGGGCCAATTTTGAAGAAAAATACACCGGTAAATCTCTTCAGGGAAGTTATATTGCAGGTGTTTATTATCCTGATAAAACCAAGGTTGGCTGGTGGAAAAACGGCTATCCCGAATATTTCGCAAAAGTACTGAACGCTACTAATTGGATAGGAATAAATATCAAAATCAATAAAGAAATACTTGACTTAAACCAGGTAAAAGTTAATGATTTCAGGCGTGTACTTAATATGCGCGAAGGTACTTTATCGCGTTCCTTCGTGGCAAATTTGAAAAATCACTGTGCAGTGGAAGTTAATGCCCAGCGATTTTTAAGTATTGTTGACGATGATTTGGGAGCCATTAAATATGCTGTTAAGGCTATTGATTTTGATGGAATTATTAATATAACACCATATCTGGATGCCGATGTTGAGAATGAGGATTCAAACTATGATGAAAAATTCTGGATAGGCATTTCACAATCAGCTTCAGGAAACGAAGCCATTGTTACTGCAAAAACAAAAAAAACAGGTTTTGTAGTTACTACGGCAATGCGCTATGAAATATGGCAAAACGGAACAAAACTTGAATTAAGTCCCGTAGCCTCTTTCAGTGACAAATACGCCGAAAGTAGTGTGGAGATAGACGTAAAACAAGGTGATGAACTGGTAATTTATAAGTTTGCTACAAATATATCTTCGTTTAATCATCCTATTAATAAACTTGAAAATGTTGCCAAAAAAGAACTCGACAAAGCCCTGAAGAAGCATTACGATACTATGCTGAAAGAGCAAAAACAAGCCTGGGCAGCAAAGTGGGAAGAAAGCGACATTACTATTGAGGGAGATTTGGCTGCACAACAGGCCATCAGGTTTAATATTTTTCAGCTTAATCAGACCTATACCGGCGAAGATGAAAGACTTAATATTGGACCAAAAGGATTTACCGGCGAAAAATATGGAGGTAGTACTTATTGGGATACAGAAGCCTACTGTTTACCCTTTTATCTGGCCACAGCCGATAAACATGTAGCCCGTAACCTTTTACTTTACCGTTACAAACAGCTGAATAAAGCTATCGAAAATGCAGCAAAACTGGGTTTTAACCATGGAGCAGCTCTTTTCCCAATGGTGACCATGAATGGCGAGGAGTGTCATAATGAGTGGGAAATTACATTTGAAGAAATTCACCGGAACGGAGCTATTGCCTTTGCAGTTTACAATTATGTACGGTATACAAACGATAAAGAGTACCTTGAAGATTATGGCCTGGAGCTATTAATCGGAATTGCAAGATTCTGGAGCCAGCGAATTACTTTTTCTAAAAATTACAATAAATATGTTTTATTAGGAGTAACCGGCCCAAATGAGTACGAAAATAATGTGGATAATAACTGGTATACCAATACTATTGCCTGTTGGTGCATGGATTATACCCGCGAAACCATTAATTATGTCAAAACCCATGCTCCCGAAAAATATAAGACTCTGGTTGAAAAATTAAATTTTGATGAATCAGACGAAGCATACCAATGGAAAAATATTTCAGATAATATGCATTATCCTGAAAATAAAGAGCTTGGCGTTTTTCTACAGCAGGATAATTACCTGAATAAAGAGCAAATTCTTGTCAGTGATTTGGATCCGTCGCAACGGCCAATAAACCAAAAATGGTCATGGGACCGTATTTTAAGATCATGTTTCATTAAACAGGCTGATACTTTACAGGGAATTTATTTGTTTGAAGACAATTTTGATGAAGATACCATTGAACGTAACTTTAATTTTTATGAAGCTCGTACCGTTCACGAATCTTCCCTGTCACCATGTGTACATACAGTTTTAGCCGCCAAACTTAATAAAATGGATAAAGCTCACGATTTGTATTTGCGCACATCACGTTTAGATTTAGATGATTACAACTACGAAGTTGGCGAAGGACTTCATATTACTTCTATGGCCGGAACGTGGATGTCCGTTGTGCAAGGCTTTGGCGGATTCAGGGTTAAAAACGATAAGGTATATTTAAACCCCCGCGTTCCAGGTGCATGGCAGGGATTCTCATTTAAAATCCGATTTCGCGGAAGCGTTATAAAAGTTAAGGCTTTAAAAGACAGTGTTGAAGTTGAAAACTTCAGTGATACCCCAGTTTCGCTGGTAATATTTAACCAGGAATATAATTTAAACGGCAATTCAAAATTGCAAGCAAATATTTAGAACTATGAACCGTAAACACTATTTACCCATTTTAATTTTGTTGGTGGCATTAATTTCGTGCCAATCAACAACAAACAAAACAGTAAGCACATCTGAAAAACCTGTTAAAGTATATAAACATGTTGAATGGAGCAAAAATGCCAACATTTATGAAGTAAACGTAAGGCAATACACCCCGGAAGGTACTTTTGCTGCTTTTGAAAAACATTTATCCCGATTAAGAGATATGGGGGTAGATATCCTTTGGCTTATGCCTATTAATCCAATTAGTAAAAAAAACCGAAAAGGGTCATTGGGAAGTTATTATGCTGTACAGGATTACCAAAAGGTTAATCCCGAATTCGGGAACATTGACGATTTGAAACACCTTGTAAAATCAGCACACGAACTAGGAATGCATGTTATTATTGACTGGGTAGCTAACCATACCGGTTGGGATAACTGGTTGATTGATACTCATCCTGATTGGTACACGCACGATTCTATCGGGAATATTATTTCACCTG
This sequence comes from Bacteroidales bacterium, assembly GCA_046704385.1. Taxonomy (GTDB): domain Bacteria; phylum Bacteroidota; class Bacteroidia; order Bacteroidales; family SZUA-534; genus GH45. Next base: position 195,889 of record JBJKSB010000021.1, on the reverse strand, counting down.
TACCTGACTGGACTGATGTTGCAGATTTAAATTATGACAAGCCGGAATTACGTGAATATATGATTCAAAGTCTGGAATTTTGGATTAATAATGCTGATGTTGACGGTTATCGCTGTGATGTAGCAGGAAGTGTGCCTATTGATTTTTGGATGGAAGCCCGCAAACGACTTGATGCCATAAAACCGGTTTTTATGTTGGGCGAAGTTGAAGATAAAAAAGATTTATTGGCATTTGATATGATTTACGGATGGGAATTTCATCATATCATGAATGGCATTGCACAGGGTACCAAAACAATTGCAGATGTAGATGCCTACTTTCAAAAAGTAGATACTACATATGACGTGGATGACTATTTTATGTACTTCACCTCAAATCATGATGAGAATTCATGGAATGGATCAGAATATGAAAGAATGGGAGACGCAGCAGACGCTATGGCCGTTCTAAGTGCAACAATTCCCGGCATGCCATTAATATACTCAGGCCAGGAAGATCGTATGGATAAACGTCTTAAATTTTTTGATAAAGATACAATTGAGTGGGGATCTTATGCCAACGCCGGATTTTATGCAAAGCTTTTAAAATTGAAACATGACAATGAGGCTCTTTTCAATGGAGCATGGGGAGCACCCCTGCAAAAAATATCGAATGATAATCCGGAAAAAGTATACTCATTTGTTCGTAAAAAGGATAATGACGAAGTTCTGGTAATTATAAATTTTTCAGCTGTTGAACAAAATATCTCAATTACACAAAGCGATGTATTTGGCAGTTACGAATCGCTTTTTAATCAGACACCCGTCGCTATAAACGGCGACAATAAAATAAATCTTGGACCCTGGGGATACAAAGTACTCACAAGGAAAGAGTAAGCTACACTTATAGTTTTGGTTTTTGCTAGACTGAAAACGTGTAATAAAAGCCTGATTCTGCCCGGAATCGGGCTTTTTAATTTCTCGATCGAATTTAAAAAATGATTCCAACAAGTTCTAAAGAAATCCTCACATGCCTAAAACAAAAAATGCTGTTCCATGGTAAGAACAGCATTTTTTAAGCGGGTAAATTAATCAAAAATAACTATTTATTGTTTTCTTAAATTTCTGATAGTTTTTCACATTTAACGAATAAATGGTTTTTGGTGGGAGATCGAAGGCATCAATCAGATGAACATTTTTTAGCTCTTTTAAATGTTGTGATACAGTAGATTGAGCTAATGGCAAATTACCAACTATATCATTACAGGTACATGATTTGGATGCCAGCAACTCTAAAATTGCAATGCGGGCCGGATGTGCAATGGCTTTTGCCAGTTTTGACATCTGAAGCTGATCGGCACTGTAAGTTTCTATAGCTGCTATGTTTCCCATACTTTTATTTAATAATTCATAGCAATGTTACGATAAACTTTTCATTGAAAATTTACAAATTCATATCCGGTAGGTTTGCTTTTGTAATTGGTAAAAACCGTTTAAAATTTGGTATATATCAAAATTGCCCGATTACAGCTTTTCCTATCATACAGCCTGTAATCTGTCCAGCCACGTAATTGCGCCAAACAAGTATTTTGTGTAAAATTTAGTGGGAATTCCCGGATCTTATTTTTTATGCTGAACCATGGCCGACATCAACTCAAGAAACTGATTCTTTTTTCGCCGTGATAAAAAAGCAACTGAACCGTCATCCATAATAATTTCGTTCCCCATTCGGGTAATCTTTTTTACATGTAGCAAATTTATCAGATGCGATTGATGAGGGCGGTAAAACGGATGATCTTCGAGAAGGCTCTCAAATTCACCCAGGTTTTTTGATACCACTAATTCCGATTTATCAATAAATTTCAGGGTGGAGTAACTCCCCTCAGCTTCAATTTGAATAATGTCAGCTATTTTAACAAACTCAATGCTTTCGGAGGTAGAGAGGGCAAGCTTTTCCGGCTTATTTCCATTGATGTTTTCAAGTAGCACATTAATTTTGTCTTCGCCTTTAATTTTTTGGCCGTTTCCTGACTCAATTTTATTGACTGCATTTACAAAATCATCAATATCAATGGGTTTCAAAATATAATCGATGGCCGAATATTTAAAGGCCTTTATGGCATATTGGTTGTAGGCCGTTATAAAAATCACATTGAAATCACGGTCTTGAATTGATTCGAGCACATCAAAACCATTTCCATCAGGCATTTCAATATCAAGAAAAACTATGTCGGGCTTAACAACAGAAATTATGCTACGCGCTGCATCAACAGATTGTGCTGTACCTTCAATTGAGATATTCGAAAAATTTTCGTTTAATAATAATCTTACTGATTCAATTGCGTCGAGCTCATCGTCAACGATAACCGCTTTAAGCATATTTACCCCTTTTTAAACACCCAATAAGCAATAATTAACTTATTGCATCTCAAACTTACATGATTTTAAATTATAAAACAAATTCATATTATGGCAAAGCTTATTATGATAATTATCTATGCTTGATGACCTTCCACAATTAAAACAATCTCGCCTTTTATGTTTTTTTCTGAAAAATGAGCTATAGCCTCAGAAAAAGTTCCCCTAAAATTTTCTTCGTGCAATTTGGTTAACTCACGACTGACACACACATTTCGTTCTTCGTTAAAAATTTCAAGTAGCTGCGTTAAGGTTTTAATAAGCCGGTGTGGCGATTCATAAAAAACGATGGTTCGTGATTCTTCTATTAAAGCCTCTATACGTTTTTGCCTGCCTTTTTTTTGCGGTAAAAATCCCTCAAAAATAAAACGGTCGTTTGGCAACCCGGAGTTTACCAGGGCGGGTATGAGCGCCGTAGCTCCCGGAAGGCATTCTACCTCAACTCCTTCGGCAATGCAAAATTTTATCAAAAGATATCCCGGATCAGAAATCCCAGGGGTTCCGGCATCACTAACCAATGCAACCGTATTGCTTTCAGCAATTTTATTCACCAGAGACTCAACCTGTTTGTGCTCATTAAATTTATGATAAGGCTGCAACCTTGTTTTAATTTCGAAATGACGTAATAGGTTTCCTGATGTACGCGTATCTTCGGCCAGTATAAAATCAGCATCCTTTAATACTTTTAAGGCACGAAGTGTTATATCGTCAAGATTTCCGATTGGTGTAGGTACAACAATTAGTTTTCCCATAGCAATTATTTTGAAGCAAAACGCCTGAATACCAGTTCCAGAAAGCTAATGGTACTTTTTCGGTTCTGATCCCAGGCAAAATTCGTAAAAATATATTCCAGGGCCTGGTCAAGATTCTCGAACTGGTTTAGCACATCGACCGTTTTTTCATAGGTGGCGGCATTTTTATTAAAAAGCTCATTAATGTACCATATCCGGTCGTTCAGTTTAATAGCTTTTTTCAGATCTTTTACCGGTCCTGCTTTTAAATAAGATGCCAGGTCCTTATTTTTCTTAATTCCGGCCATCATATCATTCACTGATGGTGCATTGTTTGAGAATTTGTCGGCAATAATTTCATTTTTTACGACCTTCTCTTCCTTTTTAACGGGCTCTGGCTCAGGTTCCTTCATTGGTTCTTCCAATGGTTCTTCAACTTTCTCCTGAACAGGTTCTGAAACTTCTTCCGGTTCCACCGACTCTTCTTTCTGAATTTCTTCCTGCTCAATTTCCACCGGTTTCTCAACCATTACTTCCGGAACATCAGTGTTTTCAATAGATTCATCTTCAGCGAGTTCCAATGTCGCTTCTTCCTCAACATCTACTTCAGACATTTTCTCAGGAACTGATTCTACTTCTTTCACTACCGGATCAGGCTCCTCAATTATTTTACTTTCCTCAACTACTTTCGGAGCCTCTTTTTCAATAACCGGTTGCTCTTTATCTAAAATGGCTGAACCTTTTTGTGCAAATGGATCAGGAATTTCACTTTTTAAATCCTTTTCGGGAGCATCCTCTTTTAATAAAATCAATTCATTATAAATATCTTTTACTTTCGACAGTGCCAGATCAACTTCCATCGGGTGGATTGATCCGTTGTCATCAAAGCCGTTTATTAATTCTGACAGAATTATTATTTCTTTATTCAGGATATTAACCAGATTTTTTTTATTCATAATGCCGATAAATTTACACTGTAAAAATAACGATTGTGATTAAAACGATCATTATTATTTTTTATTAGCCAGCCTGACAAAATATTTACAACATGTTGTTAAAAACTTCTTTTACCCTTAATGGATAAAATTAACTAAATTCGGGCAATCAATTAAGAGTACCATGTTTCTTGAGAAAAATAACAGATTTGAAAAAAAAGGGTGGATTGAGGTTGTATGCGGATCCATGTTCAGCGGAAAAACCGAAGAGCTGATACGCAGAATGAAACGGGCCAAAATTGCCAAACAAAAAATAGAAATTTTTAAACCAAAAATAGATGTCAGGTACTCGGTGGAAGAAGTAGTTTCACACGATGAAAATGCCATATTATCAACCCCGGTTGACAGCCCCCGAAATATTCTTTTACTGGCCAATGATGTGGAAGTAGTGGGTATTGATGAAGCCCAGTTTTTCGACGATGGCCTTGTGGAAGTTTGCAACGAACTGGCAAACCGCGGAATTCGTGTAATTGTAGCAGGCCTGGATATGGATTACCGGGGAAAACCGTTTGGACCCATTCCCAAGTTACTGTCAACAGCCGAATACGTAACAAAAGTACATGCTATTTGTGTAAAATGTGGCGACCTGGCACACCATTCGCACCGGTTAACCGCCAACGATAAACTGGTGGTTTTAGGTGAAACTGATATTTACGAACCCTTGTGCAGAAGTTGCTTTCAGGAATATTATAAACAATAAAGAAAATTTTTAAAGCTGACTATAACGAATCAGGTTTCTGAATAATTACTGTATCAACAATACCACTTGCTGCGCCAATAAAACCAAAACCATTGCTAATTCGTTCTTCCTCAACATAAGGAATGTAGTTGATAATACTCTCCGATGATAAATAATCAAGGCTCATACCATCTTCATCGTTAGTTAAATACCGGCTCTTTTCATAATAATCATTTAGCATAACATAATAATCATATGTTTTTTGCGACAAACACTCAAAATAAAGGTAATATTTTCCCAGACTTTGGTACTGGTTTGTTTCTAAAGAGATATTTGTCTCCACCTCTATATCTTGTCCGTTATATAGCGAATCGCTTATAAAAAATACAGGCGAATAGTAACTACTGGGGTTTAGCATAAAGCGCACTTCCCCAGGGTTCAAAGAAGGATAATAATTGTGGAGAATTACACTAAATTCAGACTCATTACCTTTCTCCCCGAATTTTATAGCCTGTCTGGATTGAATTCTGTAAACATTCCCCTTGGCAGGAAAATCGGTATAGGTAAAACTAAAATCTAATTTATAAATTGTATCAACCCGAATAGTAGTACCCATATATACGGTATCAAATCTATCAAAGCTTAAGGTTGACTTTCTAAAGTTTTTTACTTGCACATCAGGGGGTATTTCAACTTTGCCTGATGCTGTTGGAAAGCCGGGTGCTTCAGCAACTATTTCATATTCGTTATTTGCCCGTGGTATAAAAGGGCTTAGGTACCTGCCAAATTTATCGTGGTATAACACGGCTATTTCCTGTCCATTCTCGTATAGGGTAACCTTAGCATTAGTAATCGGTACAGGGCCTTCTTCAGACATGTGGTTATAACTCTGTGCTAAAATTACCTCAACCGAGCGGGCTGTCGATAAAAATGAATTAATAACAATTTTAGGTTCCCTTCCAAAATCATAATCGGTTGTTGAACATTGTACAAAAAATGCTACAAACATCAAAAAAAAAGAATATTTTAAACTTTTATTTAGCATACAATTAAAATTTAAAGGAATAAGCAAAATAGGGTAATATTGAAGGCATGGATTGCTTAACATACCCCTTATAATTCACATTGGTAACAAAAAATACATTTTTCCGGTTATATACATTGTATATGCCAAAACTCCAGGTGCGCAGCCCTCTTTTCTTTTCTTTTTTAAAATTCACCCCAACATCTAACCTGTGGTAAGGTTCGGTCCGGTGATTATTTCTTTCGGTTACCGTTGCAAGATAACGATTGGTAAAAAAGCTGCCTGCACCCGGGGAATAATTTTGACTGACCTTATTGATATATTCATATTCGTAATAATTAAAATTCGGAAATTCGTTTTCAACCAGGGTCATTAATTTGCCCGATGAAAAAACCCAGGAGATGCCCATATCAATATGCTTATTAAACTTGTACAAGCATTCAAAATTTATATTATGAGGCGAGTCATAGGTATAATAATATGGCCTGCCTCTATTCAGGTTATCGAACTCCTGAATGGAACGGTTATGAGCATAGCTTGCCTTAAAATTGTATTTTTCATTATGCTTTTCCACCATAAACTCAAAGCCATAACCCCTTGCCTGTCCCTGTTCAAAAACATCGTTCCAGCTCGTAAAATCATTCATACTAACCATTTCCTTAAAATCTGCCACGTTTTTAGTCAGTTTATAATAGGTTTCAATACTAAACAGCCAATCGGTATTGGTATTGTACATAGCACCTATAACACTTTGCCAGCCCAGCAAAGGCTTAAGGCCATGTGTACTTTGCAACCATACATCGGTAGGCAGGCCCACGGTTGGGTCGCTTACCAGAATTGAATACTGACTATATAAGCCTGAGGCTACTTTAATGGATAGGTTTTTTTGAGGTAAATACACCAACGAAAACCTTGGCAAAAGGTAATTATATGCTGCCGTTTTATGCCAAAAGCCCGAGTAGTGCAATCCACCATTTATTTTAATTTTATCTGACAATTGAAACTCATCCTCTGCAAATAAATGCCATTCAAACGATTCAATTTTTTCCAGCTCTTTTACAATAATAGTAGTATCAACCTTGTATACAGGTTCAGGTTCATAAAAAGTACTAATATTTTTGTTTGACAAAGCATAAACATTATAACTATTGGGTAAAAAATCATGATAAATAAAATGGATGCCCGTTTTAACCGAATGTCTGGCTGAAAGTTTATAATCAATTTCATTTTTCAGGGCATAATCGGTAAATTGTGTTTTATTATAAGCATCGATGTAAATGGTGCCCAAATAATTGCTATCCCGTTGTACAGTTCGATCTTCACCGGCCTTATACCGGTACCGGCTAATATAGGCAGTGGTATTCAAAAATAGTTTTGGGCTGATTAAGCTGTTCAGCCGTACCGATACCAGCGAATTACCCCAATCCATGTATTTGTTTGATTTATAAGTACCCCAGTCATCCTCTTGCTTATCCTCATACTTATCTTTACCGGTATAAGCCGAGGCAAACAAGCGGTTTTTACTATTAATTTTATAATTTAATTTCAGGTTGTAATCCTCAAAAAAATAGCCTAATCCCTCACCAGGTTCTATCAAGTTAAAAAGATAGTTTGTAAACAAGTCGATATAACTGCGGCGTGCTGATATAACAAATGATGCTTTGTCTTTAATTAGGGGGCCTTCAATTGTGAGTTTTGAAACCAGCGACCCTATGCTAATGCTCCCTTGCAGTTTATTTAAATTACCCTCGCGCATACGTACATCAAGCACCGATGACACCCGCCCCCCGAACCTTGCCGGATAGGCTCCTTTGTACATTTGGGCGCTGGAAAGTGCATCCGTATTAAAAACGGAGAAGAAACCGTACATATGATTAATGTTATACAAGGGTACCCCATCGTAGAGTACCAAGGTTCCATCGGGACCGCTGCCCCGCACTATTAAGCCAGAGGCTCCCTCAGCAGCAGCACTTACACCGGGCAGCGTACGCACCTGCTTTATTATATCGGTTTCGCCCATAAGTGCCGGTAAGCCCTCAATGCTTTTTGCTGTTATGGTATGAGTGCTTACCGTGGTACTTTGCAGGCGTTGCAAATTTCCTTCGGCAGTAACTGTAACCTCGCTAAGTTCAGTATCCGGCAACAGGTTAATAGTTATAAGAGTATCGTTAGCTACAAATAATTGTACTAACTGCTTTTTATAGCCTACATACGAAAATTCGAGGGTGTTTATGCCCGGTATCACTTTTATACTAAAAAAGCCCCAATCATTACAAGCTACCCCACCCTTTGTTTGGTAACAATAAGCTGTAGCCCCGGGTAAATATTCACCCGAAGTACTATCAGAAACCTGGCCAGAAACTATAAAAGTCTGGGAAGTAACATTACGTGAGATAAATATTGTTAGAAAAAGTAGTAATAATGCTTTCATATAAATCTAATTGAAGTATGGCTCACTTAGAGCCATACTTTTATAATTTTTCAATTGATAAAAACTAGTTCATATCTATATCTTCGGAGCTTCCACAATTAACCGCATCCAATAAAATATAAGGTTCATAATTATCTCCAGGTCTGTCCATTTCAACTTCTAAATGAACTGCACTTAAATCCATCCTGTATTGATCAGCTAATCCAACAGTGAGTGGATCACACCAACTAGAAATTACAGGGGTATGATGTGTATAAAGTATTATACTTTCAAAAATTTCCCTATTAACTATTCTGTCATTAGTCCCATATTGCCCAGAATATTCTGGTTCCTGCCCATTACACCCAACATACACTGACTGCCCCCTACTTATAGAACCATTCACTATTGCTTTCTGATCATCTACTACATACCATTGTCGCCACCAATTTCTTTTCCTGGTTACATTATTAACGCTTAATTCAACTTGTCCTGACCAACCACTTGACAAGGAACGGATCCAGTACCTGGTAAGCCTGACAACACTATACAGTTGATAGCATCCCCAACATTCACCATTATCGCCTGTGCCCTCTACTATATCTATTTCACCTCTGTATTGGGTACCTGTAGGGTCACTTTTAGAATTATCTTGAGAGATCATGTGCATTACCTCAACCTGCATTGCTTCATTAGATTCAACTATATTGTCCAATTCACCAATTTTTGCAAAGTCTCCATCCGTTATTATTTTTAAACTCTCTTTTTGTTGAAGATAAATTTTTCCATCAACGGCATAAAAACCATCAACATTAACAAAACGGAGGTTAAAATTTGGTTCAATTGCAACATCTAAAAACATAGATCCGTCTTTTTCAACAATAGATTTTAATACACCCTGAGCAATCAATTGCCGTGTAAACGGCGAATACCTTTCGATATCACCGCTTTTGAGCATTTCAATGATTTTATCAGTTGAATATCCTTTATCAATATAATTTTGATAATATTTTTCATCATTCATCTCAACTTCATGCATTAGCCCAAACATCGATCGGAAACCAAGTTTACTTTCCCATTCATAGATTTCCTCATCTGAAAATTCTGAAAGAGCATCCAACAATTCATAGGCTTCTTCCCTATTATCAAATACCATAACACCAGCTACTACCTTAGGTGATAAAGTCTCTATTGATTTTTTCGGATTTTCAGCTTTCGCACTTGAAAATAAACAAAAACTTATTGCAAATAGTGCAACAAACAATAAACAAATTCGTATTTTATTCATAATTTTTATTTTAAAAAAAGTTCAACTTTTCCCTGACTGTTTTTAACCGGACTTTCAGGGTTTTTTTATTTCTCTTAACATCTATACCTTTTTTGCCTGGCAATAATCAGTATCAAAAAATCAAATTATTTATTTATAAATCACCTCCTTTCTGATTTAAACAAAATAACATACTCACCTTATCGGTGCATCATCTAAATAAAATCTTTGCTTAAGAAATGTCAATTATTTTGGTTGAAACCAAATGTAAAAAAAAAAACTATATACCAAAAAAGTACAATTTAATTTCTGCTTTTATTAAAAGTCATTAAGTATGACCATGAAAAAAATATTAAACAATTAAACTTTTTGGAATTTCCTACATGAGTATAACAAATTTATAGGAAAATCCGAATCGCATGACTTTCGCGCCATGGGTGCGAAAGCCCGGTAAAACTAGTCACCCTAGGAGTCGCCCGCCCCAATTGGGGCGGAAGGGTTACTGTGACCGATTATTTACCGCCCTATTGCCCCTAACGGGGAAAAGTCCATGGTTCATCCGGATTTTTTTAATTTAATTGAAAACCTTTGGATGGTTAATTTCACCCCTATTCCTTTAAATTATATCTATCTATGAATTTCCAAAACTTTTAATAAATTTATTAGAGAGTTCCTTCTCCTTAAAACCTGTAGCAATTTGGGATCACTTCAAAAAATTAGTCGACCAGATATCTGGTCATTAAAACTGGCAGGTAAAGTAAGATATTTCACCATTTATATTTTGATTTTCAATTAAAAATTTACTCTGATTATTTTGTTTTTAATGAAAAACCACGAAGTGGTTTAACGTGAATAGCCCCTTACGCAGTGCGGGGTCCAGGCATTACATCAATAAAACCATGAAGTGGATTAATGAGAAGTATTTACTATAAAATGTCAACCACAAATGTGGTTGACATATGTTAATATACTTTACCCCGCATTACGTACGGGCTATTCTCACCTGCCTCACCGGCAGGTGGATTAAATCCTTTCAGGATTGCTCATTTTATGATCCAATTTTCAATATTTATCGGCTAAAATCTATTTTGAATAGCTTCTACTCCGCCTAATATATCAAGTGATCCACAATTTGTGCAAAAAGCTGGTAGTCATGGCGTGTATATATCATTTCAGCCACAATTTAGAAATAGCAAAGTTGTTGTTAAAAAAAGAATTCACTCCGTGACCAGTGTGAATTAAGTAGCCAATAAATACAAATTCAAAAATAAGTAATACTTCAATACAACCTGTTAATAGTTATCTCCACCCCATGTTCTTCCAAATAATTTAAAATGTTCGTAAACAATCCTTTAACCTGAGCAAGTTCTTCAGGTGGAATAATTCCGTGTTTGGTAAACGAACCGCTAAGGAAAACTTCAGCCACCGCCGTGCAGGTATAACCTGTTGTGCGTGACATAGAATGTAAACCCGATTTTTGGTCGAACTTATCATAAATTAAATATTCATATCCAATACTCTCGTTGCCACTCTTACCCAAAACCTTTGAACGCATTATTGTAAAATCTTCTTCTCCTTTTCTCAACTCCCACAGGGGCATCAACAATTTTGTAGTTACATCGATGGGTTTTATTTTTATGCCATTTACTTTAATTTCCTGTTGCGAGAAGAACCCGCTATCACGCAGCACCCGAAGATATTCAATGGTTCCGGGGTATCGCAGCGTTTTTTCAATCATATTAGGCACTTTCATAGTCTTTAACATAGTGCGTAAGCCATCGGAATTCCATGCTTCGAGGGTGCCAATGTTTTTAAAATTTATCAGTTCTGGATCGCTGAGTGCATCACGGGTTACCTGCTTGCCATTTTCCATAAAACGGGCCGGACGAACGTATTCTTCGATTACATCAGCCGGTGAAAAAACGGCCTTATATTGCCAGGGCCACTCACGCAATACCGGCAATCCGCCAACAACACATTCATATCGTTCCACTTTCATGTTTGGATAGTGATAACCCAATATCATGTTACTTACTCCGGGAGCAACCCCACAATCGATAGCTACACTAACCTTCTTGTATTTTGCCCTTTCATCCAGATCGAGAACTTCTTCGGGCATAAACGAAATATCAACCATATTTTTGCCGGCCTCAATTACTTTTTTTACAACGTCGTAACCTATTTCACCAGGCACCGCGCCAATTACCAGGTCGGCATCCGCCACAAGGTGTTCCAGTTTTTTCTTGTCGGTAGCGTCAGTTTGCACACATTGGATACCAAAACATCTTTTAAGTTTCGATAAAGTTTTATCATTGATATCAGCTACGGTAACCGCAAATTGTTTGTTTAACTCTATGGCTACTGTCCCTCCAACCAAACCGCCACCCAAAACCACGACTTTCCTGCTCATAATTTTTAATATTGGTTGATGTATCCAAATTACGAAAATTAGCAATGATAATCAATGTTGGTTAGTAAATAATTGAAATGAATAAATTAAAAACTAATCAGCTCAGATTTGTGGAAATTTATGAATATTTAAAAATCAACTCTATATTCTCAGGATATTTTAAAGCAGAAACATTAGGTATTTGTATCCTTCTTCCGCCATTTGAAGGAATCATTCTAATCAGAAATTGCCGACAGGTTAGCAATTTAAATTACACAATATGAAGAATATAGATTCTATCATTAAAAATAGGCCAGAGGATTTCGTCGCATGAAAATTTAGTTCTTCATTGTGACTCGATGATTGCGACGATTTCTCTTTGGGACTTTAACCCAGGGGTTAAAACCCCCGGCTAATCATATCTGAACCCAAAAGGTTCAACCAATAAAGAAAGCTGTAAAGCCTACTCTGAAAGGACAGCACGATTAAATTCCCTCACAGCAAACTGACGGGGAATGCGCTCACAGGATTCAAATCTATGACATCGCTTTCCTTTTTACCAGAAAAGGAATTAGTACATTACGGAAATCGTCCTCAACGTCGGCTTCATTAAAATCTATCTGGTATTGTCCGCACTTCAATTTAAATTCATCCATCCTTTTGGCCAGGTTCCGGCTAAAGTCCCTTCGTATTTCATTCGGATTTAATTTAATCTCTTCCCCGGTTTCCATATCCACAAATTTGATAGGACGGTTACTATAACCCAGCTCCTGTTCAAACTTTTTATGAGTAACATGAAAAACTATAACCTCATGTTTGTTATAACGCAAGTGTTCGATGGCTGAAAAAATTGATTCATTGTCGTCGCTAAAAAAATCAGAAAAAATTACCACTAAAGATCTTTTGTGGATACTTTCTGCAATTAAATGCAGCGTTTCAGAAATATTCGTTTTTTTATCAAAATCAGCTTTCGAGGAATTCAAACATTGGTTCAATTCGCTATACAAAAGTTTGCTATGCGATTCAGATAATTTTACCTGCGACTGAAAATCGATTTTATCGGTAAACAGGGTTAGCCCGACAGCATCGCGCTGACGGCGCAACAAATAAATTAAAGCAGCTGCGGAATAAACTGAAAAACTGAGTTTGTTTACCTTTGATTGGTCACCAAAAGGGAAAAGCATGGATGAGGAAGTGTCGAGTACCATCATGCAACGAAGATTGGTTTCCTCCTCGTATTTTTTAACAAATAAACGGTCGGTGCGAGCAAAAAGCTTCCAATCGATATGTCTGGTGCTTTCTCCGGAATTATAAAGCCGGTGTTCTGCAAATTCAACCGAAAAACCGTGATACGGACTTCGGTGTAAACCGGTAATAAAACCTTCGACCACCTGTCGTGAAACCCATTCCAGGTTATCAAATTCTTCAAAATTGAATATTTCCTGGAGTGTTTTCATCTGTTTATAATTTATTTTAATGATGAAATTAAATAGGCCATAAATAATCATTGCGGTTGGTATACAAATTATTGCTATGGCTATTTCATATTATTGTTTATGCTACTAATTACACGATTTAACACGAATTATGCAAGACTATTTTAGTACAAGCATAAACTTTAATAATTTTTATGGCCATTCAAGCCACTTATTATTCATGTATTACAAAAAAATCCGGTAATTATTAAAACTACCGGACTACAGAATATTTAACTATAATTTGTTATAATAATTTTCCTAATTTTTCAGCCAGGGTAGCTTTGGCAACTACTCCAACCTGTTTATCAACAACTTCGCCCTCTTTAAAAAACAATAAAGTAGGGATGTTACGGATACCAAATTTCATGGCTGTTCCTGAATTATTATCAACATCTAGTTTCACCATTTTAGCTCTCCCTTCGTATTCGGCAGAAAGTTCCTCAACAATAGGTGCAATCATTTTACACGGGCCGCACCATTCAGCCCAAAAATCAACCATTACAGGTACATCAGATTTTAGTACCATTTCATCAAAATCTGCATCAGTAACGTGAATTGCCATTTTTAAAGATTTTTAAGGTTTTATATACAAGTGTAATTACAAATATATATGATTAAATGTTTGATTCCGGAACTAAAAATATTTTGTTATCCCCATCTTTTCAACAAAAGGATTTATCTGTAAACAGGCACAATTACCATTATTCAAGTTTATATTCCAGCAAAGGATGCTTATCAAGGAAATCAATAAAGTCATTGCTGACTTCAACCTGGTGTGTGCGCGAAAACATTTGCACATAAACTTTCTTTTCGGGATCAAAAATCAAAAACTTAAGTAAAGTTTTGCCCTTATGCTCTGAAATTTGGGCATTTAACTCTTCAATGAGTTTTTCAGTCAGTTCGGTTACAGGCAGTTTTATCGCTATACATTTCAACAATTTTTCCCTTAAATCGCCCAGCATTTGAATGGAAAGTACCTTAAACTCCAGGGGTCTGTCGTTTTCTTTTCCCCAGCCCCTTTCCTGAACCCGACCCTTTACAAATAGCGAGTAACCGGCTGTACAATAGTTTTTAAATTCCAGATAATCTTTACCAAAAAGCATAATTTCCTGTGAGCCGGTGTAATCCTCAATGGTAAAACCTCCGAATGGTTTATTGTTTTTGGTCATTCCGCTCCTCACCGAAGTTACAATCCCTCCAAAGGAAACCTCTCTGCCGTTTAGTTTTGCTAAATCATTCAAATCATCTAAGGCAGCATTGCAAAAACTGGTAATTTCAATTTTATAACTATCCAAAGGATGTGCAGAAAGATAGATACCCACCAACTCCTTCTCACGGTTCAAGCGTTCCAGGTTTCCCCAGGGATCAGCTATTGGGATTGTTGGCCGCGTAATGGCTACTTTTTCGGTCATTGATCCAAACAGCGTGTTTTGGTTATTGGCCACATCATTTTTATACAGGTTCCCGTATTTTAAAAGGTTTTCAATAAAAGTTTCATTCAGTTCGTTCGTTTCAAAATACTGACTCCGATGGAGCACTTCCTTAAATGAATCGAAGGCTCCTGCCTGAGCCAATGCCTCAAAGGTTTTTCGGTTAACCGAACGCAAATCGACACGTTCTACAAAATCAAAAATGCCTTTGTAGGATCCATTATGTTCTCGCTCCTGGATAATGTTTTCCACGGCTCCTTCACCCACATTTTTAATAGCTGCCATGCCAAAGCGGATATCGCCGTTTTTGTCTACGGTAAATTTCTTAAAACTCAGGTTTACATCGGGTCCAAAAACCATCTGTTTCATCCTTCGGCACTCTTCCATAAGTTTTGTAACCTCGGTAATATTCGAAAGGTTACGGCTAAGGTTGGCCGCCATAAATTCAGCCGGAAAATGTGCCTTTAAAAACCCGGTTTGGTAAGCAATATAAGCGTAACAAACTGAATGCGACTTATTAAATGCATACGCAGCAAAAGCTTCCCAGTCTTTCCAGATTTTCTCTACCAGGGTATCAACATCCTTATTTGCCTGGGTCGCTTTTTCCACAAATTCCTTGTTATCCTTGCAGCCATTATTAAATTTCTCTTTTAATTGATCCATTAAGGCTGCATTTTTCTTACCCATGGCTTTACGCAAACTGTCTGACTGTCCCCGGGTAAAACCACCCAGCGCCCGTGACTGAAGCATGACCTGTTCCTGATACACCGTAATTCCATAGGTATCTTTCAAGAAGGGTTCCATAATGGGATGGTCGTATTCCACTTTTTCGCGACCATGTTTACGGGCAATAAATGATGGGATATATTCCATTGGTCCCGGACGATACAAAGCATTCATGGCTACCAGGTCTTCAAAACGGTCAGGTTTCAGGTTTTGAAGATGCTTTTTCATTCCGGGACTTTCAAACTGGAATATCGCCGTGGTTTCGCCGTTACTAAAAAGTTCATAGGTTTTTTCATCTTCCATCGAAATGTGGTCAACATCAATATGCTGCCCCTTCGATAATCTGATGTTTTCAATGGTTTCCTTGATGATTGAAAGCGTTTTTAATCCCAGGAAATCCATTTTTAACAAACCTATATCTTCCACGAATCTGCCATCGTACTGAGTGGTAAGTAATTCCTCGCCTTTGGTGGGCATTACAGGCAAATGCTGATCGAGTGGGTCGCGGCTGATAAGAATTCCACAGGCATGTACCCCCGTTTGCCGCACAGAACCTTCAAGTTTTTCAGCATTGGTAAGCGTACGGACAATTATTTCGCTATCAGAATCCTTCTCCTTTACCAGTTCAGGACTCTCTTTATAGGCTTTTTTGAAATTCATTTTGGGAGCCTCAGGCACCATTTTAGCCAAACGGTTGGCTTCATCAAGCGGCAGTTTTATTACGCGGGCTACATCTTTAATAGCCGATTTTGTAGCCATGGTACCAAAGGTGCAGATATGAGCCACTTTATCGTGTCCATATTTTTCAGTCACCCAGTCGAGCACCTGTTGTCTTCCATCATCATCAAAGTCGATGTCGACATCGGGCATGGAAATACGGTCGGGATTCAGAAAACGCTCAAACAGCAAATCATATTTAATAGGGTCGACGTTAGTGATGCCCACACAATAGGCTACTGCCGCCCCAGCAGCCGAACCCCTGCCCGGCCCGACAATTACACCGTTATTTTTTGCCCAGTTAATAAAATCCTGAACAATAAGGAAGTATCCCGGGAAACCCATTGTTTTAATCGTCTCCAGCTCAAAATCTATACGTTCTTTTATTTCATCTTTAAATTTTTCTCCATAGCGTTCGTCAGCTCCTTTATAAGTTAAATGAGTTAAATAATCAGATTCCAGTTTTACCTGCAATACTTTTTCATATCCCCCCAATCTTTTAAAGGTATCGGCTGAAAACTCCTCAACAAGTTTCTCTTTGGAGAATTTTTCCTGATACGATTCAATGGTGCCAAAATCGTTTGGAATACTAAACTTTGGCATAATCGGAGTTGAGTTCAATTCGAATGACTCAACCTTATCTGCAATTTCAATGGTGTTTTCGAGAGCCTCAGGAATATCTGCAAAAAGCCTGCTCATTTCGGTTGTGGTTTTAAACCACTCCTGACGGGTGTACCGCATACGGGTAGGGTCGTCATAATCGCGACCTGTACTTAAACACACCAATAAATCGTGAGCTTCGGCATCTTCTGCATTAATAAAATGGGTATCGTTGGTAGCAATAACCTTAACTCCAAGCTTTTTGGAGAAATCAAGCAACACCTTATTAACCTTAACCTGGTTTTCCCATACATCTCTTTGAAGCCTGGGATCATCATTTTGATGCCGCATCAATTCAAGATAATAATCGTCACCAAAAATATTTTTAAACCAAAGAATAGTTTCTTCTGCTTTGTCAAAATTCCCGTTCATTATATACTGGGCAAGCTCACCACCGAGGCAGGCTGATGATACTATCAGTCCTTCATGGTATTTTTCCAGCAGTTCCCTATCAATACGCGGCTTATAATAAAAACCTTCGGTATGAGCAATGGATGTAAGTTTTAGCAGATTTTTATATCCGGCTTTATTCTTTGCAAGCAAAATGATGTGATATCCCGATCCATCAGTTTTATCATCTTTTCGCAAATGGCCACGAGCTGCCATATAAGCTTCCACTCCAATTATGGGTTTTATTCCGGCTTTGGTGCACGAAACATGAAATTCCTTGACCCCAAACATGCCTCCATGGTCAGTTAAAGCAACTGCAGGCATACCGTCATCCTTAGCCTTTTGTGCAATAGCAGCTGTAGTGGCTGCACCATCAAGAATGGAATATTGTGAATGGACATGCAAATGAATAAAAGGGATTTTTCCGGAACGTTTGGCCGCCTCAGCCTGCTTTTTAACTTCCTCTTCAATGGAAATACCGGCCAGTTCATCGGTTTTAAACGACTCAAATTCTACACCTGCAGGTTGAATAATATCCGGGTTCGATTCCTTAAATGCCTGTATTTCAGCATCTGACATTTGCAACCTCTGTTGTGAAATTCCTCCAACCCTTACCAATTCGAGGAAACAACGAGTAGTTGCCTCCACATCAGCAGCCGCATTGTGAGCCTCTTCAAAGGGTACTCCGAATAATTTGGTGTGTAATTCGGTTAACGTTGGCCATTTAGGTCTTCCGTTTTTCAGGATGGCACAAAAATCAGTACTTTCAATTTTTGTACATAACTGGGGTGCTCTGGTCATAATTTCAGGAATGCCCGTCCGCAACAATTCACAACCTACAATGTTGATATCAAATTCAATATTATGCCCTATGATAAACTTCGATTTTTTTACATCCTCAATAAAATCGAGTAAAGCTTCTTTTAATGAAATTCCCTTCTCATCTGCTATAGCAGTAGTTATTCCATGTACAGCAACCACCTCATCAGGAATAGTAAATCCTTCGGGCTTAATAACATGATTTTTTGCAAACAGAAATTTCCCGGTAATATCGTGACATTGCCAAGCCAATTGCACCATGCGAGGCCAGTTATCAAAATCGTTTAAAGGTGCCTTCCACTTTTTTGGCAAACCGGTAGTTTCGGTATCAAAAACTAAAAACATGAAAATAAGACTTTTGTAAGTTTTTATATTGGCTTAAAATCAAACAGATTCAGGCCGGAATTAGGGTAGTAAAATTAGGCTTTTAATAGGGAATTTTTTAGGGGTGTTGATAAGTTTGGAAAAGAAAATATAAAGTTTAAAATCAATTATTTTAACCCAAGAAAGCTGAAAATTTAAGATATAAGAAATAAAAAGGGCTGTATTAAAAGTATTAAGTGAGAGTAAAATTACTTTTGATACAGCCCTTTTAAAAAAATATTATTTTTTAGAATAAAAATACAGCACCAACTGTAATAGCACCAGAGGTTATAATCCCACTGCTACTTACTCCAAAACCAAATGTATTTGTAACACTGGAATATGTAGTACCGGCAATATCCTGTTTAAGAGCTGTTCTGTCAAAAGAAAGATTTAGTCCGTTTATTTTTGCCTCTAGTTCTACTTTTTCACTTAGTTCATAATATAAACCGGGTGTAACATCAAGATAAAGGCTTGTGGTTTTAGGGCCATCCGTAGTGGTTCCACCTGATTCAGTTTTTGAATTCAAAAAACTAAATCCCACCTCAGTCTCCAAACCAATAGTAAACTTATTAAAGCTAATCGCATTATAGCGCATAAACGGCGCAAAATTAATGTGATTATTTACATCAATAACATCGGTTGCACCAGGAGTTTTTTGTCTGTCTGTTCCTATTCCAATCTGGGCACCAATCCATATTTTATCGGAAAGAATAAAACCACCTCTTGGGCTAAAACTGAAACTTAATGAAGAAGGCTTATCCGTTTGGGTGTTCCCATTATCATTATAACCACCATCTGTAGAGAATCCAATACTTCCCCCGGCAAAAAACTGGGCATTCGAAGTACCAATAAATAATAAGGCAAAGGCAAGCAGAAATAAAATTCGTTTCATAAATATTTGTTTAAAGTTTGCCTACTCTTAGGTTTTTCGGCATCCACCCAATAATTTAGCTATATTATAAAAGTAGGAAAAACTTATTCAACTTCATTTAAATCAGCTAAACAATCTTTTAATCGCTGAATATTTTTACCATAAATCCATTTAAAATACCGGTGCTGTACCCAATAGCCTGCAAGCGAAATAACTGACACAAACAATATAAGCAAAATCATGTTTTGCCAATTAAAAAATCCATTCCATTCATTTTGTCCTGAAGTACTATGAACGCCCAGTAAAAATCCGCCCAAACCTGCCACAGGTATCATTATGGAAGCCATTTTAATGTACTGATTGACCAGTTTATTAAATCGAACAATAAACTCATTTAAATAATTCTTTAAATCGGAATGGCTGGTAAAATTAAGCCTGATTACATTCAGGTACGGGAAAAAACTTATAGCCAGTATTAAGCCAATAAACATTAAAGCATATTTTGTATCGCCGGCATTGATGAAATGAATAATCAGCACCAACATAACCGATAAAACAAAAGCGATGGACCATTCCATAATAATTTTGCGCCTTATTTTTAGCAATTCATTATTCGACCTTTTATTCACAATTTTTCGTAATTCATCGCCCGACAAGCCCTTTTTCGATCCCGCATCCGAAATTGTTTTCCAGGTACTTTTTAAATTATCCAGGTCATTCATCATCTTCCATTAGCTTTTTTAACCGTTTTTTCACCCGGTTCATTTTTACTTTGATATTGTTTACCGTTAAACCCAATATTTCAGCAATTTCTGCGTAAGCAACCTCCTCCAGGTATAATAACACCAAGGTACGATCAACATCGCTCAGCTTCATAATGGCCCTATGCAAAGCAGATACCTGTTCTCGCTTTTCCTCCTCAACATAAAACGGGGTATCGTCATGCACTCCAAACATTTTATCATCATCACGATCATTGAGTTTGTGCTTTTTCTCTTTCCTGATCCACGAAATCGCTGTGTTAATGGCCACCCTGTATAACCATGTTGAAAATTTCGATTCCCCTTTAAACTGTGGGTAGGCTCTCCAAACCTGAATACAGATTTCCTGAAACATATCGTCAGATTCTGCACTGGATTGACCATACATAAAACTCACTTTTCGGATTAAAGGCTGGAACTCCTCAATTTTTTTTATGACTTCGTCGCTATCCACAATTTTTTAGGTTTCGGTAATTGGTCGTATAATGTTTTGATTAGTTACAAATGTATAATAAATAGTGAATCTTAAAATCACACCTTATTCTAAAAATATTTTTAATCATCACCCGGCATAAATACATGCAATTCATCTACCGAAAACGAATAATTTTTTTGCCTCTAAATAATTTTCCAATAATTATTTAAGCAAACTGTAAAAATCAAATCAAATTATTTTTTGAATTAAAATAAGTACTATATTTGCACCTCGATTTAAAAAACTTAATATTTTAGTTATGCCTGTAAAAATTAGACTAGCAAGACATGGTAGGAAGCGTAGCGCTTACTATTACATTGTTGCAGCCGATAGCAGGGCGCCACGGGATGGTCAGTTCATAGAGAGATTGGGTAACTATAACCCAAACACAAATCCTGCTACTATTGAACTTGACTTCGACAAGGCATTGCTATGGCTACAAAAAGGTGCTCAACCAACTGACACCGCAAGAGCAATTCTATCGTACAAAGGTGTTTTGATGAAAAAACACTTGTTGGAAGGAGTAAAAAAAGGTGCTTTTGATGAAGCTACTGCCGAGAAAAAATTTGAAGAATGGATGGCTGACAAAAGCTCAAAAATCCAGGCTAAAATTGATGGCTTGAAAGCATCAAAATCAAAAGATTCTAACGAACGCCTTGAAGCCGAACGTAAAGTAAATGAGACCAGGGCTCAGGAAATTGCTGAAAAGAATGCCGCTTTAGCCAAGGAAGCTGAAGCTGCTGCAAAAGCAGAAGCCGGAGAGGTTGAAGCTGAAGCCGAAGCTGAAGAAGCTATGGTTGCTGAAGCCAACGAAGAAGCTCCTGAAGCTGAAGTTCAGACAGAAGAACCTCAAGCAGAAGAAAATAAGGAAGAATAGAACCTTACTGCATGAAGCAGGATAGTTTTGAGATCGGAAAACTGATAAAAACGCATGGTATTCATGGTGAACTGGTTTTAGAAATTAAAAATCCTGACTTTTGTGAAAATATTAAGGAATCAGTACTACTAGAAATAGAAGGATTACTGGTTCCTTTTTTTATTGCATCATTAAAACAACTAAGTTCCGACCGTTTACGAATAAGCTTTGACTGGTATATTACTGAAAATAAAGTTAGAAATCTGGTTGGTGCCAACGTTTTTTTACCGAATGATAACCTGAATTTATCACAAACCGATTTTGAGAACAACCTCGGCTTATTAACAGGGTTCATGGTTATTGATGAGAAAACGGGTGAACTGGGAACAATCAATTATGTGGTAGATAATGAAATAAATCAGTTAATATCCGTCACCTATCAGAAAAGAGAAATCCTCATCCCTTTACATACTGATTTTATTATAGCCATTAATCCCCAAAAAAAGAGTATTACTTTACGATGCCCTGAAGGACTAATAGATTTATATACTGATTAGTTTTTAACGGCTTGCTTATCCAATTGTTCGAATACTGAGTTCTGGCTGATATATTCGGGTATTATATTTTTCATTTGATTGACAATTTTTAAGCTATCCTGATCGCTAACCATATCAATCAAATCACTGATTTGTCGTTCAATTTCTTCATATTTATACTTCCTGACCTTGGCAATCATAATTTGAGAGTGGTGCGTTGGTAAAGTGTTTTCTTTATCGGCAAGCAATTCTTCGTAAAGTTTTTCTCCCGGGCGTAATCCTGTAAAGCTTATCTGGATATCTTTTCCAAGTTGTAACCCTGATAATTTCACCATTTTCTTGGCCAGGTCGACAATTTTTACCGATTTACCCATGTCAAAAATAAAAATTTCACCACCAGAGCCCATTGTCCCGGCTTCAAGCACTAATTGACATGCTTCAGGAATAGTCATAAAAAACCGGGTAATCTGTGGATGAGTAACTGTAATGGGCCCACCTTCGTTGATCTGTTTTCTAAACCTCGGAATTACCGAACCATTTGAACCCAAAACATTTCCAAATCTGGTGGTAATAAAGGCTGTAACCGATCGTCCGTTTAATGACTGTGTGTAAACCTCAGCAATTCGCTTGGAGGCTCCCATAACATTTGTAGGATTAACCGCTTTATCAGTCGACACCATCACAAAACGATTTGCTTTGTATTTTATCGCCAAATCAGCAATGGTTTTGGTTCCCAGCACGTTAGTCTTGACAGCCTCAGCCGGATGATTTTCCATCATGGGAACGTGCTTATACGCTGCAGCATGATAAATAATTTCAGGCTTAAATTTTCTAAAAACTTCCTCAACCCTCACAGGATCGGCAACATCACCAATAATTATTTCAATATTAAAGCTGTGCTTTTGCTCCTGCAATTCCATCTCTATATCGTAAAGCGGAGTTTCTGCCTGGTCAAACAATATTAATTTGGCCGGGTTAAATTTTATAAGCTGCCTTACCATTTCGCTACCAATAGAACCGGCAGCTCCTGTTACCAACACCACTTTGTCAGTTACCTGGCTTTTAATTTTTTCAATATCCAACTGTATCGGGCTACGCTCAAGTAACTCTTCAATTTTAACCTGTCGGATTTGTTTAGAGCTTAACTCACCGTTAATCCAGCTATCGACACTGGGTACGGTAAACACCTGGATATTATTTGCCAGCGAAAGTTCTATCAGGTTGGTTTTCTCCTCAATGGTATTAAAAGGTCTAGCCAACACCAGGTAATCAAGACCCTGGTTTTCAAAATACAAATCAATTGTTGAGATGGGCGATAATGAAACACCCTCCAGTTGTTTACGGCTCCGCACCGTGACATTATCAAAAAAAACCACAACTTTATATTTGACATCAATATTTTGTTCCATGGCATTTTTAGCAGCCATTGCTGCCGGACCTGTACCATAAATACCCACACGTTTTACTTCTAATGATGATGTACGAAATTCATTAAAAATAGCTTTAACCAACCAGCGTAACGAGGTCATGAAAATTACGGTGGTTAAAAAATCAATAATAACAATAGACAAGGGTACAATAAAAGCCCTGGTAATGTAATAATAACTAATAATATTGGCGATGACAATAAATGTACTCCCGGCAAATATGGTAATAAAAATACGCTGAGCATCATGCAAACCGGTATACCGCACAATACCCGAATAGGTACGACCAAACAGGAAACTTATTATCCTGATAAGGGCAACAAAGGGAATAATCTGGAAAAGTGAAGCGACATTGGTTTCGGGTATTTCAAAATTAAATCTTAGCAAATACGCCAGTGCAATACTTGCAATGCAAATAAATACATCAATAACAAAAACGATCCAACGCGGTGTATATTTTTTATCAAATATCATTCGGGACTAAGATATCAGCTAGTTGACACTCGACAAAGATATAATTTATTTGATCATTATATTTTGAAAAGACAGCAAAATTAAATAATCATTACATTAATGTTAACATGCTAATGACCAAACAAATAAAAAGCCCAACTAAACAGTGGGCTTTTTATTTAAAAATTTCTTTTATTCTTACTCTGCTGGTACTATGCACTCAACCGGACAAATTTCAACGCAGGTAGCGCAATCTGTACAAGAATCTGGGTCAATAACATAGATATCACCTTCAGAGATAGCTTCAGTTGCACATTCTGTAATACAGTTTCCGCAAGCTATACAATCTTCAGTTATTTTATAAGCCATATCCGAATAATTTTGATTATTAATTAAGCCGCAAATTTATACTTCTCTGTGAAATTAAGAAAACTAATTGCACTTTTTTTTCCAATAAATGAACAGTATTTTTTATGATATGTATTCGGTAAGTTCGGCAAGAATTGTCAAACCCCCTGTTACCTTTTGATTCAACTCTACTTTTATATCAGAATTTACCGGAATCAACACGTCAACCCGCGAACCAAACCGAATAAAACCCAACTGATTGCCAGGTTTAACTTCATCATTCTCTTTAGCATAGGTAATAATTCTTCGTGCCATAGCTCCCGCTATCTGTTTTACCAAAATTTTACCCCAATTCATCGATTCAATTACCACAACGGCCCTTTCGTTTTCAGAAGATGATTTCGGAAGCCAGGCCGCCATATAACGTCCATCAAAATGAAGAGACTGAACCACTTTGCCCAACACAGGAAGCCAGTTAATATGGACATTCCAAACCGACATGAATATGGATATCTGAATTCTTTTTTCTTTAATAAACTCGTCTTCATTCACCTCCTCGATCACAACCACCTTTCCATCAGCAGGAGCAACAATTTGATTTCCGGTAAAAGTTATATTTCTATCAGGAAATCTAAAAAATCTGACCACAAAAATGAGTAGCAACAGCAATATTGCAATAGCAGAGTAAAATAAAGCAGGGGTTATCTGCATCATACTTAATAACCCACCCAATAATAACTCAATAAACAGAAGGATAAGAATTACCCCGTAACCGGCTTTATGAATTTTCATGCAAAATGAATAAATATTTGTGAAATATCTACCTTATAAAAAAATACAAATATGTAAAAATAACAGGAATTGTAAATAAAAAACTATCAAATCTATCCAAAATTCCACCGTGACCTGGAAGCAAATTCCCCGAATCTTTTAATCCAACACTGCGTTTCATCATCGATTCAACTAAATCACCCAGGGTGCCTATAACAGCTGTAATTGCCGCCAGCACACTCCAATGTAAATACTCAAGCGATCCCCAATATTTGGATAAAACCAGGGCCACCACCTGTGCTATAATAATTCCACCAATGAATCCTTCCCATGATTTTTTTGGCGAAATCCGTTCAAATAACCGGTTCCTGCCCAGGGTAACTCCAAACAAATAAGCTCCGGTGTCACTGGCCCATATCAGGATAAAAACCCCAAGTAAAATCTTGCCATCAAATTCATTCCTAAGATATACAATATGATTTAATAGCATCATCGGGATGGAAACATAGAATATCCCCATTAATGTAGAAGCAATATTCAAAATAGGATGCTTATGATTCCGGTAAAGTTCAAAAATAAAAATGAAAGATATCATCGGTATTAACAGGAGACTAAAATACCATCCATAATCCAATAAATGCCACAGAAAACCTGCAATAAAAGCAGCTGCTCCCAAAACACTTCCGTAATATTTTTGAGGACGGGAGTGATGGTGTAAAGCCAGGCGGTAAAATTCTCTTAAGGCAAGAATTTCAATAATCAGAAAAAGCACAAAAAATGATACAGGATTCCACAAAACACCAACAATCAAGGCTATTACGAAGAATAATCCGGTAACCGAACGTTGCCAAAAGTTGCTCACAATTAAATATCTTTGATCAAAAATTTGGCCCGAATCACGTCATCGGGCCTTACATATACTTCAATATCACCAAATAAATAAAATGAATCCTGCTTGTTAATTACAACTACCTCAAATCCATTATCTTCAATTATACTTTTAACCATTTCGGCCAGGTATAATTGACCCGTTGAGTAAATTAACGTCCAGTTTTTCTCCATTTATACTTCAGACGTGGTATCTTCTACTTTATTTTCAGCAGCAATATCAACTGGTTTCTCTTCTACCTGATCAACCTTATCCTCATCCATTGAAACCGGTGTTTTACCATTTGGCCTGGGGCCCAGTATTTTCTGCAAATCTTCAGCAAATAACACCTCGCGTTC
The DNA here is from genome assembly GCA_046704385.1 of Bacteroidales bacterium. Classification (GTDB taxonomy): domain Bacteria; phylum Bacteroidota; class Bacteroidia; order Bacteroidales; family SZUA-534; genus GH45. The sequence continues at coordinate 169,687 of JBJKSB010000021.1, read as the reverse complement.
CAGCAACAGCTCTGCCAACTGGTTATGCCCTTTTTTATATTTTTTCAATAAATCCTTTGCTCTTTTATAGGATTCGTCAATTATTCTTTTGGCTTCCTCGTCAATTACCTTAGCAGTTTCCTCGCTATAAGGTTTTGAGAATGAATATTCGTTTTGACCTGATGAATCATAATAACTCCGGTTACCAATTTTATCGCTCATTCCAAAATAGGAAACCATGGCATAAGCCTGTTTGGTTACTTTTTCAAGATCGTTTAGTGCCCCGGTAGAAATTTTATTAAAAAATAATTCTTCGGCTGCTCTACCACCCAAGGCAGAACACATTTCATCGAGCATCTGTTCCGTGGTTGTCAACTGGCGCTCTTCCGGCAAATACCAGGCTGCACCCAAGGCTTGTCCACGAGGAACAATGGTTACCTTGATCAACGGGTTTGCATGTTCCAAAATCCAACTAACCGTGGCATGACCGGCTTCATGATAAGCAATGGTTTTTTTCTCTTCTGTTGAAATTATTTTGTTTTTCTTTTCCAATCCGCCGATAATACGATCAATGGCATCTAAAAAGTCCTGTTTTTCAACCTTGTCTTTATTTTGCCGGGCTGCAATTAAAGCGGCCTCATTTGTAACATTTGCGATATCGGCCCCGGAAAAACCCGGTGTTTGTTTGGCTAAAAATTCCGGACTTACCTGTGGTCCAAGTTTTTTCAATGGGCGCATATGAACTTTAAAAATTTCCTTACGCTCGTTCAAATCGGGTAATTCCACATGAATCTGTCTGTCGAAACGTCCGGCACGCAACAAGGCCCGGTCAAGAATATCAGCCCGGTTTGTAGCTGCAAGTATGATAACTCCGCTATTGGTACCAAAACCATCCATTTCGGTAAGCAACTGGTTTAAGGTATTCTCGCGCTCATCATTCGAACCCCAATTGGCATTTCGTCCACGGGCACGGCCGATGGCATCAATTTCATCAATAAATATAATACAGGGAGCTTTTTCTTTTGCCTGTTTAAACAAATCGCGCACCCTTGATGCACCCACACCGACAAACATTTCAACAAAATCGGAACCCGACATGGAAAAGAAAGGTACATGTGCTTCACCGGCAACCGCTTTTGCCAACAAAGTTTTCCCGGTTCCGGGAGGTCCAACAAGCAATGCCCCTTTAGGGATTTTTCCTCCTAACTGGGTATATTTTTCAGGCGTTTTCAGGAAGTCGACAATTTCCTTAATTTCAATTTTGGCCTCCTCCAAACCGGCAACATCTTTAAAATCGACCTTAACTTCGGCTCCTTCTTTGTCAAAAATTTTAGCCTTCGACTTACCTATATTGAAAATCTGGCTACCGGCACCGTTAGGCCCGGCCATACGCCTGAAAATAAATAACCAAACTCCTATCAATACCAATGGGAAAATTACCCAGCTAACAATCCAGTCCATATGGTTATCGCGTTTTACATAGCGTACCGGAACTCTGTCGGAGGGTTCAAAACCTTTCATAGCCTCATCGAGTTGTTCACCAAAACGATCAACTGATGCTATGGTCATGAAATACTGAGCCGACTGAACTCCCATTGCCGAAGGTTTATTGTTCTCTATATCCTTGAATTCAGGGTCATTCAGCCTATCGGGTTTTATATATATTTCGACTCTGTCTCCGTTTACTACTTCTATTTTTTCAACAGCATGGGTTTTCAGCATATTATTCTCAAACCTGTCCCACAAGATTTCTTTAGGTTGATTTCCATATGGAAAAATCATCATTCCAATTATAATAATTACAATAATGGCATAAATCCAGGTAATATTGAATTTTGGCTTTTTATCATTTCCCTTTTGATCCTTGTTTCCCGGTTTTGGACCAAATCCTAAATCATTTTTATTTTGTTTTTCGTCGCTCATTTAGTGTGATAATATGATAAATTAATCTTCGTTGTGTATCTCTTTTTTTGCATCGGCCCATAAATCTTCAAGATTGTAAAACCGGCGAAATTCTTCCTGAAAAACGTGCACTACCACTGATCCGTAATCAAGTAGTATCCAATGTGCGTTTTGTGCTCCTTCAATATGTAACGGATGGGTTTGTAATTCACTTCTTGTCTGGCGATCGACAGAATCAGATACTGCATTTACCTGGGTGTTTGAATCGCCATGGCAAATTACAAAATAATCGGCCACAGATTGATCAAGTTTCCTTAAATCTAAAACTATTAATTCTTTTCCTTTTTTATTCTTTATTGCTTCAACTATAACGTCTTTTAATATTGTTTGCTCACTTTTGTCAGTCATAAAAAAATATTTGCCCCAAAGGTAATGAATTTTGTTATTGTTTTTAATCAAACCCAATTTGGTATCAAAATCAATGCCTGATTGATACAGCTATCAAAATTAAATAATTAAAGAGCCCATGAAGAATTATTTACTGCCAAATATGAAAAAATTCGGTTATTAAAAGAAAATTTGACAGTACAAATCCGAATCAAAAACTTCTTTTTATAAGCAATAAAAAGCTTTTAAATTATTATATGTTTATTTTTGATAAAAAAATTTATGCTCCGGTTAGTAGCTCTGTTAATTTCAATAGTACTTCAGGTAATCGCGGCTATTTTTGCACTTCGCCTGATGCGGGTAACCAAATACCGGGCATCATGGGTGCTTATTTCACTGGGGTTCCTGTTAATGGCCATCCGGCGATCGATAAAATTAATTCAATTTTTAGAAGATGATTTTTCATTTTACCTGACTATGGCTGATGATTGGCTGGCAGTAATTATTTCTTTCTTTTTTACGGCCGGGGTATTTCTGATTGGAGAAATATTTTATTCGCTTAAAAAAGCAGAACTTGACCGTAACCGATCTGAAAAAAGACTTTTAAATGCCATAATACAAACCGAGGAAAAGGAACGAAGAAGGTTTGCCAAGGATTTACACGACGGTCTTGGCCCATTGCTTTCAACGGTAAAAATGTCGATTTCGGCATTATTAAATATTGAGACACAACCCAATAGCAAAAATATTCTCGAAAATACCAATGTTGTTATAAACGAGGCTATTACAAGTATTAAGGAAATATCAAATAACTTAAGTCCGCATGTACTTACTAATTTTGGGCTGGTTAGTGCTCTTAAAAATTTCACACATAAAATTAATCAGGCTCAAGGGGTTCAGATTGAGTTACTGAGTAATATGGAAAATGAAAGATTTAATGCTAATGCTGAAATAATTTTGTACCGGACAACCTGCGAACTGATAAATAATACCTTAAAACATGCAAATGCCAAAAACATTTCTATTAATATTTCAAAACATTTACGAACTTTGACCATTCAGTTTCATGATGATGGGTCGGGTTTTGACACTAAAATAACTGAGGATAGTCAGATTAAAGGTATGGGATTTCAAAATATCTCATCGAGAGTGAAGTCAATAAATGGAATTTTTGTCATAAATAGTGCACCTGGAGAAGGTATCAATGCGTTAATTAAAGTCCGGCTAAATTAAATATCGCTAATAATCAGGTAAGTAAACCTGGAGTTTGAGCTTATGAAAAAAATTAAAATAGCACTGGTTGATGACCATGCACTTTTCAGAAATGGGTTAAAAATATTACTTGACTCAAACCCGGATATGAAGGTTGTACTTGAAGCGACCAATGGTAAAGATTTTATTGAAAATATTGAATCGCATTTACCTGATGTGGTGTTGATGGATATTAGTATGCCCGTAATGGATGGCATTGAAGCCACAGAACTTGTTAATGGAAAATATCCCGAAGTTAAGGTTATAGCTTTATCGATGTTTGGCGAGGAGGAATATTACTATAAAATGATTAACGCCGGAGTAAAAGGATTTTTATTAAAAAATTCAGAAATTAATGAAGTTATTGAAGCCATAAAACAGGTTCAGTTGGGGAACAGCTATTTTTCGCAGGAGCTGTTGTATAATGTAATTAAAAACTTCAAACCTCATAAAGAACCCGTGGATGAAGCTGCCGCGTTGTCAAAAAGGGAACTACAGGTGCTCGAAGAAATATGCAAGGGATTGTCGAACCAGGAAATTGCTGATAATTTATTTATAAGTAAACGAACCGTCGATAAACACCGGGCTAATCTTCTTAGCAAGACAAATTCGAAGAATACTGCCAACTTAATTATGTACGCTATAAAGAACAAATTAATCAGCATTTAACTCAGATAAATTTATGGAAGCCATCAACATAATTGAAATTAAGGAAGTTAGCTCAACAAACGACCACTTAAAAAAACTCGCTGTTGAAGACGAATTACCCGAAGGTTTTGTGGTATTAGCCAACCACCAGAAAAAAGGCCGGGGTACCGGCACAAATACCTGGGAAAGCGAATCCGGGAAAAACCTTACTTTTAGTCTTTTATTACGACCTGCTTTTTTAAAAACAGATGAATTATTTATGGTTTCAAAAGCTGTTTCACTTGGAATTATTGACTTTCTTATAAATCAGGGCAAACAATTTACCATTAAGTGGCCCAACGATATTTATTATATGGATAAAAAAGTCGGGGGTATTTTGATAGAAAATCAGTTATTGGGAAATAAGCTTGACTACGTCCTCGTTGGAATAGGTTTAAATGTGAATCAGGATGTCTTTAAAAGTAATGCGCCCAATCCCATTTCACTGAAAATTATATTTAAAAAGGACTTTAACAGGATTGAAACTATAAATAAGGTTTTAAACCAGATAAATATCTGGTATGAAATGCTGTGCGAAGGCTTTTTTGACAAAATTAATGAATCTTATTTCTCTCACTTATATCGCAATACCGATTACCACGACTTTAAGGTAAATGATGATATAATTCACGCCAAAATACTTTCAGTTGATAATGACGGCAGATTAAACTTAAAAACACCCCAAGGTGAATTCAAATCGTTCTACTTTAAAGAAGTTGAATTTGTAATGTAACTACCTGATTTGCTCAAGCCGGTCAAGCAACGTATCCACCAAAGTAGTCAGCGGTTTTTTTGCCACCATTTTTAACATGGGATTCAAATCGGCCCGAAGGGTAATTTTTACCCGCGTATCAAGTTCATCAACTTTTTTTAACTGAATCCACATATTAAACTGAAAGGGTACGTTTTGATCATTGGCTATTTTAACCAGCTTAAATGGTTCCCTTTCAATAATACGCATACCGAATTTCCCAACCTTCTCAACTGAAAAGCTGCAACTGTCTATGTCCGACTGAAAATCGGAAACTTTGTCCCGGGGGATATAATCACCAAGGTTTGTAAAATCAGATAACAACGTAAATATTTTCTCTTCGTTGGCCTCTATTTTTCCTATTCTGCTTACAATTTCCACTTTACTGATAATTTAATTTAAACACCCCAGGTTTTTGGACTTTTTCGCCATTGCTTAAGAATTTCGATTTCATCCTGGTTTATGTATCCAATCTCCAACGCTTTTTGAAGCAAAATTTCATAATTACTTAGCGTATTAAATTTACAACCGGCATTTCTGAAGTTTTCCTCAGCCTCCTCAAACCCGTAGGTAAAAATAGCGATTAGCCCCAACACAATTGCACCTGCATTGCGCAGAGCTTCAACGGCTTTCAGGCTGCTTCCTCCGGTTGAAATTAAATCCTCAATAACCACAACCGACTGACCTTTTTCCAGGTAGCCTTCCACAAGGTTTTCCAACCCGTGCTTTTTGGCATCGGAACGCACATAAACAAAAGGTTTATTCATAGCCTCGGCCACCAAAACGCCTTGGGCAATTGCTCCGGTTGCCACCCCGGCAATCACATCAACTGTTGGATATAACTGCTTTACAGTTTCAACAAATGCATCACACACATAGGTCCGAACCTCAGGATACGAAAGGGTTTTACGGTTATCACAATATATTGGTGATTTTATGCCCGAAGCCCAAGTAAATGGACTTGCCGGAGAAAGTTTTATTGCTTTTATTTGCAATAAATCACCGGCGACGTTTTTTGCTATTTCATTTATATTCATAATGGCACAAAAGTATAAAGTTTTTTTCAACCTCAACACGCTGATTCTGGCAAAAAATACAGATCAGCAATGGACACCTGATGCGGTTTATGAAAACCCCGATTTCATAAAAATAAAGGAAATTATCGGTATCCTTTTAAATGGAAGCACATCACTGTTTTACGTGATTATTGCTGACAACCTGGAAAGCACCTGGAATACTTTTAAGTCTTTTTTTGAAATTAGAAAAGCTGCCGGCGGTTTGGTAATTAATGAAAAAAACGAAAGGTTGTTCATTAAGCGCAATGGCATTTGGGATCTTCCAAAAGGGCATCTTGAAAAAAATGAAAAAAACCGGGTTGCTGCTCTTCGTGAGGTGGAAGAAGAATGTGGCATAAAAAATTTAAATATTGAACGAAAATTATTAAAAACGTATCATACTTACCTGATAAAAAAAAGAATTGTATTAAAACCTGTTAAATGGTATTTAATGAGCCATAAAGGAGTTGAAGTTTTAAAACCCCAGGAAAAAGAAGGTATAACAGAAGTTAAATGGGCAAACCATGAAGTTGAAGAAGAACTTATTAAAAACATATATCCGTCGATTATTGAAGTACTGAAAAAGGCCTCTAATGGTGCTTCCTTTTCTGAGCCTGTAGCATCTTAAAAAAATACCATTCGAAATTTTCGCCCGGTGAAACTGCCGGCGACATGCTTAAATTTCCTTCGGGATTAATCAAAAAATAGGTGGGATAAACTCTTATTTTATAATCATTGATGATTGATTTTTGATTACGGTAACTTAACAGCACCCAATCGTAACCCTTATCCTTAAAATATTTAACGGCTTTGTCAAAATCGTCGTCAATACAGATTGAAACAATTCTGAAATCAGATTTGTGTTTTTCATTTAACGTTTTAAGCAGTTCCAGGTCCTCCTGACAGGCGTAACTATCAATTGAAATAAAATTCAGATACACATAATTTACCAGGAATTCCTTACTTGACCTTAATAAGCCTTGAGCATCACGTAGTTCAAATTGCGGTGCCGGAAATCCCTGCCTGGCCTGCAGCACTTTTTTCCTGATGTTTTCTGCTATAACTTTGTGCATCGGAACTTTTGTCATGTACGACACTGAATCGAGTGTTATCAACAGGCTCGGTACCGGAAAATCGCCATTATAAAATTCATCATACAAACCTTTAAGCAAAACCAGTTCCTGAAGCGTATCGTTTAACAGCACCATATTATTTGAAAAAGTCTGCTTTGCATAGGTCGGACTTTTAGCAAGGGCAATATCAGAATACAAACGCTCTCCTTCACTGGTATTCATATAATATGTAAGGTAATTTGTAAATAACTGATCGAATAAATCCATATAAGCCGGATTTTGATACAAAAACGGCTTTTTATTGAAATACTCCCTCACCACATAGCGGCTGTCGCGCATATAACTTCCAAACTTTAACCACGCATATTTATATTCGCGATATTGTTTGAAAAATTTACAGGTATCAATTCTATAAATATTCTCAATGTTCAAAATTACCGAGTCAATATTTGATTGGCGCGGCTTTTTAAATATGGTATAATAATTACTATCAATATAATTATGGTATTGTTCATCAAAATCAGCAATATTATAATTCAATTCATGCTTCCCTGAGTTTTTAATGCCGAGGTACATCTGAACAGGCTGGAAAAACGGGTTTAAAAAGTCAGCTTTGGTACGAGGCTGAAAGGGCGGCAAAATCACATCATAAGTTTTACCAGGTTCAACAAACAAGTTGGTTTCATAAATTCCCAGAGGAATAAATACCAGCAGGGTTTCTCCCGGTTGAAATGATAATTTAAAATTACCCTTTTGATCAGCTGTATCAACAGCTAAAAGCTGCTGCTTTTTAGTTATATAATCAGAATATTTAAAAACTTTTATGATTTGTCCGGAATAGGCAGCATCAGTACCTTTGATAACAACAGGTAAGGTATCAGCCTTTCCATAAAGGAATATCGGAACACAAAAAATGAAAAGAAGGATTTTCTTCAACATAGAATTCTTTACTATTTTTTATCCCGTTTTTGCAATAAGTGGTAAATATTAGATTTATCAGGCAAAAATTGTGATACATCGCCCCCATGTCGCAAAATATCGCGAACAATGGTACTATTTACCGGTGTCAGTTCAGGCGTGGTTAACAAAAACACCGATTCTACCTCAGGTAACATCGATTTATTCATTTGAGCGACAGCGCGTTCGTACTCAAAATCGGCTGCCGTACGAATACCCCGCACCATAAAGTTAGCACCCACCTGCTTACAATAATCCACTGTTAATCCCTCGTATGCTTCCACTTTAATTTTTGGCTCGTCGCAAAAAACATTTGTAATAAGTTCAATTCGTTCTTCAATGGTTAAAAACCCCATTTTTGTTGAATTATTACCTATAGCTATAATTATTTTATCAAATAAAGGTAAAGCCCTTACTACTACTGATTCATGTCCCTTGGTAAACGGATCGAACGACCCGGCAAATACTGCAACTTTCATCATAACTATCTTTTTAAAAAACCTCCCATCCTTACCCTATTTGTATTTTAAAGATGTGGGATTTCACAAATGACCAGACAAATATAAATAGTCTTTGTAAGAAAAATCTAATAATTAACGCACACTTACTTAAAATTTAACAGTACCCACAATCTTGTGTTAGTTAGCTGACTAATGTGTTATTCATCGGATCTTAATTGATTAATACTCACTTAATCATCCGATGAATTATGCAACACCCTTATTTAAACGCTTCATTAGTGTTTCTAATACTTATATAAAAAACATTATCGTTTCAGAATACAATTCGGTTTATCCCTTTTGTATAATTTGTCTGGTTAATAACTTCAATTATTTTTTTATAATCTTCCGGATTATTAACAAAATCCATGGCAGTAGTTTCGATAATTACCACAGGAAACCTGGTTTCTGATTTAAAGAAATTAAAATAACTGTCCTGAATCAGTTTTAAATAATCGGCTGTTATTGATTTTTCGTAATCACGCCCGCGCTTTTCAATATTTTGTAACAATTTTTCAGGCGAAACATGCAGATAAACATAAATATCAGGTAAGGGCAATTGTTGATAAATGATATCAAAAAGCTGCCGGTATAAATTGTACTCGTCCGATTGCAAAGTCATACGTGCAAAAATGAGCGATTTTACAAAATAATAATCGGCAATAGTAAACGATTTAAATAAATCCGTCGATGAAATTTCCTTGTTCAGCTGTTGATATCTGGCGGCTAAAAATGAAAGTTCCAAAGTAAAACCATATCTCTCCGGATTTTTATAAAATTTTGGTAAAAAGGGATTATCCTGAAATTGTTCCAGAATAAGTTTTCCACTAAAATCGTCAGCTATTTTCGAGGAAAGTGTTGATTTACCAGCCCCAATATTGCCTTCAACAACCAGATATTTATGCTTAATTTCCATGGCTGCAAATTAAACAAGAATAACAAAAAACCCTTGTTTTTATCAATAAAAAACCGGGAAATAAACCCGGTTTTAAATTAATATTTTCTGATTATTGTTCCCTATCCACTTTGGTGCCCCCAGCCGGAGCTCCTCCTTGTTCCGGAGAATCGTCCAAAATTGATTTACCACGGAAATGTATCCACTTAGTCAGGTCTACGAGGTAAATTGCCGATAATTGCACAGAGGTATTTCTGCTTGATGCCGAACCCAATTTATCAGTATTTACAAAACCCAGGCCCAATCTTAAATCGATAGTTAACTGATCTTTGTTTTTGAAAGGAATGATTGTGCCACACCCAAGGTTCAAACCAAAATCGAATCGATGATAAACTGATGAAATGGAATCAAGTTGTTCCGTAAATTCTACTGTTGAACCTTGTTTGAATACTGTTTCAACCCCTGTCATAAAATCCGTATAAAACCCACCTGATCCAAAAATCTGCACATTTGAAATGGCTGCAAATGCATACTTGGCAACCACTGGTATTCCAAAATATTTGGCATTAACATTGGTTGAAAAACCCGATGCTTCTGCACTCGCACCTCTTTTACTAAAAATCAATTCGGGTTCGATGGCTAATTTTTTGGTAACTCCCAATTTGGCAACTCCACCAAATTGGTATCCGTAATTTGCAATGGTGCTATAGCCCGTTCCAAAATCCCTGCTATTGTATGAAGCATTTCCCCCAATTTTAGGACCCACATACAAATACCCGACACCAAATCCGCCAATCTTAAATAATTGGGCATTAGCGGTTAAAATAAATAATGCTAAAAACACTAATAATGTAAACTTTTTCATAACCGTTTTTTTAGTTGAGTAATTTAGTAAAGATAAAATTTCTGGAATTTTATTCAAATTATTAAAAACAAAAACCGGCCTGTCAGCCGGTTTTATATAATTTACTCTCTACTGTTTAATACCTTGGGGTTATTCCCATATTATAAAACATAAAGGAATAAATATCGCTCTCTTCCTGTATCAATTTAGCTGTTGGCTTTCCCGGGCCATGCCCGGCCTGGGATTCAATATGTATTAAAACCGGATTTGTTCCCTTATATTTTTCCTGAAGGGTCGCTGCGTATTTAAACGAATGAGCCGGAACCACCCTGTCGTCATGATCACCGGTAGATACCAAAATCGCAGGGTAATCAACATTTTCTTTTATATTATGCAACGGTGAATAAGACAACAAGTATTTGAACATTTCTTCACTGTCTTCACTGGTACCATAGTCGGTAGCCCAATACCGGCCTATTGTGAATTTATGGTAGCGTAACATATCCATTACTCCCACTGTTGGGAAAGCCACGCCAAACAAATCGGGTCGCTGGTTAACCACAGCTCCTACCAGTAATCCACCGTTGGAACGACCGGTCATTACTATTCTTCCCTTTGAAGTATATTTTTCATTAATCAGATATTCGGCTGCAGCAATACAATCGTCAAAAACATTTTGTTTATTCATTTTAGTTCCTGCCTGATGCCAGTCCTCACCGTATTCACCACCGCCGCGCAAATTGGCCATGGCGAAAATTCCTCCCTGTTCCAACCAAAGTAACCTTCCTATATTGAAAGTTGGTGTAAGACTGATATTAAAACCACCATATCCGTAAAGCATTAGCGGATTTTTACCATTAAGCTGGGTACCTTTTTTATACACAATAAACATAGGAATTTCAGTTCCATCTTTACTTGGGTAAAAAACCTGTTTGGTTTCATAATCAGCAGCATTAAAATCGACATCAGTTTTTTGGTAAACATCCGATTTATTGGCAGATATATCATACTTGTAAATTGTTGCAGGAGAGGTAAAAGTAGTTATGGCATAAAATGTTGTGCTGTCATTTCTTTCTCCCCTGAATCCACTAATTGTTCCCAATGTTGTATTGTCCAGATTGTAAAGAAATTCACCCTTCAAATTGTATATCTCAATATTGCTATGGGCATCTTTCAGGTAGTTTGCAATTATTTTCCCACCATGTATTGACACCTCCTGAAGAACGCTTTCCTTTTCAGGAATAAAATCAATCCAACTGTCGGGTTCAGGATGTTTCATATCAATGGCAATTACTTTATACTTGGGGGCATCAAGATCAGTATAAACTAATAATTTACCATTAATATGATCAATAACCAGATAATCGTTATCGAAAGTTTCAACAACTTTTACAAAATCATTATCACCAGTTAAATCCTTAACATATAATGCATTGCCCGATGTTGATTCGGTAACTTCCAATACCAGATACTGATCATCGTCTGTAACCTTGGCGTTAAATCCCCATAGCGGATGGTCCGGATCTTCATAAATTAGTTTATCAGTATCTTGCGAAGTACCGATCTGATGATAATACACCTTACTATTTTCATTTTCACCTTTTAACGCGTCTCCTTTTTTAGGTTCAGGATACCTGGAATAAAAGAATCCGTTTTTGTACCAGGAAATATTTGAAAATTTAGCCCACATTATATGATCGGCCAAATCCTTGCCGGTTTTAATGGAACGCACATATAACTCCCGCCAGTCGGAGCCACCCCTTGAAATAGCATAACCCACATATTTTCCATCTTTTGAAGGGGTAAAGTTCGTCAATGCAACAGTTCCGTCTTTTGATAATTTATTAGGGTCAAGAAATACTTTCTCATCACCCTCAATCGTATTTTTTATATAAACCACACTTTGATTTTGTAAACCATCATTTTTAAACACAAAATAATTACCTGCTTTATGCAAAGGGGCCGAAATTTTTGGATAATTCCACAACTTGGTCAAACGATCTTCCACCGCCTGCCGGAACGGGATTTTCGACATATAATTTTGGGTAACCTGGTTCTCAGCCTTTACCCATTCAGCAGTTTCTGCACTTGTGTCATTTTCGAGCCAGCGATAAGGATCCGCTACTTTATGACCAAAATATACATCAACCGTATCTACTTTCTTTGTCATTGGATATTTTATTTTTTCCGGTTTCGGCTGACATGACACTATCAACACAGCTGCAAATAAAATAAAAAGTTGTTTCATAAAATTCAGTTTTTCTTTAATAAAACAGGCTCCAAAATATTGCCCGATTAAAAGTCTTAAGTAAGATAAATTATAAAAAAGTACCATGCAAAATATTTAAAATTTAAACACTCAACAACTTGCAGCTTTAAAAGAATTAGTTACCTTTGCAGCTCGAAAAATAAGTGTATGCTTATATTGTTTAATTAATAAGACAAAACGGTTATGTACTTAACAAAAGAGAAAAAAGAAGAAATTTTCACAAAGTATGGTAAGTCGGTTGCAGACACCGGCTCAACCGAAGGGCAAATTGCCTTATTTAGTTTCAGAATTGCTCATTTAACCGAGCATTTGAAATCAAATAAAAAAGATTTTGGTACCCAAAGAGCGCTTTTGCGTCTTGTTGGTAAAAGAAGAAGTTTACTTGATTACCTGAAAGAAAAAGATATTGAAAGATATCGTGCTATTATTAAAGCACTCAACTTAAGGAAGTAATTAAAGAGGCGGTTTTAACCGCCTCTTTTATTTATAATCCTTTTAGCACAATCTCTTTTTAACTGTTTCAAAAAGGCATTTTTAATACTCACCATTCCGCAACCAAATTGTAAACAAGTTAAAAAGACACTCATTACCAAAATATTTCAATTTTTTTTATTAATATTAAAAAATACTTTAATAAGGGGTGTGGTAAATTGCAAATAATATTTACCTCATAATAATTAGGATTGCATTAATTCTTGGTGATTTATATTATGCGGAAATCATTAGCATTCTATGTTTTATCCATTTTTTATTTATTTGGTTTTGGAATAGATCATTCCTTTTCTCAAGACCTCGTCTTTGAACGTTATTCCACTAAAGACGGATTAAATCAAAGTTCAATTATTGCAGCATACCAGGACGAAGACGGATTCATCTGGTTTGGAACTTATGCTGGCTTGAACCGTTATGATGGCTATAATTTTGTTGCTTACCGATACAATTATATCAACACACACAGCGTATCAGCCATGCATGTCCGATCCATTTGCCAGGATAAAAGCGGAATTCTTTTCGTGGCAACCACCACAGGACTTAACCGGTTTTTTATTCACACCAAAGAAAATGTAAATTACAGCCACGACCCAAATGATCCAAACAGCCTTGCTAATAATACAATTTACAAAATTCTGAAAGATAATGACGGGGATGTTTGGCTGGGTACCTGGGGAGGCGGGCTCGACAAACTAAAACGAATGGATAGTATATATACTGATGAACAAAATGCAAAATATCAATTTATACATCATATACCCGATAGCAATAAAAACAGTATAGGTTCACTTTTTATTTCAGATATGACAGAGGCTCCCGACGGTACCATCTGGATAGCAACCAACAACGGAGTGGACCGGTTTAATAAAAATACCAACACATTTAAACATTACCGGCACAAGCCAAACAATCCAAACAGCCTGTCGATGAATGATATTAGTTCAATTTGTATCGACAAAAAAGGGTTTATCTGGATTGGCACCTGGGAAGGCGGCCTGAATATATTAAATCCTAAGACAGATAAATTCATTCATTACAGGTATAATCCCAAAAATAATAACAGCATTAGTCACAATATAATTAAAAGTATTTTTTGTGACAGTAATGGAAGTTTATGGATTGGTACCTGGGGAGGCGGGCTTAATAAAGTTATATTCCCAAAAGATATGCCTTATAGCAAAGCTATTGAAAATATCACCTTTAGCAGATTTGAAAACAACACGGCTGATCTTAACAGTATAAGTGGCAATTCCATTTATTCAATTTTCGAAGACCGGTCGGGGTTTTTATGGATAGGTACTGACTGGGCAGGACTAAACAGATTGAATGTACAGGAACCAAAATTCAGGCATTTCTATGCCGAAAAAAGCACCTCAAATAACCTGGTGAACAACATTATTCATTCGATGGTAATCGATGAAAATCATAACCTTTGGATTGGAACCGAAAACGGGTTAAACATTTATAATAAAAAAACCAATTCGTTTGTATTGTACCAAAACAAACCAAACGACACTAAATCGCTAAGCCATAATTACATACGCTCACTATTAAAAGATCACAACAATGGTATTTGGGTGGGAACCGAAAATGGATTGAACAAGTTCAATAAGGAAACTAATGATTTTAAAAGGTTTGACTATATTTTTTCTACGCACGAAAAGGGAATCGTTATTTCATTGCATGAATCATCGGACCATGACATTTGGCTTGGTACATACGGCGACGGTTTAATCCGTTTTAATGTAAGCCATAATACCTTTAAAAAATATACACATAATCCGGATGACACTACCAGTATAAGTAGTAATATTATCTGGGATATTGTTGAAGACCACGATCGTAATATCTGGATAGGCACCGAAGACGGCGGATTATGTAAATTTGACCCAGGCTCGGATAAATTTATCACCTACAAACATAATTCAAAAAAATCGTCTTTAAGCAATAATCTGGTAATGTCTCTTTTTATTGATCATAATGACTCTTTATGGGTTGGCACGCGAAACAAATTAAACAAGCTGACTTATGACGAAAACCATAATGTGATTTTTAAAAAATATAGTACCCACGACGGATTAACTTCAGAAACTATAATCGGAATGGTTGAAGACGACAGCAGTAACCTTTGGCTGACTTCAACAAAAGGGATTACACGGTTTAATCCTGAAAATAAAACCTATTCAAAATATTATGCAGAAGATGGATTACAGGACAATCAATTTTCAATCAATTGTATTGTATACGACAGTATTGACCATGATATTTATGCCGGAGGAATAAAAGGATTTAATTTGTTCAATACAGAACAAATTAAGAAGAATGAACCTATACCAAAATCAAAAATTGTTGATTTAAAACTTTTCCACCAGTCGGTGGAAATTGGCGAAAAAATTGATAATAAAATAATTCTGACTGAAGATATCTGTTATCTTGACACTTTAGAATTAAGCTATAAAAACAGTATCGTTTCCTTTGAGTATACGGCATTATTAAATCCCTATTCGCAGTCAAATGTTTTTGCTTATAAGCTTGATGGATACGACAAGGATTGGAATTATGTATCTTCACAGCGCCTGGCAACTTACAGAAACATTCCACCCGGAAAGTATTTATTTAAAGTAAAAGCCGGCATAAAAGATGGAAAATGGGAAGACCACCCCAGCAAGTTGTTCCTTTATATTAAGCCTCCGTGGTGGGGCACAACCTTTTTTAGAATAAGTGTCATTATAATATTGGTTTCCCTGGTAATTTTGATTTACCTGGTAAGAATCAGATTCTTAAAAAACAGGCAAAAGGAACTACAAATAATGGTTAATAAAAGGACCGAAGAATTGCGCAAAGCGAATTCGTTGTTAGAGGAAAAGCAGGAAGAGATATCATTACAAAATGAGGAGCTGGTAAAACACCGGAACGACCTTGAAAACCTGGTTCAGGAAAGGACAAAAGAACTTATGAATGCTAAATTAAAAGCCGAAGAATCAGACAAATTAAAATCGGCTTTCCTTGCAAATATGAGTCACGAAATTCGCACCCCTATGAATGCACTTATAGGGTTTTCGAGCCTATTAGTTGACGAAGATATGAGTAATGACCAGAAGGCCTATTATGCAAAAGTGATAAAAAACAGTGGAAATACCTTGTTGACCCTGATCAACGATATTCTTGATATTTCAACCATACAGGCAAACCAACTGGTTATTTATAAAGACAACTTTTGTGTTGAAGACGAATTACCAGATCTCCTGGCCTATTTCACAACCAAAAACGACAAAAATATCGATATACAATTAATAAAGGAAAATAGCAAAGAAAAAACCTGGATTTACAACGATGTAATACGGTTTAAACAAATCATGACTAACCTTATTGGTAATGCCTTGAAATTCACCGACGAAGGACATATTTATTTCGGTCACAGAATCAGGGAAAATATGGTTGAATTTTTTGTTGAAGATACGGGTATTGGTATAAGCAAGGAAGATCAGGAATCTATTTTCAACTATTTTTACAAAATTGAAAAAGATAAAAACAAATTTTATGATGGCACAGGCCTCGGGTTATCTATTAGTAAAAGCCTGGTTTCTCTTATGGGAGGAGAACTTAAAATAGAATCAAAAAAAGGTAAGGGTACCACTATATATTTTGATCTGCCAAAATCAACTTCACCCGGAGTTAATTTCCATCAGGAACAAACTACTTTAAAAACTATCACTTTAAAAGACCTATCGATTTTAATTGCCGAAGATGAACCCTACAACTATGAATTAATGCACAGCATCTTAAATAAAACCATGGCAAATATATTTTGGGCTAAAAACGGACAGGAAGCTGTTGATTTTATAAAAGAATTTGACCCCAATAAAAAATGCATTGTATTAATGGATATTAAAATGCCCGTTATTGACGGTATAGAAGCAACCCGACTGATAAAGGAAATAAACAGCCGAATTCCGGTTATTGCAGTAACGGCATTTGCCCAGGCAGGAGACAGGATCCGGATTATGAACAACAATTTTGATGATTATATTTCAAAGCCAATAAATACAGCAAAGATGCTTGAAATGGTATATAATTATTATAACCAATTGACTTAACCAGCTACATTTAAGTTAAAACTCCAAAAGGCAAAAACCTAAAACGACAACCTTAAATTTAAATTGGGAGTTATTCCCAGTGCTTGTTGTTTTACCTGTTCAATACCATTGTTATTTCGCACATAATAAATGTTGATAATATTTTTCCTGTTTAGCACATTCCATACTGAAACGCCAAACTGGCCATTGACTTTCTTGATATGAAAGTTATATTTTGAGGAAACATCTAACCTGATAAAATTATCAAGTCTCGAACTATTGGGATATTCGTAAATAATTTCAGTGGTTGTTCCCTGGTTATCTACTAAAGGCATTGTATAGGGTTTTCCTGTCCTGAAATTAAATCCGCTTGAAAAATCAAAGTTTTTTATCATGTAACTGCCACCCAGGGTAGCAATATGCATGATATCAATGTTATTGGGAAATGTAGTTGGATCTAAATCCTTAAAATAATAACTATTTCGTTCCAGGGAATAATTAAGCCAAATATTCGACTTTTTAAACCGCTTGTTAATTAGTGCTTCTATACCTTCAGTATGGTAATTGCCAATAGCATAAACATATTGAAACTGATTTTGGAAACCCTGACTTGGAGTTATAATGCCGTCAACTTTTTTCCTATAGGCATCCACTGAAAGCAGAAAGTGATTACAGTTATATTGCATCCCGAATGAAAATTGCAAACTTTTAAGTACCGGTATACTATTATTGTTTGATAAAGCCCACCTTCTTTTTTCAACTCCCAAAAAATCAGATTGATAATCAATAAGCTGGGTTGTATACTGACTTTTCTTTTCAGCCAGTGCCTCACAGGCAATATGGTCAGTTAATTTAAAATTAAGTACCACTCTTGGTTCGGGGATAAACATTTTGAACTTTTGTAAATAAACCGCACGTGCCCCAAAACGCATATAAAATTTGTTAAACAGCCTGTTAAATTCCACCTCGGAATAAAGCGCCTGGACATCTAATACTGCTTTCACATCCCTGCTGTAATTTGGTTTATTAATATTATCCAGGTTCCGAATACCAACCTCGTTAAACTTATAGCCATAGGCTAAATTAACCTTCTCACCCATCCGGCATTTTGAATCCATTTTAATTCCCCATTCCAGCACTTCATTTTTTTGTTCATGATTTTGTTTGGTTATAAATTCGGCATTGTAACCATATAGATTATAGGAAGATACATATGCAGACAAATGAGTAGTGTTATATTTATTCCATTGGTGGGCATAATCAAAATCAGACAGCAGGCTGGACTGATTCAGGTGGCTCTTTTTTTTATAAAGAGTGTCGTTGACCGATGCGCTTACCTCATATTCAATCTCGTCGTTCATATCCAGAAAACTAAGCCTTACCTTATCTCTGTCTGAAATATTATAAATAAGCTTAAAATTTAAATCGTAAAAGGAAAAATCATGATAATGATTCATATTAGCAATATTGCTCCCGTTTTTCAGCACCACATCAGTGTGCTCGAAAGCTCTCTTATAATAACTTTTATAAGTTGGAGTGATGATAGCATCATTGATTGAACTTCTGGCACCCAGTAATAATGTCAGTTTCTTACTTACCGGTACTTTAAGAATAATATCGGCATTCAGCATATTAAATCCGGCACTCACATTAAATTTATTTACAGGATAGTCTTGCTGTTTCATATCAATGGTCCCGGAAACACCGTCACCATAAGCCGCACTGGTACCATTATTAATAAAAGTTGTTTTATTTATTAAATGTGAATTAAACCCGGAAATTAAACCAAACAAATGACCTGTTTGATACATTTTAACCCCTTCCCATAACACAAGGCTCTGATCGTTTGTTCCGCCCCTGGTATTTAGGTAGGAAACCGTTTCATTAACACTAAAAATTCCGGGTAAAACCTGTGCTGTATGTAATATATCTGGTTCCGACATTCCCGGTAATATGTCAATATTCTGAGTATTCATTTGAATGGCTCCATCCACCAGTTTATCGATTCCGGTGGCAATGTAATTCACCACAACTTCATCCAGTTTCAAAATATCGTTGGTAAGAGCGTATATATCCGAACTATTTTCCCATTCATCCATTGACATTACTAGATTTTTATATCCGGTATACCTTATAGTTAACATGGAATCTTCATTGGGGTTGAATTGAACGGAGAACCATCCGTCACTATTACTTAATGTAAAATTATTGCCTAATTGAATAACTGCTCCAATTAAATGTTCCCTGGTGTTTTTATCAATTACTGTTCCTGTTAAAGTAATAGTAAAGGAACTACTTGCTCTTTTTTGGATAGCAATATACCTGGAATTTAGTTTATTGAATATTAGTCCGGTATGTTTCCCCAGATCATCGAGATATTCCTGTAGGGTTAAATTGTTTTGAGGAATGTTAATTGCAATACCGCGAACATTTTCATCAGCATAAGTAAAAACAACATCAAATCGTTTTTCCAGTGTATGAAGAAAATTCTCAAGTGGAACGGATTCTGCATTCTGGGCAATGCTCACACTGCTCAAATGTAACAGAAAAAGGAATTTTGCAAAAAAGAGTCTATTTATCTTCAAGGGTAATTACAACTTTGTTTTCATTTACCACGAAGCTTAAATTTACGGGAATTGTAACAGATTTTAAAGCAATTTTTAAATTATTGTTTGTAAAACTTCCTGTAAATAACTGGTTTAACTCAACATTTTTTGTTTCAATGGTAACATTGTATTGCCTTTCAAGTTCTGAAAATACGTAGCTAAGCGGCACACTGTTAAACCTACTTTCTCCATGTAACCAACCAGGCACCGGTTCATTGGTTATAGTGTAATTCTCTTTTTTATTATTAATTATCCTAAAGGCTTGTGTTGGTTTCAAAAAAACAGTATCCTGTACGGTAACTACTCCAACCAAACCCGAATAACATACAACCTCGTAATAATCAGTCCAATCTTTCACATCAAACTGGGTTCCAAAAACCGTAACAACTCCTTGGTTTGTTCTAACACTGAATTTCGAACCTTTTTTAACTTTGAAAAAAGCTTCACCTTTTAGTTCAACATTTCTATCCTTACCCCATGTTTCTTCAGTAAACCTTATTTTCGAACCTGCATTTATCATTGCAAGCGACGAATCGGGTAAATAAACTTGTGATTGTTCGGCTATCCAGCCACTTTTATCCTTAGGAGAATTAACATAGATGTAGGAAAAATATCCCACAGTCAGGGCAATTATTAATATAGCAGCTATTCTTAAAACCGACTTCAGATTATTGTATAAAGAAATCGTTCTGTTTTTATGTAAAATCCTTTTTGAGAGTTTTTCATATTCATTTCCAGCATCATAACCAGGAGCCTTGAATGCCTGTAAAGCATCTGAAAGCTTCCTGATTTCAGTATAATCACCGGAGCTTTCAAATTCAATCTTCTCCTCGTCCGACAGTTCACCGGCCAGCCATTTTTTTATGATTTCTTCATTTATCATTTTTGCATTTCTTGTATATAGAACAGATGATTTGTTAATTCTCCTACTTTAAATTGCTAAATTTTACCGGTTCCCATTTTATTTCTTAAAATATTTAAAGTTGTATAAATCCGCTTTTCAACAGCTTTTCTTGAAATACCCAATAAATCGGCAATTTCCTGGTGTGTTCTCCCCTCAACACGGTTCATTAAAAAAGTCGATCGCTGGTCATCGGTTAATGACTCAAGGGCATTTTTTAACCGGTTGTGGTATTCTTTTTCTTCCAATAAATATTCAGGCGATTCATTTGTATAATTTTTAGAAGGTTGCTGTTTGAATTTATAAACCGTTTTTTTTCGCGAAATTGAATTAAGCATTTCATTATTGGCCACGGTATATACAAATGATTTAGCTTTTTCAGGCAAAACCTGTTTGCAGTTTTTCCAAAGCTTTTCAAAAGCAGATTGAACTATATCTTCAGGGTCATTATCTTCACCATATTTATAATACAGAAAATTATATAGATCCCGTGAAACCGATTGAAATATCTGCCTGTAAACTTTCTCACTACAAACATTTGTAATAACGTTCATTTCACTCATTATCAATCTGTTATTGTTTTATTGGTAAGATTTCATTGTGTGAAATTATAAAAAAAATATAATTTTATGGTAGGAGATTGTAGACACAATCTGTTTTATTACCAAAATCGGGATCATTAAAATGATAAAATGTAAGATACATATAACGTTTAAAAACCTTTTCACCCTATTATTTTTGATGGCATTAATCACCGGTTGTCAGAAAGAATATAACAAAATAAGTGAACCGGATAAAACCATAACAATAAGCTCAGGCGATACTGTTGCCGATCTGATTCGCAAGGTAGTTCTCAAAGATGGTTCGTTCGATAATGTAATTGACCATTGCAACGCAATTAGTATTAAATTCCCATATTCTATCCAGATAAACGGGCAGGTTTTTCAAATTAATTCACTGAATGATATTGAAATGATAAAACAGAATTATATTGAAAATTGGGAAGATATTATAATTACATTTCCGGTAACCATAATTTATAATGATTATTCTGAATCGATACTTAATAATGAAGCTGAACTTCAGGCCTTGCAGGAAAAATATAATACCAATTTAATTGATGATGATATTGAATGCCTTGATTTCGTTTATCCCATTGACCTTTGCCTCTATAATACGGTGTTTCAAAATGCTGATTGTATTACTGTAAACAATGATTTTGAATTATATAATATTTTCAGGAATATAAACGACACCGTTATTGAGCTTGGATATCCGCTTCAGGTTAAAACTTTAGACAACTTTTTCATATTGGTGAACAACAATACTGAATTAAAAAATCAGATTTTGAGCTATATGAATAGTTGTGATGAAAATGACGAAGTAGCGTTCGATACTGAACAAGATTCGGTAGATACCAGCAGTGATGATATTACCTATTTAACTTCGGGTAAATGGAAAATTACACTATTAACTGATGATGAATCTGATGAAACAGCATCATTTTCCTCCTGGCTTTTTCAATTTAACTCCGATTCTACAACCAGTGCAATTACCGCTTTAAAAACCATAAAGGGAAGTTGGGTGATTAACCTTGACGAAGGCACTAAAGTTCTTAAAATAGATTTTGGCACATACAGAGAGCCGTTAGAATCACTCAGCGGTGAATGGGAAATTTTAAAATTAAACAATGATGCCTTGGAATTACAGGCAGAAAGTGAATCTGAAACACCAATAAAACTTAACATGGCAAAATCAGATTGATTCATAAATAAATATGATTTTTTAATCAGTAAAACTTAACAATACGATTTACTGGGAGTTCTGAAAACAGTAATACCAATGATGTTCAGAAAACCCATCTGGGAGAGTTATGCTTAATAAACTCATAATAAAGAGCTACACTGAACAGATTTAAAAAATAAAAACCTAAATGATTTATACTTATGAATAGAAAATACTTTGTTGCAGCACTTTATGTTTTTATATCAATTGTTCCGGCATTTGCTAAAAAAACAAAGATTGACAGCCTGATATCAGAAAATGCCATAAAGATAAATACAACACTGGCAGGCGGCCACGAAAATAACATTTTCAAAAGCACAAACCGTTATTTCGACCGTACCATTGCTGGTTATTTGCCAAAGGATTCGTTGATAAAATCAGATCAGTTTTATGATGCAAATCTTGATATTGATTATGTGTTAGATCTAAAAAAATCAACTGCCGTTTTTAGCCTGGATAACTGGTACCGGGGATATTTGGCAAACGAAAACCTAAATCAGCTAAAATCAAGGTTCAAATCAGAGTACAGCTATAATTTGACAAAAAAAACCACTGCAGGAATACTATATCAAGGCACTTATTCCAATAAAATAGCGGTTTCCACCACCGGCGATGAACTCACCCGCTCTTTTAAGTATTTTGATAATGCCGGTAGTTTATTTATGGAACATGATTTCAACAGAAAAAACCAGCTTTATCTTAAATATACCCTGGCATACAAAAAGTACCTGAAAGAGCAATTGGCCTATTCTTTAACCCATTCTGAAAACGAAATCAGCCTTTTATATAAAAGAAGAATAAACAAGCATTTTTTGTATTCCTCCCTGTCGCGTGTAAACCGGAAATATACTGAATACCTGGCATTCGACAAAAACGGAATACAACAAATCCAAAACCCATTACGTAATTTTAAATATACCGATCTTGGATTTAGATTTAGGTATTATTTAAATAACTCGATCTCGGTTATTCCCACATTAGATTTTACCATACGAAAAGACGCATTTGAAGATTATTATTCCAACAAAAAAATAGCAATTGGAAGTAGCATTAAATACAGTTACAAAAAGCTAAAAACTACAGCAGGAATTGATTATAAACGAACCCGTTATAAGATAAAAAACGCTCCGTCAGCTACTAATTCAAACCGGTTAAAATTCAGGGATTTCTCCACAGATTTGGATGTTTCATATACTGTCAATAAAAAATTAGATGCCTTTATGAATTTCGAACTTGTTTCGCGGAACTCAAACACCGAATTGGAATATTACAAGACCCTGAGACCTTACAACTGGTACGAAATTATGGCAGGAATAAAATATAATATTTTCAAATAATTAAAAAATTAAACAAATGAAAAAACTGAGTTATTTACTAGGGTTATTTGCTCTCGGCTTTCAAATACAAGCCTGGGGAAATACTCTTACAGGGACCATATCGGAGATATCCGACAATAGTGCAGTAGAGGGTGCATACGTATATTTGTACAACACCGATTTTATTGATAGCACTGATGTTAATGGCGATTTTTCCATTGATGGAATTCCCAACGGAACCTACACCATTATTATCGATCATCCGGATTTTGTGCAAAAAGTAATTAAGGATTTTGTGGTTACAGATGCGGTTAGTATTGTTGAACAAAACACCGACTATAAAATATCGATGCAATGTTACCCAAATCCTTTTATTGACAACCTTAATATCGGGTTTTATATTGCCAAACCACAAAAAGTTTCCATTGAAATTTTAAATATGAATGGACAGGTACTCAATGTTGTTGAAGACAAGTATTTTCAACAGGGAAAACATACTGTTGCATGGAATAGCAATCTTACCAGATCGAAAAACAGTGCCGGTAGTATTTATTTCTGCAGAATACAGGGTGCCGACTTTTCCAAAACAAACAGAATTTTAAAAATTAAGTAAACCATTAAAAATCAGATATATCATGAAAACAATTAAAATAAACCTTTTTTTACTGGCCTTGTTAGCAACATTAAGCTCCAATATTAACGCCCAAAGTTTAATTACAGGTATTACTCCGAAAGGCACACTAAAAGGTACTGTGGAATTAGCCGGTCAGATAACTCAAAACGGCGTATATGTTTTTGTTGAGGGTACTTCGTTTGTAGGTGTAAGCGATGCCAGCGGAGCCTATTCCATTACCGGTGTTCCCTTTGGTACTTATACCTTAAAAGCCCAAAAAGATGGATATACGGTTGCTAAACAAACCGGGGTGGTTCTCAGTTCTCCAGGCGAGGTTGTTTCAGTGCCCAACATTACTCTTACCGAAATTGTTAGCAGTGTGTCTGCCGACGATTTATTTATTGCTGCCAACCGACAAAGTACAAATGGAGAAGACATGGCAGCCATTGCAAGTTATCAGACCATAATGGACTCTTTTCCAAACAGTTCCTTAGCTATTGAATCTGAATACAAAATTGCTTTTGAATATTATACCATAGATTCTTTTGCCATATCAAAAGCCCGATTTAAATCATTCCTTGCAGAGTATCCAACTCACGACTATGCTGCTTTAACTTTTTACTGGAGAGGTAAAATCAGTGCTACCCATCAGGATTATGTTTCTGCTATTGCCATGTATGATTCTCTGATATCAGAATTTCCAGATCATTATAAAGCAAGTGATGCTTTATATTCAAAAGCAAGGGCTTGCGAGAAACTAAACGATACTGCTCTTGCCATAGCAACATATCGCAGTTTAATTACAAATTATCCAACAGCAGTAAGGGCTTCCGATGGTCAATACAATATTGGTTCCATTTATTCAAGCGAAGGAAATTATGATCAAGCCATTAATGAATTCAACAAAGTTATTAGTAATTATCCCGGTACAAAAAATGCCGAAGATGCTGAATACCAGATTGCTTATAATAATTATAAATCAGGAAATTTTTCAACAGCCGAAACCAGGTTCATAGCTTTTATTAATGATTATCCCAACAGTTTAAGCAAATCGAAAGCCATGTATAATAAGGCATCATCATATTATAATAATAATGAACTGGCAAAAGCAATTACTGAATTTGATGCCTTTATCACTACGTATCCGAACGATAATAATGTTCCTGCAGCTACCTATTACAAAACAAATTGCAAATACGACCTGGAATCATATTCCTATAAGGATGCACGTGTCGACTATGCTAAAATTATAACTACCTATCCAAACTCAGGTTATGCAGACAGGGCTCAATACAAAATAGGATGGTGCTATTATATATAGTAGTGATTATTCAAATGCTGCCAAAGAATTTGCCAAGGTAATATCAAAATACCCCAACAGTTCAAAACTGCTTGGCGCCTATAACTGGCTGGCATTTAGCTATTATTACCAGAGCAATTACACCAAGGCAATAAGTAACTGGCAACAGGTGGTTAAGGGAGAGTCTGATACCAAAGCCGCTGGTAATGCCCAATATTATATTGGCCGGAGCTATCATTTATCAAATGATTTGGTTAATGCTAAAACGGCTTATGGAGTGGTGGTAAACACATACCCGAACTGTTCAAAATACAGCAGTGCATTATCGTATTACAATTCATTACCCTAATTATTTTAAGTTTAGAATTATATCAGATAAAATAGAATTTATGATTCTCAAACATAAATATTTATTAATCAAGCCTTTATTATTGAGCACCCTCTTGTTTTTTGGAGGGTGTTCAATACAAAAATCTGAAATTGTTAAGGTTAATAAGTTCGCTCATAAGCTGGAGCCTACTAACAATAACCTGTATCCGGGATTGGCCGATATTTACGATTATATGAATGAATTGTATAAAACCTATCCAAAGTCCACTGCACTGTATGATATCGGCAGAACACATAAAAATAATTTTATCATTCCATTGATCAGGATTGGCTATTTGCAGGAAAATTCTACAGTAAAATATTTAATTGTGGCCGGTACTCATGGCGATGAGGCAGCTCCGGTTTCAGCTACAATCAATTTATTTCACCAATTACTTCAGGCAAAAGTCCTGACAAAACTTATCAATAAAAAAATTACTGTGGACATAATACCGGTGCTAAATCCCGAAGGATATCTTGAAAACCAGCGTGAAAACGATAATGGAATTGATATTAACAGGAATTTCCCCTTTGGTAATGTTGAGGTGAAACAGGAATCGGAAACCAAAGCCCTGATTTCTCTAATTAATTCACAAAATTATAAGGCAAGCTTATTCCTTCATTCAGCCAATGATAAAAAATATGAAAACCTGGTACGAATACCGATTGAATATAACAGAACAGGTTCCAGCGCATTACAACCGGATTATGAAGATAAAGTTTTGCGACTAAGTAGTATCATCATTGAGGGAGGGAATAAAACAAATCCTTATATACCATACCATAGTTCATCGGAAATGACAAATGTTACAGGAATTGCTTCCGATTGGTGCATGAGCGGGGTTTTAAAGAAAAAATACAGATCCCTTATTAAAATGAAATGCAAATATCCGCATCCATCGGTTACCATTGAGCTTTGCTATCCTAAACAGCCCTTAAACAAACAGCGGATTGAGTCTGAACAGGGGGAACTTTTAAATATAGTACTAAATGTTATTAATAAATTCTAAACCAGATATATTATGAATATTAAGAATATAGCAATACTATCTTTACTGGCTATTTTTACCGGCCTGGTTCTGGTTAAGGTTTTTGTATTTGATTATACACCCTCAACTGTATTGCCGGAAACAGGTTACCGCGTTTCAATGAAAATGGAGGTAAACGGGCATGGATCAGAAATAAGTGTCAGGGCAATGCTGCCACCAAGCACGCAACACCAGGATATTTTTGATGAACAGGTTGTATCAGGCGATTTCAATTACGGGCAAATTAATTCAGGCTTAAATCGTATTGGACGATGGTATGGCAATGCTATTGACGGGCATCAAAAACTAAACTATACCTTTAACGTTATCAGTAAACAGGTGAATTTTAGCCTGCCTGATAAATTACCGATACCAGCGACTATCAACCCGGGTTTAAGCCAATATCTCGATAAAACCGAACTGATTCAGGTTGGACACAAAGATATTTTAAAGCAACTTTCGGCTCTGGGGATTGACAGAAACAGTGACATGATAGAAGCTATCACTGCAATTTACAAGTATATAAGTGAGGATATTGAGACCACCGGGTTTTCCGGTAAAACAGACGCTATAACCACATTACACCTTCAGGAAGCCAGCTGTAACGGCAAAAGCCGTTTGTTTGTGGCTATGCTGCGGACTCTAGGTATCCCGTCGCGTCTGGTTGGAGGTTTGATAATGCGGCCGGGTATAAAAACCATTACGCATCAATGGCTTGAAGTGCTGATAGGTGACCAATGGGTGACCATGGATCCCACAAATAAACATTTTGCGGTTATGCCAAAGCACTATCTTATTACTTATTATGGCGATGAACCCTTTTTTAAACGCACTTCAAATGTAAACTTTAAATATACTTTTAATATTGAACGAAAAAATTATACCCGGAAGGCAGACATTGAAGGTCTTGCAGCACATCCACTCAATATTATGAATGCCTGGTCGCTGTTTAACAAAGCAGGACTTTCGATGAGCCTTTTACGGGTTATCCTGTTAATTCCGCTAGGAGCCATAGTAACCATTATTTTCAGAAATGTTATTGGTATACAAACTTTTGGAACATTTCTGCCGGCACTTATCGCATCCTCGTTCAGAGAAACTAATTTATTATGGGGAGTAGTTGCTTTTTCTTCAATTATTGTTGTTGGTTCGCTTTTACGATGGATAATTGATAAACTTAAAATCACGCACACACCCAAGCTTACTATTCTGTTAGTATTTGTGGTATTTTCTATTTTGGTCATTTCGGCTGTTGGCGTACTTATAGGCAATATGCATTTGGCAAAAGCAACTTTATTTCCACTGGCACTTATGTCGATTACCATCGAACGTTTTGCCCTGTTAACACAAGAAAGCGGATCAAAAGAAGCCTTTAAAATTTATACAAATACAATTGTAACGGTAATATTTTGCTACCTGGTAATTAATTCTGAAGTATTGCAAACACTTGTTATGGCTTTTCCGGAATCAATGTTATTAGTTATCGCCGGTGGATTATACTTTGGAAATTGGGTGGGAATACGTGTAACCGAACTTATCCGATTCAGAAAACTTATTTTTAATGAGCAGCATGCAGCTTAAAAATTTATCACTTTTGGGAATAAACCGGCGTAATGTCAATTTTATTTACGAATATAATCAGCGTAAATATTTTCAACTTGCCGATGATAAGGTTATTTCAAAAACCCTGCTTGAAAAGCATAATTTCCCAACACCTAAACTTATACGGGTTTTCAAACATTTTTTTGAGCTCAAAAGTTATATTCATGAACTAACCGGATTATCAAACTTTGCTATTAAACCTGCAAATGGCCGGGGAGGTGGAGGTATTGTAATTATTGATGAGTACACAAATGGCAAATGGATTACCGCCTCGGGAAAATCGTTGACCAAACAGGATTTGTACCGGCATGCTGCTGATATTTTAAGTGGCGTGTATTCCTTAGATAATACCAATGATTCTATTATTATTGAAGAAAAAATACAACTACATCCGGTACTTGAAAATATAACCTATAAAGGTATCCCCGATATTCGCGTAATAGTTTTTAAACAGCATCCTGTAATGGCCATGATGCGCATTCCCACTAAATGTTCCGATGGTAAAGCAAACCTGCATGCTGGTGGAATTGGCATTGCTATTGATATCAAAACCGGGATTACATTTAACAATCCCGACTATTCAAAGGAGGATATTCATCCTGATAACGGACAAAAATTAACAGGAATTACCATGCCCTTCTGGGATGATATTATTTCAATATCGAAAGAAATTCAAAAAACAGTCCCGTTGCCTTACATGGGAATCGATTTTATACTTGATAAAAGATATGGCGCCCAGATACTGGAATTAAATGTCCGTCCCGGGCTGGAGATTCAAAACATAAACGGTAAAGGCCTTTTCGCAGAACTAAGAAAAATTGAAACGATATGAATACACTAAATGTAATTAAGCAATATATTCTGCCCTTTTTGATTTTAATGGTATTAATCTCGACAAATTACTTCAACGAATTTGGTTTTTTTGAAAATTGGTTTGAGGCCGATAAAGATATTATAGTAGTTATAAATTCAGATTTTCAAAACAACAACGGCATTAGTAATGAAAGCCTGGTTATGGGCGAAAAAACAAATTGGAAACTCGAAAGTGATTTAACTTCTTCTGATCCGACAATTATAACTGCAAAAAAGGCAGAACAAGCTAATGATTTCAACAAGGCCATTGAGTTATACACCCAGGCACTCAAAAATGATAATGAGAATTCTGAGGTTCTTAATTCTTTAGGTATCGACTATCTGCGGCAAGGAAATAAAGAATTGGCTTTGAAAAGTTTTAACCGCATTTTAGAGTTCGATGTTAATAATGCAAAAGCATTTTTTTATTTGGGATACCTGAATTCCTTAAACGGTAATGTTGCCCGGGCTAAAACATATTACAAAAAAGCTATAGCCTTGCAGCCTAATTATTCTGATGCCTATTATAACCTTGGTACCATTTTACTGAAGGAAAATAAAATAAATAAAGCTAAAGAACTGCTTTTAAAAGCAGCAAAACTTGACAAATCAGACGCTTCATTTAATATTCACTACAACCTGGGTATTATTTACCAAAAAACCAATGAGTTCGAAAAGGCCTTAAAATCATATAAAAAAGCTATTGAACTTAATCCAGCACATATTGAATCGTGGTACAACCTGGCTTTTTTATATTACCAAAATAATGATAATAAAAAAGCAGAAGATGCCTTAAAAACCATACTTCGCCTTGATCCCAAAAATATTAAAGCCCGGTTTAACATGGCCCGTGTTTACAGCAAAACCAATCGAAACAAGCAGGCCCAGGCAATTTATATCAAACTCATCAATGAAAATCCTCTTTATGAAGAAGCCTATGCAAATCTAGCGCTAGAGTACCTGAGCAGTAACCAGGATCAAAAAGCACTTGAGGTTTATAAAAATGGATTGAATAAAATGCCAAATTCATATACTTTGCTTTACAATATTGGAACTTACTTTTTACGGAGCGATAATATTCAAAATGCATATATCAATTTGCAAAAAGCGTCAAAACTGGCCCCTAACGACGAACAAATACGATATAATTTAGGTTTGGTGTACTTTAAGCAAAAAAAGTATGATGAAGCTATAAAAAGTTTTGAAAAAGTTCTAAGTGCCAATGAAAATCACATTGAAGCCCGGTTTAATCTCGCTCTTTCCTATATGCGTCAAAATAAACTTAATGATGCGGCAGCTACCTTAAACACTCTATTGAAACAACAACCTGATTATGCTTTCGGCTGGCTGAATCTTGGGGTGGTAAAAAGCCGGCAGGATAGTATTGAAACAGCTATTCAGTGCTATTCCAAAGCAGTTGAGATTAATCCAAATTATTATGAGGCATATTTTAATCTGGGCAAATTGTATTCAGAAAAAAACAAAGCCGATCTGGCCATCAATAACTACCTTAAGGCCATTAAGGTTAAACCTGATTATCCTGAAGCACTGCTTAATCTCGGTGTGGTCTATTATCGTAAAAAGATGTATAATGAAGCCATATCACTAATGGAAAAAGCACTTTCTTTCAACGCATCTTATGCTGAAGCTTTATTCAATATCTCAAAAGTATATAAAGATACCAAACGTATTAATGATGCCGTAAAAGCACTTAATCGTTTACTGAAATTACAACCCGACAATACCGCAGCACTTAACCAATTGGGTGTGGTAATGGCTGAAAAAAACAATCTTGACCAAGCCATAGAATATTATCAAAAGGCTTTGGAATTTGAACCTCAAAATTCTGATGTTTTGTACAACCTGGCAGTAGCCTACGGAAAAACAAACCAATATTCATTAGCCGAAGAAATATATCTTAAAATAATTGAAACTGATGCTGCCAACAGCAATGCTCTGAATAACCTGGGACTTATTTACATGGAGCAAAAACAAAATAAAAAGGCATTACATTTATTTACAAAATTAACAAAATTAGACCCGGAAAATTATAAAGCATTCTATAATATGGGCATAGTTTATAGCTCACAGAGTGACTATTCAAAAGCCGTAGAAAGCTATGCCAGTGCCATAAAAGCCAAACCCAATTATGTTAGCGCTTATCGTAACATGGCTATTGCATATAAAAAACTTCGCCAATTTAATGAGTCAGAAGAGGCCTATAAAAAAGCAATTGAACTGGATTCAAAATACGAAGGCGCATATTTTGGATTGGCCAAACTGTATTCCGATTTCGGTGAAACCGATAATGCCATTATTTATTATGAAAAGCTTCTTTCTATTAATCCTAAAAACAAAGGAGCACTTTCTAATTTAGGTGTTGTTTATCTGAAAGTAGAAAACTTTGCAGAAGCTGAGAAATTATTAAAACGATCGGATAAATATTATCCTGATTCGTGGAAAACACAATATAACCTTGCTCTTGTTTATCAGGGATTGGGTGATACAACTAAAATGAATAACTTTTTAAATAAAACATTGAAACTAAACCCGGAATATAAACCGGCACAGGAACTTTTAAAAAAGTGATATAAAATTTAACAGATATTTCAATTACAGGTATTTGCAACCCGTATAAATTTTTAAGCGATCGCAGAATTGAATTTTATATTTTCCGGCATTAATGCATTTCTTCCCACTTGTTTGCTATGCAAAAATCATGTAAGTTTGCGCCAGCAAAAAATAATATAAATTAAGGCTTACCAGATGCAAGCAAGAGACCCGGTAAGTCACTAGTAAAAAGTAACATGAATATTGTAAACAAACAGATTGATTTAGGCGATGGCCGTACAATCAACATTGAAACTGGCAAACTTGCCAAACAGGCCGATGGTGCCGTAGTTGTTAAACAAGGTAATACCATGCTGTTGGCTACCGTTGTTTCAGCTAAAGAAGCTAAAGAAGATGTGGATTTTATGCCACTCTCAGTAGAATATAGAGAAAACTATGCCGCTGCCGGTCGGTTCCCGGGCGGATTTTTACGCCGCGAAGGACGTCCCTCAGATTCTGAAATTTTAGTGGCACGACTTATTGACAGGGCATTGCGTCCGCTTTTCCCCGATAACTATCATGCTGATACCTTTGTTAACGTTACCCTGATTTCAGGCGACAAAGAAACCATGCCCGATTCACTGGCAGGATTAGCTGCCTCAGCTGCTTTGGCCGTTTCTGATATCCCGTTTAACGGACCTATTTCAGAATGCCGCGTGGCTCGTGTTAACGGGCAACTGAAAATTAACCCGAATTTTGCTGAACTTGAAGAAGCCGACCTGGATATAATGGTTGGAGCAACCTACGAAAATATCCTGATGGTGGAAGGTGAGATGAAGGAAGTTTCAGAAGCTGATATGCTTGAAGCTATAAAGTTGGCTCACGACACTATTAAAGTTCACTGCCAGGTTCAGATGGAACTTACCAAAGAGGTGGGTAAAACTGAAAAAAGGGAATACAACCACGAAAACAACGACGAAGCGTTAAAAGAAAAAATCTGGAAAGAGACTTACGATAAAGTTTATGCCGTTGCTATGAAATGCAACGCCAACAAACATCAACGTTCTGACGATTTTGAAGCAGTTAAGGAAGAATTTTTATCACAATACTCTGAAGAGGAACTTGAAACGCTTGATATGACCTTGGTTGGCCGTTACTACCACGATGTGGAAAAAGAAGCAGTACGCAATATGGTGCTGGACGAAAGACTTCGTTTGGATGGTAGAAAAACTGATGAAATCCGTCCCATATGGAGCGAGGTTGATTACCTTCCTGCAGCCCATGGATCAGCAATATTTACACGGGGTGAAACACAATCATTAACCACCGTTACCCTGGGAACCAAATTAGATAACAAACTAATTGACGAAGTATTACGCCAGGGAAAAGACACTTTCCTGTTGCATTATAACTTCCCTCCGTTCTCTACAGGCGATGCAAGGCCACAGCGTGGTGTTGGCCGTCGTGAAATCGGACACGGTAACCTGGCTCACAGGGCATTAAAAAATATGTTGCCTCCGGCTGAAGAAAATCCTTATTCAATCCGCGTGGTTTCTGACATTTTAGAGTCGAACGGTTCCTCATCAATGGCCACTGTTTGTGCGGGCACATTAGCTTTGATGGATTCTGGCGTTAAAATTAAAAAACCCGTAACCGGTATTGCCATGGGATTAATTACCAAAGGCGATAAATATGCCGTACTAAGCGATATTTTAGGAGATGAAGACCACCTTGGTGATATGGACTTTAAAGTAACCGGAACTGTTGACGGTATTACCGCCACCCAGATGGATATTAAAGTAGACGGACTACCTTACGAAGTGTTGGCTCAGGCTCTTGAACAAGCCAAAGCAGGACGTCTCCATATTATGAACGAGATAATGAAAACGCTTGATGCTCCACGTGCTGACTTTAAACCTCATGCTCCACGTGTGGTAACCATCAACATTCCTAAAGATACTATTGGCGCTTTAATTGGCCCAGGTGGAAAAATTATCCAGGAAATTCAGGCATCTACAGGCACCACTATTATTATTGAAGAAATTGATAATGTGGGTAAAGTGGAAGTTGTTGCTGCCAGCAAAGAATCGATTGATGCTGCTATGGCACGAATTAAAGCCATTGTTGCAGTTCCTGAAGTTGGTGAAATTTATAAAGGCAAGGTTAAATCAATAGTTGCTTTCGGTGCTTTTGTTGAAATTTTACCAGGCAAGGACGGTTTATTGCACATTTCAGAAATTGAATGGCGTCGTTTAGATAAAGTTGAGGAAGTATTGAAAGAAGGCGATATTATTGAAGTTAAACTGATTGATATAGATAAAGCCGGAAAACTGAAACTTTCACGTAAAGTGCTTTTACCTAAACCAGAGAAAAAAGACAAAAAAGAATAATTTGCACCCAAATATTATAGTAAAAAAGCTCTCAAATTGAGAGCTTTTTTTATATTTTTGAGGGATGCAGAATAAAAAATCATACCAGCTAATCATTTCGGGACGTGTCCAAAACGTAGGATTCAGGCACCACACACAGGATAAAGCACTGACTCTCGGTGTGGCAGGCTTTGTAAAAAACGAACCCAATGGCGATGTATATGTTGAAGCAGAAGGACCCGATCAACCTGTTTATGAATTTATCCGCTGGTGCCACCAGGGACCAAGCTGGGCAAGAGTTTTCGAGGTAAAAGTAGTTGAACAGCCCATTTGTAATTACACTACTTTCGAAATTAAAAGATAGTTATTAATATTTAATCCTTTTGAGCTTTTATTTGTTCCAGTTCACTGCTTAGCTTTTCCCAACAGTGCATTTCTTCATCTAATTCTTTTTTCAGTTTTTCGTAATTCTCAAAAACGGAATGATCATTAATGTTTTCTGGATTTGCCAGTAATTGATCCATCTGTTCAATTTCCGTCTCAATCTCCAAAATTTTTATTTCACTTTCCTCAACTGCTTTCTGAGCCTTGCGAATTTGCCTATCCAAGTCCTTTTTTTCCTCGTATTTCAGCTTGCTTTCTGATTTTTCTTTTGCAATTTGATCAGAAGTTGTAGATTTTGCAGCATTTAACTGGTTTAAACTTTCTAGTTTCTTTTTGGCTAAAAAGTCAGCTATTCCGCCCAGATGCTGCTTGATTTTTTTGCCCTTAAATTCGTAAACCGTACTTACTACGCCATCTAAAAAATTGCGGTCGTGTGAAACCAGAATTACTGTTCCATCAAACTGGATCAGGGCATTTTTTAAAATGTCCTTAGAGCGCATGTCGAGGTGATTGGTCGGTTCGTCGAGCACAAGCAAATTGGCAGGTTCAAGCAAAAGTTTTGCCATGGAAAGCCTTGCCCTTTCACCTCCTGAAAGCACACTTACTTTTTTATCAATCTCCTCGCCCCTGAATAAAAATGAAGCCAGAATATCCCTGACTTTTGTTCTGATATCACCCACGGCAACCTCATCAATGGTTTGAAAAACCGTTTTATTGTCATCGAGCATTTCGCTCTGGTTCTGAGCATAATATCCGATTTTTACATTGTGCCCAATTTTAAGTTTTCCCGAATATTCGTACAAGCCCAGAATGGTTTTTGAAAAAGTGGTTTTACCTTCGCCGTTTTTACCGACAAATGCTACTTTTTCCCCTTTTTCAAGTATAAAATCGAGTTTATCAAGAACCTGATGGTCACCAAAACTTTTTGAAAGTTCCACTGTTTCAACCAATATTTGACCGGAATGTGGAGCAGGAGGAAACCGGAAGTGGATGGCTGATTTATCGAAATCATCTATTTCAATCCGGTTCATTTTTTCCAGCATTTTAATGCGGCTTTGCACCTGAACCGATTTCGTTGCTTTGTACCTGAACCTCTCAATAAATTGTTCGGTTTCCTCAATTTTTTTCTGCTGGTTTTCGTAAGTGGCTTTTTGCTGTTCGAAAAGTTCCTGCCTTAACTGAACGTATTTTGAATAATTTACTTTGTAATCATAAATCTTTCCCAGTGAAATTTCAAGGGTGCGCGTAGTCAGATTGTCTAAAAATGCCTTATCATGTGAAACAACCATAACGGCTCCTTCATAAACTTTCAGCATTTCCTCAAACCACTGAACCGATTCAATATCAAGGTGGTTGGTAGGTTCGTCGAGTAATAATACATCAGGCTTTTGTAGTAACACTTTGGCCAGTTCAATACGCATGCGCCAGCCACCACTAAATTCACCCGTTGGCCGGTCGAAATCACTTCGCAAAAATCCAAGTCCGGTTAAGGTATTTTCAATATCGGCATGGATGCTTCCACCACCCAGTAAATTATATCGTTCCGATTTCTCTGTCATTTGATGAATTAAATCCAGATAATCAGCTGATTCAAAATCGGTCCGGTTTGCCATTTCTTCATTTAAGCGGGCAATCTGGTTTTCAAGTTCCAGAATTTCAGTAAATGCACTCATGGTTTCCTTAAAAACCGTTTTGGTATCAGAAACTGACATTTGTTGTGGCAAATAACCAATGGTAGTATTTTTAGGTACTGATAACTGCCCTTTATCGTAAGGATGAATCCCGTTTAATATTTTTAACAAGGTAGTTTTGCCGGCACCATTTTTCCCTGTAAGGCCAATCCGGTCGCGAGGATTAATTAAAAAGCTAATATCATCAAATAAGGGTGATCCTGAAAACTCGACAGTTAACCCGCTAACTGAAATCATATTTATAAAATTTTCCGGCCTCAAAAGTAAAAAAGAAAACTGAGGGAGCTAAAGAAAATTTAAGTTCTGTATTTAATTCGATTAAAATCAGCACCTTTTGTATGGGAACAGGGTATAAATCACTTGCAAAGTTCACTACACTTCCAAATTGGTATAACTTGCTATGGTTTTAAAATCGTACTCAGGATACTCATAAATTGACATCCGCGGTTCGGTTTCACCAATAGAATAACCAAATACCTGCTGGTATTCCTCAGGGTCTTCACCAATCCATTCCAACTGCCCCAGATATTGCAGCATGGTTTTAGATTCCACTACAGTAAATTTCTCATTCTTTTCAATAATGGGACTGTGATTCCGAGTGGCATCATACTCAAACTCCAATATCCTGCGTCCAAAACGCGTAATGCCAATAACCCTGAATGTAAGACTTTTACCCACACCCGGAATATTCATTACATTTCGGTCGGTTGCCAGAAACGGAACTTCAAGTTTATTCCTCAGATTATCGATCAGAGCAGTAATATTTTCAGCGTCCTCGGGAAATTCCTTTATCCTGTCCAATTCTTCAGGCGGAATAGTCCCTATAATTTTCTCCTCGACTGACTCCTGAACCGCCCTGGCATTGGTAGCAAAATTGTGTTTATTTTCTTTAAATCCTTTAACAGAAAAAGTATAATACGACAACACACCCACATCATTCAACACTTTACGAAGTTTAGCTGCATGCCCACGTACTGAGGCCGCAGTGGTAAATACCATTTGATTGGCCACCATCCAACCTGCCTCAATCAGCATTTTAATCCCACGTATTGCTTCAGGGGTTACCTCAATAGGAGTAATAAAATGAGTTTGTATTACAAATTGTTTAAAACCGATTTTTGATGCCTTTTCTTTAAAAGCTGCAAGAATCCTACACAATTCAGGAGTTATTCGTTGTGGTAAATATACCGGCAATCGGGTACCCAACCGAATACGAACCATTTCGGCATATCTTTCACCTTCAGGTCGGTTTTTATTGGCTTTACGCTTCCTAAGAGCCATATCATAAACCGCATTAAGAATTTGTTCGATGGAATAATCGGAACTCATCAAAGCATCACCACCGGTAATTAAAATATCACGTAGCTGGGCATCATTTTCATAATAATTCATAAGCTTTCTCAACCTGGCAGGCCAACTCTCATCGGGTTTTAGTCGGTTAAGATCAAAATTCAAATGTCCGCTTTGAAAATCGTACATCCGTTGACATGAAACACACAATCCGCCGCACGCCCTGCCAACTGTATCCGGGATTAAAATAGCAACTTCAGGATACCTTCGGTGAACGTTATAGTATGAAGGTAATAACCATCCTGCCGCATTGGGTTTCCCAGGCATTACAAGGTCCTCCTTTTCCCAGGCCACGATTTTTCCAAATTCTTCAATCAACTCCCGGCTGTAAAAAACATAATCGCGTAAAGCCATGTCAGAACCCGGCGCAAAATCAAATTCGCGAACATTTATTAATGACAAATAATACAGATTCACAAAAAATGGTATTCCGGCAGCCCTTGCATCACTTAAGTTTGCCATTAATTTTGGAGTTAATGAAAAATCGAGCATTTCATTTAAAGTCTCAGGGTCGCGTACTGCAAATTTTAAATGAAAACTCCAATCATTCCACCATTCATTAACCATTTCAATTTTCTCGTCATAAGTCAGGCCCGGAGGAAAAGTAAATTTGGAATCAGATTTTGTCGATTCTTTAATTTTTTTAATCAGAACTTCGATTATTCGTTGTTTATTCAATTTATGAGCAGCTACAGCATCCTTCTCAAAGCCTGATGGGTGCCTGTCCATCCATTGAATTATCTGGCTCTTTTCAGGTAAGGTATGAACCTCAATACCATTGAATTGACGAAAAAGGGCTAACATATCGGTGAAAAAATCGAATTTGGCACCGCCATTTCCGAAATTAGTGGCCATCCAAAGAATTTTAAAAGGCTGGATTATGGTAACCGAATTTTGTAAGTTTACATCCTCAATCTTTCTCCCGCTATTCACAATATAATCCAGTATCCTGATTCCGGCAACCTCTTTCCAGGTAAGCCTTCGCAATTCTTCCCTGCCCTGTATTTTTCTTTCAAAATATTTAATTCCGGCTGAATCTTTACCCAACTCCTTGTAAACCCATGTTTTTAACTCATCATGAATTTTATCTATATCATCATTAGTGCTTAAAATCTTTTTTAATTTTGGATTTTCTGCCAGTAGTACCTGCAACTTTTTGTACGACCGAACACTAATTTTATTTTGATCAATTTCCTTATAATATAAATCCAGCATAATTTTAAATAATGGCAAAACAGTTAACCTTCATCGCTGAAAACCAGTGTTTTAAATTAAAAATATTACAGTTTTATTGGTCCGAATCGACCAAAAGGAATAATGATAGATATGGTATATAAATTACCCCATTTCGATTTTGCAAAGGTACTAAAATGATGCTAAAGCCGCAAACATAACGAATCGAATTAACCTAATATTAAAATCTTCAACCTTAAGCAAATATTCTTTTAAACTAGGCATCAGAACAATAACCCATGAATTTTTTTTGCCAACTAAAATTATCAGGTGATAAGCTGGGTACGGTTTACATCTAATTTAAGGAAAATAAAAAGCAGAAAAGTAAACCCCCAAAGTGAAGATCCTCCATAACTAAAAAACGGCAAAGGAATCCCGATAACCGGTGCTAAACCTATTGTCATTCCCACATTCACTGCTATATGGAAAAATATAATACTGGCTACACAATAGCCAAAGACTCGCGAAAACTTCGATTTTTGCCTTTCGGCAAGAAAAATCAGCCTTATCAGTAATATCAAGAACAACCCAAGCACAACTGACGTGCCCAGAAAACCCCATTCCTCACCAACGGTGCAAAAAATAAAGTCGGTGCTTTGCTCAGGAACAAATTTAAATTTTGTTTGTGTGCCCTGCAAATATCCTTTCCCTGAAAGACCTCCTGAACCAATGGCAATCATACTTTGGTTAACATTATACCCTGCACCGTACGGATCCGACTCAATACCCAAAAGCACTTTAATACGACGTTGTTGATAACCATCGAGCATTTTTTCAAAAGTAATATCGACAGTATAGGTAAATGCTATGGCCGAATACAATATCATTAATATATACAAACCCGACCGAAGTTTATACTTGTAAAATCTTGATAAAAACCATATACTTGATACACCCAGTCCGATTAAAATAGCAGAACTCTTTGATAAAGGAATCTTAAAAACCCAAAATCCAATCCATAGTACTGCACTGGCAAAAATCAGGAATATGGCTCCACCCAAAGTCATTTTCAAATTCCTGCTTACTATATAAAAGGAAATAAAAGCAAGAATTTCAAGAATTATTAAGATCACATAATTGTCGATTATCATCGACAATACAAAAAGGGTTAATGCTAAAAATCCTATTAATAAAAGCGAGGATGGCATTCCTTCGCGGAAGTACACCAGAAAAAATATAAAGAATACTAATGCTGATCCGGTATCATTTTGGGCTAAAATTAATAAAGCCGGAAGAAAAGCAATAACTCCAAAAACCAACATGGTTTTGAACTTTTCGGGCCTGAAATTATACGCGCTTAAATATTTTGCCAGTGCAAGCGATGTAGCAACTTTTGCAAACTCAGAGGGCTGTATGCGTACCGGTCCTATAACAAACCACGATGTTGCTCCGTTTATAGTTTTTCCAAAAAGCAAAACTGCAATCAAAACCAATAACAATACACCATAAATAATGTAAGCAAACGATGAATAGAATTTACTGTCAATAATCAGGGCAATTGCCATAATACCCCCTGCAGCAAAAATCCACAATAATTGCCTCCCATAACGGCTTGCGAATTGAAATGTCTGATTTTGTTCTTCAGTAAAAACAGCTGAATAAATATTTATCCATCCCAGTATAACCAACAGAAAATATAGCCCGATGGTTATCCAGTCAATATTTTGCCATATGTTTGCTTTCCGGTCAGCCATTAATAAAACTTTTTATCAAGAATTCGCTTTTCATACCATGGTCGGGTAATCGTATCGGTTAAGTATTTCTCTATCATCAAACTAGCTATGGGTGCTGCCCATGAAGATCCATAACCAGCATTTTCAACGTACACCGCAATAGCTATTTTAGGATTCTTGCGTGGAGCATAGGCCATAAAAATTGAATGGTTATCCCCATGAGGATTTTGTGCCGTTCCGGTTTTACCACAAATTTCAATGGTATCCATTCTTGCAATGGTAGCTGTACCTCCATCCAAACCATTAACAACCAAATACATACCCTCTTGTATATAATCATAATAGGCGCTATCAATGTCAGTATACCTTTTCACCAGGTAGGGCATTTTTTTCTCACTAAACTGTTGTGGCAATTCTTTTATTATATGAGGGGTATAATAATAACCTTTATTGCAAATAATAGCGGCCATATTTGCTATCTGAAGCGGTGTCATCAATAATTCACCCTGACCTATAGCATTGGAAACAATATTTAACGATTTCAGTCGTCCTTCGCCATAAATTCGGTTATAAAAGCTGAGAGTCGGGACATATCCGTTCACTTCATGGGGCAGATCAACACCAAGTGTCTTGCCAAAGCCAAAAGACATTACATGTTTACGCCAAACATCAAACGCATTTTCAATGTTACCATATTTCGGGGCATCAAGAAGATTCCTGTAAAGATTAGCATAATAAGCATTACATGAATTTTGTATGGAATGTACCAAATCGAGAGGACTTTTATGAACATGGCATGCCATATAAAAATTCCCGGCATAATATCCCTGAAAACACGGAAATTTTGTTGTTGGTTTTACAATCCCTTCTTGCAGTCCAATCAGTGCATTTACTGTTTTAAAAGTTGATCCGGGCGGGTATCTTGCCATTAAAGGTCTGTCAAATAAGGGCTTTAGTGTATCATTTTGTAAGGCCAGGTAATTTGGTGTGCGCTCGCGGCCGACTAATAGTTCAGGATTATACGAAGGTGCTGATACCATGGCCAGAATTTCGCCGTTTGAGGGATCAAGTGCCACAATACTTCCAATCTTATGGTTAAAAAGCCTTTCACCATATTTTTGAAGTTCATTATCCAGGGTTAGGACTATATTTCCGCCATGTACTGCTGCTGTATCATACCTGCCTTTTCGGTATTGTCCTTTTATCCGGTTATGCACATCTACCATAAAAATTTCAACCCCCTTTTTCCCCCTAAGCACATCCTCATATGATTTTTCAACCCCACTGATTCCAATATAGTCGCCTGAATTATAATAAGGATCTTTCTTTGCTGTATTTTCGTCTACTTCACCCACATAACCCACAACATGAGCTGCCGTTTTCTCCGGGTATCGCCGTAATGTCCGGGTTTGCGTAAAAAAGCCCTTAAATAGGTACATTTTTTCCTGCAAGGGCGCAAAAGTCCGGGCCGATATCTGTTTTTCAAAAACTGAAGATTTGTACCATGAATACGATTTAGCTTTTTGTAAGCGTTGTTCCACTTTCTCCTTGGTTAAATCGAGCATTTGACATAGAAGGGCTGTATCAAATGCCTCAACCTGGTTTGGAATAACCATTAAATCATAGGCAGCTTCATTATAAACCAATAATTCACCATTTCTGTCATAAATCAATCCTCTTGAAGGATATTGGGTTATATAACGTAATACATTATTTGATGCGGATAACTTGTATGATTGATCAATAATTTGAAGAAAAAATAATCGCGAAACATATACGAGTATCAATAAACTGAATATTCCTGTAATTATATATTTTCTGTTAATAAAAGGATTCATACTATTTGCGGAAAATCAAATATTGGCTAAGCAATATTAAAATACTCGTAAATATAGTACTTAAAATAGTCCGTAGCAGAACTAAATGATAGTTTGTAAACGTAAAAGCTTCAACTGAAAACAAAAACAGATGATGTAAAAAGACCAATAAAACAGAATATTTTAAAAACCAGGTAAACCCATAGTAATATATCCGGGGAAAAGTGCCGGTTTCATATCCATCGCGCGGAGCGATACCTTGCAATACAAATGATCGTAAAAAACCCATAAACACTGATGCTGAGGTATGCATACCAATAGTATCGGTAAACATATCAATACTCAGACCCAGGAAAAATGACAAAACCAATACCAGCCACCCGGGGGTTTCAAACGGCAATAACAGAATAAACAACACATACATATACGGATTAATAAATCCGCTAAATTGAATATTATTCAGAACCCAAA
Source organism: Bacteroidales bacterium (assembly GCA_046704385.1). GTDB lineage: Bacteria > Bacteroidota > Bacteroidia > Bacteroidales > SZUA-534 > GH45. The sequence goes on along the minus strand of JBJKSB010000021.1, from coordinate 126,659 downwards.
CCTGAAGCAGGATGAGAAAAATAAAACGGAATATATTTCGAGGCAGTAATTTAATCATGACCCGAATTGTTTTCCAAATTTTGCTGTTCGTCGTGCAACAGGTTTTTAATAACCATTACATTCGTCACATTCTTAAAATCGACAGCCAGTTTAATTTTAAGAGACATAAAATCGCTGCTTTTACTATCGTTAATTTCCTCAACCACACCAATAGTTTCCCCTTTAGGAAACATAGCAGAATAACCACTTGTAATTATCTCATCACCTTTTCGTACAACAATATGATTTGGCAGATCACTCATGATAGCATACCGGTAATTAATTCCATCCCAGTATAATGTGCCAAAATAACCCGAATTTTTAATCATGGCGCTAATTTTCAGATTCTGATTCAGCACACTTATTACCGAAGCAAAATTTTCAGACACATCCTTTACAACCCCAACGATACCTTTTGGGGAAACAACGGCCATCTCCATTCCAACACCCTGATGTTTACCTACATTCAGTGTCAAATAATTATTTTGCTTATTAGTGGAATTGTTTATAACCTGGCATGGAATAAACTGGTATTTTTGAAGATATACTGAATCAAGTACATCCATAAGCCTGATCTGGTTATCTTTATAAGCATCTTTGGATTGATTCCGGTAGGAACTAATAGTTTCGTTAAGTTCCTTATTGGCCGATTTTAAATTAACATATTCATATACCGAATGAAATGTCAAATACACCCTCCCTGAAATTGAGGAGGATGAATTTAAAAAACTGGCCTTTTGATAATCGTTATACTGAATAAGTAAAACAATCGAAAAACATTCTATTAAAATAAATAAAATAAAGTAGTGATATCTAACAAGAAAGTTTAATAAGCTCCTCATTTAATTATCCATAGAAAGTTCATTCGAGTTATTTAATCAGGAACGAAAATTTATCAGAATTTTTTAATGCAATGCCAGTTCCTCTTGCTACCGCATGCAATGGATCATCGGCTACATGGAAAGGAATTTTGGTTTTTTCAGATAATCTCCTGTCGAGACCACGCAATAAAGCACCTCCACCGGCAAGAAAAATACCTTTTTGATAGATATCTGCATATAATTCTGGCGGAGTATGTTCAAGAGTTGCTAAAATAGCAGCCTCAACTTTACTAATTGAACGGTCGAGACAATGAGCAATTTCCTGGTATGAAACCGGTATTTCCATAGGCAGGGCTGTCATTTGGTGCGGCCCACGCACAACATAATCAACCGGAGGTTCATCAAGATCAGGCAATGCCGATCCTACATTTATTTTAATATCCTCTGCCGTACGTTCACCAATTTTAATATTATGCTGATGGCGCATATATTCGCGAATATCCGCAGTAAAATCATCGCCTGCAATTCTGATGGATTGATTTGAAACAATACCGCCCAGCGATATCACTGCAATTTCAGTAGTACCTCCACCGATATCAACCACCATGCTTCCTTCAGGTGCTTCAACATCAACTCCCATTCCTATTGCTGCTGCCATGGGTTCATAAATCATTAAAACCTCACGTCCACCGGCATGCTCTGAAGAGTCACGTACAGCACGTATCTCAACTTCAGTTGACCCTGATGGAATGCAAATAACAATCTTTAGGGCCGGGCTAAAAAGTTGAGTCTTGTTACTGTTTATCATTTTTATCATCCCTCGTATCATACGCTCTGCAGCATCAAAGTCTGCAATAACACCATCACGCAAAGGACGAACTGTTTTTATATTCTCATGGGTTTTTCCATGCATCTGTCGGGCCTTCTCGCCTATCGCAATTAGTTTCCCGGATGAGGTATCAATAGCAACAATAGACGGTTCGTCAACAACAATTTTATCATTATGGATAATTATTGTATTGGCTGTACCCAAGTCAACTGCAATTTCCTGAGTTAAAAAAGAAAATAATCCCATTTTATATAGTTATTTCAAAATTTAGTGTTTAAAATGTCTTCTCCCGGTAAATACCATGGCTATCCCAAATTTATCACAAGCTGTTATTACATCTTCATCTCTGATACTTCCTCCGGGCTCCACAATGTATTTAATGCCGTACTCATTTGCAACCTCCACACTATCGCTAAATGGGAAATAGGCATCTGAAATCAATACGGCCTCTTTAATATTCAGATTATCTTTTTGCTCAAACCTCGGAATGGTGAGCCATCTAAGGCTGTCAATACGGTTTGGTTGCCCCATCCCGGCCCCGGTCAACCAGTAATCGCCGTCTGCATTTTGTGAAACCAGTGCAATGGCATTACTTTTTAAATGCTTACAGGCTTGTGTTCCAAATTTAGCCAAATCGAGTTGCTTTTCGGAAAATTTTTGTTTGGTCACGGGTTTATATTCTAAATCCATACCTTCATCTTCATCCTGTACTAACATGGCACCATTCACTGACCGGTAAAGTTTTTCACCAGTTATGGCCGGTTTCACAGGAACTTCCAACACTCTTAAATTTTTCTTCTTTTCAAGAATTTGTTTTGCTTCCTCTGAAAATTCAGGTGCAATTATAATTTCGATAAACTTTTTTGATAACCAAACGGCAATCTCTGATTCTACTTTTTCGGTAAAGGCTACAATACCTCCGTATGCTGAAACAGGGTCGCCGGCCCAGGCAAGTTCAAGCGATTTTAAAATATTATTTGAAACTGCTAGTCCGCAAGGATTTAAATGCTTAACCACAGAAACCGCAACTTTATTATCAATTCCGGAAACAGCGTGGTAAGCATCGCTGGCCGACTTCCAGGCAGCATCGGCATCCAACATGTTGTTATACGATAATGCCTTTCCCTGTAACACATTAGCGCCAGCCAAAGTATGACCTGTACCGACATTATTAATTTTATAAATAATCGCCGATTGATGAGGATTTTCGCCATATCGAAGAACCTGTCCGTTTTCAAGTTCCAGTTTCTTTGAAGCTATTTCGGCATCTTTTGTATAATAATTTGAAATGGCAGTATCGTAATGTGATGAAATCTTAAACGCCTCGCCAGCAAATTTTTTACGTTGATCAAGAGTTGTTTCGCCCTGCTGGTTAACCAATAAATCGAACAAGACATCATATTGACTCATAGAACTGACAATCAGCACATCTTTAAAATTTTTAGCCCCTGCACGTATTAACGATATACCTCCGATATCAATTTTTTCGATAATTTCCTGTTCAGATGCATTGCTGGCCACTGTGGCTTCAAACGGATACAAATCAACAATTACCAGGTCAATTTCATCAATATCATATTCCTGTAACTGTTTTTGGTCATCCGTGTTTTCACGCCGGGCTAAAATGCCCCCAAAAATATTTGGGTGTAAAGTTTTTACACGTCCTCCGAGTATGGATGGGAAAGAAGTTAAATTCTCAACCGGAGTAACATTTACTCCAAGTTCTTTAATAAAGTTGAATGTACCTCCGGTGGAAATAATGCCAACTCCAAGCTTATCAAGCTCCTTTACAATTCTCTCTAAATTATCTTTATGATAAACAGAAATTAATGCATTTTTTATTTTTCTAGTCATATCTGTTTAAATACCCATTTGGTTTTATATTCATAATTGGGGAATCCCTACAAACAGCTCACAAAGATAAAATTAAAAATAGTTAATTCATTTAAACTTAATAACTAAACGAAAAAAAATTTAAACAAAAAAATAAGCCACAATTAAGTGGCTTATTTTTATCCTAATGAACTAATTCGTTCGAGTTTTTTCTGATCAACAATTTTAATTTTGCGGCCTGTAATAGATATAACACCTTCACCGGCAAACGTTGACAGTGTACGTATTGCATTTGAGGTTGTCATGTTTGACAAATTGGCAATATCTTCACGCGACAGGTAAATCTTTATGGTTGCTTCGTCGTCTTCCATGCCATATGTGTCTTTAAGGAATAACAGTGATTCGGCTAACCTGCCTCTGATATGCTTTTGTGTAAGTGCAACGGTCCTTCTGTTTGAGAATCCAAGATCGGTGGCTAGCGACCTGATTAATCCAATAGCAAAGTCACTGTTTTCACGGATAAGCTTCATCAACTCTTCCTTCTCAAGGATACATATCACTGTATCTTCCAGAGCCACAGCTGTGGCAATATGATTTTCTTCGGCAAACAATGCTCTGAAACCCATTAAACCATAGGGCTTTACCATCCGAACAATTTGCTCACGCCGGCCAACTCCTTCACGAAAAACCTTTACTTTTCCTTCGCAGAGCACAAGTAAACCGATAGGCTCATCTCCTTCTTTAAAAATTACATCATTCTTTTTATAATAAGCACACGAATGGTTACGTCTGGCAACTTCTTTCTGTTCTGGCGTTAATAATGCAAATATTGCTTCAGGCGCATCAAAACATCTATCGCAATCCATATTTTTTTGAATCATTTTTTTGCTGTATTTATGCTGGATAACATACTAAAGACCAAAAGTATAAAAACTTAATTAAATTTTAATCTTAATATAATTTTTTTTTAACCTGATTCTTATCATCGCCTGATTAACAGTACTACATTTTCCACATGGTGTGTATGCGGGAACATATCAACCGGCTGCACTTTTCCTACGCTGTATTTTTCGTCAAGTTTTTCCAGGTCGCGTGCCTGAGTTGCCGGGTTGCAACTCACATAAACTATTTTCGCTGGCTCACAATACAGTATAGTTTCAACCACTGAGGCATGCATTCCTGCTCTGGGCGGATCAGTAATAATTACATCGGGCTTACCATTTTTTTCAATAAATTCGCGTGTAAGTATATCTTTCATATCACCCGCATAAAAAACTGCATTATCAATATTATTCGTTTTTGCATTTTCACGGGCATCTTCAATGGCATCCTCAACATATTCAATTCCTATTACCTGCCGACAATTTTTAGCAACAAAACATGCAATAGTACCTGTACCAGTATAAAGATCATAAACCAGTTCATTTCCCGTAAGTCCGGCAAACTCTCTGGCTACCTTATATAATTTGTAAGCCTGCTCAGAATTTGTCTGATAAAAAGATTTCGGGCCTATTTTAAAGCTAAGCCCCTCCATGCTCTCGGTTATGTGGGGTTTGCCGGCAAAAACACGAACATCAAGATCGGTAAATGAATCATTCAGTTTAAGGTTGACAATGTATTGCAACGATGAAATTTCATTTTCAAATTGTTCATTAATGAAATTCATGACCTGCGAAATTTTCCTTTTATCGTTCTCTCCAAAAATAACTGTTACCATAACTTCACCAGAGATTGTAGTCCGGATGACCATATTCCTTAAAAATCCATTATTGGTTCGCTGGCTATAAAAGGTGAGATTATTTTCGAGCGCGAATTTTTTCAGCGCCAGCCTGATTTTATTACTTGGTTCAGGTTGCAAATAGCAATGTTCAATATCTACTATTTTATCGAACAAACCCGGTATATGGAAACCAACAGCATTCGTGTCCGCTTCTTCATTGCCCATTTCTTCCTTCGACAGCCAACGATGTATTGAAAACGTATATTCCAGCTTATTACGGTAATATTGGGTATTATCACTTCCAATGATCGGGCTTATTTCAGGTAATTGCACTTTACCAATCCGGCTTAACGAATCAAATACCTCCTGTTGCTTGTATCCAAGCTGGTTTTTATAAGGCAAAATCTGCCATTTGCACCCACCACACACGCCAAAATGCTTGCAAAAAGCTTCCGTACGATCATTTGAGTATTCGTGAAAATTAACTACTCTGGCTTCCATGTAGCTTTTGCGTTTTTTTGTAACCTGCAAATCAACCACATCGCCGGGCACAACGAATGGAACAAATACTACCTGATCGTTGAATTTTGTAAGTGCTTTTCCTTCAGCAGCGACACCTGTTATTTCAATTTTCTCAATAAAAGGTTTTTTCTTTCTGGCTCGTCCCACAATCCATAAAATTTGCTGCAAATATTAAAAGAAAAATCCAATTTCTCAATTATATAAGGATTGGGCAGAAACAAAAAAAGCTGCCATGCGGGCAGCTTTTTTTATGATATTATTAAATACTAGGCGTGATCAACTTTGGCCATATGCTGAATTAATTCAACAACTTTGGTTGAATAACCCATTTCATTATCGTACCATGAAACCACTTTTACGAAATTGTCATTCAAACCTATTCCGGCACCGGCATCAAAAAATGAAGTACAGCTTTCACCAACAAAATCGTTTGATACAACAGATTCTTCAGTATAACCCAAAACACCTTTCATTTCACCTTCAGATGCTTTTTTCATTGCATCGCAAATAGCCTGATATGAAGCTGATTTTTCCAACCGTACAGTTAAATCAACTACAGATACATCAGGAGTTGGAACACGAAATGCCATACCCGTAAGTTTACCATTTAATTCAGGAATAACTTTACCTACAGCTTTAGCAGCACCGGTTGACGATGGAATAATATTCTGACCTGCCCCACGTCCACCTCTCCAGTCTTTCATTGAAGGACCGTCAACTGTTTTTTGCGTAGCTGTAGTAGCATGTACAGTAGTCATTAAACCTTCGATAATTCCAAAATTATCATGCAAAACTTTAGCTATTGGAGCTAAACAGTTTGTAGTACATGAGGCATTTGAAACAAATGTCATATCCTTTGAATATTTATTATTGTTTACTCCCATTACAAACATTGGAGTATCGTCTTTTGAAGGAGCAGACATAATAACTTTTTTAGCCCCGGCATCAATATGGCCTTGTGCTTTTTCTTTAGTCAGGAACAAGCCTGTTGATTCAACAACATACTCTGCGCCAACTTCACCCCATTTTAAATCAGCAGGATTTCTTTCGGCAGTAACGCGGATAGAATTTCCGTTTACAACAAGTTTTCCATCTTTAACTTCAACCGTACCTTTGAATCTCCCATGGGTTGAATCGTACTTTAGCATGTAAGCCATGTAGTCAACATCAATAAGGTCGTTGATGCCAACAACCTCAATATTGTCGTTTGCAGCTGCAACACGAAATACAAATCGACCAATACGGCCAAATCCGTTAATACCAATTTTAATTTTTGACATAATGTATGATTTTAAATAATTGTTTTTCCCTTGTAATTAATTTCTTGCGAATTAAAAACATGTTTTTAAAAAGGCGCTCAAATTTATGAATTCGGCATTCAAAAAACAAAAAAAACCGGGTTCTGAACCCGTTTTTATATAATGATTTATATCAGCTTATTTTTTTATAAACTGCACAGTTTTGTTGTTTTTTTGATCATTTATTCGCAATAAATAAACCCCGTTTTTTAACTCTTCAAGGTTTAAATCCAGCGTGTTTTCTCCACCAGGCAGGTATCCCATATTTATTCTCTGTACTATTTGCCCTGATAAATTTATTACCTCAAAAACAACATTTTTACCCCTCGCTAAATCAATGCTAACCTTTGCACGGTTTACTACAGGATTTGGATAAATTGTCATTTTTGAGTTGTCGGATAAATAAATATTACTACCGGGTTTTGTATCCTGAATTCCCTCGTAGGTCCTGTCTTCAAATATACCCAAACCATGTGTAGCAATATAAATACGCCCATAGGTTCCATTTGACCAGTTTTTTGAAGTTTGCTGTTTTATTTGCATTACAGGAGCCGGACCTACTCCAACCTGATCTGGATTCCATGTAATGTTATTTTTTGCAGAAACCTGAGAAATTAAATTATCAGTAATAAACACACCCATATCTGTACCTAACAGTACTCTGCCGGCATTTTTATCCATTTCAAATAGTGCGGCATAAGCCGGCATTTGTGGTAAATTGCCTGTTATATTGGTGAAATTATCCAGATTTTCTTTGGCCGTAACCGATGTTGCCTGAGTACATAAATATACATAATCACTATTACCATAATTCCCAAGCGTAACAATAATATTGTCAGCATTATTTGGGTCAGCAGCAATGCCCGTTACGTAGCGGTCACCTGCGCTGCCAATTTTTACCAGTTCGGTTACAATATTTTTTCCATACAGGTAATCAGCATCATTATAGGTTCGTGCATTATTCAGATTAGACAACCTGTAAATGTCATTAATACCTTCACTGTCATAATGCGTAGCAAAAAACAAATTATTCCCATCAGCCGAAAACTCCATTTCGGTTATATATTCATCATTTGCGAGAGTACCTCTTTTTATCGCCCTCCACCAGTCTTTTTGACCGAATGTAATATTCCAGTTGGCAGCCTTGCGCGTTAACCAAACATTTCTTTTCATCCCAAAGGCAAATAAAGAACTGTACGGATCGCGATAAGAGATAGTATCACCATTTTTATATTCCCTATCCAGTGTAATTTTAATGGGCGCTTTATTTATATTATGGCTGGGCAATATAATAGTGGTGTCTGCAGGATAATCCATTTTTGCAACAAATTGAATTTCATCGGTACTAAACGGATCGTTATCTGTTTCCCAATAAGTAATGGGTGTAACAAAAGCAGCTTGTTGTTTGTCAACTTCATAACCACCAGAGGTCCATTCCTGAAGGTCGGCCAGATCGGTTGTATAAAATGTATTCCAATCACCAAAATTCTTATCATTATTCCGCCATAGACCTCCAAATTGGGTGGTTGCAAAAGCTACTGTCGGATTAATGCTTGATGCAGCCACCTTGCCTCCATCAGCATGCAATGTAATTACAGCAAGATTGACCGGTATTTTTGTATTGGCTTCAAATCCACTGTTGTCAGTATTTCCTGTACCCGGAACTATCAGAATAGTTCCATTATCCTGGGTACCACCCAACAAATCACCAATTCCATTCATAGCCACAGAATAAAACTGAGTAACACTATAATTATTATTCATTACCCTGAACAGGTGTTTAACGTTATCTTTATTGATATAACCCCGGCTGATACCGCCGTCACTCCCAACAAACATGATTTGTGCATCATTTGGATCAAATTTTATGGTATGTAAATCATTATGAATATACAAACCTGACCATTGATCCAAATTGCCCATGGAAACCTGATTCCATGCAAATAAATGTCCGACTTTTGAAGCATTTCCTTCCCATAGATTAAGTCCGCCAATATACACATGATTTTTATTGACCGGATCAACCGCAATACACATATCATATATACCCTGACTTCCCAGCGGCTGAAACAGAGCTGATCCACCTTTGCCAATAATAACCCAGGTATCTCCGCCGTCCTTTGACTGGTAAATATTCCTCAGTGCTTCACCTGTAGTTGCTGCAATACAATAAATATACTTAGGATCCTGCGGTGAACTGGCAAATTCCAGCCTGCCAATAAATGAATCCGAGATAAGATTTCCTCCTGATAATTCATCTGTCCCCGATTTAAGCATAAAACTACTTGCCCCGGTTTTTTTTAAAAGACACTTATTATTCACACTGGCTACCACTGTACCATCAGCGGTTACAAGTACATCTGACGAGAATTTGGCATTATAGGTAATGTCAGGCATGGGTGCCGGCGACCAGGATTTACCTCCATCTTTTGTCACTTTAAGTCCGCTCCTTGTAGCTGCATATACTGTATTAGCATCGGAAACATCTGCAGCCAGTTCGCTCACTGCTGAAAAGGCAAATTTATCATCATCGGTTGTCCATGTTGAGGTTAGTTTTTCAAATGTCTGCCCGTGATCGGACGATTTCCATATCCCACTTCCTAAAAAACCTCCTGCTCCTTTCCCCCATAAATTATAGAGGGCTTCTCCGGTACCAAAATAAATATCTCCATTAGTTGCCTGGGTGATGCAGACAATGGCGAGATTGGCAAAATCCTCAGCTGTTGCTCCATTGTATTCTACTCTTTCCCAATATTGCCCCGCTGTAGTCGATTTCCACAATCCTCCTGATACTCCTCCTGCATAAATTATATTTGAATTATCCTTATCAATTAACAGTGCGCGGGTTCTTCCACCAATATTATCGGGTCCACGGAAAATCCATTGCGTACCTGCGTTTTTTCTGCCTGATAACAAAAGTAACTTAGCCTGGGCAATGTTTATATCATTAATATCAATAGTTCCGGTTTTTTGATTCGCACGAATCATTGAAAAATATTCTGCACCATCATTTTGCGATACCAAAAAATTATTATCCTGAGAACGGGGTTGGTATTTACGTTCCGCTTTATTCATGGGAACCAATACAACTAATAATCCAACCGCTAGTACCAGGCTAACAATCAGCAATAAATACCTGTTTTTCATCCGTTTATAATTATTCATAATATGATGGTTTCTATAGAGCTGCACAAAATTTTTTCGAAGATAATAAGATAAAAATATATGCTAATTATTATAATATAAAGACTTTGCTAATAGTATGGCTAAAACACCATTAAGCATCTAAAAATAATATTTTTATTGGATTGAACAGTAAAATAAAACTGGTTATAATATTAGCTGCCTTTTTGAACTACTGCCCGGGGATTAATAATTTTACCAAAACGATAACTGACAAATATGGCGAAAAAATAAAATTGGTTTTTGTCATTTGCCATTATATCAATCTTTTTAGGGAATAAATCAAATGTCAAACCCCCTTCAAGGGCATTAATTAAAATATCCTTTTTATTGAATTCGAAACTTCCGCCAATTTTTGCAAATGCCCCGGGAACTACCGATAACTCATTAAATCCTTTAAAATAGGATGCCCCTCCCAAAATACTTGTGGATGTATGTAATGCCGGGTCGAATCGTTCGGTAGTTAAAGGATCGACGCTGGTTATATAGTAAACCGGTTTTAACAGTCCCAGCACAGGACCAATATGATAAAAAAGCCGAACTTCTATTCCTCCCTTATCTTTTTTATCGTACAATTTAATTAAATGCCCATAGCCAAACCTGAAATCGTAGAAAATATTATTTTTTCCGTAAACAAAACGCCTAAGTTCCGGTTGGTAAGGATTGTTGATTTTTAATTCTTTGGCATCTTTAATGGTAACCAATTCAGCAGTATAAAAAATCTTCCTCTTGATGTTGATCATTTTTCCATAGGTAAAACCGCCGCCCCATCCATTGCTGTTTAGACTAAGATGGTAGGATCGTTCGTTCCGGATAAGAACTTTTTGTTCACTGTCAATATCGCCTTGTGCAAAAATTAACAGAGGATGAATTGCTAATGCCAGAAATGTCAATAATGCATATTTCATCTGCAAAAATTTTTATTCACTGCATCAGATGGAATACGCCATAAATAATCATGTAAAAAGAGGAAAATTATGTTGTTTATGGGTATTACAAAAAAATAAACCTCCTGAATCAGAGGTTTAGTTTTGAACCTAAACAAGTGAATTATGCTGCCTGCTCTACCTCAGTTTTATCCGTCTTTGCATAAGCAGGACAATCGGCTGTTTTGCATGAACTGAATAATACTACTCCAAATGCAACAACCATTAATAATACGAAAACCTTTTTCATCTGAACAATCTTTAATTATTAATAATGTAAAATTAGCACTCAAACAATTTGTTAAAAATAAAGTTTTAGATTGATATTTCTAAATTATTTTCCCATCTCTTGCAAGAAAATTTTATCAAAGCTTTGTTTTTCGTTCTGAACTTTAATAAAAGTGGCCCTTACTTTATTATCATCCTTTATCCAATCCTTAAGTTTTTGCTGATCAACATTTTTTGCCAATTGCGCCCCTTTCACCTTGGTTATGGTAAGAGCAGCCTTTTCAAACTGGGCCGGATTTTTCGCTTGGTAAGGCACTTTAACAATATGGTTAAAAGCATCATTGTAATCCTTTAAATTAAATTCAACAATTGCCATATTTACGAGTGCTTCCTTGAATCTTGGTGAAATATCCAGTGCCAGTTGATAATATTTCTTAGCCGTTTTTGGATCCCCTGACAGGTCAAAACTTGTCCCCAGGTTCAGTAAATTCTGTAAATGATAGGGATGAATTTTGTAGCCTTTTAAAAATGCCATTTTAGCTTCCTGTAATCTATTATTGCTATGTAAGGCGTTTCCCAGGTAATAAGGAATTGGTGTACTAAAAGGATCTAAAGTGTAATAAGTTCCCTCCAGCGACTTTGCTGCGGAGTACATTAACCTGATATTTCCTTTCCGGGTTGCATACCTTAAAACATTGGCCACTTTATCCCCATATTTCATATCAAGAGCGGGTTTAATATTAAATATACCGGCTCCTAATATTACGGCCAACAGAACAATACCAGCCGGCTTTTTTAATGATTTTGATTTTTCTTCCTGTGCTTTATCAAACGCAAGCACTAAGGCAAAAATTAATAAATAAACAATATTATGTGAAATTCGTTCCCGCGGAAATGATACAAACAGGTTTACCAAAAATCCAATAAGAACAGCAAAGGCAATGGCATTAAAAACCCTGACGTTTAAATCTTTACTTTTATTAAAATTTTGATAAGCTTTTACAAGCATACTTATATAAATAATCAGGAAAAATATTAACCCGGGATAACCTAATTCTGCCAAAATCCATAAAAAATCATTGTGGGGCCTTTGAAAATGCTTGATGCCATTTCTTATGTCAGATTCAAATCCATCCAGACCGTATTTAGGTATTTCTATTCGCCATTGTCCGGGACCCACACCAAAAACCGGATGCTCTCTTGTCATTTTGATAGTATGAGCCCAAACCAAAGTTCGTGTTTGACTTGATGTTGGGTTATCGGAATTATACATATAACTAAGACTGGTTTCAGGGTGCAAAACCTGTTGTACTTTATCAACGAGTAATTTTGCTGCTTTAAAATTGGTACTCTGTATTAAAAAAACACCCGCCATGAAAGCAATAACCGGCAACATAATGATCGCCATCTGTGCCCAAAGAGGAAGTATTTTCCCGGTTTCCCTTGGCCTTATTACAAATAAATATATATATATCAATATTACTAAAACAATAATACTCAACCCAAGTGCTCCCCATGTGGCTTTTGATGTCAAAATAAGTATGAAGAACATTCCAAGCAAGAAAACCAGGATAGACAAAATCCTCCAAAACTTCTTAAACATGAAACTTCCATAAAGACTAAAAGTTGAAGTTAATAAAATAATGGAGGCAAAGGGATTAGGGCTTGCCATGGTTGACATCACATTAAAAATAGCTTGCCTGAACCAATAGCCATAATGATCGGTAGCATTTGTAAATTTGCTAAGATCTGCATCATTTAATTGAACCAAACCAATAACCAGGTAAATTAAGGCCATTAATATCACCGATTTCATGGCAATATTTCTAGCTTCGTTGCTTTTGCGGAGTATTTGGTAAAAAAAGAAAAATGTAACCATCAAGGTTATCTCTTTAAAAGTCTTAAAAATCGCTTCGGGCCTGTTGATTACACCAAATGACGAAAGGACATTCCAGATTAAAAACAGCAGGGCCATTCCAAAAATAAATTTTGAAAAGCGAGTAAACTGGAAATCAAACTTATTCCATAACAATTTAAAAAATAAATAGACTGATATACCTAACACCCAGACACTTAATGTAAAAAACCTGGGGTATAATACAGGATCGAGTGATTTTTTTGAAAAAATAATCGGAAAGATGATAAAAAGGCCAGCTATTAACAGCCATTCAATATTCCTGAGGTATTTACTAATCAGTTCTTTCATTACTAATAATGAGGTTATTTATTTAAAGATTGCTTCAAAAAATACAAATTGCAAAGTAATAGTAATATTATGTTATTCGTAACATATTGTGTTATTTTTTTAATCCTTACTTTTACAACAAAAACAATGAATACAATATTTAACCACCGCAGCATTAGAAAATTCAAACCCGAACCCATAAACCAGGAATTGCTGGATAAAATTCTTTTGGCAGGAACCCGGGCATCAAACACCGGCAATATGCAAGTATACAGTATAATAATTACCCGCAATGAAGAATTGAGAAAAAAACTATGGGAGGCTCATTTTAAACAAAAAATGGTTCTGGAGGCTCCTGTTCACATCACTTTTTGTGCCGATATTAACCGTTTTAACAAATGGTGCCAGCAGCGCCATGCCGTACCCGGTTATGATAATTTCCTATGGTTGTATAATGCTACCATTGATGCTGTTTTAGCCAGTCAGAATGTGACCCTTGAAGCAGAAAAAAATGGTTTGGGAATATGCTACCTGGGTACAACAACTTACATGGCCGATAAAATCATTGAATTACTTAACCTGCCTAAAGGTGTAATCCCGGTAACAGCTATTGTTGCTGGTTATCCCGATGAAAATCCCGAATTAACTGACAGAATACCACTTAACGGTGTAATACATAATGAAACTTACCAGGATTACAGTCCTGAACAAATAGATGAAATTTTCGCTGAAAAAGAAAGCCTTTCCTTAACCCACAAGCTAATTGAAGAAAATCAGACTGATAACCTGGCCCAAATATTCACAGACAAACGTTACAAAAGGGAAGATAATATCCATTTCTCTAAATCTTTTCTTGAAACCCTGAAAAAACAAGGGTTTATGAATCAGTAGCAGGAAAACCGGTAATTTTACAGGACATGAAACATAAGTCCAACATATTCTTCAACCGGTTTTTTACTTTTCTTTTTTTATTAAATGTGCTAATGTTTACCGGTAAAGCACAATCAGTCAAAACCATAAACTATATTTATACCGATTACAATCCCGGATTAAAAATTGATAAGGCAAAAGGTTCACTTTCGAATTCTTCCATTCACTTCATCTCCCAATATTTAAAAACCCTGCATTTCAATAATGGTTACCTGGCATTTTCTATTGATAGCTTTAAGAATCAAAATACTACATTAACTCTTTATATGCATTGTGGTTTAGCCTACCATTTAAAAAAAACAGTTGTCGAAAACGCGATGTTCCATGACCTGTCTGAAACTTATCTAATTCCAAAATCAATTACTCCACAAACTATTAATTTACTGGATCAAAATATTTTAAACCAGGTTATTAATATGGGTTATTCTTACGCACACCTTGAAAAAGAATATACTTTTAATAATCAAATGGCTACAGTGATTTATTCGGTAATTCCTGAACAGATGGTAAAATTCGATAGCATTAAATCTATGGTTCCTGATCAAATTTCATATCATTATCTGGCCAGACAAACCGGAATTGTAGCTAATAAACCCTATAGTCCCGCGACGGTACAAAAAATAAAAAAGAGGATAAATCAAAGCGGCCTTTTTTTACTAGACTCAGCCTGTACTTATCTATCAGAAAATAAAGCCTTTGTTAAAGTCAGGCTAAAACACATTTATCAAAATTCATTTACGGGCATGGTTGGTTTACAACCCGGCACTCAGAATAAAACTATGGTGACCGGCAACATCACCTTATCATTAAACAATATTTTTAAACAAAATGAAAATATTGAATTCGATTGGCAAAAACCGGGAAACCAGTCTCAACAGCTTGAGACCAGATTGAAAATACCATTTCTGTACAAGCTTCCGGTTGGCATCCTTTTTTATGGAAATCTCGATAAACAAGATACCACTTTTAGCAATACCGATATGAGGATAGGATTCAGCATGCCCATGGCTGGAGCCGGAGAAATTACACTTAACGGCAAATGGTCGGGATCATCAATAAGCCAGAATATTTCCGCCGGTTTAATTTCTTCAAAAAGCAATTTATACGGGTTAGGGTACTCCTTTTCACTAATGGATAATCCTTTAATGCCTCGGAAAGGATGGTCGGCCGACCTGCAATTATTTTCCGGTAACTTCATACAATCAAATACTGAAAACCAAACCAGCAAGACCAATATGTACGAAAGCATCTCAACCTTCAGCTTTGCTATTCCCATATTAAATAATACCCTGTTCATAGGAAATCATTCGGGTATGATGATTAATGATTCATTAAAAATAAACAACCTTTACAGACTGGGTGGTATTAAAAGCATCAGAGGTTTTAATGAACGATCGGTTTATACTAAAAGCTACAGCTATATCAACATGGAATTCAGGTATTTTATCGGAAGTTCATCCTATGTATTTCCCTTTTATGATGCCGGCTTTTTTAATGAACCAAAGAATGAAATATATGTGAACACATTTCGTCAGGCACTGGGATTTGGAACAAGTATTGAAACAAAAGCCGGTATTTTATCGGTATCCTATGCAATAGGTAAGAAGGGCACTGACAAATGGTTATTAAACGAAGGTAAAATTCATATTGGATATATAAATCATTTTTAACATCATAGGCAGAATAGTTTAAAAAATTAGGATTTTGAATATAGTTTTGCCAATAAATAATTATCTTCACCAATTAATGAAATTAGGTAAATGCGTAAGTGCAAATTAAAAAAAAGTAATATAAAATGAAGGCCCGTTTTACAATTACACAAAAACTAGTTGTTGGATTTGGAGTATTGTTATTTGCAACCATGATAAATGGTATATTTATATATTCATCTTTAAATCAAAATCAAGAACTTAATTCCAAAATAATCTCCATTTACAATCCTTCATCGGCAAAGTTACAAGAGCTAATTGCGATGATAACCAATTCGCAATCGCTGGTAAAAAACTGGGTTTTTATTGATAAACAATCGGACACACCAGACAAAAAAAAGTTGCAGGATATACATCAAGTTGAATTTCCGAAACTGGAAGAAGAAATAAAAAAAGTATCAGAAAACTGGGATACTGTATCAAAACAGCAAATAGACTCTATTTTTAATACAATTGAAACAAAATTATTTGCTGCTCATAAGACCATTATGGACAAACTTAACAGTTTTGAAAGTTATGATGATTTTATGGTACTTATTGAGGTTAACCCTATGGTTGAAGAAGGCGGAGAAGTTATTGTCACCACACAGGAGGTGTTAGCATCCATTTCAAAATTAAAAGAAAAAATTGATAGTGAATCAGAAGCTATCAATACAGAAATGAGCAAATCGTTTACGCGGTTTCAACACGTTGTAATACTATTGGCATTATTAATTTCACTTTTTGTTTTGGTTGTGGGATTCTTAACCAGCCGGAGTATTGTTTCACCCATGCAAAAACTAAAAGGATTTCTTCTTACGATGACCAGAGGAGTTCTGCCAAAAGAAAAACTCGTTACTAATAACGATGAAATTGGGGATATGGGAGATGCTCTTAACCTGTATATCGAAAACATGCTAAAAACCTCACAGTTTGCAGTTGAAATAGGTGAAGGCAAATACGATTCTAAATTTGAAGCATTAAGCGAAGAAGATATTCTTGGAAATGCGCTTATTGAAATGCGTGCAAATCTGAAAAAAGCAGAGGATGAGAATAAAGCAAGAGCAGAAGAAGATAAAATCCGGAATTGGGTTACCAAAGGGCTGGCTGATTTTGGAGATATTCTAAGGCAAAACAGCGATAACATGGACAACCTGGCCAAAAATGTTATGAATAACCTGGTTGATTATCTGGAAGCTAACCAGGGTGCTATGTATATTTTAAATGAGGTTGATGATACCGAAAAGTTTTTTGAAATGAAAGCTGCCATAGCCTATGGCCGCGAAAAATACCTGAAAAAGAATTTTGAGCTCAAAGAAGGACTTGTTGGTCGTTGCGCATTTGAAAAACTCCCGGTTTACCTGAAAGAAATACCTGAAGACTATATTAAAATTACCTCGGGCTTAGGTACTGCTGAACCCGATTACTTGTTGCTGGTTCCATTGGTTATAAACGAACAGGTATTAGGGGTTATTGAAATGGCCTCATTTAAAGAGTTCCAACAATATCAGATTGATTTTATTTCGACCCTGGGTGAAAATATTGCCTCAACCATCTCGAATGTCCGTATTAATGAGCAAACAAAAAATTTACTTGAAGAATCAAAATTGCGTGGAGATGAGTTATCATCACAGGAGGAAGAGCTAAGACAAAATATGGAAGAACTTCAGGCCACCCAGGAAGAAGCCGCGCGCCGTGAGATGGAAATGATGAATACCATTGATGCCATTAATAATACGCTGGGTACTATTGAAATAGACAAGCATGGCAATATTATGTCAATTAGTGATAACTTCCTGGCCAAAATTAATTATGAAGCCGGAAGCCTGGTTGGAAAATCATTCCAGGAAATTTTTGCCGCCAGCAACGCTATGCAAAACGAATACCTCGATATTTGGTCGAACCTGCATATGGGCGAAAGTGGCAGCATGGTCACCAATTTAATTACTGTTGATGGTGAATTATGGTTCCGCCATACCTATACCCCATTCAAAAGTAAAATGGGTGAATTAAATAAAGTAATTGATCTGGTTGTTGAGATTACCGAACAAAAATTGCTGGAAAGAGAACTTGAGTCATGTAAGTTGAAACTACAGTGATTTCCCACTTTGAAATTTTTTATCAAATAAATTTTATTTCAAAAATAGCCAACTGGCTTGAACAACACAGCCGCCCCTGTTTTTATAAGAAAAATTTCGGATTTGAATGCCCTGGCTGTGGATCTCAGCGCGCTATTATTGATTTACTGAGGGGCAATTTATTGGATAGCATTAAAGAATATCCCGCATTAATACCTTTGTTATTAATGTTTACCGTGTTACTAATTCATATTAAGTTTCGTCTTAAAAATGGTGCCACTATAATTAAAGTACTTTTTATTTTTTGCGTTACCTTAATTGTTGGTAATTTTATATTAAAACTAACCCTAAATTAACTTGTTATGGAAAATCAAGAAACTGTTCAGAATTCATCACAATCCGTTCAGATGCAATTGCCTAACTCAACCGGTGTTTTAGTGATGGGAATTATTAGTATTGTATGTTTTTGTTGTCTGGCTGCCGGTTTGGTAGGAATTACCTTAGGTGTACTGGCTCTTGTGTTGGGAAATAAAGCCCTGAAAGAATACGCCGCAACACCTGAAAAATATACTGAAAAATCATTCAAAAATGCAAAAGCCGGTAGAGTTTGCGGAATTATTGGATTATCAATAGGAGGATTATGGCTCATTGGTATTCTCATTTATTTATCCATTGTTGGATGGGCTATCGGAACCGTACTTTCAACCATGCCCTGGGATTTCATTGCCCACTAATACATTTGTTTTGTAACATCTAAGTATTATTATCTGAAAGTAATTTGATTTGATTCATCAGAAAATAAATACATTTGTAAGGAATGCCTGTTAATATTTAATTTGCAGGCATTTTATAATTAGTCTTTGCAAGAAAAGGCTAAGGACAAGGCTTGCGAAGTCAGAAAAAAAATGGAATTTAACTTGTGTAAATGAATATTTTTCTGACAAGCGCAACGCAGTATTTAGCTTTTTCTTATCAAAGCCTCTGGTTAATTTGCTAACACTATATCAGGTTAATGGATATTCAAAAAGCCAAAAATATTTATTCAAAATTGGGTGGCGAATTGCTACTTACTGCTGAAAAAATAGAACATTCAGCATATTATGGCGATATAAATTCAGCCATTATTCAAAACCCCTGGTTCACCATGGAATCCATTCAATTAGCATTTAAAAGTCTGGGGCTTGCCTTGCAAGCTGAAAAAATAGAAACCTGGCTAAACAACTATACCGAAAAATCAACCAACCCCGCAAAGAATATTGGCATTGTTATGGCTGGCAACATTCCCCTGGTTGGATTTCATGATTTGATTTGCACCCTGGTTTCAGGAAATAATGCCATAGCTAAATTATCATACAAAGACCAGATTCTTTACAAAGTTATTAAAGAAATTCTGGTAAAAATTGATACCTCTTTTGACTCACGAATCTCCTTTGTAGAAAATACACTGCAAGACATTGATGCCATAATTGCTACCGGAAGTGACAATTCATCAAGGTATTTCGAATATTATTTCAGCAAGTATCCGAACATTATCAGGAAAAACCGCAACTCGGTTGCTATAATTACAGGAGCTGAGACCCACGAGGATTTTGAAAGACTTGGTTACGATATTTTTACCTATTATGGATTAGGCTGCCGAAATGTTTCTAATTTGCTAGTACCTGTAAATTACATTTTTGAACCCATGCTTTTGGCCTTCGAAAAATACAACCCGGTAATTCAGCACAATAAATATGCAAATAATTACAGTTATCAAAAGACGATTTTATCTATGAACCGGGTATCCCATCTTGATAATGGTTTTGTATTACTCAAAGAAGATCGTCAACTGGCATCACCTATCGCCGTTATAAATTATATATATTACAAGGAATTGTCAGATGTTGATACTTTTTTTGAAGCCAATGAACATAAAATTCAGTGTGCTGTTAGTAAAACAAATTGGAGCTTTCATACGTATCGCTTGGGTGAGGCACAACAACCAGAGTTATGGGATTACGCAGATAACGTTGACACGCTGAATTTTTTGTTAAATCTAAAATAAAATTTATGATATATACATTCCGGTTTATTTCCGACGAAGAAGAAACATTTATCCTCGATGTAAATATTAAAAATGATCAGACATTTGAACAGTTGCATCTGGCTATTCAGGAAGCAATGGGTTATGACCAGGCTCAATTAGCTTCTTTTTTTACGTCGAATAATCAATGGGAAAAACTGAATGAAATTACGCTTATGGATATGGGAGGCGATTCATTGGTTAAAATTATGTCAGAAACAAAAATTGAAGATTTTTTCTCAAAAAAAGATCAACATATTTTATATGTGTTCGATTATTTTAATGAACGATTACTCTTTGGAAGCATCACCCGTGTAATTAAATCTCCAGCAAATGTTACACTCCCTTCAGTTTCAAGATTGGAAGGTACGGTTCCACCTCAATTTAATTCTGAAAACACTTTGGAAAATATGGAATTTGAAATAGAAGAGGAAGATTTTGACTTTGAGGACCTTCCTGAAGATCTGGATGATTTTAATCCTGATGAATTTTAACCCGGGAAAAATCTTAGGATAATGTCGCAAACCCTGGCGGAGCATATACTGGTTATTATTTTAGGCCCAACCGGTATTGGAAAAACAAATTTAAGCATTGAAATCGCGCAGGAATTAAAAACAGAAATCCTTTCATGCGATTCTAGACAAATGTACCGGGAATTGAAAATTGGTACAGCTGTACCGGAACCGCAACAATTAGCAAAAATACAACATCACTTTATCGGAAATCTTTCCATTCACGATTATTTCTCATCGGGCGAATATGAGATTCAGGCTCTGAAAAAACTGGAACATATTTTCAAAACAAAAAAATACGCCGTAATGACAGGGGGTTCAGGCTTATACATTGATGCTGTTGTAAAAGGAATTGACGACCTGCCCTCCGCCAACCCCGAAGTAAGAAATGAATTGACAAATTTATTACATTCGGAGGGTATTGATTATCTACGTAATGAGCTAAAAAAAATCGACCCGGAATATTACAATATAGCTGATTTAAAAAATCCGAAACGAATTTTGAAAGCTCTGGAAGTATATCGGTTAACTGGTAAAAAATATTCAACCTTACGAACCGAACCTAAAAAGGAAAGGCCATTTAAAACCATACAGATTGGCTTAACCATGGACAG
The DNA here is from genome assembly GCA_046704385.1 of Bacteroidales bacterium. Lineage (GTDB taxonomy): Bacteria > Bacteroidota > Bacteroidia > Bacteroidales > SZUA-534 > GH45. The sequence continues at coordinate 105,191 of JBJKSB010000021.1, read as the reverse complement.
AAAAGAATTATATACCCGTATTGACAACAGGGTTGACCACATGGTTGAGCAAGGACTGGTTGACGAAGCTAAAAAGTTTTTCAATTACAGGCATTTAAATTCATTGAACACTGTTGGTTACAAAGAACTGTTTGGATATTTTAACCACGAATATAATCTGACTGAAGCCATCCGTTTAATCAAGCGAAACTCACGCCGTTATGCCAAGCGGCAACTGACCTATTGGAATCGCGATAAAAGCATCCAATGGTTCCATCCCTCTCAAAAAATAGAAATTTTGGAAAAAATAATTGAGGGATAATACCGTCGTGTTATGCCCTGAAACTCCCTTTTTAATCCTAAAAAAATTAGTATTTTTAGGCCCTAATTATAAAGACTCGAATATTTTGATCCAAAACCTGGTAATAATTGGAACTGCATATCCTTTTAGAGGAGGACTGGCTGTTTATAATGAACGATTGGCCAGAGCTTTCCAGGATGATGGAACAAAAGTGAACATACAAACTTTTCGATTACAATACCCTTCGTTTCTGTTTCCGGGAAAAACACAATATGCCGATTGGGAAGCACCTGAAAACCTTGATATATCAATAACCATAAACTCGATAAATCCTCTTAACTGGATCAAAACAGGTTTAAAATTAAAAAAACAAAAGCCCGATGTTTTAATCATAAAGTACTGGCTTCCGTTTATGGCACCGTGCTTCGGAACTATTGCGCGGATATGCAAATGGAACAGGCAAACCAGGGTAATTTCAATTCTTGATAATATTATCCCCCACGAAAAACGCCCTGGCGATAAAATGCTATCACGATATTTTGCAAATAGTGTAGATGCTTTTGTTTGTATGTCGAAAAGTGTACTTCAGGATTTAAATTATTTTGACATCAAAAAACCGCGGCTATTTTGTCCACATCCGCTGTATGACAATTTTGGTGAAAAAGTATCACGCGAAATTGCCCTTAAAAAACTAAATCTTAATGCTGAAAAGAATTATATACTATTTTTTGGTCTAATTCGCGATTACAAAGGACTCGACTTATTAATAGAAGCATTTGCTGATGAGCGGTTTCGAAAGTTAAACACAAAACTTATTATTGCCGGTGAGTTTTACTCTGATGAAGAAAAATACCTTTCACTAATTGAAAGATATAACCTGAAAGATGAAATAATTTTACACAACCGGTTTGTTCCCGATCCGGAAGTGGGCTTGTATTTCGGGGCAGCCGACATTGTGGCTCAGCCCTACAAAAGCGCAACCCAAAGCGGTGTAACCCAAATAGGTTACCATTTTGAAAAGCCCATGCTGGTTACTAATGTGGGAGGACTGGCGGAGATAATTCCCGACCAGAAAGTGGGTTATGTCGTAGAACCTCATCCTAAAGCCATCGCCGATAAATTAATCGACTTTTTTGAAAACCACCGGACTGATGAATTTCATAAGAATCTTATAGAGGAAAAAAAGAAATATGCCTGGAGCACAATGACAGATACAATTAAAAACGTTTATAAAGAAATATTAAATAAAAATGCTGATACGAAGTAAAGCCCCGTTACGATTAGGATTAGCCGGAGGAGGATCGGATGTTTCCCCCTACTCGGATTTATTTGGTGGTGCAATTTTAAATGCTACCATTAACATGTATGCCTATGCCACCATTGAACCCCGGACCGACGGCAAAATAATACTGAACGCTGTTGACAAAGACGAATATTTTGAACTGGAAAGCAAGCAGGTGCTTGAAATTGATGGCAACCTCGATTTGTTAAAAGGTATCTACAACCGGGTTGTAAAAGATTATGCCCATAAACCGTTGTCATTTACGCTTACAACTTATGTTGATGCCCCTCCGGGATCGGGGTTGGGAACATCATCAACATTAGTGACAGCAATTTTGGGAGCATTTGCCGAATGGCTTAATCTTCCATTGGGGGAATACGACCTGGCTCATCTGGCATATGAAATTGAACGTGTAGATTTAGGCATGGCCGGCGGAAAACAGGATCAATATGCGGCTACTTTTGGCGGTTTCAATTTTATGGAATTTTATAAAGACGATAAGGTAATTGTAAATCCTCTACGCATTAAATCAAAAATTTTAAATGAACTGGCCTTTAACCTGGTTTTATATTATACAGGGACAAGCCGTGTTTCGGCTCAGATTATTGAGGCACAACAACAGAATGTGCAGAATAAGCAGGAAAAATCTATTGATGCCATGCACAACATAAAGCGACAGGCGACAATTATGAAAGAGGCCTTGCTAAAAGGGGAACTGGATAAAATTGGCGAAATTCTTGATTATGGCTGGCAACATAAAAAGCAAATGGCCAGCAATATTTCAAATTCCGAAATAGATTTGCTATATAACAAAGTATTAGAGGCCGGGGCAACCGGTGGAAAAATATCAGGTGCCGGAGGCGGTGGGTTCATGTTTTTTTATTGCCCGGCTAACACACGGCATAATGTGATTAAAATACTTGAACAGAATGGGGGTCAGGTAAAAAGATATGAGTTCGTGAAAAGCGGATTGCAAACCTGGACAATTGAATAAAATATAAATAGGCAAATCATTTAATAAATTTATAATATTGCACCAAATAATTTTGGGTATGAGTAAAATTAACATACAATCAATTATAGAAAAGTCAATAGCCGCCAAGCAACAAATTATTGACGACCAAACCCTTATGGTAACAGTTCAGAAAATTTCAGATGCCATTGTGAATTGTTATAAAAAAGGAGGTAAAGTACTGTTTTGTGGAAACGGTGGTAGTGCTGCCGATGCTCAGCACCTGGCTGCCGAACTATCAGGCCGGTTCTACTTCGATCGCCCACCCCTTGAGGCCGAGGCATTGCATGTAAACAGCTCGTATGTAACTGCTGTGGCAAATGATTATTCCTATAACAACATCTATTCACGATATGTTAAAGGGGTTGGCAAACCCGGCGACATAATTATCGGTTTATCCACTTCAGGTAATAGCGAAAATATTGTTCGTGCATTGCAGGTAGCAAAACAGAAAAATATGATCACTGTAGGTATGACTGGTGAAGCTGGAGGTAAAATGAAAGACTTATCAGATTTTTTATTAAATGTACCTTCGACAGATACTCCACGTATCCAGGAATCACATATTCTTTTAGGTCACATTTTTTGCGAAATAGTTGAAGACCAATTGTTTGGCAACAATGATTAAAGAAGCCATAATTTTAGCCGGAGGACTGGGAACCCGGCTTAAGGGAGTAATTAACGATATTCCCAAGCCCATGGCACCAATCGGGGAAAAACCCTTCCTGACATATTTGCTTGATTATTTAGTTGGTTACGGAATACAAAAAGTTATTCTGGCTGTGGGCTACAAATACGAGGCAATTCAGAATTATTACAAATCATCTTTTAAAGGGATGAAGCTTGAATACGCCGTTGAAGACGAACCCATGGGCACTGGCGGAGGAATTGCCAATGCCCTAAAATTTGTTTCCCAACCCAATGTTTTGTTGTTAAATGGTGATACTTTTTTCCAGGTAAATCTGGAGGAACTCTGCAAGCACCACGAATCTTCAAACGCCGCTATGACACTTTCGTTGAAGGAAATGCATGATTTTGACCGCTATGGCACGGTACTTTTGGACGGGTCAAGAGTTATATCGTTTCAGGAAAAAACCAGGGTGCATAAAGGTTTGATCAATGGTGGTGTTTACATTTTCAACACCGCCATATTTAACCATCCGAAATTAACAGGCAAGTTTTCATTTGAGAAAGATGTTCTGGAAGCCTCTGTCAATAAAATTAATATGCAGGGGTATTGTTCTGATTCCTATTTTATAGATATTGGGGTACCGGAAGACTATCAGAAAGCTCAACAGGAACTGCCTGAACTTAAGTTATAAAATTTACCTTGTATTAAATTTCCCTGTCAATCTGATAATGATTCCTGTCGGATGAACTACGTGAAATAAGCTCACCAAGAAAACCAGCCAGAAAAAGCTGTGAACCAATAATCATACAGGCCAAAGCAATATAAAAATAAGGACTGTTGGTAACCAGAATCGATTCAATGCCTTTATATAAATGGATAAGTTTATTAGCACCCACTGTAATGGCAGCTCCCAAACCAACCAAAAACATAATCACACCCATTGTTCCAAATAAATGCATGGGCCTTTTTCCAAACTTAGTAATAAAAATAATAGACATCAGGTCAAGAAATCCATTGATGAACCTTTCCAAACCAAATTTAGTAACCCCGTATTTTCTTGCCTGATGTTTCACCACCTTCTCTCCAATCTTAAAAAACCCGGCTTGTTTTGCCAGCACAGGAATATAGCGATGCATTTCACCATATACTTCAATTGATTTAACCACTTCTTTCCGGTAGGCCTTTAAACCGCAATTAAAATCATGCAGTTTAATCCCGGTTGCTTTGCGTGCCGTCCAGTTATAAAACTTGCTGGGTATCGTTTTCATTATCGGATCGAAACGTTTTTTCTTCCAACCCGAAACCATATCATATTTTTCCTTGGAAATCATTTTATATAAGACCGGAACTTCTTCGGGGCTATCCTGCAAATCTGCATCCATTGTCACTACCACTTCACCTTGCGCTACCTGGAATCCACAAAATAATGCTGCAGATTTTCCATAATTCCTGCGGAATTTGATACCACGCACCGATCCATATTCCTGTGAAAGATGTTCTATTTCCTGCCAGGATTTATCGGTACTGCCGTCATCAACCAAAATTACTTCGTAGGTTAAATTATTATCGTACATCACTTTGGCAATCCATGCCATTAATTCATTAAGCGATTCATCCTCATTATATAAGGGTACTACAATACTAACATTCATAATCAAAAAGGTTATAATTAATTTTGGTTCAACTGCACCGGACTCTTAATAAATACTGACATTACCAGACCTAACAACACTCCTATAAGCGATTGCGAAAAAAATACCACAAAGGCCATAATTCCAGGAGTTAATGTCGATTTATAAATATCAACCATAGCATTTACCTGTTGTTCGGTCAGTTTGCTGTTACTGGTATAGGCTACCCGCATCTGTTCAATATAATTGCTAATGGCTCCGGGTTCAAATTTCGAATAGTACCAATATGAGAAAAAGGTATAGATTATGGCCGAGAAAAGGGTCAGTAATACTGTAAATCCAAAAGCATTTTTATATAAAAAAATTCCTTCGTGTATGGTATCGCGGTACTTTTGTCCAAAATAAAGCATTCCGAAAGAAAGTATCAACGCATTAATCATACCGGCCGGATCACCCGGAAAATGCACACGATTAAAAGCCTTATAAATTATAATGACCAAACTAAAAGCCAGACCAAGGTATAACCCGATGGTCATGGTGTATTTAACTAAATGATTTTCACGCATAGTTATTATTTGTATGTGACAAATATACTTTTTTAAGGTGATTCTTAAAAACAGAGTCGTTTAAATTCTGCCATAATTTGAAATTCAATAATGTTGTACCTCATTTTTATGGGTTTTCTATATTCGTCCTCCATAGCGGAAAGCTACTCTTTATATATCATTTTTATTGAGGCATCATTCCCTTTTAAGGAATTGCCATCAGAATAAACGGTTAAATCGCTTTAAATGTACAACTTAGATTAGTCCAATAATTATTGTTTGTTCGATTTCGTCGCATGAAAATATAACCTTCCGTGGCAACTATGTGCTTGCGACTATTCCATTTTCTGAAATTGAAGTGAAAACTATCATGCACTGCAAGGTATTGGGGTATTGTTAGAAAATTACCAAACAAAATCCTAACCTGAGAGCAATTAACTTGTGGTAAGAAACCCTGACAATCTTCAGTTTTAACATAAAAACACTCACATATCATCCTCATTATCTGCATGTTAAAAAATTAATTATTTTTTGTTACGGATTTTTGCTCGTGTTTGAATAATTACTACTTTTGTGCGCGGGTAAGTCTCATACGACCAGCTCCTGTTGAATCCCCCCAGGTCCGGAAGGAAGCAAGGGTATACGGTTGTAGCGGTGCGATATGAGTCGCTTACCCGTTTTTTTTAAATTCCCATGAAATCGAAAATTTACAACATTGCAAATATTGGGGATATTCAGGTCTGCAAACATCACAGCACCAAAAGACTGGCTATTAAACTTAAGCAAGGTGCTATTCCCAAGGTAATTATACCATCGCTAATGACTTATGAAATGGGATACCGTTTTGCCCTTGAAAAACAGGGCTGGATTTTAGAACACACTAAAAAACTTTCGCAATCGTTAAAAAAGCCAGTGTTTGATTTACAGCATGGTTTTAAAACCCGTTTTCAGGAGATAGAAATCAAAAATCATAATAAAAAAAACATTATAACCCAAAAAACAAACAACCTAATCACTATTTTTGTGCCCTCTTTTGAGGAGGTTGGATCGGACAAAATACAACAGTCTATAAAAAGTATTATAACTGAAATAATGCGATTTGAAGCCAAAAAATACCTGGTGCCCAGAACAAAAGAACTGGCTGAAAAAAAAGGGTTTGGGTACACCAAGGTTTATATTAAAAACCTCAAGTCGCGCTGGGGTAGTTGTTCGGCCGCAAACAATATAAATTTGAATTTGCATTTAATGAGATTACCTGAATATTTGTCAGACTTCATTATTTTGCACGAATTATGTCATACAGTTTATAAAAACCACGGAAAGCAGTTTCATGATCTGTTGAACAATTTGGTTGGTGACGAAAAAGCATTGAACAAAGAATTAAAAAATTACAGCTCACAATTATAATTATGATAAAAATTTCAGAGCGATTTATACGATACGCAAAGATTGACACGCAATCGAACGAAGAATCAACTACTTGCCCCAGTACCAATAAACAATTTAACCTGGCAAAAGTATTGAAAGAGGAGCTTGAAGAGATGGGTATAAACAAAACCGAACTCGACGAAAACGGATATGTATATGCTACCATTCCGGCAAATATAAACTATACTGTGCCCACTATTGGGTTTATTGCACACCTGGACACAAGTCCTGACATGCCTGCCGATAACGTAAAACCCATCATAGTAAAAAATTACTCCGGTAAGGATATTATTCTAAACCTTGACAAAAATATTGTTTTGTCGCCAAATGATTTTCCCGAGCTACTCACCTATGTGGGCCAGGATTTAATAGTTACCGATGGTAATACTTTACTGGGTGCTGATGATAAAGCCGGAGTGGCTGAAATTATGCAAATGGCTGAGTATATATCAGAAAATCCTGAATTCAAACACGGCCCGATAAAAATAGCATTCACTCCTGACGAAGAAATTGGCAGAGGTGCCGATTTGTTTAATGTGAAAAAATTTGGGGCTGATTTTGCTTATACTATTGATGGTGGTGGGCTTGGAGAACTTGAATTTGAAAATTTCAACGCAGCCGTTGCTAAAATTGCAGTTAAGGGGAAAAATGTGCATCCGGGTGAAGCCAAAAATAAAATGGTTAACGCCACACTTATATTAAACCGTATTATCGGCTCAATTCCAGTTGAAGAAACCCCTCGTTATACTGAGGGTTATCAGGGTTTTTACCATGTAATACATGCCAAAGGCACAGTGGAAGAATCATCGGCAGAATTGATTATCCGCGACCATGATCAGGAGAAATTTCAGGAAAAAAAGCAACGCCTTCAGCAAATGGCTGATAAACTGAATGCTGAATATGGCAAAGATTACATCCAACTCGAAATTAAAGATCAGTATTACAATATGAAGAAAATGATTGAACCTCATATTCATATTGTTGAAATGGCTCGTGATGCCATGGAACAAATAAACATTAAACCTCTGATTAAACCTATTCGAGGAGGAACTGACGGTGCAAGGCTTTCATACATGGGATTGCCAACCCCTAATATTTTTAGCGGAGGACACAATTACCACAGCCGGTTCGAATATATTCCAATTTCATCAATGGAAAAAGCTACTGAAACTATTTTAAAAATTATTGAACTATATGTAGTTAAGAATACTCCCGCAAAAAAATAAAATTACCAGATAATTTAAATAAAATGGCTGCCTAAAAGGGCGGCCATTTTTTTGTTAAAAAACAGGTAACACTATCCTTTCATTTTTATTCCTACTTTTGCTATCACTAAACCAAAAATTCAGAACTATGAAATTTTTTCTTGACACTGCTAATCTTTCCCAAATTAAAGAGGCCCAGGAATTAGGGATTATTGATGGTGTAACCACAAATCCTTCGCTTATGGCAAAAGAGGGCATTAAAGGTGAAGTAAACATTTTGCAACATTATGTTGATATATGCAATTTAGTTAATGGCGATGTGAGTGCAGAGGTGATAAGCACTGATTTTGAAGGCATGGTTAAAGAAGGGGAAAAACTTGCAGCCTTGCATCCCCAAATAGTAGTTAAAATACCTGTTATAAAGGAAGGTTTAAAGGCTATTAAATATTTGTCAGCTAATGGCATCAAAATAAATTGTACACTTATATTTACTGTCGGGCAAGCACTTTTGGCCGCCAAAGCTGGTGCTACATACGTTTCTCCTTTTATTGGCCGCCTCGATGATATTTCACACGACGGTATGCTGTTAATTAAACAGATTGTAGATATGTTTAATTATTACGGATATGAAACACAGGTACTTGCAGCTTCAATTCGCAGCACTTTACATATTATAAAGTGCATTGAACTTGGAGCCGATGTCGCCACCTGTCCGCTCGATCCAATTCTAGGATTATTGAAGCATCCGCTAACCGATGCCGGCTTAAAAAAGTTTTTAGATGATTATCACAAGCTTAATGGTTAAATCCAATGTTGATAAAAATTTATCCTGAAAATCCGAATCCACGGGAGATTCAAAAAGCTGCCGATATTTTAAGAAATGGTGGTGTTATTATATTCCCTACCGATACGGTTTACGGCATAGGCTGTAGTATCAATAAGCCTAAAGCTGTACAACGTGTTGCCCGCATCAGGGAAATTAATCTTGAAAAAGCCAATTTTTCATTTATTTTTTACGACTTAAGCCACATTTCCGACTATACCAAACATATACCAAATGATGCTTTTAAAATGATGAAAAGGTATTTGCCGGGTCCTTTTACATTTGTGCTGGAATCGAACAATAACGTGCCCAAAATTTTTAAAAGCCGTAAAAAAACGGTTGGCATCCGGATTCCTGACAATAATATTATTCGCGAAATAGTCAAAGAATTAGGCAATCCTATCCTATCCTCTTCAATTCATGATGAAGATGACATTATTGAATATACTACCGATCCGGAACTGATTCATGAAAAATACATGGATGTGGTGGATGCCGTAATAGACGGGGGTTATGGCGATAATGAAGCCTCAACCGTAATTGACTGTTCAACTGATGAATTTGAATTATTACGGCAGGGAAAAGGAATACTGGAATAAGTTGTTTTTATATGCGGGAAAAATATTCATTTGCTTAAAGCGAATTTAAAGTTAAAAAAAGGGGCTCGAACAGCCCCTTTTGTATATTTTGAGAATATCCCTTTATTTCTTAACAAATTTTAGTTGGGCATTCCCCTTATCAGTTGAAATATCAATCAGATAAATTCCTGGTTTTAATTGAGTAATATCAAACCTTTTAGTAGCTGCACAATTATTGTTTCCTTTTATCACCATTCTGCCTGAAAGATCAAATACAGAAAATGCCTTGATAGTTCCGAATGATTCAAGATTCACATAATCACTTGCCGGATTTGGAAAAATATTTACTACATCCTGCGATAATTTAAAATCAACTAATGTTTTGGTAGTAAACTCAAATTCCGGATTAGGAGCAGCTTTCGAACAAATAAAATTGAAAGTATAATTCCCATTTGCACCATCGTAGGTGTTAAATGTTACCCGATAAACAATTTTGCTATCTGTTTCAGCATCAGGATATTTAGCAGGCAAAAGCCCAAGTGAAATTCCAGCTTTAACTCCATCCTGCCAGGTTGTAAAAACAGCATTTTGTTTTCCGTCACGGATATCAAAATTTGAATAATAGGCACTGGCTCCAAAATAGTTTTCCGAGTCGTCATAGCCGGAACTTTCCTGTTGTGAAAGCTCAGGATCATTTTTTACATAATCCACAATGGTTTGGTAATCCTCTTTCGACATGGTAAAACTATACTTACCGTCATTAAAAATTGAATTAGTGCCCGGGTCAACATTTCCACTTTCCTCGTAAACATAAAGGCTTGTCATACGTGCAAAATGATCGGAATATTTTGTGGTATTAGCAATAGTAGTATTCCAATCCCATTCGCTTATATAAGCCAGTTCGTCGTATAACTCGTTTGAAATAAGCGTATGCTCTATTCCGTTTTCCTTGTCACCGGCAACATGTACATAGTCGGTAAGTCCATCGCCTTCTCCGTCGTCGTACATTCCCCAATCTTTAATTTCACCTACGGCTCCGGGATTATCAGCTGTGTTAAAATCACCTAACAAAACAACATTATTTTCAGTAAAATTAGCCTCCAGTAATTTGTGCAAAAGTCTCATTGATTTTGCACGTTCATCACTATAACCGGTACCTGATTTTAGGTGGATATTTATAAAAATGTAACGCTGCGTTTTACCACGGAAAGTCACATTTGCATCCAACATATAAGGCAGCCTGCCTGATCCAAAATCGGAACTGCCAGCTTCATTCACTAAAAGGGCAGAATCTTTATTAACTGACACTGTGGCCTTTTTCCAAACATAGGCAAGACATTGAGAGGGAAAAGTAGAATCGTCGGCTGTCCAGTACATGGAATGGTATTCACTATAACGACCATTGTATTCATCTTTGCCGGCAACTTCATTCATACTTGTCACCAAATCGGTAAGTGCGTTGCCGTTATAGCTGTCAACTACTACTTCCTGTAATGCATACACATCGGCATCAATCTCCACTAATTTTTTAGCTACAGAGTCAATTTGCACATCGCGCGACAAGTCTTTAAACCTTTTACTAAACGAAGGTGCGCCGAAAAAACTCAAATTCCAGTTAACGATATCCAGTGTACTATCGGCCGGTTGCTTATCTTCAGTAATTGGTTTTATGCCCGCAATCGGGTTAGGGGTTCCAGGTGTTACAATAATACTATGCAAATCGTAACCTGGTATTTGCGCAAAGGTAATTGCGGAAATACAAATTAATAATAATGTAATTTTTATTTTCAAGGTAAAATATTTTAGGAATTAAGCGAAAAAAAGGTTACCTGGAAAAGTAACCTTTTTTCAACAATAAAAAATATTATTATTCTTTTACAAAACGAATAACTTTTGAATCAACTGACAACAGGTAAACACCTTTACTTAAGGAAGAAACGTCGATACTGTTACCAGACATTTCCACTGTTTTAACAACTGTTCCCAAAACATTGTAAACCTGAACATTTTTAGAAGCAGCTCCATCAATATACAGCATACCAGAAACAGGATTAGGATATACAGACAGTTTTACATCGGTATTCGAGTTTACAGCACTTCCTCCTTCAACATCACTGGTGCTTCTTGGACAAAGTGTATAATCGTTATAGCTGCTGGTTACAATACCTGTAATATCATATGTGTCGCCATCGGTAAGTGCTAAGCCATCAAAAAGTGAATTATTTATCATCACAGTATCATTCGATGATGTGATTCCATAATAGGTACCATCGGTATCAGTTGTTTTAACCGTCAGGCTGCTTACTTTAACTAATACGCCTTCAACGTTTTCAGTTAAAGGAGCAGTTACTGTTATCGGGCTAACTGATTTCCTGTCAGCAATAACAGATATTGAATCCGGAGCAAATTCAGTTAAGTAATGGTATTCGCTAACTGTTCCATAAATTAATACCGAATCACCTTTGCTCAATGAAATATTGGTTACACTTGAACCAACGTAAACATAAATACCATTCCATTCACCTTCACCAGCCTGAATATAACCGCTACCTGAACCTGTTCCATAAGTTACAACTCCGGTAGTAAGAATTGGCAAACCAACAAATGCTGAAGCATCGCTGGTTTCAGGATCGCTAACATATTGTAAATCGTGAATAGTAGTAGGAGTATCTGACAGTATATCTACAGTGGCAGTCCAGTCAGTTACCGATCCTCCATCGCTGGATACAACATGGAATTTTGCAGGCTTGCTGAAATCCACAGGAGAACCCATTGTTGGAGAAACCTGAGCACCTTCTGAAATTTCCATTTCAGGAACTAAAGCGGTAACATCGGTTCCAGGATATACAGTCAGAGACAAACTTGCATTTTGAACATCGAATTTGGTACTTAACAACTGATGAGGTACTGTAAAAGACAAAATACGGCTTTGAGGTTTTGGGTTACCTACCACAACATTATCAAGTTCAACAGCTGTTGTTTGGCTGTTGTTTCCACTTCCTGTACCCACGAAAGCAACATAAATAGTTCCGGAAAGATCGTCGATATTAAGTGAAGTATGGATAAACGGAGTAAAAGTACTGGTAACCAAATCCTGAGTCGGAATATTACATTTATCAGTAATATCAACCCATGTTGCCTTGGCAATATCAGCTTCTTTACCGTCAAAATCCAAGGAATACTTTATAGCTAATGGATCTGCTTGTACAAAGTATCCATAAGCCAGGTCAAATTTAAGAGAATCTTCGGTAAATTCATCCAGATTCACTCCAGGAGTTATTAACCAGCTTTCATTGCTATCGTCACCTGAATTATATGCATTAAAATAAGCATATAATTCTTCATGATATAAACCACCGATCCAATCTTTTGAACCTGCTTCAATATGGTTAATCCAACCATCAAGATTAATAGTAGCTTTCTCAGTCACCGTTGAGAAATCCTCGTTTACCTGTGCTGAAACCGTAAAAAAAGCGGCAAAGGTAAGTACTAAAAGAATAATTAAGTTTTTCATAAGTAAATATATTTTTTGTTAACAATGATTTACTATTCAGCTAAAAACGGACCATCAACCAGGTAAAATTCCGGGTTGGGTGCATCCTTGCTTACACCAAATATAAAAGTATAATTAACGGTTGCCCCGTTATATACTGCTACAGTAATATGATAAAATGCCTCTACCCCGCTAACATACTTTGTAGCCTTAGGATATTTGAATGGCAGTAGTCCTTCAATCAATGCGGTTGACACATCTTCCTGCCAGTTACTAAACCTGCTGTTATAACTACCCGGACGTACATCGAAATCAGGATAGTGAGCATTACAGCTAAAATAGGTTTCAGAATCGTCATAGGTTGAAGTATTTTGGGCAGCATATTCTGGTACATTTTTTACATAATCTACAATCATTTGATAATCTGACACTTCCATTGTCAGGTATACGGTCGGGTCGAATTTCCAAACTCCATCAGTATTACTGTACGGTTCGGTAACTGCCCGAACAAATGCATAGGTAGAAACCCAATCGGAACCTGTTTTAGTCAATTTATCGGCTAAGGTGATATTTTTACCATTGTTATAATCATAAACAAAATATATAACCTTATCAGCTGCAGCTGTTGCATATAATTTATTGGCCAGCTTTGGCAAATAGTCCTGTGAAGGAAGAGTTTGCGAAAATGCAGTTTGAGGCATACCAATGCTTTCATAATCGGCCCTGTTCAATCGGTGAATATCGTTCATAAAGGTCCATTTTTCCGATTCAGAATCAAATTGGTAATAGTCCTGAACCAGATATGTGTCGCCACCGCCAATTACTTTGTAACCATAATTACCAATTTTCACTTCACTTATTGACCACTCAGGGGCTTTTGATGATGAAGCGGTTGAAATATATTTAAAAGCAATCTTAATTTTAGTTCCATCGTATGAGCTTAGGTCATATAATTTGGAATAAACGAATACTCCAATATCAGTATTAGGATCGCTTATCGGATACTCTGACCAGCGAGCTCCCTGAACGGTACTGTCAACATCATTAGTAACCATAAGTGACAAACAATCGGTACCGTAATAACGAACATTGTGCTTAAATTGAAGCTTTGTATTGGTTACATCAGCTAAATCTAAAGTCGGAGAAACAAGCCAGTTTTCGTTGTCGAAATAATCTCCATCAAATCCGTTGATTGAAGCAGATCCCTGATCTTTAGTAGTATAATTCCAGGTTTGATTACCTTTAACATTGATATCTTTAAACACTCCCAAAGTTCCGCTATTGAATGATTCAGCCAATTCTGCATTTATTTGTTTTTTAAATTCAACTTTAACCGGATTTGCTGAGTACTGGTATTTTACCACAACAGTATCTGAACTTCCTTCATATTTTACATTTTGCCTTAAAATATTCGGTATGTAGTTTGCCGGTACAAATGGTGGAGCAAAATAATTTAAGAAACCCAGGGTAGAATCTATGCTTTGAAAATCATTCTGTGAAATAGTATAAGAATCCATTCCGGCAATTTTAGCCAGATTGTCAGGAGCAGCACCATTATAATTAAAGGTAATATGTGCTTTTGCACCATCAAGGTTTGGCATTAATATATCTAACAACATAGGTACATACTCACTCCCTGGCATTTCATCGGTAAAATATCCTTTGGCAGCAATAGCATTTGCCGTTGAAACAGCATTTGAATCAAGATAAATTATTCTTTTTTGCAAAGTGGTATAATCAGCAGCAGTTAAAGTATAGTCTATTTGCTGATTAAACCCCTTGCTTGCCTCTTCCACTTGGTCTTTTAACGGATCAGTAACCTCACACGAAACAAATGCCAAAGAAGATGCGATTAATAATAATAAAAAGTATTTTTTCATTATATAATATTTTTATAATTTCTAATTAAAACTTCACCTTTAAACCAACAGATACGGTGCGGCCGAACCCAAAATAATATCCTTTGCCTTCATAGGCATCGGCTATATAAATTGTATTAAATATGTTGTTCATATTGCCGTAAAAAGTTGCGTCAAGATCCTTCATTTTAAAATCATAATGTGCGTTCAAATCAAAAAGCATATAAGCCGGAACCTTTTCAACATCTTCACCTTCATTTTCGGGCATTGTCCTTGTATTAATATTAAAATTGGAATATAACCTTGCGGCATAAGTTCCATCCAAACCAACTCTAAAACCAGGCAAGGCTTCAACACTAATTCCAATGGCCGCAGTTGTTTGAGCAGCATCGGCAGTGTGTACACCTTTTAAATACATTTGAGGAATGGTTGAAACAACGGTTTGATCCTTAAAGACTCTTACCGTATCCACATTATTGGCATAGGTCCAATCTCCAACAGAAATCATACCAGTGATGTCAACCCTATCAAATGGTTTTGCTACACAGTCAAATTCTATACCCTTGTGTAATTCATTAATCCCTTCAATATTATAGAATAACCTGTTATCGGGATTCGTGGGGTCAGGAACATTACCTGTCCTGGTTTTATTTTTCCACATGGTATAGTATGCATTCAAATGGCTGGTAAAATAATGGCTTCTGAAACCATACCCTACTTCGGCAGAAAGCACTTTTTCATCAACTGCCCCGGGATTAAACAGGTTTTTATTGTTTTGGAAAACGGTACTCATAATAGGTTGACGTTCCATATATCCCCCATTAATAAATACATTATGATATTCAGAGATATTATAGTTTGCACCTGTTTTTAGGGAATATCCTAAAAAGCTGTGCCATGGAGTAGTCTGAGCAACGGTATAGGCTTCAGTTTCTAAAATTGAACTTTTACCCTGACTGGTCATGTAATCCTGCAATCTGCTTTCGTACTCTGCCCTAACCACCGGGTCATTCAAAAGTTGAGTTTTCTGATCATCAGAAAAATACTGGGCATGGTCAATACGTTGATATGATCGGTTTGAACCTGTAACCGAAGCAAAGGCTGAAAGTTTATCAGCTGAGTACTCAGCCTGCAAAAATAAACCTTCCCATGCCACATTACCATCATTATAATAATATAATTTTTCTCCCTGCTTAATAGGCTGGTTATAAAATGACACAGCACTCACATTTCTTTTGTCAATTACGTATTCAGCGCCTAACAAATCATCCGCTTGTTGCCAGTGTGATCCATGATAATACCTCAGATCAACACCGGACAAAATATCAATTATTCCAAGATGTTTCTTCAAGGTAGAAAGAAGACCGTACCATTTGTGATAATTATAGGAATCCTGCATATAAATTCCTGCGCCTTTACCCATGCTGGCATATTGAATATTGTTCTTAACCACCTGATCCCAGTCAATATGGCCGCCAGGAGTATATACAAGGGGTACACCTGCAACGGTAGCATAACCTCCACCACCCTGTCCCCAGGAAGCATAAAGAGACGAACTCAGGAAAGTAGTTTTATCTATATTATAATAGTGGTTTAAAATTGCCACTGGTTTATGATAAAAGTTTACTTCGTTACTAAGAAATTTTCCATCTCTGTAACCCCAGTCGCTGTTAAACTTAATCCCATCAGGTTTGACAAGAACACTTAATGGTTGGTTACTGTAACGCTGTGCATGCCATTGAGGGGCACCAAAAACCGTAAGGGCAAGCTGTTGCTTATCATTAATTTTTTTTCCAACACTAATAAAGTATGAAGAACCATGAAATGGGGTTCCTTCCACATAACCGTCTCCCTGTGTTTTGGAGAACATCATGGTTAATGCCCAGTTATTTTCTGTTAACCCGGTTGAAAAAGTTGCACCCATTTTTTGGTAATTGTCATTACCGGTAGTATAGAATACATTGCCGCCTTCTTTTGCATCGGTAGTTTTAGTTATAATATTAATCGTACCTCCAACTGAGGGCACAGCTATTTTTGATGCTCCAACTCCACGTTGTACCTGCATATCGCGGGTAACGTCAGATAAACCGGCCCAGTTCGACCAGTAAACCTTATCACCTTCCATATCGTTGGTTGGCATACCGTTGATCATAACAGCAACGTTATTACTTCCAAAACCCCTGATACGAACATCAGCATCACCAAATCCTCCGCCTCGTTTGGTAGCATAAACACCCGGTGTACTTTTTAAAATTTCAGGATATTCCTGGGTTCCCAGCTTCAACTCAATTTGTTTAGGACTAATATTTGAAACCGCTATTGGAGTTTTTCTGTCAACTGCAACATTCGCAAGTACCGATATTTCATCAAGTCCAACTGCATCCGACTGTATCTCAATGGTTGAAAGATCAACATCATCAGCTTTTGCATCAATCTGAATTTCCTTTGAAAGGTATCCTACATAAGATATAACTAAAGTATTCTTACCTTTTGGAACTTTAAGTACAAAGCTGCCATCAATATTTGTAACAGTACCAACGGTGGTCCCTTTAATTACAACTGATGCTCCGATTAATGATTCTTTCGAACCTTTATCTACAACAACACCACGAACCTGACTTTGGCTGTATGTTGCTATGGATAAAACCGACAAAAAAAGTAAAGTAAAGATTTTTCTCATAGAAGAACATTATTATTTTTTAATTAAATATTAGAGGAAGCAAAATTACCTTTAGAGAACAATTTCAACGTTTCTTAATGTTTAAATTTCTGTAAAAATAATGTTTTTTGCAAAAACTCAAAGAATATATGCATTAAGTGAAAAATGGTGAGTTGTTTCAAATAACGCATACATATACAGCAAGTTATAAAGATGGTATTAGCATCAACAAACAATAAAATCACAAAAACAGGCTGTCTTTTATGTTGCAAATCATACAGCAGCTCATTTATTTTATTAACATTTTCTTATAAGAATATTTGGCTGTAATTATCAGGAGAGGTTAATGGCTAAACCACGACTTAATCATTTAATATTTTGCATTTCAAATAAATTTATAACTTTTAATGTAAATTTAGCTCTATAATTAAACCATCACAACTATGATTGAAAAAGATCTGTCGTGGATATCAAATGACGGAATAAGTTTTTTTGGCCACCTATGGGCTCCCGAAGAGGATGCAAAAGCAGCTATTACACTGGTACACGGATTTAGCGACCATTGCATGCGCTATGTTCCCTATTTTAATTATCTGGTAAATGCAGGAATCGCCGTTGTGGGATTCGATTTAAGAGGCCATGGGAAAACCGGGGGGAAACGGGGACGAATTAAATCGTACACCGGGCTGCTGAATGATATTGAAACAGCCCTTGAAAAATCACGGGAACAATTTCCTAATGTCCCACAGTTTATTTATGGACACAGCATGGGTGGCAACCTGGCACTAAATTACCTGGAACGCAGAAATCCCGATTTGAAAGGGGGAATTATTTCTGCTCCCTGGCTGACACTGACAAATAATCCAAACCGGTTTTTGCAAAATATAGTTCATCTTCTTGATTACCTGGTACCAAATATAACTGTTGATGGTGGTATAGATATTCATGATATCAGCAGAGATGTTGTTGAAGTTGAAAAGTATTCAAGCGACACTTTTAATCATGGAAGGATCTCATTCAGACTCTTAAGTCAAATATTCAAAACAGGGTTATGGGCAATTGCTAATGCCGATAAACTAAGGTTACCGGTATTGTTGATGCATGGAACAGATGACCATATTACATCGCCCATTTCATCAAAACAGACCGCTTTGAATAATCCGGAAAAAATTGAATATAAAGAATGGCCGGGATATTATCATGAATTGCATAACGAACCCACCCGTTCAGAAGTTGCTCAAAACGTGATTGACTGGATCAACAAGCAAATTTAACATACGATATTGATGGACACTTTTCGTACTACGTTCCCGGTTAAACCGAGCGATAACAAAATTACACATGCCGGAAAAATTCTGTCACTGGGTTCGTGTTTTTCCGAAAATATGGGAAATAAACTGAGTTATTATAAATTCCCAATCATTATTAATCCTTTTGGCATTATTTACAATCCTGAATCGATAGCAACATCGATGGAGATATTAATTTCAGGAAAAACATTTACCGGATCTGATTTATTTGAGCATCAAGGTATATGGAATAGTTTTTACCATCATAGCCGGTTTTCGAATACAAATAAAAACGCTTGCCTTTTAAAGATAAACGAATCGAGTTTAAAGGCAGCTGAAATGCTTAAACAAACTGAATTTTTAATTCTTACTTTTGGCACAGCTTGGGTTTATGAATTTCTGCACTCCGGCGAAATTGTATCAAACTGTCATAAAGTACCTGCCAAAGAGTTTAAAAGATATCGTTTGCCTGTACAACAAATAACAGAAAGATTCAAAACTTTATTCCAAACCATTTTCGCACTTAATACCGAACTGAAAGTAATATTAACCGTAAGCCCGGTACGTCATTTAAAAGATGGTGCTGAGGAAAACCTGTTAAGTAAAGCCACTTTAATAATGGCTGTACACGAATTGATTTCATCATTCGAGCAGGTAAGTTATTTTCCCTCCTATGAAATTATGATGGACGATTTGCGCGATTACCGTTTTTATGCCAACGACATGATTCATCCCTCAACTTTAGCAATAAATTATATCTGGGAAAAGTTTGAATCTGCCTGTATTCATCCCGATTCAAAAAAACTTATGAATGAAATTGACAGGATTAATCTTGATTTAAACCACAGACCTTTTAATCCAAAAAGCGAAGCGCATCAAAAATTCCTGCAAAATATTTTAAATCGCATTTCCTCAGTAGAAAGTGAAAATTCAATGATTGATTTTACACAGGAAAAGGAAATTGTTAAACAACAAATGCAACAATAACTGGTTATTGGCTGCAAGAAAACTCATAAAAGCTAAAATTACAAAGAACAATTAAATCGCAAACTCTTAAATCTAAAACTATCAAGCTGCTTGTTATTTAAAATTTTGAAAATTGTTATTTATTTGATATTTATTTTTTGAAAATTCAGAGTTTTCTAAAAAATTAGTCAATCCCAAACTCTTTGGCCAGCGTTTCCAATGCAAACTGCTTATCTTTTTTCAATTGTGCCCGTAAAGCCTCAACATTTTCAAATTTGAACTCGTTTCGCAGCTTTCGTACTACACTAATACTTATAAATTGATTATATAAATCCTGGTGAAAATCAAAAATATGAACTTCAATTACCGGCTTTTTGGGTGTCTCATCAATGGTAGGTCTGAAACCAATATTTAACATGCCCTTATAAGTTTGCTCTTTATAACTGACTAAAACTGCATAAACACCCATTCCCGGTATAAATTTATTATCGCTGGGTAGTACGTTTGCCGTTGGAAACCCAAGCTTATTACCGATTTGATGACCATGAACCACGGTACCCGATATTAAATACGGATAACCTAACAGTTTTGATGCCTGCAACAGTTTACCCTGCGACAAAAGGTTACGTATTTCTGTTGAACTTAACTTGCCTTCCTCAAAAGTAATTTCATTTTGCATTTCAACTTGAAAACCAAGCTTTTTCGATAATTTCTTAACCTGCTTAAAGTTGCCTTCTTTATCATGACCAATAGCATTATCGTACCCCACCAACAAAGTATGAAGCTTTAGTTTTTCAACCAAAATCGATTGAACAAATTCTTTATAGTTTAAGTTCGAAAACGCTTTGGTAAAAGGAAACAACACCAAATGATCGATTCCCGATTTTTTAAGCAGACCGATTTTTTCCTCAATGGTAGTAAGCAAAACAAATTCCTGCCGTGGTGCCAAAACGGTTATAGGATGAGGAGAAAAAGTAAACACAACACTTTCTCCATTAACCCCCCCGGCCAATGCATTTAATTGTTTTAAAACCTGCTGATGTCCCAGGTGCACGCCGTCGAACGAACCAATAGTAATTACCGGATTAATGGCATCAAAATTCGATATATCTTCCCAAATCTTCAAGTACCTAATTATATAAAGATGCAAAAATAAAAAAATGTATAGAATTGCTTTAATAATTATTTGCAACCAGCTACGTTTTAACAGGTGATTGTTTTTTGATTTGCCAAAATCATGTAAGTTTGTACGCAACTAAAAAGGATACAATGATTAAAAATATGCATAAAGTTTTTATTCCGGTAACACTTATTTTACTGGTTCTGGCTGCCTGTAAACCCGAAACTGCAAAATATACCATTAATGCTGACATTAACGGAGCTGCCGGCAGGTATATCAAAGTAATTGACATGACCATGCCCGGGTTACCCCTTGACAGTATTGAGCTTGATATGGGTGGAAAATTCACTTTTGAAAAAAAAACAAACCAACCGGGTGACTACATCTTCTATTTTAATAATCCAAATTATATCCGGTTAACGCCTTTACCACATGAAATAATTACAGTGACCGGAAATATTTCAAACCTGGTTGAATCGACAAAAATTAAGGGTTCCGCTGAATCTGAACAAGTACTGGAAGTGATTAAGCACCATTATCGATCGGTTTTGGTTATCGATACTCTAAATGCTTTTTTTATGAAAAATCAGCTTAATCCCGGCATTGACACGATTGTGGAACGATTAACCCGAATTGGAGATTCGGTTATAAATTCAGAAAAACAGTATTTTGAAGATTTTATTAAAAAGAATCCCGGGACTTTTGCCAGCTATATCGCATTGAGTCAGAAGTTCATGCCCAACTATAATCTTTTTACCCTTAAAAACGATTTGCCCTATTTTGAGATGGTGGATACAGCTCTGCTAAGAAGATTCGATACTATTGATATAGTAAAAATGATGGATGCCTACATTGCACACGGGAAGCTTTCCTTAAAACAGCGGACATCTGAAAATAGTGGAAGTATGATAAACAAGCAGGCTCCTGAAATTTCATTACCCAATGTTTATGGCGATACACTTTCGTTGTCGATGCTAAAAGGTAAATATGTGTTGGTTGATTTTTGGGGTTCGTGGTGCCGCCCGTGCAGAAAACAAAACGAAAATTTAAGAAACGCTTACCGAACGTACAGATACAAAGGATTTGAGATTTTTCAGGTCGCTCTTGAGCGTGATAAAACAGATTGGAAAAACACGATTCGTGAAGATAAGCTTTATTGGAAAAACCAGGTAAGTGAACTTAAATACATGGACAGCAATACCGCCAGAGAGTATAATGTAAAAGCTTTACCCGCAAATTTCCTGATTAATCCCGAGGGAAAAATTATTGCCATAAATTTATTTGGCGATGAATTGCTGAAAAAGCTTGATGAAATATTTAACCCAAAACCAAGCAATGGAGCAGCAAACCAGCCCTAAAAAAATATACTTTGCTTCCGATGTTCACCTTGGACATCCCACGATTGAAAAAGCCCGCTGGCGAGAAAAACTTTTTGTTAAGTGGCTCGATGAGATAAAACATGACGCTCAGGAAATTTTTCTGGTTGGGGATATTTTTGATTTTTGGTGGGAATATAAAAAGGTGGTTCCCCGCGGTTTTGTACGTACCCTTGGCAAAATAGCTGAAATTACCGACTCAGGCATTCCGGTTCACTATTTCACAGGCAATCACGACGTTTGGGTGTTTGATTATCTTCCTACTGAAATTGGAGTAATACTTCACCGTAAGGGTATTGAAAAAGAGTTTTTCGGCAAACAATTCTTCATTGCCCATGGCGATGGGCTTGGCCCGGGTGATTTCAGCTACAAATTATTAAAAATTGCTTTTACAAGTAAAATTTTGCAATGGCTTTTTAGCCGTTTGCACCCAAATTTTGCATTCTGGCTGGGACATGGCTGGTCAAATTCAAGCCGTGAATCAAAAGGTTTACAACCAGGTAAATATAAAGGCAATACCAAAGAATACCTTTATCAGTTTTCTGAACAAAAATTAAATGAAAAACATTACGATTATCTGATATTCGGGCATCGCCATTTGATGTTAGATAAGACTATTGGGAAAAACAGCAGATACATAAACCTGGGAGACTGGCTTTATAATTTTTCGTATGGGGTTTTCGATGGTCAAAATTTTAAACTGAAAAAATATCCCATAGAGTAGATATATACTATTATTGCGGATTTGCTGAAGTAAAAAAAATATATAAATTTGTTGAGAACCATACTGAATGCAACAGAAAGAGTAACTTTTTAATGTAAAATTCACCCTAATGGCAGCTAAATACCGGTACTTTTATAAAATTACTTCTCTCAGTTTGATATTTACTGTCCTAGCATCCTGTCATCACGTCAGTAATAAAAGCAAAAAGGCCCCAGAAACGGAACCAAAGAGCCTTTACGAAAATTTTATTGAAGTTGAAAATTCAGGCGTTAATTATAAAATTCCATCACCTATGGAGATGTTTATTTTTATCGAAAAAACCGATGCACCATTTGTGTTGAATGATTTACATAATTTTGAAAATGTAGATAATTACCCCTCACGAAAATCACAGGCAATAAACTTTGGTATTTATTCTGCTGATTTAGCTTATTGTGCGGTTTTTGGAGATTATCAGGCTACCCTTAACTATTTTGATGCGGCCCAAAAACTGGCTGAAAAACTAGGATTACACGAAGGTTATGGTGAAAAAATAGCTACCCGTATCGATAATAACCTAAATAATATTGACTCGCTGATGGAAATTGCCGCCGATTCCTACAGCCAGGCAAATCAGTTTCTTGAGAGCCAGGGACAGTCTGATATTTTAGGATTGATATTAGTAGGCGGATGGATTGAAGGGTTATATGTTACCATTGAATCGGTAGGTAAACTTGATATAAATAATCCGCTGATAGAGCGAATTGCCGATCAACAGGTCCTTCTCGAGAATTTAATGGGTTACCTGAATAATCAGGAACCAACAAAAGCTGTAGAAGAGGTTAAAAAAGATTTAGAACCCATCCAAGATGCTTTTGATGAGTTGTATTTTAACGATGATAACACCATTATAACCCAAAAAGAATTTGTAGACATTTCAAACGAAGTTATGTCATTACGCAATATTTATATAAATAATTAATGATCACCTATCTAAAAATATTATCTGTCTTTTTACGAATTTCATTTGTATTCCTTTTTATTTTACCCGGATATGTAAATGGTCAGAATTGCGCCAAAAAGAAACTAGCCTCCAAAGATTTGCGTCTTGATTTTGATTATCGTGGCCAATCCCTTTTTGTTGAACTGGCCAATGGCGATACTACCACACTGAATATTGTATTGTATTCAAAGCAAAACTACAGAATATTTGTAGTTGGGGAACAAAAATTGGGTAAGGTCGACTTTGAAGTAATGGTTCCCCGAAAAAAGTTTAACCGTGTAGTAAATGAAATTAAACCAAAAACTGTTACTGTATTTAAAAAAGATCCAAACGGTTTTTATTTATATGATCCTGACGGTGAACGAATTCCAATTGGTGAAGAAACTATTATGGATACCACATGGACCCGCGAAACCACAACTACTACAGAATTGGTTTTTGATAGCAAAACTTCTGAATCACCGGTTTGGCTGGCTACTCCCAACAAAACCCAACTTATTTCCATTAAGGTCCATGTTGAAGACAATCCTAAAGTTCAGCGTGGTTGTGTAGGCTTGTATGTAGGCCGCGAGTTTTCAAATATATACCAATTCAGGCGTTAGTATCCTGAGTTATAAAATAATTCTTTAACTTGTAACCAAATAAACCACGTTGCGTCAAAAACGTAATTACGAACATTGATAAGAATATTTTAACCCAAAATTTAATTTTATGAAAGACTTTTTAAAGTATACCTTGGCTACTGTAGTGGGCCTTTTACTCTACTCTGTTGTGAGTACGTTTATTTTTCTTGGAATTATTGGGATCATTGCTTCAGCCTCTGATAGTAAAGAAACCAAAATTGATCCAAACAGTATTCTTTATCTCAAACTTGATAAATCTATTGTCGATCGGGCCAGCGACAGTCCTTTTGAAAATTTCGACTTTATGTCATTTGAAGCTGAGCAATCACTTGGACTAAACGATATTTTAAAAGACCTCGAAAAAGCCAAAAAAGATGATCATATCAAAGGCATTTTTATGGAGTTAAGTGCAATACCTGCAGGTGTTGCTACAATTGAGGAAATCAGAAATGCCCTGCTCGATTTTAAAGAAAGCGGAAAATTTATTTATACCTATGCCGAAACTATGTCCCAGGGAGCCTATTACCTGGCCACAACCTCTGATAAAATTTACATGAACCCTGTGGGCGATATGGCCATAAAAGGGTTAAGGTCAAAAATTGCTTTTTATAAAGGTTCCCTCGAAAAACTTGGAATTGAACCAGTTATTTTCCGTCACGGAAAGTTTAAAAGCGCTATCGAGCCTCTTATTCTCGATAAAATGAGCGATGCCAATAAAGAACAAACAAAAACCTATGTGCAATCCATTTGGGATCATATTGCTGCCGGAATTGCCAAACAACGCGGGTTAACTGTTCAACAGGTAAATCAGATTGCTGATAATTATTCCGTTCGCGACATTAAAAGTGCCGTTGACAATAAAATTATTGATGCGGCCAAATATCGTGACGAGGTTATAGATGAATTGGTGTCACTTACCGGTGCCAAAAGCGCTGAAAAACTTAAACTGGTTAAACTTGGCAAGTATAACAATGTTAAAGCAGAAAAAAGCAAAAAACGTGATGAGCGTAAAAAAATAGCGATAGTCTATGCTTCAGGTGAAATTCAGTCTGGCAAAGGTGATTTCCAGACTATTGGGTCAGAAACCCTGGCAAAAGCATTTCGGGAAGTTCGCCGCGACAGTTCCATTAAAGCAGTAGTATTCCGCATCAACTCGCCTGGTGGAAGCGGATTAGCCTCCGATGTTATTTGGCGCGAAGTTACCTTAACCAAACAGGTAAAACCCATTATAGTTTCCATGGGCGATCTGGCTGCATCAGGTGGTTATTATATAGCCTGTCCAGCCGATGAAATTGTGGCAAATCCAACTACATTAACGGGCTCCATTGGTGTATTCGGGCTTATGTTTAATACCCAAAAATTGATGAACAATAAGCTGGGAATTACTTTCGACGGAATTAAAACCAATACTTTTGCCGATATTGGTGATGCCAGCCGCCCAATGACCGAAGCTGAAAAAGAGATTATTCAAAATAGTGTGAATCAATTTTACGGCACATTTATCGACCATGTGGCAAAAGGCAGAAACACAACTACCGAAGCTATCGATAACATAGGTCAGGGTCGTGTATGGAGTGGAATTAACGCCAAAGAGATAAACCTGGTGGATGAATTCGGCGGATTAAAACGTGCAACCGAAATTGCTGCCGAAAAAGCCGATTTAACTGAATATAAAACCGTTGACTATCCAAAACGCCCCGATCCAATGGAAGAATTAATCAAGCAATTGACCGGAGAAGTTTCCACCAGAATTATTAAAGCCCAGTTGGGTGAAAACTACAATTTCTATCAAAAAATTAAAAATCTACAGACACTTCAGGGCATACAGGCTCGTATGGATTACGATGTTGAACTGTATTAGCATTTATTAATTCAATATAATAACCCTGCCATGATATCCGGCAGGGTTTTTTATTCTATAATTGTTTTTACCCCCGGTTTATACTGTAAAATAAATCATACCTGCATGTCTTTTTTTAGAAAAAAGCCGATAAAAGAATTAAAAACCATTAATTTTGCCCGAAAATTAAATTATTATAAAATGTTATATACACCCGAACAGGTTTTCAAGGCTTTACGAAAAGTAATCCATCCTGAACAAAAGGCTGATATAATTACCCTTGGAATGGTACAGGAGCTTGAAATAGAAGACAAAAAAATATCATTTGCACTGGTTTTTAACAAAAAAAACACAACCAATATTGCCAATTTAAAAAAGAATTGTGTTGAAGTAATTGAAAAGGAGCTCGGCAATGATGCTCAAATTCGAGGAAATATTAAAGCCATGACCATGCAGGAAGAGGCTGAGCCTCCACTCTCAAAAGTTAAAAATATTATTGCGATTGCTTCAGGCAAAGGCGGTGTTGGGAAATCAACGGTTTCATCAAACCTGGCTGTGGCTTTAGCCAATATGGGTGCCAAAGTAGGTTTGGTGGATGCCGATATTTATGGTCCATCCGTTCCCAAAATGTTTGGAATGGAAACAGCCCGCCCGGAAGTTACAAAACAGAACAGTACTGAAACCATTATTCCCGTTGAAAAATACGGAGTAAAAATGCTTTCTATCGGATTTTTCGTAAATCCTGAAGATGCATTGGTATGGCGTGGACCCATGGCCACTAGCGCATTAAATCAATTATTATTGCAGGGCGATTGGGGCGAACTCGATTATCTGCTGATTGATTTGCCTCCCGGTACCAGCGACATACATTTAACCCTGGTACAGTCTGTTGCTGTTACAGGTGCAATTATTGTAAGTACACCGCAAGATGTGGCTTTGGCTGATGCTGTTAAAGGAATAAACATGTTTAAAGGAGAAAAAATAAATGTTCCTGTTCTTGGGTTGGTCGAGAATATGGCATGGTTCACTCCTGCAGAATTACCGGAAAACAAATATTACATTTTCGGCAAAGGTGGATGTAAGGAATTAGCCAATCGGCTTAATTTAAATATGTTAGGCGAAATACCCATAGTACAAAGTATTTGTGAAGGTGGCGACTCAGGAGTACCAGTGGCTACAAATGCTGAAACTGTTACCGGTATGGCTTTTACTGAAATGGCAGAACGAGTGGTTAACGCGATAAACGAGAGAAATGCTAAAGTAGATCCGACTAAAATTGTGCAGATAAACCCTGATGCGAGTTGCGCTACAAAATAATTTTAGATTACTTCATTACAATTCCACCAGACAAACCAATTTAGAAAATCTCTTGTTTAAATTTTAGAAAAAATCAAGACTGGTATGATTTTCTTAATCTAATATGTAAAACAGATTTTGTTTTGCGGATTTTGGGTTGTATATTAGAATTTTAACATTACACATAAATAATATGGCTAAGATACGTGATATTAAAAACGAGGTTAATTATCTGGTTTATGAGATTATATCAGATTGCAATACCTATATAAGTCTGCATCCTGAAAATAAAGACAAGACAGTTCAACTGGTTGAAGAAGCAGTTGAACTTCGAAACAAATTAATCCAAAAGATTAATCATCCTGATGAATTATCGCCCAAATATTTTACTGATATAAGAAATGAACTTATACAGGGTGCTGATAAAATATTTGAGAAACTCAGGAAAATGATAAAATAGATTTGAAAGTGGTTTCGACCACTTTTTTTTGTGCTCAAAAATCAAGCTTAAGCTGATTATCCAATAACCTGAAACTTCTACGGTGATAAGGAGTAATTCCGAATTTGACAATAGCTTCACGATGATCTTTGGTGGGATAACCTTTATTTTTTTTCCAGTTATACATCGGAAATTCTTCGTGCAATTGAATCATATAATCATCACGATAAGTTTTAGCCAGAATTGAAGCTGCAGCAATAGAAAGGTATTTACCATCCCCTTTTACAATAGTTTGGTATGGAATATCACGATAAGGCATGAATCGATTCCCATCAATAATTATGAACTCCGGCCTGGTTTGTAAGGTATCCAAGGCCTTGTGCATTGAGAATATAGAAGCGTTTAAAATATTAACCTGGTCAATTTCCTGCGAACTATAGCTGGCCACTTTGTAATCCAGGGCATTTTCCAAAATAAACTGCCTTAGTTCGTAACGCTTTTTTTCCGAAAGTTGCTTGGAATCGTTTAAACTGCCATGTTCAAAATCAGCAGGCAAAATCACAGCTGCAGCAAATACCGGACCGGCCAGGCAGCCTCTACCCGCCTCGTCACATCCGGCTTCAATAACTCCGTCTTTATAAAATGGCTTTAACATGAAAATTATTTTGCTTTATCATTTAAAGATAGAATAATAAAATTTTAACTTTATTCTAACACCAAAAAAAAGCCTGCAATGTTCAATCCAAACATAAAGATTATTACTTTTGGCATGCAAAATTTATTCTGTTTAAGTTGAAAAGAAAATTCATAACTAATTTAGCCCTTGTTATATTTCTAAACCTGCTGGTTAAGCCGTTTTGGATTTTTGGTATTGACCGAACTGTTCAAAATGTAGTAGGAGCCGAACAATATGGTTTTTATTTTGCTCTTTTCAATTTTTCGCTTATTTTGAATATGTTACTCGATTTGGGCATTACAAATTTCAATAACCGTAATATAGCCCAAAACAGTCATTTACTTAACAAACATTTTTCGAATATCATATTACTAAGGCTTGCCCTGGGGGTGGTTTATTTTGTAATTACCATCACGGTTGCCTGGATATGGAAGTACCAGTGGAATCAAATCAAACTACTGATATTCCTGGTATTTAATCAGTTTTTGGCCTCATTTTTACTTTATCTGCGATCGAATCTGGCCGGTTTACACCTTTTTAAAACCGACAGTGTCATTTCTGTACTTGATCGTACCTTAATGATTATCATTTGCGGAATTTTGCTTTGGGGCAACGTAACACACACCCCTTTTAAAATTAAATGGTTTGTATTTGCGCAAACAGCTGCTTATAGTATTACTGCTTTTATTGCATTTTTACTGGTGCTTTTCCGCAGTGGAAAAATTAAGCTTAAATTCGATTTGCAATTCGCCCTGGTTATTCTGAAACAAAGTTATCCCTATGCTATTTTGGCCTTGTTAATGGGCTCATATAACCGGTTCGATGCCATTTTGCTTGAACGACTATTAGGAGATGGCAGTTTACAGGCAGGTATTTACGCCCAAGCCTTCAGAATATTAGATGCGGCCTCAATGTTTGCGCTGCTTTTTGCAGGCTTACTGCTTCCTATTTTTTCTAAAATGATAAAGCAAAACGAAGCCATTGCACAACTTACGCAATTATCATTTATACTTATAGTAGTTCCGGCTCTGATAGTAGCCATTACCTCAGCATTTTACAGTACCGAGATCATGGAACTTTTATATCACCGCCATGTATCAAGTTCAGCCGATATCTTTTCAATTTTGATGTTTGGATATATCCCCATAGCAACTACCTACATTTTCGGTACACTGCTAACAGCTAATGGCAGCTTAAAACAGTTAAACATTATGGCTGGTATCGGTATGGCACTTAATGTAGCTTTAAACTTAATAATGATCCCAAGATTACAAGCGTTGGGATCAGCAATCGCAAGCCTCATCACACAATCATTAACGGCTATAATTCAGGTACTTATAGCCTATAAAATTTTTAAACTCAGGATAAATTATAAACTTTTAATTTTATTATTGATATTTGCATCGGGAGTTGTTTTGTTAGGGATAATTTCGAAAGATCTACCCTATAACTGGATAGTGAGTTTAGGAATAATGGTTTCGTTAAGTTTTGTTCTGGCATTCAGTATTGGGCTTATCAAAATCAAAAACATTTATAAGATAATTAAATACGACAATTAGCGTTAAGTATAAATTTATAAAATAACAGGTGCGGTTTTGAAGTTTATTATTGGCAAACCGTTCAAATTCCGGGTTAAACCGGATAACCATAACATATTAAAACAATGAAATATCAAAAGCTTAATGTAATTTTTGGATGGGTAGTATTTGCCATTTCGGCATTTGTATACATTAGCACCATTGAACCCTCTGCCAGTTTCTGGGATTGTGGCGAATTTATAGCAACGGGATATAAGCTTGAAGTAGGCCACCCACCCGGAGCACCTGTTTTCATGCTGTTGACCAATTTCTTTACAAATTTGGCCGGTGGAAATGTTCAAAATGTTGCAAAATGGGTAAATACCATGTCGGCTCTCGCCAGTGCATTTACCATAATGTTCCTGTTTTGGACCATCACACACCTTGCCCGGAAAATTATTAACCGTGAAGAATTAAGCCTGGGGCAAACTATTGCCGTAATTGGAAGTGGCGTAATTGGATCACTGGCCTACACATTTTCTGACACTTTCTGGTTTTCAGCCGTTGAAGGGGAGGTATATGCCACCTCATCATTAATTACGGCATTTGTATTTTGGGCCATTCTAAAATGGGAAAATACTGCGGATGAAAAATACAGCAACCGATGGATCATCCTGATAGCCTATATAGTCGGCCTATCAATAGGAGTCCACCTGCTAAACCTGCTGGCAATTCCTGCTATGGTACTGGTATATTATTTCAGAAAATATGAAGCCACACGCAAAGGAGTTATTACAGCCTTGATTTTATCCGGTATCATTTTAGGTTCGGTTATGTGGATAATTATTCCTGGGGTTGTAAAAGTGGGCTTTTTGTTCGATCTGATGTTTGTTAACGGTTTTGGATTACCATTTAACTCCGGGCTTATATTCTTTATCCTGCTTTTGTTTGGATCGCTGGGTTTCACTATTTATTACACCCGCAAAAAAAGAATGGTTATTTTAAATACAGTTATTCTGGCACTAACCGTAATGATGATTGGCTATGCGTCGTACGCCATAATAATGATCCGTTCGAGCGCTACTCCACCAATTGATCAAAATAACCCTGAAGATGCATTCTCGCTTTTAAGCTATCTAAACCGTGAACAATATGGTGAAAGGCCCTTGTTGTACGGACAATATTACGATACACCGATCGACCTTAACGATCCTTATAAACAAGGAGAAAGAACCTGGATACGCGGCGATAAAAAGTACAAAGAGGGCAAGCGTAAGATTGATTACAATTACAACAGCAAACTTACCATGTTCTTCCCCCGTATGTACAGCTCAAAACCTGAACACATACAGGAATATAAGAAATGGGCAAAAATTAAGGGTTATAAAGTGCAGGCACAAAATAATAAAGGTGATATGCAGACCTTTTACAAGCCTACTTTTATAGAAAACATGAGGTTTCTGTTCAGATACCAAATCGGTCATATGTACTGGCGGTATTTTATGTGGAACTTCTCGGGCAGACAAAATGATTACCAAGGCCATGGGGGACTACTTAACGGAAACTGGATTACCGGAATTAACTTTATCGATGAAAATATTCTTGGCTTAGGACCTCAGGATCATTTACCCTCAAAATACGCAGGGAATAAAGCGCACAACAAATATTACATGCTACCGTTCCTGTTGGGATTATTTGGACTCTTTTTCCAACTTTCAAAAGACAAAAAGAATTTCTGGATTGTAATGGCATTGTTCATTCTTACAGGTCTGGCCATTGTTATTTATTTGAATCAATATCCCTTGCAACCCCGGGAGCGTGATTACGCCTATGCGGGTTCGTTTTATGCTTTTGCCATTTGGATTGGATTGGGCGTATTGGCCATTTATAATCAATTATCGAAAAAACTCGGTGAGGTTCCATCTGCTGCTGTAGCAACTGTGTTAGCATTATTTATACCAAGCATTATGGGTGCTCAGAACTGGGATGATCACGACCGTTCAGACCGGTATATAGCACGCGACCTGGCGTATGACTATCTGAACTCATGCAAGAAAGATGGTGTAATTTTTACCAACGGCGATAACGACACCTTCCCATTATGGTATATCCAGGAAGTTGAGGGAGTACGCACCGATGTTCGGGTTATATGTTTGCCTTATCTTATTACCGACTGGTATATTGACCAGATGAAATCACAATATTATGATTCAAAACCGGTACCATTTAGCCTGAAGAAAAATCAATATCAAACCGGTGATAGAGAACAGCTGCCTGTTTACGAAGATCCCCGGATTAAGGATAATTATATTGAATTGAAACAGGTTATTGATTTTGTGGGTAGTGATAACCCGGCAACACAGGTACAAACATCACTAAATGAAAGGACAAATTATTTCCCAACAAAAAAATTCAAAATTACCGTTGATAAACAGAAAGTTCTTGATGAGGGTGTTGTGGAACCAGCTCGTGCTAACCAGATTGTTGATGAAATAAAATGGAAAATGAACACCAACTATGTTTTGAAAAATGATCTGATGATTCTCGATCTGCTTTCATCAGCAAACTGGGAACGACCAATATATTTTGTTTCAGTTGGTTCAGGAAACGAAACCAATATACGCGACTATTTCCAGGATGAAGGCTTTGCTTATCGATTTGTTCCAATTAAAACAAAATTTGATTATCAAAATGTTGGCTGTATTAATACCGATATTCTTTATGACAATATGATGAACAAATTTAAATGGGGCAATATGGGAAAACCTAAGGTTTACCTGGATGAAAACATTAAACGTACCATCAGAATTGTTAAAGTCAGAAGTAATTTTGGCCGGTTGGCACAAGCTTTGGCAGCCGAGGGAAAAATGGATTCAGCAAAAATGGTTATGAATCGTGGTCTTGAAGTATTACCTCCTGAAAAAATGCCACTTGATTATTTCGACACTCAATTTGTTGAAGGATTTTTCTATGCCGGCATGAAAGACAAAGGCAATGAATTGGTTAAGAAGATGGCTGACGATGCCGTATTTGACATGGAATACTATTTCAAGCTTGATTCTAAAATGCCGAACGCTGCCGACCAGGAAAAACAACTTAGTATGGCAACCATGCAATGGCTGGTTGAAATTACCCGTAAATACGGCGAAACTGACCTGTCGAATGATTTGTCGAAGAAATTTGAAGATATGTACAATTTGTTCATACAAGGGGCTCCCAGACAATAAAACAATTTACTATATTTTAAAAGGCTGTTTTAATAAAACAGCCTTTTTTTTGTAAAATCCCGATAAAAATTTTTATTTCCTTGCGAAGAGCCTATCTTTAAAAGATTGAATAAATAAAAAATATGCGCTGGCTTTTACTTCCCATTTCGCTTATTTATGGTTTGGCTATTTCCATCAGGAATAAGCTTTTTGATTGGGGGTGGAAAAAATCAAATGAATTTAATTTGCCGGTAATAGGTGTTGGCAACATTACCGTTGGAGGTACAGGTAAGACACCGCATATTGAATACCTGATTAAAATACTCATTTCAGAATATTCTTTAGCGTGCATCAGCCGGGGGTATAAAAGAATAACCCGTGGTTTCAAAGAGGTTAGTACTTTGTCAAAAGCTATTGATGTGGGTGACGAGCCTCTACAGATTAAACAAAAATTCCCAAAAGCAAATGTTATTGTTGATGAAAAAAGGGTGCACGCCATAGAAACCATGCTTACAGGCAAAAATGAACCACAGGTGGTCTTGCTTGATGATGCCTATCAACACCGGTATGTTGATCCCGGACTTAATATCCTTTTAATTGATTATAACAAACCTATTACAAAAGATTTTCTGCTTCCTGTGGGTAGATTAAGAGAACCAGCCCGAAACCGGAATCGTGCCGATATTGTAATTATTACAAAATGCCCGGAAGAGCTAAATCCATTGGATTTCAGAATTATGTCAAAGGAATTAAACCTGTTCCCGTATCAAGGATTATATTTTACTACTTTTGAATATAAAGCCCTGAAACCTGTTTTCTCAGATGAACACAGGCTTTTGCAAATTGATGATTTGAAAGGAGTTGTTGTGATTCTGGTAACCGGAATTGCTAATCCTAACCCAATTTATAAAAAACTCGAAAAAGCAAATGCTGTCTTAAAAAAGATGCCTTTCCCCGATCATCACGACTTTTCCCACGGCGATATAAACAAGATAACCAGTACTTTTATGGCAATTAATGAAAAGAATAAAATAATTATCTGTACTGAGAAAGATGCTGTCAGATTTAAAAGTGGAAGTTATACGGATGAGTTATCAAAACTTCCGGTTTATTCATTACCGGTTGAAGTAAAATTTTTAAATAATGAAGAAGAAAAATTTATTTTGGCCCTTAAAACCTTCACTAAAAATAATAATTCAAATTTTTGCTAATTTTTTCGTTGCCGTTTAACGATAAACCCGGTGCTGGAAAATATCCGCTGGCTTACCACAGGGTTACCCGTATAATATAAATTACTTGCCCCTGTTATCATTAGTTTCATATCTTTTTGAACGTCTACCATTACTTCGGTTAACCCCGATGCTGAAATATCCGCATTATCGGTTTGAAGGTCGAACGCATTTAATTCTGTTTCATCGTGAACTTCTGCTGTAAAATTCTCAGCATAACCTTTAAATACACCATACGTGCCATCGGTTAACTTTACATTCAGATCAGCCGCAAACAGCTCCATGTCAACCTGACACATCCCACCAGATATTATTGAAAATTGATCAAAATGAATAACAGATTCTGTTTTTAAAGCAACTTCGCTTAACAGTATTATTTTTTCCAGCTCTTTAACAGATACGTAAACATTTAATGCCTCTGATATTTTCACATCGGCAACCATAGTAATATAGAGAATTTTTTCATCAATCCTGGTCTGGAATAATTCAACAACATTTTCATCCGTTTCAATACGAATCCCTTCCTTTTCACCCTGCGTTAAAATCAGATTAAACTTTCCCTGTGCAATAATCCCGGTATATCCAGATAAATCCCTGGTATCAGAAATAAGCTTTCCATTCCCTTTAATAACCTGGGCTGCACCACCAATCCAAAAAACAAAATCATAATTATTAAAACGAAACTTGTTTTTTTCATTGTCGCCTGAATTATTGAACATCCCAAATTTAATATATTATTGGCTGCATTTCAAGTAAACCGAATTTTTGTTTCCGCCCCAACTAAATTATAATTCCTGACAGTTTTGAATGAAACAGGACCTCAGGAATTTACCCTTAAAACCAGCATATTATCGCCTAAATTTTCTTGTGAAATAATACGTCCGTTGATTTTGGGAGCCATAGTTCCGGCATTGAAATATTTGTTGCCAGTAAAAATCCGGGTTTCGTCCCAAAAATCCTGTTCAATAAACGAATTAAGTAATTTCTGACCGCCCTCAACGAATAAACTCATTATTTTCCTGTTGTACAATTCTTTAGTAAGTGCGTGAATGAAACTTTCTCCAAATTCAATTTTTAAAAACTCCGTGTTTTCAATATTCTCATTTTTTAATTCGTTTAAAACGAGAGTAGGTTGTGTATTGTCAAATAGAAAAAGCGTTTGGGGCAGGCTCAGATCCTTATCAATTACAATGCGTAAAGGGGCCTTGCCTGACCATGCACGAATATTTAATTTTGGATTATCTAATCGGGCTGTATTAGTTCCTACCATTATAGCCCCAATCTCGGTCCTCCATTTGTGTACCAGCGACCGGCATTCTTCGTTTGTAATCCAGTTGGGTTCAGCAATATTAGCAGGTTTACGCTCCTTATCAATAAAGCCATCAAGGGTTTGAGCCCATTTTAGAATAATATAAGGCCGTTTTTGAGTATGAAATAAATTAAATTCGCGATTCAAATCCCGGCATTCATCTTCCAACACACCAACCTCCACCCTGCATCCTGCCTCAAGTAATTTACGAATCCCCTCGCCATTTACCTCAGTAAACGGATCTTTCATTCCCACCACCACATGTGGAATTTTCTCATGCACAAATAAATCGGCACAGGGTGGCGTTTTACCATGATGCGAACAAGGTTCCAGGCTTACATAAATGGTCGAATCCTTTAATAAATCTTTATTTTTTACCGAATTAATGGCATTTACCTCAGCATGCGGACCACCAAAAACCCTGTGATAACCTTCACCAATTATTTTGCCCTGATGAACAATAACTGCTCCTACCATCGGGTTTGGGGCAACGTGACCTTTCCCTTTATGAGCCAACTCGATGCAGCGCGACATATATTTTTCATCGTGGTTTATTTCACTCATGGTATCTAATTTTTTATTTTTACCTGAATTAAAATCGACGTTTTGCCGGAATTATAATAAACTCGTATGTTATGTCAGAGACGATTCAACAAATCAGCACACAATATAAAAATCATCTTAAAAAAATATATTCCGACAATGAAATTCAACAAATCCTGTTTTTGTTATTTGACCATTTGTTAGGTTACAACCGAATTTTTGTAATAACAAACAAAGATATCATTTTAACCCAACAAGAAATAAATTTAATGACCGGAGCATTATCCCGACTGGAGAATAATGAACCGGTTCAATATATTACCGGTGAAACGGATTTTTATAACCTGACATTTAAGGTAAATCCATCTGTTTTGATACCCAGGCCAGAAACTGAAGAACTGGTTGACTGGATTGTAAATGATTTCAACTACAAGCCTGTAAAAATAATTGATTTCGGAACCGGTAGCGGGTGTATTGCTGTTTCACTGGCAAAACATCTGCAAAACGCTCGCGTTGATGCGCTTGATTTATCAGATGAAGCACTTGAAACTGCCACGAAAAATGCCAAAAAAAACTCGGTGAATATTTCATTCTTTAAATTCGACATTTTAAATGATAGTAGTACTGCAATTGTTTCAGGTTACGATGTTATTGTGAGTAATCCACCCTATGTAACACAATTGGATAAAAAGGCAATGAAAGCCAATGTTATCGATTTTGAACCACACCTGGCACTGTTTGTAACTAAAAACAACCCTTTGGTTTTTTACGATAAAATTGCAATTATTGGCCGCAAAATATTACATAATAAAGGATGCCTGTATTTTGAAATAAATGAAAATTTAGCAGATGATGTTTGTGAACTGCTCACTAAACATGGTTATTCAAAAACCGAAGTTAAAAAAGACCTTTACGGTAAAAACCGGATGATTAAAGCAAATTATTAAATGGACGTTAAAACAGCTTTGGAAAAATGCAAACAATTATGCAGCACCCGTGAATACTGTGCTTACGATATAATTAACAAGTTAAATCAATGGGAAATTACAGGCGTTTATTTTGAACAAATCATTAAACAATTAACCGACGAAAAATTTATTGACCCTGAACGGTATATTTCCGCTTTTATTAACGATAAATTAAATTTCAATCATTGGGGCAAAATAAAAATCAGGCATTATTTAAAACAAAAACAGCTTCCGGGTCATCTCATCAACGAACATCTGGAACAAATAAATGAATCGGAATATTTTAAAATTGCGAAGTTTGAAGCAGATAAAAAGAAAAAATTAACCCGGGGTAAGAATGATTTTGAAATTAATCAAAAAGTAGCAAGATACATTGTTTCAAAAGGTTTTGAAGCCGAATTGGTTTTTAAAATCCTCAAAATGGATTAACATTTGAATTTCATCTAATTCAATAGTACTTTTGCATCTCAACATTAAATTTCGACTATGTTTAATACCGATTTGAATAAAGAGCTTTTAAAGCGTATTGATGCGCTGAGGAGGCATCTTTGACATTGAAAATAAAAGAATAAGACTCGACGAAGAGGAACAAAAAACTCACGCTCCGGACTTCTGGGACGATCCTAAAAAGGCAGAAGATCAATTGCAAAAGATTAACAACATTAAAATCTGGACCACAGGATTTGATACTGTGAAAGAGGCCAAAGATGATTTGCAGATACTTATTGATTTTAATGCAGACGGTGAAGCCCAGGACCATGAAGTTGAAATGCAATACCGGGAAACGTTAAGACGTATAGAAGATCTGGAATTGAAAAATATGCTCCGTAAGGAAGAAGATTCATTAGGAGCTATTGTAAAACTTAACTCGGGGGCAGGAGGAACTGAAAGCCTGGATTGGACTGAGATGCTGATGCGAATGTATATCCGTTGGGCTGAAAAAAATAATTACAAAGTTCGCGAAATAAGCTACCAGGCTGGTGATGAAGCCGGCGTTAAAACGGTTACCCTGGAATTTTCAGGCGATTATGCCTATGGATATCTGAAGGGAGAAAATGGGGTGCATCGACTGGTACGAATCTCACCATTCAATGCCCAGGGTAAAAGACAAACTACCTTTTCATCCGTATTTGTTTCACCCGCCATCGATGACAGTATTGAAATAAATATTAATCCGGCAGATATTACATGGGACACTTACAGAAGCAGCGGTGCAGGAGGACAAAATGTAAACAAGGTAGAAACCGGCGTGAGGCTGCACCATGCTCCCAGTGGAATTGTAATTGAAAATACTGAAACGCGATCGCAACTTAAAAATAAGGAAAATGCTATGCGTTTATTAAAATCGCAATTATTTGAGCTTGAGTTGCGAAAAAAGCAGGAAGAACAGGCTAAAATTGAAGGAAAAAAATTAAAAATTGAATGGGGCTCACAAATAAGGAGCTATGTTTTACATCCTTATAAATTGGTTAAAGATGTTCGTACCGGCTACGAAACATCAAATGTCCAGGCAGTATTGGATGGAGGCCTGGATGATTTTTTAAAGGCATATTTAATGCAGTTTGGTGAGGAATAATTTTTGTATATAAATCTTTATTTTTAAATTCCATTCCTGAAACTTTGCATGATCGGATAATAAAATGACACTCGCGAAAAAGGATAACTTATTAATATTTAGGGTATTTCTATTTGTAGGATTTATTTTGTTCATTTCAGGTACTCAACAAATAAAAGCTCAATGCGGACTTGCACTTAAAGATGTTGCGCTAAAAGAGATTGGAAATGCAACTTATTTAAAAGATTTCAGGGTAAGACTTGAGGAAGGAAAAAATCCTAAAAAACCGCCAACGCAGGAATTCTCCATTTTATTAAACAAAGGCACCCACTATCGTTTTAATATTAAAGCCGATAAAGATTGTGGCGACCAGGTAATTTTAAAATTATTCGATTTTACCAGACCTTACGGGAGTAACTACGATCCGGATGATGGTACCACAGTGAGTTGTTTTGACTTTTTCTGCTCTAAAACCCAGGTTTATTATCTTTCTATTTCATTTGCAGACGCTAAGCCAGGTTGTGCCGCGGCTATTGTTTCGTTTGTAGGAAACTATAAAGCTAATTAATATATTAGGTTTTCCTTCTTCTTTCTATTTAAATCGGCCAGATTTTTTTAAATTAGTTTGATATTAGATTAGCTTAATTAAATAACAGGATCGCTAAACTATCGGTAGAACTAAACAAAAAATTATGAAACGAAGCATTTACTTATCTGCTCTTATCTATTCACTGATTTTTCTACAGATATTAACAGTAGAAGGTCAAAATAAAAAGAGCAAAAAAGATGAAGGATACCAGTTCACTAAAAAAACTGAAATTCCCTCAACCCCGGTTAAAGATCAGGCTAATACCGGAACTTGCTGGAGCTTTGCCACTACATCTTTTATTGAATCAGAATTATTAAGGTTGGGAAAAGGCGAGCAGGATATTTCAGAAATGTTTTTTGTAAGATACACTTATCCGCGTAAAGCTGAAAAATATGTACGTTACCAGGGATTGGCCAACTTTGGTGAAGGTGGGCAGGCCCACGATGTTATGAATGTCGTAAAAAAATATGGTATGGTTCCCGATGAGGTTTACGCCGGGCTAAATTATGGATCAAAGGAACATCGGCATGGTGAGTTATTTGATATTTTGAACGGTATACTTGAAAATGCCCTGAAAAATAAAAACAACTTTACAGGAAAATACCTGGATGTTATAAATGCTACACTGGATATTTATTTAGGCAAAGTACCTGAAAATTTTACTTATAAGGGCAAGGAATACACACCGCTTTCTTTTGCATCAGAAATGGGGATTAATGCCGATGATTATATTGAATTTACATCCTACAGTATTTATCCTTTTTATCAAAAGGTGAATCTTGAAGTACCCGATAACTGGTCCGATGGCGAATATTATAACGTTCCTATTAATGATTTAATGAGAATAATTAATAATGCCTTTGAAAATGGATATTCGGTTGATTGGGATGGTGATGACAGTGAAGCCGGTTTTTCTCATCATCATGGAGTGGCCATAATCCCCGAAACGGATATAAATAAGATGGATGAAAGCGAAAAATTGGAAATGGAATCGCTAAGCGATGAAGATAAAATGGTTCTGTTATATGATTTTAGTAAACCCCGTAAAGAGATGCAAATTAACCAGGCCTTACGCCAAAAATCATTCGACAATTTCAAAACTACTGATGACCATCTGATGCACATGATAGGTGTAGCTACTGACCAGAATGGAACTGTATACTATTATACCAAAAACTCATGGGGAAAAAACAGCAACAACTTAGGAGGAAAAATTTATCTGAGTGAATCATATGTCCGGTTAAAAACCATTGCAATTCTTGTTAATAAAAATGCGGTACCTGACGATTTAAAGAAAAAACTAAGTTTGAATTAATATCATATAATTAATTTTTTATCAAAAACCGGGTATCTTTGCCCGGTTTTTTAATATTACAGGAATGAGAGACTGGTGGGACAAAATTTCGGCAATAAAAACAACAAACGAATTTAATTTACTGGCGTTGGAAGCATTCCATTTTCAGTTTAATTATATTAATGATTACAGAACCTACTGCGAAAGCATAAACAAGATTCCAGGAAAGGTTGAACACTATACCAATATTCCCTTTTTACCCATTGAGTTTTTTAAAACACATGAAATTTTTGATAAAAGCCGTCAGGTAAACACTGTTTTTTCAAGCAGTGGCACTACAGGACAGATAACCAGCAAACATTTTGTAGCTGACCCTGATTTGTACGAAAAAAGCTTTACAGAAACATTTAAGCTATTTTATGGCAATATCGAAAATTATGTGGTATTGGCTTTGCTGCCTTCCTACCTGGAACGAGGCGGTTCATCACTGGTATATATGGCCGAAAAACTGATTAAATTAAGTAAACATACTGACAGCGGCTTTTACCTGAACAATTATGACGACCTTATCCATAAAATTCAAAAACTTAGTACAGAAAACCGAAAAATCCTGTTGATTGGGGTAACTTATGCCTTGCTTGATGTGGCTGAATTATACAGTTTCCATGGTAAAAAGCTGATTATTATGGAAACCGGTGGTATGAAAGGCCGCAGAAAGGAGCTAATACGAGAAGAATTACATCAAATACTTTGTGAAAAATTAGGTGTTAATACCATTCATTCGGAATATGGAATGACCGAATTACTTTCACAAGCCTATTCAAAAGGTAAGGGTATTTTTAATACTCCCCCATGGATGAAAATCCTGATTAGAGATACCTACGACCCTTTTTCGTACCTGGATGCCAATCGTGGTGGCGGAATAAATGTAATTGACCTGGCAAACATTAATTCATGCTGTTTTATTGAAACCAAAGATATTGGAAAAGTTATGTCGCCCGATTCATTTACCATACTTGGAAGGTTCGACCACAGTGATATACGGGGATGTAATCTTATGGTGGAATAATTTAAGCTAATTACAGGGAAGTGCCACAATTAAAAACACCGCATTACCCTGTATCATAATTTCCTTGATATTAATTTCAGCGGTAAATTCAGGAGCATTCAAAGGCTTAAATGTCAGCTTGTTGGAGTACTCCTTTAAACCAAAATTCTTCCAGTTTCTAAATAAACTAAAAATTAGTTTGATGGTTTCCGGGTAATAAATCTGCCTGATTCTTAATTCTTTATTCAAATTTTCGGCATTAACACCAATAAGTTCAGCCCATTTTTTATTAGCATAAATTCTCTTAGTAGTATCGTAAATTACAATACCAATCAATGAGTTTTCGGCAATGTTTTCAAAAAGTAATTTCCGTTCCTCTAATTCAATAAACATGATACGATAGTCCGTAATATCTCTGATCATTCCATACATTATGTTTTCACCTTTCACATTGGTGAAAAAATTACTGAAATTCTGAATGAAAACAACTTTACCCGTAGTGGTAGCCAAACGATACGTCAGTGTAAAATTCTCCCTGACTTTAACCGATTCATCAACCAGCTTACTTACTGAGTATCGGTCATCGATATGAATTAAGCTATAAAAATCATCTGCAGTAAGAACCGCTGACGATTCGGGCAAATTCAGCAGGTTCAGAAGCATTTTATCAAAATAATAAGTCCGGGAATCAATATTATATTCGTAGGTTCCAACTAATGTGGACTTTTGAACTTCTGAAATTTTATTTAAAGTAAATTCCTGTTCCTTATGCGAAGTAATATCCTGAATTATACGGGTAATATGTTCAGGTTTATTCGTTTTCACCGAATATATCTCATTAACAAATCTTACCTTCCCGCTGGTAAGCTTCAGCCGATACCTGATATTATATGGATAATTTTGATTTATCGCCTTTTTTATAGTTTTAATGATGGTTTCACGGTCGTCGGGATGAATCAGTTTGTCGTAATCTTCCAGGAATAACAGCTTACTCTCTTTATTAAGTTCAAGAATATCATATAATGTGTCAGAAATTTTTATGGTTTTCTCATTTCTTTGATATTCAATAAATCCTATTTTGGCGATATTTTGAATTTCTGAAAGCTGATCAGCAACTTTTTTTAAGATGGTTTCATTCTGGATAAAATCGGTAACATCCTGAAAAGTACCTATTGACCTTGTAAGATTACCATCAATATTATTTACAAACGTACCAATAACTCTTATATATTTTGTACTATTGAGGTGTGTGACAATTCTAAATTCAATTTCGAAGGCCTGTGCACGGTTTTTTGCTTCATCAAATTGCGATAACACTTTTAGTTTATCTTCTTCAAAAACCCTATTAACTAATTCTGAGAATCCGATTTTAATTGAATGAGGAGTAAGTTCCAAAACCTTCCATATTTCGTCTGAAAAATTGGTCTCACCGGTGGAGTAATCGTAATCGTAATATCCAACTTTAGCAATATGTTCAGCTGTTTTTAACCGCTTTTCGCTTTCACGAAGGGCCAATTCCGATTTTCTGATTTTTGATATGTCGAGACAGGTACCTCTGAGTTTTTCAACATTACCCTGGTGATCTTCAACAGCCCGGTATTTTATTGAAACATATTTTGATTCTTTAAGAGCATGAAGCCTGATAATCTCCTCGCCCGGAGTTTTGTCTGCAATACACTTGTCAAATGCCTGTTGCAGCAGTTCCTGATCAGTATCATGTAAAAGTTCTAAAAATTGCTGCCGGTTTATAAAATAAGGCAATTTTTCAATACCGAGTATTTGCCGGTTTTCCAGGTTATCAAAAAACAGATCCTTTTTAACATCATATTCCCAGTATCCAAGGCTGGCAATCTTTTGAGCTTCTTTTAACATTTGGGTCGATTGCTGAACCTGTTTTTCTGCTTCTTTCAATTTTGTAATATCCATGGAAATACCCAAAATAATAGGATTACCAATATCCGATAAATGCAGCGTTTTTATGGTTCTGAACTGCTTAGGCTCCCCTAATGAATTGATAAATTCATACTCACTTTCCAGCTTATTCCTGAATTTCAATAGTTTTTCATCTTCATCAAAATATTGTTGAGCCAACTGTTTTAAAGGGTACAGTTCAAAATCCGTTT
The DNA here is from genome assembly GCA_046704385.1 of Bacteroidales bacterium. Taxonomy (GTDB): domain Bacteria; phylum Bacteroidota; class Bacteroidia; order Bacteroidales; family SZUA-534; genus GH45. The sequence continues at coordinate 61,053 of JBJKSB010000021.1, read as the reverse complement.
TACCAATGGCAATATCAGCTGAAATACCGGTAGTCCTTTCCATGGTATTGTTCCAGTATAAATACCTGAAATCGGGTGTTGTTTTAGCAAATAGGGAAACCGGCAGGTTATCCATAATGGTTTCCAGGAACAACCGATATTCTTCATTTTGCAATTCAGCCTTTTTCTGTTGGGTAATATCACGTCTGAAAATTAAAATTGCCGGCTTCTCTTCATGTGTAACAGGAATATAGCTTATCGAAAAATAACTAAACGAACCGTCTTTATTTCGCAAACGGTTATCAATCCTTGCCCGCTCGTTATTTCTTAACTTGGCTATTGCAATCTGCACATTGGGTATATCATCAGGATGAAACAATTCCAAATTATTATGATCTAACTTCAGATATTCTTCACGGGTATAACCCAACATTTCGTGCAAAGCTGAGTTATAAATTATTGGATCAAAATTGTAATCAAAAAGACCTATACCATCATTTGCATTATCTATTAGGGTACGATACCGGTATTCGCTTTTAATCAGTGCTTCGGTAGCTTTTTTTTCAGCTGTAATATCCTGGGCCATAGCAATAGCCATTTCCGGAATACCGGCATCATTCTTTAAAGCTGATACAATAACTTTGGCCCATAGTAATGTCCCATCTTTATGCTGATACCTTTTTGAAATGGAAAATGATTTTATTTCACCTTTAAATAATCGATTATACTGATGCCTGTTATTTTCGTAATCGTCAGGGTAAGTAACACTTTTAAGGTCCTGATTAAAAATATCCACCATACTATAACCAACTAATTCGCAAAACTGGCTGTTGCAAAATACCGGTTTAAATTCACGGCTCACCAGTATAATGGCAATAGGTGCAAATTCAAATACCGACCTGAAAATTGCTTCATTTTTTTTAAGTTCTTCCTTTAATATTTCAGAACTGGTTATATCCTGGATAATTCCAACCGATTGAACAGGATTATCATTGAAATCATAATTGGTATAGCACCGTTGGCTTATATATTTTATAGTACCGTTTTTTAATCGTAGTCTGTGTGTTATATCATAGCCGGTTTTATTGTTAATAGCTGCATTAAAAGCTTCTTTAACTCTTTTTTGATCATCGTCATAAACAAAGTTCAGATAATTGCTAAACGATGGCTTAATATTTTCCGGCAACTCATTAAGGATTTTATAAATCTGATCGGACCAAAAATGTTTATGTGATGCATGGTTCTCAATCCAATACCCCAAATGCGCAATTTCCTGCGATTCTTTTAACTGCCTCTTTTTCTCGTTTAATTCCGACCGGGCTTCCTGTAAATCGGTAATATTTTGCAGAACAAACAGAATTATTTTATCTCCTGCCTTTTTAAAACTCAGCTTATAAACTATCTCACCCGCACTATAAATGAACTGTACCTCATGGGAATTCTCCGATTTATAATATTGCAAAAGAGGTTGGCAACTAAAACCTTCAAGAAATTCAAAAGCTTCCCTCGCAGATAAATCTCGTGGATCATCGGTAAGCTGAGAGACAGACTTAAACGCCTTATTTGATTGAATCAGATTAAAACCAATGGATTTATCAGGCAATATAACTGCTCCGATAACTCCTTGTGGAACAATTGATTCATCAAAAAAGAAACTGAAATTATACTTTTCAAATTCTCCTGAAGAGTCCTTATTCATGCGTTATCCTTTTTTGTTCCTTGTAACGTATCAACCGGTTGATTGGTTTACTGAAACCAGATAATTACGAATGCTGCCAATAAATTTAGGGTAAATATTACTTCGCCCAGCCATTTGCTTCTGATTTCGGTATAATAAATTGAACAGATAATTGATAAAGGTATGGCCAAAGGTACAATTAACTCATAGCCCATTGATGGATGCACAAAAAATAACAACAATATAAAGGCCATAAACCAAAAAAACAGGGTGAAATATTTACGTGTACTTATTTTCTTTACCCCAACTATCTGGGCAGTAAAAACTGTGGCAATAAAGATCACGAACAAAATTAACCCAATAGCAATCAATGAAATGTTCGAAAAAGGATAGACTCTGATATGTATTGTCAGAATTTTTAATAATCGAAGGATAGCTCCGTCAAACCTGTCAGTTAAAAACAGTATTGAAAGATAAAAAACAAACGGAGTTACAATTCCCATTACTGATGAAAACCATTCGCGCCAGTTAAAGTTTCGTAATATCACTAATGTTAACCAAACAGGAAAAATAAAAACATAAATATTAGGATAGAACAATGAACCCAATCCCAACAAAAAGCCACTTTCGTAATAACGTTTAAAGTGGTTTCTGCTTTTATCAATTAAAAAAGCCCTATCCATGGCAAACAAAATAAACAGGTTTGCAATCAACAAAGGGTGAAGTATCTGGTATGAAGAAAATAGTGAAGAGAATATTATAAAAAGTACAGAAGGCAAATACGTTTTAATTTCGATAAAAATAAACTTGAAATTCAGCCTGATTAAAATAAAAGATTCTATAATAAGCAGAATCAGTGCAATAATTTTAGGTACAACCGGGTAGTAAGAAATATATTTCATAAGCCAGTTGTACACAAAGGTTGTATTTTCAATACAAACCGGATGTATATTAACAGAAACATCAAAAAGTGACGGAATCCACAATGTTAGTCCCAATAAAGGTATCAGGAAAATTACATAGGGATGATTGCTTTTAAATAATTTGAGTAGCATATCGGTTTATTATAAATCGAATCCTATATCTTTTCGGAAATATTTTTTTTCAAACTGAATAATTTCAGCATTATCAAATGACTTTTTTAAAGCTTCGCTTTTAGTTGAGCCATATGAAGTAACGGCTATAACCCGACCTCCATTGGTAACCACTGCATCGTTTTTTAAAGTGGTTCCCGCATGAAAAACAATACTGTCTTTAACCGTATCAATACCTGATATAACTTTTCCCTTTTCATAGGCTTCAGGGTAACCACCCGAAACCAGCATAACCGTAGTGGCCAAATCATTTTTAACTACAAACGATTTTTCATTCAGTTTTTTATCAGGAATAGCAGCCAGCAATTCCAAAAAATCAGACTCAATTCGTGGGATAACCACCTCTGTTTCCGGATCACCCATCCTAACGTTGTATTCAATTACCAAAGGTTCATTGTTAACTTTTATTAAACCCAGGAAAATAAAACCCTGGTAGTTAATACCTTCTGCTTTTAATCCTTTGATAGTTGGTTCTACAATTCGGTCGATAACTTTTTGGGTAAACTCCTTTGTAGCAAAAGGAACTGGCGAAACGGCACCCATACCACCGGTGTTTAACCCGGTATCGCCTTCACCAATTCGTTTATAATCCTTGGCTTCGGGTAACAATTTATAATTATCACCATCAGTCAGCACAAAATACGAAACTTCAATTCCATCCAAAAATTCTTCGATCACCACTTTGGCCGAAGCGTCACCAAACTGACCTTCGAGCATGGTTTTTAACGCATTTTTGGCTTCGTTTAAATCTTTAATAATTAACACTCCTTTACCGGCTGCCAGGCCATCAGCTTTCAATACATAAGGAGATTTAAGGGTATCGAGAAATTTGCAGGCTTCATTATAAGTATCAAGTGTAAAACTTCCATAAGCAGCAGTAGGAATATTGTATTTAGCCATGAATTCTTTGGCAAATTCCTTGCTTCCTTCCAGTTGAGCACCAACCTTATCAGGCCCGATTACAGGAACATGATTTACCTCCGGATCGTATTCAAAAAAATCACGAACACCTTTTACCAACGGATCTTCGGGGCCTACAACCACAAGGTTGATATCTAATTCCAATACTTTTCTTTTTAGCGTTGGAAAATCAGTTGCTGATACGTCCAGATTCTCTCCCACCTCAAATGTTCCCGCATTTCCGGGAGCAATATATAGCTTGTTCAACTTCGGGCTTTGTGCAATTTTCCAGGCCAGTGTATGTTCCCTTCCGCCTGAACCAAGAATTAATACATTCATATCTGATTTTTCTGAATTCCGGGTAAAAATAAGAATTACTGTCGGAAATGTAAATGGAATAAGCTGTTTTGTAAAAAAAAATCAAAATATGAAAACGGTTTACAAAATATGTTTATACCTTTGGGTATTATACCAATCGGTATAATACCGATTGGTATAATTAAAATCTTTGTGTTATGAAAGATTCACCCTTTATTTACGGAACCACAGTAAGCAGCAAATCGTTTACAAATCGTAAAAGTGAGTCACAAAAACTCTTTGATAATTTAACTCAGGGAATCAACACCACAATAATTTCACCCAGACGCTGGGGAAAATCGAGCCTGGTAGAAAAAGTCATAAATGATATAAAAAAAAATAAACCTACTAATAAAACTGTACTAATTGATTTGTTTGCCTCATCAACTGAACAGGAATTTTTAGAGATTTTTGCCCGCGAAGTAATAAAAGCTTCATCATCGAAATGGCAGGATTGGTTAAGCGCTGGTAAAAACTTTTTTAAACAATTAATCCCAAAATTAAGCGTGGGTGTAAACCCCGACACCGACTTTTCTTTAAGTTTTGACTGGGGTGAGGTTACAAAATACAAAGATGAAATACTAAACTTGCCAGAACTAATAGGAGAAAAACAAAACCAAAATTTTATTATTTGTTTGGATGAGTTTCAGAACCTGGCAAATTTTCCTGAATATACCAACCTCGAAAAGATTATGCGATCTATCTGGCAAAGACAAAAACATGTAACCTATTGCCTGTTTGGAAGCAAGCGCCATATGATGGCTGATATTTTTACCAATTCATCAAAACCATTTTATAAATTTGGTGATATTATACTTTTGCCAAAAATAAAAACTGAAAGCTGGGTTGTTTTTATTGAAAATGGCTTTAAAAACACAGGAAAAAAAATATCAAAGAATAATGCAATGACTATTGTGAATCTGATGAAAAATCATTCATGGTACGTTCAACAATTATCACATTATATATGGCAACTAACAGAAGATACTGCCACAAAGCAAGAAATTGAATCTGCACTTCTTGAACTAATAAATGCAAACATGCCTTTGTATCAAAAAGAGGTTGAAAGCTTAAGCATAACACAATTAAACTTGCTTAAAGCCATTACTAATGGCGAACAAAAGTTGACCAGCAATTCTGTAATGCAAAAATACAATTTAGGCACTCCCCGAAATGTTATAAAAAACAAAACTACCTTGTTAAATAACGATTTGATACACGAAACCGAGATAAAGTATGAGTTTTTAGATCCGGCTTTTGAACTGTGGTTTCAAAAACAATATTATCAAAGAGATTATTTGAAAAATATATTCGCTGATTAAAGTCAAAGGTTTTTCACTTCTTCGTACTCAAATCTCTCCTGCACCTTTTCCGAACTTAAATATCCGGCATTTTCCTTTTTCAGGAAGCGGACGGTTGTGTGATATTTCATTCTCTCAGTCTCAAGGGGTTTAAAAAACAGTCGTTTTATATCCTCCGTTTTTAGGTCTTCATTTAAATATTCCTTACAAAGCTTTTCATCAACAATGCACAGCATGCGTGGTTCGTCATGGGCTGACGGGTTATTATGCAGCATAGCTGTAATAGAATTTGGCGGCGTGGTTATGATGGAAAAGGTATCAATAATCTCTCCGTTATTTTTATCGGCCAGTTCGTTGTAAATACCAGCCAGGTAAAAAAGTTTTTCGTCAGCCGGATAAATAAAAATCGGGTAAGTTTTCCCCTTAAAATGGTAAAATTCCCAATAGCCATCAACCGGGATAAGGCATCGCTTGGTATAAATCAGGTCTTTATGTTGCCAGAAAACATTCTCGCATATTGAATTTAACAATGGGCGTCCGGGTTTTTCAGCTTTTGTTTTGCTGTCCCAGTAATTCCATTGTAAAGTCCATCTCATATTCCGGAATTGGAGCTCACCTTTATCTTTTACCATGGTGGTCAAAACTGGTTCAGCCTTGCCAATGGCCACAGGATGTTCCATAAGCTGCAGTGCATTTTCAGGCTGTGGCGGCTCAATAAATGACCGGTAAAACAACCTTGAAATTTCATCCTCGGGATCCTGCTGAAGCTGCTTCAACATTATTTCCCGTACTTTCCTTGTTCCAACCCAGTAACACATATTAATTCAATATTTTTTTCTCGCTGAGTTACGCAGAGGTTTTCGTTAATTTACGCTGATATTTTTTATTCTACGAGACTCTGCGTATTAATCTGCGTAAATCTGCGAGAAACCATAATTTTCATAAGCCATTCACAATCCTTGTTATTGAATTTTTTAAACTTGAAGAATTAAAGTTAATTAACAACCCAAGCCTTTTGTTTGTCAGTTTTAAATAAGTAAGTAATTGTTTATGATGAACATCCAGCAAATTCTCAACAGACTTAATTTCAACAATAACCGAATCATTTACTATGATATCAAGTCGAAAACCAATATCAAATTCTATATGTTTATAATTCATGGGTATTCCCATTTGTCTTTTGACATCATACCCCATTTGTTCTAATTCATACGCAAGAGCCGTTTCGTACACGCTTTCAAGCAAGCCAGGGCCTAGTTCACTATGCACTTTAAAGGCTGCTCCTCGTACATCATAGGAAATATCATTTACAATCATATTTTATTGGGTTTTTAAGTAATTTTTCTGGTTGAAATACACTTTTAGAATAGCTAATTTAAACCAAACCTCATTATTTCTCGAAAATTTGTCCTCTAATCCGTTAGAACCAGCACCTCTTTTTTTCGATGATACCAGCTTACGCAAATTACTCTGCGAAACTCTGTGCATAAATCTGCAAGAAATAAACACTATTTTCTCGCTGAGTTTCGCAGAGGTTTTCGCTAATTTACGCTGAAATTTTCCACTTCTGCGAGACTCTGCGTTTTAATCAGCGTGAATCTGCGAGAAACCAAACTAAGCAAAACGACCCATTTTTTTGCCGGCACCAAACTTACGGGCTTCAGCAAAACGAGGGTCGGGTTTGTAGGGCAGGCGGGCCATCTTTTCCACTTCGATACTTGGAAACCCGAATTCCTGCACCACAATGCCTTCAATCAGGTAAACCCCGTAACCGGTAAACGGATACTTTGCCAAAGTATTGGGAAAATTCACCGTATCAAAAAAATTCCCTTCCTGATCCAGGAAACAACCAAAATGCATCCATTGTTTGGTTACGGTATGCACATATTTTACTACCACCAAATCGCCAACCATACGTACCCGCTTACCCACTTTATTTTTAAGCTCATCAGCCTGTGTATTACCCCGGTACTGTGTTTCCAGCAAATCGATGCGCGAAAGGCTAACCGGAAAACCCAGCAGTTCAAACTCATCGTAGGCATCCTCAATTTGTGTCTGCGTTAATTGCGGTAATTCAAACTTTTTAGGTTGCGGAGTAAACAAGCTACGCATTTCAGGCTCAGCCACAGTTTTATTTAAATACATATGCGCTTCCCACAACAGCACGCTCTTGCTTTTACCCGTAAACCTGAGAGCTCCGCAACGAATAAGTATTTTAAACTGTTCGATGCCTGGCTTTACCCTGTCGGCAAAATCAACAAAATCGACGAACTCACCATAATTTTCGCGCTCGCTAATAATCCGCTGTGCCAGTTTCGATTCAAGGCTTTTTAAATGAATAAACCCCAGGTAAACAGCACTGCCCCTGATACTGGTTTTGTACCGGCTGTGGTTTACGCAGGGCAATTCAATTTTGGCTCCACATTTTTTGGCCTCATTAACATACACCCAGGTGTGGTAAAAACCACCAAAGTTGTTGATTACGGCCACCATAAACTCCTGTGGGTAATAAGTCTTCAGGTACAGGCTCTGGTAACTCTCCACCGCATACGAAGCCGAGTGTGCCTTTGAAAAAGCATATCCGGCAAACGACGAAATCTGCCTCCAAACCTCAATGGTAAGTTCATCGGGGTAACCCCGCTGCTTGCAGTTGGTAAAAAAAGTATTTTGTATGCGTTCGAATTCTCTTTTTGAACGATACTTGCCACTCATGGCACGGCGTAAAATATCGGCATCACTTAAATCGAGCCCGGCAAAATGATGGCAAATCTTGATCACATCCTCCTGGTAAACCATCACCCCGTAGGTTTCGCCCAGTTGTTGTTTAAATATGGGGTGCAGGTATTGAAACCCGCCGGGATCGTGAAAACGTCTGATGTATTCCTTCATCATACCCGACTTAGCCACTCCAGGTCTGATAATGGAACTGGCTGCCACCAGGCGCAGGTAATCGTTGCATTTCAGCTTTTTCAGCAAGCCCCGCATGGCCGGCGACTCCACATAAAAACAACCAATGGCATCGCCATTATGCAGGCGGGTATTCACCTTGTGATCCTTTTTAAACTCCTCAACCCGGTGTACATCAATTATTTCGTCCCTGTTCTCCTTTACAATTTCAGCACATTCCTGGATGTGACCGATACCCCGCTGACTTAAAATATCGAGCTTTTCGAAATTGATCATCTCGGCCACATACATGTCCCACTGGGTGGTTTGAAAACCCTTGGGAGGCATATCCAGTGCCACATAATCGGTCAAAGGCTTTTCGGATATAATTACCCCCCCGGCATGAATCGACCGAATATTCGGAAAATCCATGATCCGTTTGCCCATGGCCAGAATCTGGTTCGAAATGGAATCTCCGTCGAGCACCTTATTGGGATTTTCAACCAGGCTGTCAATCTCGGCCTTTGGCAAGCCATACACTTTGCCTAACTCACGTAAAATAGCCTTGTCCTTAAAGGTTACGGTAGCTCCGAGCAAAGCTACATGTTCGTAACCAAAGCGCTCAAAAATATAATGATGTACCCGATCACGGTCTTTCCATGAAAAGTCTATATCAAAATCGGGCGGACTGGTACGCCTGGGATTGATGAAGCGTTCAAAATACAAGTCTAGCTCAATCGGATTGACATCGGTAATTTTCAGACAATAAGCCACAATGCTGTTGGCTCCGCTGCCTCGCCCCACATGGTAAATACCCTGGCTCATTGTATAACTGATAATATCCCAGGCAATCAGAAAATACGCTGAAAAACCCAGATCATCAATTACTTTAAGCTCGTGGGCCAACCGCTCGCGGGCAACGCGGTTTTCGCGTCCGTAGCGGTACACCATGCCTTCAATTGCCAGTTTTTGTAGTAAAGCCTGATCTCCGGCCCGACTATCGGTGTACAGCTTTTTGTTTTTGGGTGCTTTAAAATCGAAGCCCACACTACAATCGGCCAGCAAATTCCTGGTATTTTCAATTATTTGCGGGTAAAACCGGTAATATTTTTCAAGCACGGCGGTGTCAATAAGTCGCTCATCGGGCAGGGCCATAGCGGTTTCGTCAATCTGCGAAATCAGCACATTTTCATCAACTGCCCGCAGGCATTGGTGCACCTCATAATCGGAAAGGTTTTTAAGGGTAACCGGGTAATGCACTATTAGTTTATCCTGATTGTTTTTAAACTCCGAAGTAATTAGGCGCGATACATTATAAGGTTTCACACCGATAAATTCGTGCGGCTTTAATTGCTGACGGGTGCGCATCCCATAAGGGTAAATTACATAAACCTGCTTAAAATCCGGAGCCACTTCAGGCAATGGTGTTTTATCCAGGTTATGACGGGTTAAAAACCGGTTTAATTCGGCAAAGCCTTTATTATTTTTGGCGATGCCGATATACAGACAGCGGCCGTCCTTACGGAATTCGATGCCGGCAACCGGCTGAATATCATTTTCGTTACATTCCTTAATAAAATCCATGATACCCTGTGAGCTGTTAATATCGGTTAGTGCCAGGCGCTGAATATTCAATTGTTTGGCCTGTTCCACCAGTTCCTCAACCGACAGGGTGCCGTAACGTAAGCTGTAATATGTGTGGCAGTTTATGTACATAAAAGTTAAAAGTGACTAAAGTGAACTAAAGTGAGCTAAAGTTGGTGTTTTCAGCCCTGGAACGCCTACCTCTGGTCGGTTTGGTAAATTGTTTACCGACCGGGAGGTCGGCGTTCCTTATAGGGCAATGCTGCGTTTCACGGCATCAAAACCATAGCGGTCGCGCATGCGGTCGCATGCCTGGTAAAGGTTTACCATTTTAGGTGTAGGGTCGAACAAATCAAGTTGCTGGGTACCCTGGATTAAATGGCTGAACTTTACCCCTATCAGGCGCAGGCGCATCCGCCGGTTGTATACTTTTTTAAATAATTCCTGCACCACCTCAATAATATGATGATCGAAACTGGTGTAAGGAACACGCTTTTGCTGTGTATGCGTATCAAAATTGGCATAACGAATTTTAACAGTTATACACGAGGTAAGCCGCTGTTTGCTGCGCAGCTCGTAACCCAGCTTCTCCACCATCGAAATCAGTTTCCGGTTCAGGTAATCCATATCAATTACATCGTTTTCAAAAGTACGCTCGGTGCTGATCGACTTGCGTGTTGAATACTGCTTAACCGGGGTAAGATCGATACCATTGGCCTTTTTCCATATTTCGCTGCCATTTTTGCCCATTACCCGCAACATTACCTCGGGCGGGATCATGCTCAGAGTTCCGATGGTATCGATACCCATAGTGCGGAGCGAACGATAGGTTTTATCGCCAATGCCCGGCATTTTTTTAATGCTCAATGGCGATAAAAAAGGCCTCACCAGCGATTCCTGCACCTGGATTTCGCCATTGGGCTTGGCCTCGCCCGTGGCAATTTTCGATACGGTTTTGTTTACCGACAATCCAAATGAAATGGGCAGACCGGTTTCGCGGATAATATGTCCGCGCAGTTCATGTGTCCACTTGTAGCATCCAAAAAAGCGGTCCATCCCGGAAATATCGAGGTAATGCTCATCAATAGACGCTTTTTCGTACACCGGAGCCGCGCTGTCAATCACTTCGGTTACCAGGTCGGAATAGTGGGTGTACAAATCCATGTCGCCGCGCACCACAATGGCCTCGGGACATAAGTACCGGGCCATTTTCATGGGCATGGCCGACGATACCCCGAATCTCCGTGCTTCGTAACTGCAACTGGCCACCACCCCCCTGTCTGAAGTACCCCCGATAACTACGGGCTTCCCCATAAGGCTTGAGTTGATAAGCCTTTCCACCGATACAAAAAATGTATCCAAATCCAAATGCACAATACTTCGTTCCATTTTTTAGTAGTTCCCCATGTACCACCGCCTCTCAGACGATACTTTTTCAAATCTAATATTTACTTATTCACCCTCCGGTATTCGACCACCTCTATGAGGGAGGACTTTTTCCCAATGCACCGCCTGCAGTAGGCAAAGTGCATGTAACTTTACCATTTCAATTAACACCGGTGCTTGCACCTTTTTTAGTGCTTTGCACTAAAGGAGGATACAATTACAACTTTTATTGCCCTTATATCTCTACACTTCATTCCTTTTTAGTTTAGTTTCAAAATTTGTTTCTAATAGTCTTATGTCTTAAATCTCAAAATCTGATTTCTCTATTTGATAATATTTTTATCATTTTTGTGATAATAATTTAATCATTATTTTGTATATTTGGAAAAAATATCAGGAGGATTTTTTATGGATTTTTTTAGTTCGAATATTAAGTTATTGAGAAAGAGACGCAAGCGAACACAGGAAGAAGTAGCCATTGCGTTGCGGTTAAAACGCACTACCATAAACTCGCTGGAAAACCGCATCAGCCGGCCCTCGATTGAGCAGTTGCAAGCTTTTTCGAAATATTTCAATTTTGCCATTGACACCCTGATAAATATAGATATTGAAAAACTTTCGGAAAGTCAGTTGTATGCCCTGGAAAATGGTGCCGATGTTTTTATCCGCGGTACGCAATTGCGGGTATTGGCGGCCTCGGTAACCACCGACAACGAGGACACCGTTGAACTGGTTTCGGAAAAAGCCAAAGCCGGCTATACCAACAGCTATGCCGACCCGGAATACATTGCCAGCCTGCCGGTAATGCAATTGCCTTTTTTATCAAAAAGTAAAAAATACCGGGCCTTCCCCATCGAAGGCGATTCAATGCTTCCCATTCCCGAAGGGGCTATTATTATAGGTGAATATGTGCAGGATTTTTTCAGCATTGCAACCGGCAAAGCCTACATTGTGCTTACCCTTGACGAGGGTATTGTTTTTAAAATAATTGATGATATTAATAAAGAAACCGGCGAACTTACCCTGAAATCGCTGAACCGGCAATATAAACCTTATGCTGTTCCTCTTACCGAAGTGCGCGAAATATGGAAATTCGCACTGTTTCTGAATTTTGAATTACCAGAAACCACTCCTGAATATTACGATATTATGGCATCGCTAAACGAACTGAAAGGTGATGTGAAAGAGATTAAAGAGAAAGTTTAAAAAATGATGCGCATGAAAAAAAATTTGTTGCTTATGATTTTATAATTTCATGCTTATGAAATTGTAAACCGATGCGCATAAAAAAAGATCAATCAAAAAGACAGCCTCATTAAATACTAGTAGAAGGTTCATTAAGTAACATAAAACTCATCGGATGACCGGGCTGCTGGTTTATAAATAAGTCATCCGATGAGTATTAAACAGAACTTTATGAACGCGCTACTAGCCACTTCAAAAGCCGAATCTTTTTATTCCTGGTCTTTGTGAATTATTAATATCCTAAAGTGTTATTAATCTGCTATTTGCTCAAATTACAAAAAATAAAATTCCAAATCATTTAATTTTTTTTTCGTGTTTTTGTCGCTTTTTACAATATAAGTAGCTAAACTTGCACCGAATTTAAATACTAATTGAAATATGGACGAAGGCCCTTATCATAGTAAAACGAAGTATTAACCAGAACTGTGAGGAGGGTTGGTCTTCTTGCAGTTTTAAATCGCAGGGAGACAGATCATGATTAAAATTTTTAAAACTTTTGGCGGATATGTAGATATCGCCACTGTTGAAAACGGTTGCTGGATTAATGTAACCAAACCTACCCAGGAAGAAATTCAAAGAATTACCGAAGATTTTCATCTACCAGCCGACGCGGTTCAGGATATTCTGGATATTGACGAACGCCCGCGTTTGGAGTTTGAAGACGACTGGACGCTGGTTATTATGCGGGTTCCTGTTGAAAATCAAAGCAATGGAATAAATTATTACACGGTCCCATTAGGTATTTTCATGACTGACAATTTCACACTTACGTTATGTCTTCAGGATAATGAAATTCTCCCCATTACAAAACTATCTCCCTTTAGGGAACACTACAACCAAATCACCGATGTTTACAATTTCATCATCCGGTTGTTTCTACGGTCGGGAAGCCTGTACCTTAAATATTTAAAACAAATTAACCAGCAAACTTCCTATATTGAGCAGGATCTTGAAAAATCGATCAAAAACAGGGAATTGAACAAACTGCTTAAAATGGAAAAATGCCTGGTGTTTTTCGTTACCTCCATAAAAGCCAACGAAATTGTACTGGCTAAACTTAGGAATTCAAAACGTATTACCACCGAAATAAACGAGGACTTGCTTGAAGATGCCATTATTGAAAACAAGCAGGCACTTGAAATGGCACAGATTTATTCCGATATCCAAAGTGGCATGATGGATGCCTTTGCCTCGGTGATTTCCAATAATCTGAACGTGGTGATGAAACAGCTTACTTCTATCTCCATTATTTTAATGATCCCTACTTTAATAGCCAGTATTTTTGGGATGAATGTGCCCAACTATATGGAAAGCGCAAAGTGGGCTATGCCGGCTATTATTGTGGCATCGTTATTACTTTCATCGCTGGGGGTTATGCTTTTTAGGAAAAGGCAGTGGTTTTAGAATAAATTATAAACGGATGAAAATTATATCCACCAACATCGGGAAAAAAAGACTTCTAAAATGGAACGGAAAAGAAATTTATACCGGCATTTATAAATTTCCGGTTGATGAATCGCTTCAATTAGAAAGAACTGATGTGGCAGGCGATGACGTAATGGATCGAAAATATCATGGAGGCGAAGACAAAGCCTGTTATTTATATTCAGCCGATCACTATCCGTTTTGGCAGTCAAAATTTCCCAACCTCAACTGGCAATTTGGTATGTTTGGCGAAAACTTAACCGCTGCAGGCCTGGATGAATCCCAAATTCATATCGGTGATATTTTTAAAATTGGCAATACTGTTGTCCAAATAACCCAGCCCCGGCAACCATGTTTTAAACTGGGTATCCGGCTTGAAAATCCGAGCGCCCTTAAAATGTTTGTCGATGCGGAAAAACCAGGAACTTATGTCAGAATTTTAGAATCCGGGATTGTACGCCAAGATGATTTGCTTGAATTGATCGAACGAAAAGAACAAAATTATACCTTAAAAGAAATCTTCCATTTTCTTTATCATGCGGAATCAAACCTGGAACAAATTAAGAAAGCAATCGAGATTGAAGAATTAGCCGAAAGTTGCAGGATTGATTTGATTAAGAATGGTAAGTTGGATGTATGAGGACTTAAATTAATACCTGGCTTTTTCTTTCACAATTTGCTCCCAGGCCGCATTAAAACTCCGGGTTGGTTTACGGCATAAATAGACCCCTAAGCCATATTCCCGTGCCAGGGGATTGCTTATGATTCCAACTCTTTGGATATCAGCAAACAATTCCTTTATATCATCACCAGGTTTATCATTTATATAAATTAAGTCGGTTATTTCAGTATTAAACGTTTTCGGATTCCAAAACCTGAAATTATCGTTAAAACTCAGGCAATTCGGTAAGTTGTACTTTTTCCCGATAACGCATATAACACTTGCTTCAGCATAACTGTCGCCAAAAATTACGCATTGATTTTTGTTTTCGACCATTTGCCACGCTTTATAAGTCAAATCGGTTAATTCGTTCCAACCCAGCATGTCAGCATAATCCTGGGGTAGTTTATGATAGGTGTTATCCTCAAAGCGTCGCACATCATCGTTCCCAACCTTATCCTGCATGGCATCAAAATAACTTACCATTTTATCAGGATTATAAATGGGTTTCCCCATGGGAAGAGTCCTCCACTCCACGAAAAGTAATAGTAAAACAAATGCTATCCTTGTAATATTTCTCTTTAGGAGGACTTCAAATAATACTGCTCCGGCAGCAATCAGCAAGGGATATATACCTGCACTATAGTAACTTTTTCCCTGAAGTAAAATGAAAACCAATAACACAACCAGGCAAATAAAAGCCAGGATTCTATGGGCCTCAATCTTCTTTATAAAGAGTAAATAAACAAATCCTGCCAGGCCAATTATTGTTACCGGCATTATCATTAAGAACTGCTCAAAAATGAATAACCCGGGACTCATGTTTACCAATTGTGACGAATGGAGTTCAGCCATATGTGAAGCCACCGGAAAATGATGGGTTATTTGCCAGATGATATTGGGCAAAACTACCAAAAAACCAATTAACATGGCCCAATAGAAATATTTTGACAAGAACAATTTCCGATATTTTGTAAAAGGAATTACTACTAATACCGCGAAAAGCAGGAACAATAAGTTGTATTTATTTAATAGACCCAGGCCAATGGTTAACCCAAAATATAATATATACTTTTGTTGTTCGGTATTTATATATCTGATTATCAAATATAAGCACAATGTCCAAAAGAAAATATCAAAACACACCGGTTGGAACAAGCCAAAGGCACGTACAAATAAAATGGAACCAATGATGGAAACTGCTGTTAAAATTTGGGCATAAGCCCCACCCTTTAGTTCTTTAGCTATCTGAGCACTTAAAACTATAATTGCTCCGCCCAAAAGAGCCGGGAAAAACCGAGCCGCAAACAGTGTATAGCCAAAAATTTTGGTAGAAATAAAAGCTATAAAACCAATTAGCGGAGGTACCGAAAAATACCCAAAATCAAGATGCTGCCCCAAAGTGAGGTATAGCATTTCATCACGATGAAAACCAAAAGCATTATTAAACCCCAAATGAAGAATGACACTAACCAGGGCGATAAAAAGCACAATAATGTTTTCTGTT
This sequence comes from Bacteroidales bacterium, assembly GCA_046704385.1. Lineage (GTDB taxonomy): Bacteria > Bacteroidota > Bacteroidia > Bacteroidales > SZUA-534 > GH45. Next base: position 45,050 of record JBJKSB010000021.1, on the reverse strand, counting down.
TGGCCTGGGTATTTTTTGAAATCTCTCATAAAAAAATTGGATTATTGTTGTACTACATCCGGCCATAAATCAGGCAACTCCCCACTAAATCCCATTGCAGGAAGGTTATCAATCGTATTTATTTCCTCTGCCGATAATTCAAAGTCAAACACGTTGATGTTTTCATCAATCCTTTCCGGGGATGTTGATTTTGGGATTACAACTATATCGTGCTGTATGATCCAGCGCAAACAAACCTGGGAGACCGATTTATTATAAGCTTTGGCTATTTCTATTAATTCTTTATTTCCAAAGATCCTGCCTCTTGCCAAAGGTGACCATGATTCAACTGTTATGCCATGATCTTTACAAAAGTTGGTTACCTCCGGCTGCCAATAACCAGGATGAAATTCAATTTGATTTACTGCAGGAATTACTTTTGCGGTCTGAAAAAGAGCTTCCAAATGTTCCTGCCAAAAGTTACTGACTCCAATCGATCTGATTTTTCCTTCAGCCTGCAACTCTTCCAACGCACGCCATGTGTCAGCATTGGTTTTTTGCCAGTTGCTGTAATTTTTGGCATTAGCCGGCCAGTGTATCAAATACAAATCAACATAATCCAAATTCAGTTTTCGAAGGGATTCTCTAAAAGCTTTTTTTGTTTGCTTATACCCTAACTCTTTGCGCCATACCTTAGTAGTTAAAAAAATCTCTTCTCTTGGTACCTCACTTGCTTTTATCCCTTTTCCGACTGCTTCTTCATTTTCATATATGGCAGCCGTATCAATCAAACGATAGCCTTTGGCCAGTGCATATTTAACCGATTCAATCCCCCTTTGCTCAAGCGCTTTGTAAGTTCCAAAACCCATTATTGGAATTTTATTACAGTCGTTTAAAATTTTTTCTTTCATAAATTCATTTCAGATTATTCTGCCTGCCTGTCATACTGGTAATTTCTAAAAAATGATCCGGTTGAACATACTTATATGGAAATTCGTGCATATCATACAATATTAAGAAAATAATAGACAACCTGCTTAATTCATATCAAAAGGGCTTGGTTTTCTGACAAATTACGATTCAGAACAAACTTTAGAAACATCAAAGGAATTTTGAGGAATTTAACCCATGTAAATTTTATACTTTGAAAATCATTTTTGTATAAATTAGTGTAAAATTAAAACTCCCACTATGAAAAAAATATTCGTTATTACGTTACTTTTAGTGTCAGCACTTATGTCATTTACACAGGAATACAACAACTTTAAAGTCTCCATTTATTGTCGTGCCTACGAAGTAGCCAAAATGGGCGATACCACCAATTACCTGGCTCCCCGTTGGGAAACCATTACCAATCAACTTAAAGTAGATAAGGTTTACCTGGAAACGCATCGCGATATGCTGATGGTTGACCAGCAAACCCTGGATATTGCCAAAGAATTTTTTACCAAACGAAATATTGAAATTGCCGGTGGAATTACTTATACTATTAGTGAACCCAACCGTTTTCAGACGTTCTGTTACCAGGATCCCAACGACCGGAAAAAGGTGCAGGAAATAGCCGAATTCACGGCTAAAAATTTCGACGAATTTATTCTTGATGATTTTTTCTTTACCAACTGCAAAACCAGCGATGCTATTGCCGACAAAGGAGACAAAAGCTGGACGCAATACCGAATTGATCTGATGACTGAAGCCGGGCAAAGCCTGGTAATTAATCCGGCAAAAAAAGTCAATCCGAAAGTAAAAGTCATTATTAAATACCCGAATTGGTACGAGCATTTCCAGGGAATGGGTTTTGACTTAAACCGCGGCCCAAAAATGTTTGACGGAATTTACACCGGCACCGAAACCCGCGATGCCCGGTTTAGTGCACAACATTTGCAACCTTACTTAAGCTATAATATTATCCGGTATTTCGAAAATATTGCTCCGGGTAAAAATGGCGGTGGCTGGGTCGATCCATTCGCCAGCTGGTATTCTGACCGATATGAAGAACAATTGGTTTTAACCGCTTTTGCGTGCGCCCGGGAAATCACCTTGTTCTCCTTTGCTCAAATGACCGACACCATCAGTAAAAAAATGCGTGCCCCTTGGCAGGATTCGGGTACCACTTTCAACTTTGATGAAATGATGGCACACAAAGGCTATACAAATTCTGATAACGTTACTGACAAAACCACAGCCCGAATGGCTGGCCAAGCTTTGGAACTGGCCGATCAAACCATGAGTCTGGTTGGAAATCCTGTTGGAATTGCCAGTTACAAACCCTTTCACAGCATCGGTGAAGATTTTCTTCAAAATTTCCTGGGAATGATTGGATTACCTATGAATCAACTCCCTTATTTTCCAGAAAATGAAAAAGTAATTTTATTAACCGAAGAGGCAAAATTTGACAATGATATTGTACAAAAGATTAAAACTTCGCTCCTCCAGGGCAAAACCATTATTATCACCAGTGGATTATTACGCGAATTGCAGGACAAAGGAATACAGGACATTGCTGAAATTCGGTATACTGACCGCAAAGCTTTGGTCAAAGATTTTATGGCCGGATTCGGAAGAGTTCAATCAAGTGAACAACCCATATTGATGCAGCAGATACAATATCTGACCAACGATTCGTGGGAGATTGTATCGGGTTTAAACGGCCCCAATGGCTGGCCACTACTCCATGAGGCTGACTATGCCTCAGGAAAACTTTATATTTTGGTAGTTCCTGATAATTTTGCCGATTTATACCAGTTACCTGAAAATGCCCTGAATAAAATTCGAGAAGTATTTTGCAGCAATCTTCCACTGACACTGGAGGGCCCGGCCAATATTTCACTGTTTCTTTACGACAACAATACCTTTATTGCAGAATCATTCAATGAAAAGGAAACTAATGTGAAAATTGTTGCTTCGGATGATTCTAAAAGTATTACAGATTTAAGTTCCAAAGAATCTATAAAACCGAAAATTCGAAAATCATTCAGAAGTAAGGTGGTTAAAAATGTTTATTCATTTACCCTAAAACCACATTCATTCCGGGTTTTTAAATTGGAATAATATTGCACAGATGGAAATAACACTAATTAACCAGTTACCAGAGATCGCATTTTAATACGAAAATGTCCAATAAATGACCTTAATTTCTTAAATTAGCCCGGTCACTTATAAACCTGTGAAATGCTTCTTTGCTAATGGATAAATCATGAAGTTGACTCTTCTTTTAATGATATCAACTATATTACTTCTTTCAGGATGCCTGAAAGAAGATGTTTCAAACATTGGAGGCAATATCTCTATTCAGCCTGAATATGCCATTCCTATTGGCAGTCCCGACCTGGCACTGGGAACCTATCTGAATACACTCAATCAGTTAAATCCGATTGATACCATGCAACTGGATACGCTTGATGGATTTTTATACGACGGCGAATTGTACCAAATCCCCAAAAGGTTTAACTATTTGCAAAATTTATCATTCACCCTTTCGGGTGCTACAAGTACCAGCGAATTTATAACCGCAGCCATGTTCAGAACCAATGCGGTTAACAAAATACCGGCAAAAATCGAGTTGCAGATATATTTTAATAATGCTGGTGGGAAAGTAATCGATTCTTTATATGAAAATGGTCCAATGATAATTGAACCCGCAGTTCTTGATAGTGTCGGCAATGTTACTGCTACATCAGAACAATGGAAATACGACACCAGTTTTAGTGATGACCGGCTTCAGAATTTGTATAATATCAGCAGCATTGATGTATCAACCGAGGTAATAATTGAAAGTTTAGATGACGTAATTACAAAATACTATTCCGACCAGGATTTATGGATTCAGTTAGGCATTAAAATCAAAACCAATTTAAAGATTAATGGATAAATTATACACGCTCTGTTTTTTTTTGATTTTTAGCCTTTCAGTCAGAGCTCAACAAAATAATACTTTATATCTCTGGCACGATGTTCAGGAGAGCAATTTATTAAACCCGGCCATTCCTGTCAGCTGTAAATGGTATGTGGGCATTCCGGTTTTATCATCGCTACATGTAAACTACGCCAACAGCAGCTTTACCTTTAACCAGTTGTTTAGTAAATCGGGTTCCGGCCAATACAATCCCGATTTAAACGGACTAAATGACAGGATGCACTTCAGGAATTTTATAGGACTGGAATTACATACCCAATTGTTTGCGTTGGGATACAAGTACCAGGAATACTCCATTGTTTTTTCAGTAACAGAAAAGTTAAATCTGCCCATTACCTACCCCAAAGATTTAATCAATCTTGCCATTGAAGGAAACGCTCCTTTTATTGGCGATAATGCAAGTTTACGGGGAACCGGGCTTTATTTAAATCATTATCGTGAATATGCCATTGGCATTTCGAAAAATCCTTGGGGAGATATGTTTGTTGGCATTCGCGCAAAACTATTATTTGGGAAACTAAACATTTCGCCACGAAAAGCCGATATTAATTTGCATACCGATGAAAATACCTTTGACCTGAATTTTGATGGCGGAGCAATAATAAATACTTCTTTACCCATAAATGCCCAGGTTACAAACAACATGCTCAATAGCCTGACCTATAACGAAAGTGTAAGTCCTGTTGCCCTAATCCTTAATCGGAAAAACCCCGGAATAGCTTTTGATGCCGGAATGGTCTATCCCTACACCGATAAAATTCAATTATCAGCCTCCGTTCTCGATTTGGGGTTAATACATTGGGGTTCGAATTTAAACACCTTTGATGCCACCGGATCATTTGTATTTACCGGCATTTTAAATAGTGACAGCAGCTATGTCCAAAATTTGAGCGATCAATTCATGCAACAAATGAGTTTTAACGTTTATCAGAAAAAATACTTTACCTTTTTGCCTCCACGGTTTATAGCCGGAGCTAATTATACCTATAATAAATATTTTAGTGCCGGCATTAATGGATCAGTCTTGATTTATAAAACTAAAACATTGCCTACATTAACTTTATCGGGTCAGGCCAAACCTTTTAACTGGCTTGGCTTTATAGCTTCATACTCGATTCAGAATTACAGCTTGAATAATTTGGGATTTGGGTTTTTCATTGGTAAAAACCCGGTACAACTTTATATGGTAAGCGATAATGTGATGGCCATTTTAAAACCTCTTGATACCCGGATGGTGAATTTAAGATTTGGACTAAACATAAATTTAGGATGCAAAAAGAAAGCTGACAATGATTCCTCAAAAAAATCAGCCGGCAACTCCTGCTTTGGCATGCCAAATACAACATCGAAAAAATACATGCGGAAAGCAAAACCCTGGGCGAATTATAATAAATGACCGGAAATTTAAGAAACTGGTTAAATATAGATTCGATAAACTAAATAATTGAAGTACAGAATTGGAAAATTGGAAGGATGGAAAATTGTAATAAATGCATTATTGGCGACATCATTTTTCCATCATTCCTAAAAACCAATTATAATTTCCTAAGCAACATTAATCCATCCCTAACCGGAAGAATCACTTTTTCGATCCGTTTATCATTTTTTATCATTTCATTAAAACGAAGCAGTCCTTTGGTATATAAGTCATTATCAGCAATTTCCTCATTTACTTTTCCGTACCACAATACATCGTCAGCAATAATAAAACCCCCGGTTTTAACTTTCTCAAAAACCAATTCGTAATACTCAGGATATTCCCGCTTGTCGGCATCAATAAAAACCAGATCGAATTCTTCGATTAATGAGGGAATAATATGGCGGGCATCCCCTATCCTGAAATCAATCTGGTTTCTGTAAAGGCTCCGGTCAAAAAAAGACTGTGCAAATTCCTCAAGTTCATCATTAACATCAATGGTAACTAATTTTCCCCCGGGCTTCAGTCCCTTTGCCAGGCACAACGCTGAATAACCGGTAAAAGTCCCTAACTCCAAAATAGCGTTGGGTTGTATCATGCAGCTGATCATTTCAAGGATTTTTCCCTGCAATTTCCCCGAAACCATCTGGGGACGCAGTACTTTAACATAGGTTTGGCGCTCCAGTTCCTGTAATAGTGAATCCGGATCGGAGGTGTGGTCGAGAATATAATTTGTTATTGAAGAGGTAAATCGTTGCATTTTTTTGTTTTTTCGATGGCCAAAAATACTAATGAATTACTATAAAACAGTTCATAATCAATTATTTTTTAACCACTTGGTTAAACCCAAATAAGGTGCTTTATATTACCCTGTAATTTTTAGTATTTTTTTTTGCAGAAATAAAATTTGCGCTTATATTTGCATCCGCATTGCGAGAATAGCTCAGTTGGTAGAGCACGACCTTGCCAAGGTCGGGGTCGCGGGTTCGAATCCCGTTTCTCGCTCTTTTTTTTTACGCTCTTTTTAAGTAAAATAAAACAAAATTTGCCCAGGTGGCGGAATTGGTAGACGCGCAGGACTTAAAATCCTGTGTCCAGTAATGGACGTGCCGGTTCGAGACCGGCCCCGGGTACAGAAACCCTGATAACTTTGTTGTTGGGGTTTTTTGTTTTTTGAGAAGTTGATACAGATTTTGTTACACTTAATCTTATCACGATTATAGCCTTTTTTTAACTTTACTTACCATCGCTTTTAAGGACTTCGGAAATAAATCACTTAATTCAACAGTTAAGCATGCCGGCGTACAAGATTATGCGAAATTCACTAATGCCGGTTATTTAGGGATGTATAATATGCCATCATGGCAACTTGAAAGGAAGCGTGCCGTTAAAAAGGGAAAACTTATGGATTTCATGGGTAGAACAGAATTAGCCGCCAATTTATTTAGGGTGACTCAAACAGAAGAAAGAATAAAAAATAAAGGTATTCATGGCCAAGGAAATCTTGAGCAAACTCATTTTCAAGTTGGGAGAGAAGTTAGGGAAATAATTCAAAAGAACGTTGGTAAAAATCCAGAAAATTTACCTCAACAAAAACAACTCCCAACAGTTAAAAAAGAACTCAAAGAGGGCTATAAAAAAATGTTAAAAGAAGATAAATCAAAAAAGAAACATTGTTAAAAATATATATATAATTATTTGTCAACAAACTATAAAAATCTACTCATCCAAAGGAGATAATCTATCTGAATACTGTTCCGCCATCACTTCATCACCTTATAATTGAAAAATGCTATCAATAAAAATTATTAGTTTTTTCTGTCAGAATACAATCCTTTTTAAACGAAGTCAACCCAAAATATTAGTTCCTCATTAGATATGTTATTAAACCAAACAATCTTTTTATTAACATTTTAAGCTGTATTAAAAAAAATATTTATCATTTCAGAAATACAATATTCAATCGATACAAAAACTATAACAAGAGTATTATCTGGGTTTTTATTTATGAAAAAAGGATTTATGGAATTTTTAAAGCAAAACCTCCTATTCTATAAAACCAAATCATGAAATACCTTTTTATCACTATCTTGTTATTTCCCTTGTTCGGATTTGCGCAAAATGCTATCATAAATATTCAATCCAAACATTCGGATCTGCTGGTTATTAAAAACAACGACACTTTACCTAAAAACTTGAATCTGTTAAATAATGTGACACCGGGAATCCATAATTTTGTTTTTAGTTTGAAAGGTTATACGAATCACAAACTAGCAATTAAAGCAGATGCTTTTGATTCGATTGTTATTAAAGTTGACTTTGATAAAAACATATTATATCCAGCATTTTACAGGAATTATGTACCTGGCAAAGAATACTACAATAAGCCGGTTGTGTTTTTTGTGGTTGAACACATGCCTGAATTTCCCGGAGGAGATGAAGCATTGAATAATTATTTGAATAATTCAGTAAAAGCTTTCAAAGATTCTGTTGGTTCAATAAAAAATGGAAAATTGATAATCCAATTTGAAGTAAATCAGGAAGGTCTGATTGATGTGGCGCGAATTTTAAGAGGCATTGATTTTGAAACCGATTATTATTTTCAACAAGTTGTATTTAATATGCCTCAATGGAATCCGGGAACCCACAGGGGAAAACCAGTAAGGGTGTCTTTTACTAAAGTGATAAAGTTGTAGTCTATTAATTACAAAATTGATTTAATATTCGTGACAATTAGTGGGAAAAACTATAGCCCCGTTAACTTTTTAATTTCATTCAGCTTATTCAAAGCCTCAACGGGAGTAAGATTATTTATATCGATGTGTTTTATTTCATCGCGTATTTGCTTCAGAACCGGATCATCCAATTGGAAAAAACTCAATTGCATGCCTTCGCGGTGTTTGGCAATTTCTTTGACTTCCTCATCCAAATCCTCCTGGCGACGGGTTTGTTCGAGCTCAACCAGAATTTTTTCGGCACGGCTGACCACACTTTTTGGCATACCTGCCATTTTGGCCACATGGATACCAAAACTGTGATTACTTCCCCCGGACAATAATTTTCTCAGGAATATTACCTTTTTGTCAACCTCTTTTACAGATACATTAAAATTCTTTACCCGTTTGAATGATTTTTCCATTTCGTTCAACTCATGGTAATGTGTGGCAAACAAGGTTTTTGCTAGTGCCTGTTTGTTTTCGTGAATGTATTCCACAATAGCCCACGCAATGCTGATACCATCGTAAGTACTGGTTCCCCGACCCAGTTCATCAAGCAGAATCAAACTCCGGTCGCTCATATTGTTCAATATGCTGGCGGCCTCGTTCATTTCAACCATAAAAGTACTTTCACCCACTGAAATATTATCGGATGCACCCACCCGGGTAAAAATTTTATCCACATAACCCAGGTTAACGGCTTGCGCCGGTACAAAGGAACCAACCTGTGCCATCAAAACTATAAGAGCAGTTTGCCTAAGCAAAGCTGATTTTCCGGCCATGTTGGGACCAGTAATAATAATAATCTGCTGATCAATCTGATTCAATAAAACATCATTGGCAATATACTGCTCTCCCACAGGCATCTGGGTTTCGATAACCGGATGTCGACCCTGAATAATTTCAATAATATTACTTTCATTAACATTAGGCCTGCAATAACTATTCTTTACAGCTAGCGTGGCTGACGACAACAAACAATCGATGCGCGAAATTAAGGCTGCATCCAATTGAATGGCCGGCACAAATTCTGACAGGCTGAAAACCAGGTCATTAAAAAGTTTGGTTTCGAGAGCAAGTATTTTTTCCTCGGCCCCCAGAATTTTATTCTCGTAATCTTTAAGTTCTTCGGTAATATATCGCTCGGCACTCACCAGGGTTTGTTTTCTGATCCAATCCTCGGGAACCTTGTCTTTGTGGGTATTGCGAACCTCAATATAATACCCGAAAACATTATTAAACGATATTTTGAGAGATGGGATGCCGGTGCGTTCACTTTCGCGTTGCTGCAATTCAAGCATATAATCTTTCCCTGAAAAAGCAATATGCCGCAAGTCGTCCAGTTCATGGTTAACACCCTCCGACATTACATTTCCTTTGTTAATTTGCGTTGGAGGATCATCATTAAGCTCCTGTTCAATTTTTTCCTTAATCGAAGTACAGGGGTTTAATTGTTCGGCAATATTTTTCAGTGCTGAATTTTCCGTAGCCTGGCATAAATCTTTAATAGGTTGAATACAAGCCAGTGAATTTTTCAATGCCACAACCTCCCGTGGATTGATCCGGCCTAAAGCCACTTTTGAAATTAACCGTTCCAGATCGCCAACCTGCTTTAGTTGAGTCTCAACCAGTTCTTTCAATTCATGATTATTAATAAAATGGTCAACAGCGTTTAGCCTCTCATTAATGGCCTTAACATTTTTAAGCGGTAAAGCCAGCCACCGTTTCAACATGCGCGAACCCATGGGTGATAAGGTGTGATCCATCACGTCAATCAAGGACTTACCATCTTCATTCATGGTATTAAAAATCTCGAGGTTTTTGATGGTAAAACGATCGAGCCAAACGTACTCATCTTCAGCAATGCGGCTTATACGGGTAATATTGCCTATTTGATGATGCTGGGTAATATCCAGGTAATGTAAGATTGCCCCGGAGGCAATAATACCATTTCGCATGGTGGAAATTCCATAACCTTTCAGCGACTGTGTTTCAAAATGTTTTAACAAACGGTCGTTGGCTGCTTCCTCAGTAAAAATCCATTCATCGAGCGGGTAATTGTAAAACCCGTGCCCAAAATGTTCCATGTAGGTTTCCTTTTTGTTACGTTCAAAAAGCACCTCTTTGGGCCTTAAGTTTTGAAGCAGTTTGCTTACATAAGCAAAACTACCTTCCGAAGTATAAAACTCGCCAGTCGAAATATCCAGAAAAGCCACGCCGGCCATTGTTTTGTCAATATACACACAGGCCAGGAAGTTATTTTCCTTATGATTCAGAATATTATCGTTTACCGAAACACCCGGAGTTACCAGTTCCGTTACCCCTCGTTTTACAATAGTTTTGGTCATTTTGGGATCTTCCAGTTGCTCGCAAATAGCAACGCGCTGTCCGGCCCTTACCAGTTTGGGCAAATAGGTGTCGAGCGCATGGTAAGGAAATCCTGCCAACTCAACGAATGAAGCAGCCCCATTGGCTCGTTTGGTCAGGGTTATCCCCAGAATCTCGGAAGTTTTTATGGCATCAGCAGAAAAGGTCTCATAAAAATCGCCAACTCTGAAAAGCAGTATGGCATCAGGGTGTTTTGCCTTAACGCTGTAATACTGCTTCATTAATGGTGTTTTTACTACTTCTTTTTCTTTAGCCACAATTACATAAGTTTTAGTAATTCATATAAAGCGCCCATAACTTCCCAGAAATAATCGGGGCAGGCTGTTACGCTTGCCAGCAAAATAGTCGTTTACACATGTTAAACAGCGTTTTTACTGGCTTCGCAAGCCTCGTTATTGTCGCTTTCTAGTGAGTCACTTTAATTCTACTAGTTTTTTCGGACTACAAATCTAATTAATATATGCAAAACTGATAATTATGTTGTAATCGAGATGTTAACAAGTTACTAAAAAGGCGCACATCCCTTGCTATCAGTGGGGTACTCTAAAAAACAGAAATTTTTGTAAATTTGTTTGGCAGAAAAACTTTTTTAGTTACTTTTGCATCGCTCTTAAGCAATGCTGGTGCCATAGCTCAGTTGGTAGAGCAACGGACTGAAAATCCGTGTGTCCCTAGTTCGATTCTTGGTGGCACCACAGCAAAAAAATAAAAAGCCTGATTATCATTGATAATTGGGCTTTTGTATTTTGGTTCGTTACGGAATAACGGATGGATCACTTGATATTTACGGTGGAGTAAAAGATTTCACAATAAATTTTTAAGCCTTGTGTCTCAAATCTTGATTCTTAAATCTAAATTCTAATCATCTCCGTAAAGATTTTCCTTAGGCTGGTATCCTTCAACCGCTTTCTTTTCCTTTTGTGGAATTATGTGCCAAAGTATTCCGAAGGTTCCGCCAATTTCCTTTAAGCGGCTTGCCCGGATACCATCTGGCCGGTTGATAAAAATATCACGCCCGCCGGCAATTTCTGCATCGTATCGGGCATCAATGTAAATGGCAAAATGACGGTTTATATTATATCTTAATCCCAAGCCTGCCTTAATTCCAAAGTCAATTTGTTTGGCCTTTTGATCGTATTGATTGTAGTTGCTACCATCGTACCACAAATGTGAAAAATGGTCGGATTCATATGTCTCACTAAGCTTCAATGCTAAATATGGCCCAGCAAATATCACAATTCGGACTGGCCCATACCCGGCCTCCCAATGACTAAAAAAAGGTACTTCCAAATAATTTATGGTCCGTTTAAAATAGGGAGTACTGGTTATGGTGTCTCCCTTTTCAGCATACAAATTCCTGGTTTTTAGCGTAGTATCTTTTTCCATCCAGCCTTTTGGGGCATAATTAAATTCCATCTGTAAACCCGCATTATTGGTATTATTATAAATAATCACCAAACCAGCATTTGGAAGGAAATACGGCACCTGGAATTTTTCAAGTTGCGGGGGTTCCAAATGGATACCATGACTCCCGTAACCGGCACGGAACCCAACCGAGAACTGCGCCTTTAGCCCCAGAGTGGCCAGAATTAATATTATGAAACTAATTAAGTGTCGCATATTTGAAAACAGGCTCCAAAACTAATTAATTTATTTTTTACGAATGCCATTCACTTCAAATTTCGTGCACTTTTTCCCAGGCATCATTCGTCAAACTTATACAGGAATCGCTTAATACTTCTTTTAGGTGTTTTCTCAAATTCAGTGGGATATAACTTAATCCGCGTAATTGCCTGATACGATTCAAGTTCCTTATTCAAAGCCTGCCGGTTTTCCTCCATAATAGTTTCCAGTTCGGTTTGCCCCAGGTTCACTTCATCAGCCGATGTCCAATCAGGATAAACCAGCGCCACCACCTTGTGGTTGTTTTCAAGCACCAGCGATTCGGCAACAAATGGCATATTATTCAGTTTGTCTTCAATCTCTTCAGGATAAATATTTTGTCCGCTGGGGCCAAGAATCATATTTTTACTTCGCCCTTTCAGATATAACCGGTTTTCACTATCCATTACGCCCATATCACCGGTATATAACCAGCCATCTTTCATAACCTCAACGGTTGCCTCCGGATTCTTATAATAACCCATCATTACATTTTCACCACGGACCACTACTTCACCGGGTACATTTGCAGGATCAGCCGACTCAATGCGGGCTTCCATAAATCCTTCCAGAACCTGTCCACACGAGTAATTACGCAAATCAAAAAAATGATCGTAACTGATTAAAGGTCCGCATTCGGTCATGCCATAACCTACGGTAAACGGGAATTTTATTTTCCGAAGAAAATCCTCAACTTCCTTATTTAAAGCTGCTCCACCGATAACTATCTGATAAAAATTCTCACCAAAAACAGCCAGCAACTTCTTTTTTATCTGCTCATAAATTTTGTTGTCGATAATCGGAATACTTGTCAACACTTTCATACTCCTTTTATTTAATACAGGTAAAAGTTGGTTCTTATATATTTTTTCGAGAATTAGAGGAACTGAAAATACGTTTTTGGGTTTTATGGAATGAAACGCCTCAATTAAAACTTTTGGCGAGGGGGTTTTTCCCACAAAATGTACATGGGCGCCTGTGATAATCGGATACAATAAATCGAAAGCCATGCCATAAACATGAGCCATAGGTAAAAATGCCACACTGGTATCACCATTTCCCACATTCAGATTTATTTTGGCAAACAAAACATTTCCCGTCAAATTATTGCACGAGAGCATTACGCCTTTGCTGAACCCGGTGGTGCCCGAAGTATAATTCAACACCATCAGATCAGTATTGCCAACCGGCTTAAAAACAACTTGCTCAGGACCTAAACCATTGGGGAATTTTTCCTTAAATAAATTATCGAGTTTCGAGTATGATTTGTATAAAGCCTCATGAGTGCCCTGGTATAACAACTCAAAATCATTAAGTGAAAAAACAGCCCGTAATTCAGGCATACTGCTTTCTTCCAGGTCATCCCATTTATCATTATGAGTAAATAATACTTTTGATTCAGAATGATTAACAATGTGGTGTACATTATTTGGTTTAAAATCGGGCAAAATGGGTACAATAACTGCTCCGTAACTAATGGTAGCCAAGAAAACCACTGACCAGTTTGTTGAATTTTTTCCTATAACCGCAATTTTGTCTCCCTTTTTTATCCCGTTTTCGTCAAACATGATATGAAATCTGAAAATAGATTCGGCCAGTTCACCATAAGTCAGATGCCTCTCGCCCAAATAATCGGTCATGGCCGGGTGATCCCAAAATTCACGAATGCTATCCTGAAGCATCACTATATAGTTTTCTTTAAGCATATTAATTCGTTTTTGTAATATTTAATTTACTCAAAATTAATTCCACGGAATTTAATTAATTAAATAGTAATGATAATAAAATGATTCTATGTTAATAAAATATATTTATTGCGATGTATTATTATTTTGGTATTTGGGCAAAAATCATGGGTTCAAAACTAGAATTATTTTTACCTTAGTAAGCTTTTTTAAAATTTAAGAATAATATTAAATACAATTATAAAATGATTGACAAATTTAAAACAACAGCCGATTTTTTGTTAGAAGGGCTGAATTATAAGCCCGAGGTAGGTATAGTATTAGGCAGTGGTTTAGGTGGTTTAGGTGAAAAAATTGAAGCTGATAAAATTATCGCTTATAAAGATATTCCTGATTTTCCGGTTTCAACCGTTCAGGGTCATAAAGGCCGATTAATATTCGGAACCCTGGGATGCAAGAAAATTGTGGCCATGCAGGGCCGGTTCCACTATTACGAAGGTTACACCATGGATCAGGTTACTTTTCCAATCAGGGTTATGAAATACCTGGGAATTCAATACCTGTTTGTTTCCAATGCGGCAGGTGGAATGAACCCCGAGTTTAATACTGGTGATATTATGGTTATTCGCGATCACATAAACCACTTCCCTGTGAATCCTTTGGTAGGAAAAAACAATCCTGATTTGGGACCCCGGTTCCCCGATATGAGCAAAACCTACAGCCGCGAACTGATTTCAAAAGCCAAAGAAATTGCAAAAAAACATGATATTCCTTTGCAGGAAGGAGTTTACATCGGAAGCAGCGGACCAACGCTCGAAACTCCCGCCGAATATAAAATGTTCCGGATATGGGGAGCCGATGCAACCGGCATGTCTACTGTTCCTGAAGTAATTGTAGCCAACCACATGGGTATTAAATGTTTTGGAATGTCAGTAATTACCAATACCGATAAGCCTGCCGACGAAGGTACCGGCACCACACACGAGGAGGTTCAAAATGTTGCCGAAATGGCAGAACCCATGATGACTTTATTGATTAAAGAACTGATGTTATTGATCTAGTCAGGGTATCAAATAACAAAAGGAAAATTTTTAACTGTTTTTCGGTTTAAAATTTTAATAATGAATGTTTTTGGAATAATACCGGCACGATATGCATCCTCCCGGTTTCCGGGTAAACCTTTGGTGAACATTAACGGCAAATTGATGATTCAGCGGGTTTATGAGCAGGCTGCAAAAGTGTTAAAGTATGTTTGTATTGCCACTGATGACCAAAGAATATTTGATGCAGTTACGTCATTTGGCGGCCATGTTGTGATGACTGCTGAATCGCACCAAAGCGGAACTGATCGTTGTGCCGAGGCCGTAGAATTATTTGAGAGGCAACTAAATATTAAAGCAGATGTAATTATAAATATTCAGGGTGATGAGCCTTTTATTAATCCGGTACAAATTCAGCAACTGACCGATCTTTTTACGCTGGAAGAAACCGGTATTGCTACACTGATAAAAAAAATTACCGACAAATCATTACTGGATAATCCCAACGTGGTAAAAGTTGTTACCCGTAAAAACCACGACGCTCTTTATTTCAGTCGGAGCCGCATCCCTTATGTCCGGGGTTTTTCAGCCGACGAATGGATGAACGAGCGAGATTTTTATCAGCACATAGGAATGTATGGATACAGAAAAGAGGTGCTTTATGATATTTGTAAATTGCCTAAATCAGGATTGGAAAAAGCCGAATCGCTGGAACAGCTTCGCTGGCTTGAGAATGGTTACAATATAAAAACATCAGTAACTGAAATAGAAAGTGTTGGGATTGACACCCCTGAAGACCTTGAAAGGATAAAGACTTTATTCAAAGATTAAGCCCGGCTCAAATAGTGAGACCCCCGCTATTAGTTTTGTCATCTTTTTTAAAATCATCGAATTTCAGATAATTAAAAATAGACGGTGCAAACTTTGACACAGGTTCGTAAAACAAACTTTTTTGTTTGAATTCAGGAGATAAAAATCCAAAATTACGGTTGGCGGCATTTAATATTACCAAAACCACACTAATAATCAATGCGATTTTAAGTACCCCGAAGGCTGCACCAAAAACCTTATTAACAATTCCCAGTGCAATGGCTTCCGCCAAACCTTCAATGGCCTTGGCCACAAAGTGTACGGCAATAACTATTAAAATAAAGGTCACAGCAAAAGCAATAACACCCAAAACTTTTTCATCAACATTAATAACACCAGTTAAATACCCGGCAGTAATGCTCGAAAATTTAACAGCGCCCCAAACCCCTAAAAGAAGGGCAATTAATGAAGCTGCCGAGGAAATTAAACCTTTGGTAAATCCTTTATAAGCACTCCAGGCAAAAAGTACAATTATGATTAAGTCGAATGCGTTCGCTCCCATATTTTCAAAATAAAATAATTTTATAAAAATAGTGAAATATCAATAAAGTAAAAATGTAGTTTCGTTTGCCATTTTTCGATTTGCTAATATTTTGATTACAATAATTTTACATATTGATGCTTTATTTACATAATTAAATCAGGGAGGTGTTTCATGTTTGTAAAATATTTTTTGAATCAACCAGAATGTATTTAACAGGTTAAAATTTCAAGTAAAAAATTTATCTTTACATAAACCTGAATTCTATTTTAAGATGCCCATATTAAAAGGAATTGTCAGCTGGATTACTATAAAACGGATGAATGAAATATATTTGTTTCAGAAATATCCCGGTAATGTTCAGGACGATCAGTTAAAATATCTGTTGCGCATGGCGCAGGATACTGAATGGGGAATTCATCATAATTTTAAAGATATAAATTGTTATGATGATTTTAAATCGGCCATGCCTTTGCAGGAATACGACGATATAAAACCTTATGTGGAGCGATTGCGGAATGGCGAGAGCGATTTACTTTGGCCTGATGAAATAAGGTGGTTTGCCAAATCGAGCGGTACCACCAACGATAAAAGTAAATTCATTCCGGTATCACAGGAAGCTATGGATAATTGCCATTTCAGAGGCGGAAAA
This sequence comes from Bacteroidales bacterium, assembly GCA_046704385.1. Lineage (GTDB taxonomy): Bacteria > Bacteroidota > Bacteroidia > Bacteroidales > SZUA-534 > GH45. The sequence continues at coordinate 28,243 of JBJKSB010000021.1, read as the reverse complement.
GATGTAATGTATTTTAACGAGAACATCTATCCAGAAACCAGGGTTCTCAAAGGAAAAGGACTGATTATTGGCGGAAGTCACAAAATCAATAATTTTACGAATGAAAGTTATTTTGGCGACCTTTCAGCTATTTTAATTGAAAACATGCCGTTTTATGCCGAGTTTTTGCGAACCCCAAAAGCAAGTATTGCATTAATGGATAACTGGGAAGAAAAACTGGAACAAATGGCGCAGGCTACTATCAAGGAAAATGTAACAAGCATATCCGGCGTTCCTTCATGGACTTTGGTATTAATTAAGAGAATACTTGATATTACCGGAAAAAATAATTTAATGGAGGTTTGGCCAAATCTCGAACTTTTTATACACGGCGGAGTAAATTTTGCCCCTTACAAATCGCAGTTTAAAGCATTAATCCCCGGAAAGAATATGCATTACCTGGAAACTTACAATGCGTCCGAAGGGTTTTTTGGCATACAGGATGATCCTCATGATCCTTCCATGCTGCTGATGCTTGACTATGGTATTTTTTACGAATTTATTCCCATGACCGAATTTGGAAATGAAAATCCAACCATAATATCATTAAATGATGTGAAAACCGGGGAGAATTACGCCATGGTAATAACCACTAACGGAGGTTTATGGCGCTATGTAATTGGCGACACAATAAAATTCACTCAAAAACACCCCTATAAATTTGTTATTACCGGCCGCACACGCCATTTTATAAATGCTTTTGGTGAAGAGTTGATTGTGGATAATGCCGAAAAAGCTCTTAAAATTGCTTGTCAAAAAACAGGTGCTTTGATAAACGAATACACTGCAGCACCCATTTACATGGATTTAAAACATCAGGGCGGACACGAATGGCTCATTGAGTTTGAAAAACAGCCCGACAATCTTGAATATTTTGCCTACATACTTGATGAAGCGCTAAAAACCTTAAATTCGGATTACGAGGCCAAAAGGTTCAATAATTACACCCTTAATATGCCAAAAATAATCAGTGTCGACAAAGGCACCTTCCACAGGTGGCTTGAAACAAAAGGCAAATTAGGAGGGCAACATAAAGTACCACGGCTATCGAATAGCCGGACATTTTTTGAGGAAATTATGACCATGGTTTGTTAATTTGTTCAATCATTAAATTATTTCTTTAGTACATAAAATCATAAAAATGATTCGTGTAATTATATTTAGTATATTTCTACTTCAGTTACATTTTATAATGAATGCACAACCGTTAATCGAGATAAATACAGCATCCGACTTTATTGAAATTGATAATATTGAAAACCTTTACACGGTTTCCGGGTTTGAGATGAAACGTTACAACTCTAAAGGCATAATGGATGTAAGGTACTCAAACAGGATAAACGGAGTAATCACCAGTGTTGATGTAACCAATCCTTTAAGAGTAATGGTGTTCTATCGCGAAAGCAATGTTATTGTTTTCTTAAACCAGTTTTTCACTCCTATAAAAGACCCGATTGATTTTTTTGAAATTACCGGAACCGAAGCCTGGATGGCTGGTGGTTCTTCTCTTGGAGGTTACTGGATTTTTTGCATGGAAACACAAACCCTTCAATTGTATAATTCAAAAAATGAAAAAGTGAATGAAACACAAAATTTGCTGGATTTAACCGAAGGAAATGAAATTGACTTTATCAGGGAGTATAATCAAAAAGTATATTTAGGTGCAGGAGATAGAGTACTCGTTTTTGATCAGTTTTGTTCCTATCTGACTACCATCCACCTAAAGGATGCAAAAAACATTAAAATGATATCAGGCCAACTGAATTATAATAAAAACCAAAATTTATGGATTTATAATCCGGTTTTAAACTCCGAAATTGAAAAAAAAGTGCCTGTGGCTTTCCAAAATAGTATAGTTTATTACTATAATAAACGCATTTATGCCAGTAGCGACAATAAAATAAGTATTCAAAAGATAGAATAGAAATGACAAAATATAAAAACGTAATCTGGGACTGGAACGGGACTTTGTTAAATGATGTGTCTGCCTGTGTTCAATCGATGAATATGTTATTAAAAGAAAGAAGCCTGCCCGAAATTAACGAACAAATTTATAAAGAGGTTTTTACTTTTCCGGTAAAGGATTACTACGAAAAAATTGGTTTTGATTTTACCCGTGAAAAATTCGATGGCCCGGCTTTAAAATTCATAGAATATTTTCACCTGAATTTACCTTCCGTACAATTATTTTCTGATGCTAAAACTATTTTGAATCATTTTCATAACCAGGGTAAAAACCAGGTAATATTGTCAGCTATGGAACAGTTTACCCTGGAACAATCAGTTAAAAACCTGAGAATTTCCAAATACTTCAATAAAATAGTCGGGTTGGATGATCATTTTGCCCGAAGCAAAACCGAACAAGGCAAATATTTAATCGAAAGTAAACAATTTATTCGCAATGAAACAATAATGATTGGTGACACACTTCATGACAAGGAGGTTGCTGAATCAATGGGGGTCGATTGTATTTTAGTGGCTCAGGGCCATCAATCAATGCGGCGTTTACAAATAAATGGGAATAAAGTATTTAGTAATCTTCTTGATTTAAAAAATATTTTATAAGTCGACCTTGATAGTGGCAAAAGTGCTTTGGTCCACATTTTTAACTAATAAAATATTAAAATTAGCAAAAGGTGCGTCCTGATCAGTGGAATCCTGATTAGCTAAAGTATTTGAATAAAAATTGATGGGATCAGCTTTTTGTGAATTTGAAATATCAAAATTGTTATAGTCCCTGATTTTATTCTGTTTTATTTTTATAAGGTTAAACAAAGAATTTTCGCCGCGCTCGTATCTCCCATGTTCAATAATTAATGCCGATACAACAAAAAACACAAAACACAGAATAACAGTATTCCGGACAAAAATATAAAGCGGCAATTCTCTGTGCATAAGAAAGAATTTTAACTATTAACGGTCTCCTGTTTAAATTATTGTACTTAATTGCAATTTTTGTTACAAAAATTTAAATAAAAAACCCCTGCAAAAATGTCCGATGCATTGAGACAGAAAATGGTTGCGTCTGATTTATTTTTTTTAATTCTTTTCTAAAAAAAATAATTAAACTACTTTAGTAAGGTAAAATAATGACATTATGCATATAGCAATAGCTGGAAACATTGGTTCGGGAAAAACAACACTAACACGTTTATTATCAAAACATTATAAATGGGATGCCCATTACGAAGATGTGGATGAAAATCCCTATTTGAATGATTTTTATAATGACATGCAACGCTGGTCGTTTAATTTGCAGATTTATTTTTTAAACAGCCGCTTCAATCAAATTCTTGAAATCCGTAAGTCGGGTAAAACTGTAATTCAGGACAGAACCATTTATGAAGACGCACATATTTTTGCGCCAAACCTGCATGCTATGGGATTGCTTAGTTTGCGCGACTTCAATAATTATTTCTCATTATTCGAGCTGATGAGCTCATTAATACAACCCCCCGATTTATTGATCTATTTAAGAGCATCGGTTCCAACCCTGGTTAGCCAGATACAGAAGCGTGGCCGCGATTATGAAAATTCCATAAGGCTCGATTATCTTAAAAGACTGAATGAACGTTATGAGGCATGGATTGATAAATATGACCTGGGCAAACTGTTGATTATCGATGTTGACAATCTGAATTTCTCTGAAAAGAATGAAGATTTAAGCAGCATCATTAATAAAATAGATGCAGAAATTCATGGATTATTTTAGAAATTCCACTTCCAGCGTCACCGAAATTCTGTAAAGTTTTTCACTTCTGATTTCAATCATTTTTGTATAAACCTGCGGTGCAAGCCCGTTGCTGTTCAATGCAATCACCAGGGGAGCGGTTTCACCAGGTCCAACTTGATAGTTAGTTACATTCGTAGTCATCCATTCAGGAAATTGGCTGTCGTTAACCGAAAAATTTAATATTTGTCCACCAATGTTCGAAATAAAAATAGTATCGGTGCTTGTGTGATTTGTTCCCATCCGAACCCTGATGCTGGTTTTGCTGAATGATGCCTCAGCCGGCGATTCGGCCGTAAAAGTAACAGGGATAACCTGGCCCGAAATACTTATCGAACTAAAGTAATTACCGGGAGTTAAATTCCGGGCATCAACAATAATTGGCAAATAAACCTTCGATTTGGCACTTATTTTCAGCGGTGATGCTGGAAAGGTTAACAAACTATAATTATTCGTAATTAACTCCTTTGGCAAAACTGTCAGGATATCTCCGCCTGCATTCTCAATCGGAAGCGAATCATAATATATTTTTCCAGTGGTTCCATAAAAATTTAAAGACGAAACCTGTAAATTAAATTTTGGTAAGCTGTCAATATGAAATTTCAGTGCCTTTGTTATAGTATCTGATGGCGTTTCAATTTTCAGATCGGAAAAGTAATTCCCCATACTAACCGTGTCGCTATTAATTGTGAATGAAATGGTATCGATGCTGGCCTGGCCTAAACTACCGGTGTCCCGATTAATTTTAATAATGTTTTTGGTAACATTGTCAGTAAGATAAATCCGATAAGTTAATGACCCCACACCCGCATTTTCAATTATAAATGAGGATGTTATATTGTCAGGCATTATAAGCTCAAAAGTAGATGGTAGCCGCGATATGGATAAAAGTGGTGTGGTGTCACAGATCACTTTAACAGGTATTTTTATTACCATACCATTATTTATTTTGAGAACTGAGCTAAAAGCGCCGGCATAAAGAGATTTAGTGCTGATCATATATTTTAACCACACATGATTTTTAGCTGGCAGGTTAAGTGCCGTATCCATAGTATTTAACCAATTTATATTTTCTGATGAAATGGCCAGATGCTGGCTGGAATTTCCTAAGTTTTCAACCTGAACACTATCTGTAATAATGGTATCTGGCGGAAGTTGCTTAAATATAGCCTGTTGGCTCAACACCAGATTTGGATTGCTGAAAAATTGAACTGATACAGGAATTTTTATAATCGTATCCGTTTCAACGCATAAAATTTTGGAAATAACGGTGTCCGATTGTAAAAGATTATTAACCTTTATTGAGATTACTTTTTCATCTTGGGGATTTAAACTCATCAGGGAATCAGCAATAACCAGCCATTCTTCGGGTGTTGTATTTTCCCAATGAATATTGCCACTTACAGCCTGATTCCCGCAATTCAATATGGGTATTTCAATTGTATCGGGTTCTGATCCAACGTGCTGAAAATGTACCGAAGTGGTATCTATACAAAGTTTGGAGTAAGGTTTAATCATGACCAGATTTAGCGTTTTTACGGCTCCGTCAATAATGTTTATATTATTTACTGTCAGGTCATTATAACTCGGTGCTGAAACTTTAATACTATAAGCCCCTTGCTTCAAAAACCTTACATAAAAACCATTTGTTGTATCTGTATAAACCTCAGAGCTGTCAATATCGTGATTAAGCACTTGTATTTTAGCAGACAAAGGTTTGCCCAAACTGTTTGTAATGGTACCCTGTAATCCATGCAAGGCTTCACTCATATAGCCCAACAAAGCGCCACGGTTTGAATTCCATAAAACGGGCAAATCGGTTGCGGGATACAACTTTATGCCGCTGATTTCAAGAGTAAATTCACGGCAGTGTTCAAAATAATTCATGTAATCCTGGCGGCCACCTGTAATTGAATACCAGTCGTAACCATCGGTCAGGCCGTTTGAAACATCGTTCATGTAGCCTAAAGGTCCATTTGCTTGGGCCGAATCGCGATAATTTCCTCCCACGTACCTCCACCAGGAATCATCGGCAGTTCGTTTCGACCAGGTATCCCAGGGATAATTTACCACTTCGGAACCACCATGAATATTCACGCTCAATGAAAAATGGTGCTTTGCAGCAAAATCCATCATAAACAGAGTCTCCTCCTGGTAAGCATTTCCATCAGGATTATCGCCCCTACGTGGGTCAGGAAAATTTCGATTTAAATCAACATAATTGGCATTATATCGTGTGGCATAATTTAGGGTTGAATTATCGTTAACATACGATCCGTTGGGATTAGCCAGCGGATTTATCCAAATTTCACAATTATTTACCAATTGTGTAACCAACGGATTATTTCCGCTTTTATATTCTGATAACAAATAATCTATCAAGTGTAAAAGCACTCCGTATCCCCCGGTTTCATCACCATGAATGGAACTGGTCAAAAACAGTTCAGGTTCTTTTTCAAAATCAACATCCGGATGGTCGCTAATTTTAACCGAAATTAATTTACGACCACCCGATAAGGTTCCAATCTCTTCAACTTTACAGATATCAGGATACTGACTTTCCCAGTTCTGCATCATTTGCACATAAAGGTCATAGGTTGGATACCGGTCCCAATTTGCCATTTCGGCCAGGGTTCCGGCCATTAATACTGATTTAGGCGCAATGGCTTTGGGAATTAGCTGGTAAGGAATCCCCAATGCCAAAAACCGATCAAATTCCTTTTGATTGGCATAAGCAAATACCGTATCACGAATTACGTTATCGATAGAAATTATTTGGGTTATTTCCTCAATATCTGATTTTTGCTTTATCAGAAATGAAAAATGGTAAAGCCCATTGTCGTTTGGCTGCGACAAGCCCATTTCAGGTATAAAAAACATAGCCAATAAAACGGTCCAAATGACTTTTCTCATCGGAGGTGATTTTCACAAAGGTATATAATAAAATAAAAAAAGTCTTCCCAAGAGAAGACCTTTACATAAACATATGTTTTTTATTTATTTAGCTTATTTGTGATTTGATAAATTTCCATCCTTCTTCAGAAATTTTAGCACCGAGATTTTCGATAACTTTTCCGGATAACAGCGCGCCTAAATGACCACATTCTTCCATGGTTTTATTATGAATCAGTCCGTAAAGAAACCCTGCAGCATATAAATCACCTGCTCCAGTTGTATCCAAACTATTCACTTCGATAATACCGGCACGACAAACACTGTCTCCATTTTTAATCCATGAGCCCTGTTTGCCAACTTTTACAACAGCAATCGGACATAAACCACCTAAAATCTCAAGCGCTTCGTCAGGTTCTTTGCCAGTGAAGGCTTTAGCTTCCTCTTCGTTGGCAAAAATGATATCTACATAGTCTTTTGCCATGCGGTTTAAAAAATCAAGGTTGTCTTCAACTACATTATAGCTTGCCAGATCGAGTGAAACCTTTAACCCTTTATTTTTAGCTGTTTTAATAGCATGTTCAATTAATTCATGATTTTGAACCAAATAACCCTCAATGTGAAAATATTGATAACCTTCGAAAATATCAGGATTAATATCATTAGCATTTAGTTCAACTGCTGCTCCCAGATATGTGGCAAAAGTGCGTTCAGAGTCGGGTGAAACCAGGGCAATTGCTTTACCTGAAGGGGTTTCGCTTTGCAAAAGCAAGGGTTTAACTCCGGTATTCGTCAAATCTTCTTCAAAAAAATTACCCATAGCATCAACTCCCACTTTACCAATAAAACCGGTTTTTATACCTAAGCGGGCTAATCCGTGGATGGTGTTGGCGGCCGATCCACCCGAGGTTAGAACCGGATTAAAGTGTTTTGTTTTTTCCAGAACCTGGTTCGAAAATTCGGTATCAACCAACTGCATACTCCCTTTAGGCAGGTTTAATTCAGATAAGATGTTGTCGCTGCTTAGTTTGGTCATAATATCTACCAGCGCGTTTCCCATTCCCAATACTTTGTCCATTTGTAATTTTTTAATTAGTTAAGCCTAGCCCACAAATTTGAGCCCCGCGAAAATATGTTTAAATTTAATTAATCGGAAATTTATCTGCAAAATATTGAATTTCAGCTCCCACAAAAAAAATATGACTGAAGTGTTAAATTTTATTTGAAATAATTTTGCAAATTAAAACCTAGCGTGTATTTTTGCCACGCAATTTTGAAAAACACATATTCAAAGTTGAAAACGTTCTTCCTCCGCAGTTCAGTTGGTTAGAGCATCCCGATCGTTATCGGGAGGGACCGGGTTCAAGTCCAAGAGGGGGAGCAATCGTTCTTAGATTATTGTTGAAATAAAAAAAATATTCCTCCTTAGCTCAGTTGGTTAGAGCACTTGACTGTTAATCAAGGGGTCCTTGGTTCAAGTCCAAGAGGGGGAGCAAAAGGTTAGCCGATGGTTAGCCTTTTTTTGCTTACATTAGTGCATGAAAAATTGGTATGTATATATTCTTTTTTCGTCTTCCTTAAATAAATACTACATCGGTTTTACTTCTAACCTCAACCAGAGACTAATTCAACATCTTTGTAAACATAAAGGATTTACTGGTACTGCTAATGACTGGAAAACTGTGTATTCTGAAAGTTTCACGGACGAGAAAAGTGCCAGAGCGAGAGAATTACAGATTAAAAAATGGAAAAGCAGAAAGAAAATTGAAGAGCTTATTAAATTTGCTCCTTAAAAATGGCTCATGCCTATAGGAAAGGTTAGAGCATCCCGATGTAAAATCGGAAGGGTCCTTGGTTCAAGTCCAAGAGGGGGAGCAAAAAGGTTAATCGGTGGTTAGCCTTTTTTGTTTACATAAGTGCATGAAAAACTGGTATGTATTATCAAACCTTCCCACGCAATCATACCACAATTAGCAAACCTATTATGATTATTATTATCTCCTTCTCACTGGATAAAAAGTATATTAAATACATATAATTTTATATGCTTTTCATTATTTTTATAGGTAATTTTAGTTTCTGCTCTTGTGTTGGGATCAACTTTAACCGGAAATACTATGAAAGAAGGACTTTCTTATGAAGAGTTATTGTCTGAAAATGAAAAATTAAAGAAATCATTAACCCAAAAAAAAGGAATTGAAAAGTCACTGATTGAAAGTAACAAAAAATTTAAGAATTTCTTTGATGATGATCTGTCTGGCAAATTCCTGCTTAACCCGGATGGGAATATTCTGGATTGCAATCCTTCTCTTCTTGAAATATTTGGTTACTCAACCAAAGAGGAACTTGTTGGGAAAAATATTGAAGTATTGTTTAAAGATTCATCCGAGTTCATTCAAAATAAAGCAAAACTTAAACAGCAGAAAAAAATCAGAAATTACGAAACGTTGGGAATAAATAAAAATGGTGAAGAAATATCGATAATTGAAAATTTGACTGCAACACTAAATAAAAACAATGAAATTATTGGAATTATAGGATCTCTGAATGATGTTACCGAAAAGATAATTATTAAAAAACAATTGACTGATGCCATTAAAATAGCTGAGAAAAATGAGAATAATTTTAAATTGATTTTTGAATCGACCGGTACAGCCAATGCTATTTTTGATATCCAATGCGTTTTAAAATTACAAAACAAACTGTCATCCGATATACTTGATAAAGGTTTATATCACTGTATAGGTCAAAATGTTTTTGAAATTTACGGTGAAGAAAATGGCCAAAATATTTATAAACGAATTAAAAGGGTAATAAAATCAGGTGTTACAGAAACATTTGAAACGTTATTTAATTTACCAATAGGAAAAAAATGGTACAGGTCAACCTATCATCCAATTTTTAATAATGACCAAAAAGTGGTGGCTGTTCAGGTTATTTCGCAGGATATTACCCAATTAAAAAACTACGAAATTGATCTGGTAAGAGCAAAGGAACGTGCCGAAAAAAGCGAAAAAGACCTCTACAAAAAAAACGAAAAGTATCTTGCTTTAAATGAAGAATTGAAGCAAACAAATGAACAAATATTTTATGCCAACCAGATAGCTGAAGAAAACGAGAAAAAATTCAGGAATCTGGTATGGGAAATGCCCGTTGGAGTTTTACAACAAGGGCCACAAGCCGAGATACTTTTAAGTAACCCGGCTGCACTTGAGCTACTTGGCCTAACGGAAGAACAACTCTTGGGTAAATCATCATTTGATCCTTATTGGAATGTAATTCACGAAGATGGCTCCCCTTTCCCGGGCGATACACACCCGGTACCGGTTGCAATTGCAACTCGCAAACCGGTGCGCGAAGTAGTTATGGGAGTTTACCGTCCGGCAACCCACGACCGGGTTTGGTTATTGGTTGATGCAATCCCCCATTTAAACGATGATGGTACAGTGGAACAGGTAATCTGCACTTTTATAAATATTAGCGATCGCAAGGCGGCCGAAGAAGCTTTAAAACAAAGTGAAGAGCAACTGAAAGAACTCAATGCTGCAAAAGATAAGTTTTTTTCAATTATTGCCCACGATCTGAAAAATCCGTTTACCGTTCTGCTGGGTTTTACAAACCTGCTTATCGAAAATATAGACAATTATAGCGACGAAAAAATTGAAAAATTCATTAAAATAATTAATAAAACCACCAGCGATACATACAATCTACTTATCGACCTTTTACTTTGGTCAAAATCGCAATCAGGAAAATTACCTTACAAACCGGTAAAAAACCAAATAAAAGAAATATCGTATGAAGTTGTGGATACTGTTAAAGCCAATGCCGAAGTAAAAAACATATCCGTTACATTAAATATCCCCGATGATGTTTATGTTAATGCTGACCAGAATATGCTAAAAACAGTTCTTCGAAATCTTTTATCAAACGCTATAAAATTCACCCATCGTAATGGAAAAATTACGGTCCATGCTGAATCAGATAAGGCAAATTCTTTAGCTACTATTATTGTTTCCGACAATGGTATAGGTATTGAAAAGCAATATATTGATAAAATATTTAACCTCTCAGAGCAATTTACTACTCCAGGAACAGCTAATGAAAAAGGTAGTGGTTTGGGGCTGGTTCTTTGTAAAGAATTTGTGGAAAAACAAGGTGGAAAAATATGGGTAGAAAGCCAACCTGACAAAGGAAGCAAGTTTATATTCACACTAACTTTATCTGATTGATTTTATAATATACCGGAATTATGAAAAAAAAAGCTCATGCCAAAAATGAAGCCGAAATTCACCTGAGCTCAACCCGCGAAAAATTAAAAGAAAGCGAGTTAAGATTCCGGTTAATGTATGAAAATACTTCAATAGGTATCGGTATTATTGGGCTAGACATGAAATTTACCGGGGCAAACAAAGCATTTTGTGAAATGTTGGGTTATAGTGAAGATGAATTCATCGGTAAAACAATCAAGGATATTACACACCCTGACAGTATTGATCAGAATCTTGAACTACAACGGCAATTAGTTGATGGAAAAATACCCTCGTTTCAGTTTGAAAAAAAATTCCTTCACAAAGACGGGCGTATAATATATGGTTTAATAAATTCTACTGTAATTAAGAACCTGAATAATGAACCTTTATATTTTATGGGTAATGTGCAAAATATTACCGCATTAAAAATTACAGAATTAGAATTACTCAAAGCCAAAGAAAAAGCAGAAGAAAATGAAATTTTAATACAAAAGCAATATACAGAACTTCAGGTTTCCGAAGAGGAAATCTATGCTTCAAATGAAGAGCTTTATGCTACCACAGAAGCCTTAAGAGAATCAAACAATGAGTTAATTATTGCCAAAGAAAATGCCGAATTGCTTGGAGGAAAAATTACGGTTAAATCTGAAAAAGGAAAGGGTTCTGTGATTATTATTACCCTACCTTATGAACCCATTGAAAGCAGTAGCGATACAGAAGCCTCCACTATTGACATTTCATTATTGAAAAATAAAAAACCTACCATTTTAATTGCAGAAGACGAGCAGATGAACTTTTTGTACCTTGAATTATTAATTACCGAAGAACTTCAGATCAATTGTGAGGTTATACAAGCCAGAAATGGCAAGGAAGCTGTTTCAATTTGTCGCGAAAATGAGAATATCGATTTAGTACTAATGGATTTAAAAATGCCTATGATGGATGGCAATGAAGCCACAAGGCAGATACGAAAACTTTATCCCAAATTGCCCATTATTGCCCAAACGGCATACACAACCAGAGAAGATAAAATAGAGGCCGTTTCAGCCGGATGCGATGATTTTATCTCAAAGCCTATCCATAGAGAACATGTGGAACGAATTATAAGAAAATACTTGTTTGTTAATCCTTTAAAGGACCAATATGATAAACAGCAATAAGCAAATAAAAATACTTTTAATTGAAGACCATAAAGTTCAGGTTGATTTTGTTGAAAAGATATTCAATTCGCCAGGTTATTTATTTACTTCTATTAGCGATGGGTTGGAGGCTGTGGAATATCTGACCAATACCAAAAATAACCCTGATGTAGTACTGGTTGATTATCATTTACCGGGTATCGACGGAATTGAAATTATTGAACAAGTCCAGGCACGCGGTCGATTATTTGGTTATATTTTCTTTACAGCTGATAATACCATTGATACAGCTGTTAAAGCCATGAAAGCGGGAGCTCTCGATTTTATCCATAAGTCGGCAAAATTAAAAACCGAACTCCCTGCTATGGTTGATAAAGTATACAATTTGCATAAAGCCAGAATAGCAACAATTGAAGAACAAACACGGATCCATCAAAGTGAAATACATTATCGCAACCTGTTTCATAATTCTCCCCTGGCCTATTGGGAAGAGGATGCTTCCAGGTTAAAAGCATATATCGAAACACTAAAATCTGAGGGTGTTACTAACTTTAATGCTTACTTCAACCAAAATCCAGCTGAGCTATCCAAATGTGTCGATTTAATAAAGGTAAAAACTATTAATTCGGCTGCTGCAAAATTATATAATATTGATATCGGCCATTTAGAAAACCTGCAACTAAGCAGTTTATTCAAAAAGAAAAACCTCGAAACATTTAAAAAAGAATTGCTTTCTTTTATTAAAGGAAAATACGTTTTCACTTATGAGTCATTTAACATACACGACGATGGTGAGGATAAGATGATATTCAATTCTGTTTCCGTTGTCCTTACCGATATTGAGGGATGGTCGAATTTAATTGTAGCGGTGGTTGACATTTCGGAACAAAAAAAAGCTCAAAAAGAATTAATGAAAGCAAAAGAACGGGCCGAAGAAAATGAAATAAGACTTAAGGCTATTATTCATACCATGCCCGATTTATTATTCCATATAGATAACACAGGTAAATTCTTGTCGTTTTACCAGGAAAACAAGTATAAAGAGCTTTTTACTAAAACCCCCGATTTTGTTGGCCAAACCATATACGATATTTTCGATCAGAATTTTGCCAAACTGGCGCAAAAAAAGATTAGCGAGACGTTGAAAAAAGGAAGTACCGAATGTGAATATCAACTGGATGATAAAGAACCCAAATTTTTTCATGCCAAATTTTCAAAACTGAACCACAACCAGATTATTATTATCTCGCGAGATATAACTGAACAAAAAAGGACCGAAAATGCTATTAAAGTAAGTGAAGATAAATATCGCCGCCTTTTTGAAGATGACCTTACCGGCGATTACATACTTGATTCAGATGGTAAAATTATAGAATGCAATAATTCATTTGTTGAAATAATGGGCTATGATAGCAAAAAAGAACTCATAGGAAAAAATATTAAGCTATTATACTCCGATTTTTCAGAATTTAACAGGATAAAACAGGAACTTACAAAGCAAAAAATTCTTCGCAATTTTGAAACCATTCGAAAAAAGAAAAACGGAGATTTAATAAATATCATTGAAAATAAAGTAGCTGACTTTAATCGCGAGGGAATTCTTACAGGTATTAAAGGATACATATATGACATAACCGAACGTAAGAAAGCAGAACAAGTAATAAAGGAAAGCGAGAAAAAACTTCAGGAAAGCAATCTTACTAAAGATAAGTTTTTTTCAATTATAGCGCACGATTTAAAAAATCCATTTGGTTCGATGCTGGGTTTTACCGAATTGCTGATAAAAAAATTCGATAAGTATGATAAAGAAAAGCAGCTGAAATTATTAAACTTCGTGTATAATGATTTGAAAGCCACTTATAATTTGCTCGAAAACCTGCTCACCTGGTCATATTCACACAGGCAAAAATTAGATTTTAAGCTTGAAAGGATAAACATTTTTCTTTTGGTTGACAAAATTATCGAAGTTTTACTTCAAATGGCCGAAAATAAATCCATTAAAATTATTAATAATATTCCTGAGGAAGTTTCTGTAACGGCCGATATCAATATGCTTTCCACCATAATTCGTAACTTAATTACAAATGCTATAAAATACTCTTACAATGGAGGTCAGGTGCTAATTAATTTGGATAATTCAGAAAATACGGGTTTTATTAAAATTTATGTTAAGGACAATGGGGTCGGTATTCCTGAAGAGTACCAGTCAGCCTTATTCGACATTTCAAGCAAAAACTCAACCAAAGGCACTGAAAATGAAGGCGGAACAGGTTTAGGGCTGATACTATGCCAGGAGTTTGTTGAGAAACTTGGAGGCAATATTTGGGTTGAAAGCAAACCTGGCCGGGGAAGTAAATTTATTTTTACAATCCCCGAATTTATTTAAAAAGGGTAATAAATCAACCAAAGCTGCCGCCAGGGCAAGGATAAAACACAAAAGAAGTTATGAAAACTTTATTGAGTCAAAGCGTCTGATCGATGATGTTGTCAAAGAACAGCCAAACAGAAACCTGGTCGATACAACTGAAAAAGTTGTGGCTATAGGTGCATCAACAGGAGGTACTGAAGCCATAAGGGTATTACTGGAACAAATGCCCTACAATTCTCCCGGTATTGTTATCACTCAGCATATGCCCGAAAAATTTACAAAGTCATTTGCTGAAAGATTAAACCAAACCTGCAAAATTGATGTGTCCGAAGCTAAAAATGGCGATGTGGTTCTAAATGGGAAAGCGCTTATTGCACCCGGCAATAAACATATGTTGCTTAAGCAGAGTGGTGCAAAATACTATGTTGAAATAAATGACAGGCCTTTGGTGAATAAGCACCGCCCATCAGTGGATGTATTGTTTCAATCTGTATCGCAACATGCCGGCAGTAATACTGTTGGAATTTTATTGACCGGCATGGGCGACGATGGTGCCAGGGGCCTGCTTGAAATGAAAAATGCAGGCGCTTATACCATTGTACAAGATGAGGCTTCATGTGTAATTTTTGATATGCCAAAAGAGGCGATTAGGCTAAATGCTCACAATATTATTTTACCTTTAAATAAAATTACAAACAGGGTTTTATCATCGATTGAACAAATGAACCCTTTTTAATATCTGTTTAATATGAATAATAATACCGGACACTTCGAGGGTTTAATTGAAAAGCTTAAAGATAAAGTTAATAATATTGGCAGCGATACAAAAGGCTCCACAAACAATGCTTTGGATTTAATTGATGAGATTAATCAGGAATATCTTAACTTGAAAGTATTCAACCAACAATTAATTGATGAAAACAATAAAGCAAGCGATGAAATTGAGAAGTATTCCTTATATCTTGAAAATAATCCGATGGGGAATTTATTGCTCGAAACAAACGGAAAAATTCTATATCTGAATAAAGCGGCTGAAAATATATTTGGCAAAAGCAGGTCGGCTATTGTCGGGCAGGAGTTTTCAAAATTTATCCATCCATCCTATATCAATTATTATCACCAACATCTGAATAAGGGGCTTAACAACCTTGACGATAACCACGCCACTGTTCTTTTAAGCAATAGAAAAAGTGTAATTTTTTCAAGCAAGCTTACTTACCACTCCCAGGTTATAATTGTATCGGTTGATGAAATAACTTCAGCAGATAAGTATGAGTTGGAAATGATGAAATCCATTGAAATTACGGTATTAAGAAACAACATTTCACGAGCATTTTATGCCCCCGATTATAACGAGGTTTTATCCAAAGTAATTTTCATTTTACTCGAAAAATTCAATTGTAATGTTGGCTATTTTAATATTATTGATGAAGAAGGATCACTTGTGGTTACTCCTGTTGCCAATAACAATTTTTCAGAAAAAAAACTCCTGAGAGAACAAATACGTAAGCCGGAAGAATGGAATGGGAACTGGGGCGATTCGTTGAAACAAAAAAAATCGATATTTAAAAACACAAGCCTCTCTTTATTGGACAAAAAAGTGGAAGTTGAAAAAGCTATATTTGCACCCATTTTATCTGATGAAAGGCTAATAGGTCAAATAATAATTGCCGATAGAGAGGAATCATTTACCATTGAGGAGGTTGAACTTTTAGATTGGACGTGTAATTATATTGCCCCCATCTTAATTGCCAGAATTAACGAAAATGCTACTGAAAACAAGCGAAAGGAAGTATTATCAAAACTCGACAATATTATATCGCACAGCAACCAGTTATTTTATGTACACGATCAGAACAACAATGTTTCGTACGTAAGTCCCCAGTGTTACGACTTTTTTGGTTATACACAGGAAGAAACAATGAAAAACTGGAACAAACTTATTATTGATAATCCTGCAAACAATAAAGGATTAAAAACCAAACAAAAAGCCATACATACTAAAAAGAAACAACCCAACTATTTCCTGGAGTTGCAAAACAAAGCAGGAAAAAATATTTGGGTCGAAATTGATGAAACTCCGGTTTTTCATGAAAATAAAGGGGTTATCATGGTAGGCTCAATGACGGATATCACTGAAAAAAGAAAAGCCGAACAGGCATTGAAGCAAAATAAAATTGAGCACGAAAGAATTCTCGATTCATTTGTAGATGCGGTTTATGTTACATCGCCAGACTATAAAATAGCATATATGAATAAGGCCATGCGAAATACCGTGGGAAGTCATGCCATTGGCGAACCTTGTTATAAAATCGTTCATAACCGCGATACCGTTTGTGATTGGTGCGTTTATAAAGATCTGAAAAAGAAAAAAGAAATTACTTATGAAAAGCACTTTCCACAACAAAACAAAGATTTCCTTATAAAAAATATTTTGCGCAACAACGGTTCAAAACTTTCTATTTTTATTGATATTACGTTCCAAAAAAATATTGAAAACGAACTAAGAAAATTATCAGTAGCCGTTGAACAGAGCCCTATAAGCATTGTAATTACCGATACCAATGGCAATATTGAGTATGTAAATACCCAGTTTACAAGGTTAACAGGTTATAACTTTGAAGAAGTATATGGTAAAAATCCAAGAATTCTGCAATCGGGAAAAACATCGCCTAAGGTACACAAGGATTTATGGGATACTATTAAGAATTTAAAGGTATGGAAAGGTGAATTAGTTAATAAAAAGAAAAATGGTGAAGAGTTTTATGAAGAATCGGTATTATCTCCCATCAGAAATAAATATGGCGAAATAATAAATTATGTAGCCTTAAAAAGTGACATTACGCAACGAAAAAAAATTGAGATAGAGCTACGAAAACTATCAGTGGCCGTGGATCAAAGCCCACTAAGTATTGTAATTACCGATACGGATGGTATTATAAATTATGTAAACCCAAATTTTACAAAACTTACCGGTTACACCCGGGAAGAAGCCATTGGTCAAAATCCCAAAATATTAAACTCTGGTAAAAACGAACCATCTGTTTTTGTTAATATGTGGGAAACATTAAATAATGGAAACACCTGGCATGGCGAGATTATTAACAAGAAAAAAAATGGCGATGAATTTATTGAGCAATCCGTTATATCACCCATTATTGACGATGAAGGTAACACTGTAAGTTATATTGCGCTTAAAGAAGATATTACTTCAAGAAAAATTATAGAAAAAGAAGCCTCTGATATGGCTTTATTTGCACTTTTAAATCCTGAACCGGTTTTCCGTTTTGATGATAATGGCAATATTCTGCAATCAAATCCTTCTGCAAATAATGTTTTTAATCTGGAAACCTTAGAGAATGCACTGATTCATGAAATTATCCCCTCATTGCACCATTATGATATAAAAGAAATAATTGAATCCGGAAAATTAATTTCTGTGGTTGAGAAAATTAACAATGAAGTTTATAAATTTTTAATTAACGGTGTTTCCGACAACAGTATTGGCCAGGTATACGGAACCAATATTACCGACCTAAAACGAGCAGAGGCACAAATTCTGGAAAAATCAGAAGAACTTGAGTTTATAAATAAAAGTCTGGTATCCAGCATTTCGTATGCTAAAATAATTCAGAATGCTGTATTGCCCAGCGAGGAATTTTTAAAGCAGTTTCTTCCTGAAAGCTTTGTTTTATACTTGCCTCGCGACATCGTTAGCGGTGATTTTTACTGGATAAAACAAATTCAAAACAAAATATTTATGGCGGCAGCCGATTGTACCGGACATGGCGTTCCGGGAGCGTTTATGAGTATGCTGGGAATTACCTTACTAAACGGTATTGTAACTTCAGCTAAAGATGCCGATTTATATAAGGCCAACCTTATTTTAAACCAATTACGTAAAGAATTAAAATTGTCATTGCATCAGGACAGAAGAAGGGATACTACAAGCGATGGCATGGACCTTTCGTTCTGTATTATTGATATCGACAGAATGAAGATGCAGTTTGCCGGAGCTAATAACCCGTTATATTTGATAAGGAAAATTAACAATAAGTATGAATTGGTTCAATACAGTGCCGATAGAATGCCCATTGGTGTACACATTAAAGAAACATCGTTTACCAATAATTACATAAAATTAGAAGCCGATGACCTGGTTTTCATGTTTTCTGATGGTTTTGTCGATCAGTTTGGCCCTGAGCAACAAAAATACAAAAGCCGGCGTTTCAGAAACTTTCTGGTTGAAATAGCAGAAAAGCCACTTGCCGATCAAAAAGAATTATTAAACGAAGAATTTCATAAATGGAAAGGGGATAACAAACAGGTTGACGATGTGCTGATTATGGGATTGAGAATTTCTGAATCATATGGTGACATTGATTTATTTTAAGCAGATTATATCAGCATATCTAAACCAAAAATAAGGTCATACATTTCATAAACCTTTGAACTTTCGCAGTTATTTCTTACAAACCTCGCAACAATTATTCACATTGAGCGTTAAAAGGAATCATATCGAATTTAAATTTATAATTATGAACAAAAGTTTGAAAAGAAAAGGTTTGCTAATTATTAGCCAGTTGGTTTTTGTTCTTGTTCTTATGAGTTGTACCAAAGGCTCACCGGATACAAGCCAACTTTATGTCCCAACTGAAAGTAACGTTACCGCGAATGCAACACTTGACGAATTGCAACAAGGCCGCGAATTATTTATTAATAATTGTGGAGCTTGTCATTCTCTTTATATTCCGGAAAGTTATGCTCCATCAGAATGGAAAAATATTTTGAACCAGATGGGTCCCAAAACCAGTATGTCGGCTGCTGAAATTGAACTGGTTCTCAAATACGTTTGTAAAGGGCAATAATAAATCGATTAAAAGGGCTGGAGTTTACCCATAATGTTTTACCAATGATTATCAGGAATTTTAAAAAATTCCTGATTTGGTTTAATTTTATAAATGTCAGTTGTTTATAATTACAACCTTGTCTTGGGCCAACTGTTTCCTCAAGGCTGTTCAGTAAATTAAGAGAATAGTTCAGGTCAACATGTTTATTGTGCTTTGTTTACAAGCAAAGCACATTTTTCATAATCTTCTTTTTCAATATAATATTGTAAAAGCCTGGTCCTAAAATCTTTTGAGTTATAAAATGGATGGTTTTCATCAAAATCCATGATGCCATTTATTGTTTGTTCGAAACACTCCTCAAAATCCAGGGGTTGTTCTTCAATTAATTCGAATGAAACAGCCGGTTCTGCTTCGGGCTCAACTTCGTCTGGTTCTGATCCGGTTGAGAGTAACGATTTTAAAAAAGTAAGCAAATTGTTATGAAGTTTCAAATAATTGGCATTGCTCATTAATAAATCATTATTTTTTTCCTGTAGTTCCCTGATTGATTTGTAAACTGCGCCACCTTGCACTATAGACATTATCAAGTTGGTGTTTTCCTTTAACGAAAGCGAATTTTCCTTTGTTTTTTGTTGTAGAAGTTGCAATATCTCCCATGCTGTCAACTTCTTAATGTCATCAATTCTCATAAGGCCTGATGTGTTGATTTATACTTTATTTAAAAATTGATTCTTCCCCAAAAATCTTATTAAACTTAGTATCAAATAAACAGCCAAATAATGCGTTTTGTTTTATAAAAAAAAGTGTTCGCCGAAAAATTCCATGATCAGGCAAATTTTTTAGGTTAACGGCAGGTGGTTATTCTTCTTTGCCAAAATCCTGATATTTTGCATTTATTTCGCTTACCCGGTTTTCGAATTGTGTCATTATTGCAGTCATAGCCTCAAGCTGATCTTCATTCAGATTATATTCAATAGTAGTTGCATTTTGCTCAATCTCAGCAATTTTTACCGCAAATTGACCCATATTGGCGACAAACTCCATCATTATTTTACCCAGCTTAAGTTTTTCAATAGCAGATAGTTCGCTTTCTTCCTTTTCTATATAAGGCTTACATTCCACCACTAAATCCTCAAGTGATATCGACCATTGATTGAGTGCCTTTGATGTTTCAGATATAAATGAAACCGCCTCAGCATTATCCTTTAAATTATCAGGCACCTCGATTTTTAAAGGAGGTAAATAGTCTTTTTCTGCTGAAGAACAAGCAAATAATCCAATCAAAATAATTCCTATAAAAAGATAAAGATTCTTTCGCAAAAGCATAATAGTAGATTTTCAGATTAATAAATTTTTAAAGCAAATTACAACTTTAACTTTAAAATGCAGGAAGGAATGTGAAAATCCGTTAGGCTAATTAGAATTTGATAAAAAAACTCCCTTTCGGGAGTTTTTAATAAATTATTTCTGAGTCTTTGCCCAGCTGTCTTTTAATGTCACAGTCCGGTTAAAAACAATTTTTGACGAAGTTGAAAGTTTATCAACACAAAAATACCCTTGCCTTTGAAACTGAACAGTATCCAATACTTTCAGGTTTTTCACAGCAGGTTCGGCCATACAACTATTTAACACCTCAAGCGAATTTGGATTTAAATAATCTTTAAAGTTTCCCTCCTGCCCGTCAGGATCTTCATGGTTAAAAAGCCGGTCGTAAAGCCGTACTTCAACAGGTACGGCATGATTGGCCGATACCCAGTGTAAAGTCCCTTTAACTTTTCGCTGGCTGGCTTCGGTGCCACTGCCACTTTTCGAATCAGGATCGTAGGTACATATTATTTTAGTAATCTCCCCTTTTTCATCTTTAATTACACGCTCTCCTTTAATAATATAGGCTCCTTTTAACCGAACTTCACCTCCCGTTGTCAGTCTAAAGAATTTCTTTGGAGCATCTTCCATAAAATCATTCCGCTCAATAAAAATCTCGCGGGCAAATGGCATTTCACGTTTACCACGTGATTCATCTTCAGGATTATTTTCGGTGGTAACTATTTCCTCTTTATCCTCAGGATAATTTTCAATAATAAGCTTTATCGGATCAAGCACGGTCATTAACCGGTCTGCTTTCTTATTCAGGTCCTCGCGAACACAAAATTCCAGCAGTGAAACATCAATAACATTATCGCGTTTGGCCACACCAATTTTATCGGCGAAAACCCTGATTGATTCCGCAGTATATCCCCTTCTTCGCATTCCTGAAACAGTTGGCATCCGCGGATCGTCCCATCCTGAAACATATTTGATCTGAACCAGCTCAAGCAATTTGCGCTTACTCATTACAGTATAACTCAGGTTTAACCTGGCAAATTCAACTTGTCGCGGCCGGTAATCGGTGTCAATTAACTGATCGAGATACCAGTTGTATAACGGGCGATGGTTTTCAAACTCAAGCGTACAAATGGAATGGGTAATGCCTTCAATATAATCCGATTGCCCGTGTGTAAAATCGTACATTGGGTAGATACACCATTTGTTACCTGTGCGATGATGTTCCTTATGAATTATGCGGTACATAATGGGGTCGCGCATGTGCATGTTTGGCGAAGCCATATCATTTTTAGCCCGTAATATTTTCTCACCGTCTTTAAATTCTCCGGCTTTCATTCGGCGAAACAATTCAATATTTTCCTGAGGAGTACGGCTTCTGAACGGGCTTTCCTTTCCGGGAACCGTTGGCGTACCTTTTTGCTCAGCAATAGCATCCGATGACTGATCGTCAACATATGCCTTGCCTTCAAGAATCATTTTTTCCGCCCACACATAAAGCTGATCAAAATAATCAGAGGCATAATGCACTTCACCATACCATTCAAAACCCAGCCATTTTACATCTTCCATAATGGAATCTACATATTCAACATCTTCTTTTGTTGGATTGGTATCATCAAAACGCAAATTGCACAAACCATTGAACTTTTTAGCCAGCCCAAAATTCAGGCAAATCGATTTTGCATGCCCTATGTGCAGATAACCATTAGGTTCCGGCGGGAAACGGGTATGTACTCTGCCATTATTTTTACCTGTTTTAATATCTTCATCAATAATTTGGTCAACAAAATTCATTGACTCTTTCTTCTCTTCAGATTTTGTATTTTCTGTCATATCATCAAAATTTCAAACCCTACTAACGGCAAAAAGTTATACCGTTTGTGTAATTCAGGCTACAAAAATAATCTGATTTCACTTATTTAAAATATTTATTACAAAAGTTTTATCAATAAAGTGTTTTATAATTAAGATAGTGGTAAAAAGCATTAATATCGCCTCACAATTATTTTATATATTGCACACCAAAAACAAGAATGGGAATTATTGAGATTCAAGGCATGGAGTTTTATGCTTATCATGGATGTTTTAAAGAAGAACAGATTGTAGGTAATAAATTCATGGTTGATCTAAAACTTGAAGCCGACTGTGAAAAAGCTAAAATATCTGACAACATACATGATGCAGTGAATTACCAGGTAGCTTATGAAATTGTTAAAGAAGAAATTGAAAAAAAATCACATTTACTTGAAAATATTGCCCACAGAATATTGACCCGGATTTTTGAAAAGCTGGACGGTGTAAGTACAGCTTCCGTAAAAATTGCCAAAATTAATCCACCCTTAGGAGGAAAAATCCAGAATGTAAACGTCACATTAACAGGCAAAAAATCTGAATATCAGTAGTATAAATAAAACTTTTTATCAAACTTGATTGTATAAAAAATAATTTTATAAATTTGCAGCGCAATTTTGGTCTCGTGGCCGAGTGGCTAGGCGGTGGTCTGCAAAACCATATACAGCGGTTCGAATCCGCTCGAGACCTCTAGAGTTAATTGACTCTTTTAAGAATGGCGAAGAGCCTGTAAATTTATTATTATTAATTAAAAAATTTGAATTATGTCTGACGTTGCATCAAGAGTTAAAGCAATTATTGTTGACAAATTAGGTGTTGACGAAAATGAAGTTACTCCAGAAGCAAGCTTCACAAACGATTTGGGAGCTGACTCTCTTGACACTGTAGAATTAATTATGGAATTCGAAAAAGAATTCAACATTGCTATTCCTGACGATCAAGCTGAAAAAATCTCGACTGTTGGTGAAGCAATTGCTCATATCGAAGAAAACGTTAAGTAATTAACTTATTGAAGTTTTAAATTTAGACACATCATGGACTTAAAAAGAGTTGTAGTAACTGGCCTTGGAACAATTAATCCCCTGGGGAAAAACCTTGCCGAAACGTGGGAAAGTTTTAAAAACGGGATTAGCGGATCCGACAAGATCACCAGATTCGATGCGTCTAAATTTAAAACTCAGTTTGCTTGCGAAGTTAAAGATTATGATCCCAATGCCTATTTCGACCGCAAAGAAGCACGCAAACTTGACTTGTATGCTCAGTTTGCAATGATTGCTGCCGATGAGGCTATTGCGGATGCTAAAATCGATGATTCTCTTGATTATGATCGCATTGGTGTTATCTGGGCATCAGGAATTGGAGGATTAATTACTTTCCAAAACGAATGTGTAGAATATGGAACAGGTGATGGCACCCCTCGTTTTAATCCTTTCTTTATTCCCAAAATGATCTCAGATATTGCTGCCGGTCAGATATCAATAAAATATGGTTTTCACGGACCAAATTTTGGTACCGTTTCAGCTTGTGCTTCCTCTACCAATGCTTTAATTGATGCTTTTAACTACATACGCTTAGGCAAAGCCGATATTGTTGTTACCGGTGGATCAGAAGCTTCTATTGCCGCTGCCGGTATTGGAGGTTTTAATTCCATGCAGGCGCTGTCAACCAATAATGACGAATACAAAACCGCATCAAGACCATTCTGTAATACCCGCGATGGTTTTGTGATGGGTGAAGGTGGTGCCGGCCTTATACTTGAGGAATTAGAGCATGCCAAAGCGCGTGGTGCCAAAATTTATGCCGAGCTGGCAGGTGGCGGTCTGTCTGCAGATGCTTACCATCTTACAGCAACACACCCTGACGGCGTAGGTGCCGCAAAATGTATGCGTAATGCCTTGGAAGATGCCGGAATGAAACCTGAAGATCTCCAATACATTAATGTTCATGGAACATCTACACCTGTTGGTGATGGCCCTGAAACCAAAGCAATAATGGAGGTTTTTGGTGACCATGCCTTTAATTTAAATATCAGTTCAACAAAATCAATGACCGGACACTTGTTAGGAGCTGCCGGTGCCATGGAATCTGTGGCAGTGATTATGGCAATTAATCACGGAATTATTCCTCCAACAATTAATCACAAGGAAAAAGATCCAAACATTGATGAAAGACTAAACCTGACCCTTCACAAAGCTCAACAACGTGAAGTAAAAGCCGGATTAAGCAACACATTTGGGTTTGGTGGTCATAATGCATCAGTAATTTTCAAAAAATTTGAATAAAACGGTTTGTTAAAGGGTTTCTTTTCATTTCACGTTAAACGCATTTTAAGTACTGATAAAAGTTTTTGGGATGAACTTCGTCAGATTACCGGATTATTCCCCGGGAACGAAGAATTATATAAACTTGCCTTTATCCACAAATCTGCTTCATTACGTTTACCCGATGGTTTGGTTATAAATAACGAAAGGCTTGAATTTTTAGGCGATGCTATTCTTGATGCTGTTGTTGCTGAATATTTATATACGCGTTTCCCCGACAAAAAAGAAGGTTTTCTTACCCAAACCCGATCCAAAATTGTAAATGGTGATTACCTGGGCCAGTTGGCCAGTCAGTTAGGTCTTGATAAATTTATTATATCGCATGCCCATAATTACTATTCAAACAAGCATATTTTGGGTGATGCCTTTGAAGCTTTAATCGGAGCTATTTACCTGGATCATGGTTATAAAGCCGTAAAAAAATTCGTGTTTAAACAATTGCTGAAAAAACATATTGATTTGGGCAAATTGTTAAATA
Source organism: Bacteroidales bacterium (assembly GCA_046704385.1). Lineage (GTDB taxonomy): Bacteria > Bacteroidota > Bacteroidia > Bacteroidales > SZUA-534 > GH45. The sequence continues at coordinate 2,996 of JBJKSB010000021.1, read as the reverse complement.
CCGAGACCAATTATAAAAGCAGACTCATTGAATGGGCTCAAAAAGATAAAAAGGAAATTACCTTCAATACTGAATTAATTGAAAACGGGGGCATTCAGCCTGAATTTATCAGTTTTATAAAAGTGGACGATGTGGTAATTGCCAAAGGACACGGACTGTCAAAAAAAGAAGCCGAGCAAAATGCTGCCAAGCAAACCTTGAAAAAACTGCTGGTTTAAACTATTTTCTATTTACCATTTTTGTATTTTTAGCGCTCATTATATTTATATGGGCAAAGCCATCAAGTTAAATATTGAACCTCAATTCGATTTTATATTAATTGGACTGGTTACCTCTGAACCTGTTTACAGGGTAAGTTGGTTAATAAATGAACGGCTTGATATTCAGTTAAAGGAAGTCCAGGCACTTCTCTCCTATCACAATAAAAGACAAGTTTACCAGGAGTTTTCAGTTTTTCAGTATATAAATGACGATGAAGAAATTTTTCAATTGATTCAGAATAAAAGTTCACAGGGATTATTAATTGAGGAACAAAAACAAGTGGATTTTTGGCTTAAAATTGAAAATGCAGCTTTGTTGGTTAATGATTACTTAAAACTGATTAAGCCTGAAAAAAATATAAGCCTGGCTTTTGAAGTAAAACCAGGCTCTTTAAAATCGGGATTCCGATTAATTTTATCTGACGAAAATTCTTAAGGTCGAATCCATTCCTGAGTTCGAAACAAGAATCCAATATATCCTCTTACCTGCAATTTCCCATCTTCTTCCCAAATTTTACAATCGTAAATCTTACCACTTTCCGGATCAAGAATACCATCGTCGCCTTCCCAAACGTCATCATCTTTTTCAAGACCGGAAATAATCTGCATACCGACAATTTTTTTACCTTTCCGGGAATCTGTACACTCAGTGCACACTTTGTTTGGATCGGAAGTTGGACTCAATTCGAGGATGGTACCGTAAAGTTTGCCGTTTTTAATTGAGATTTCGACTATCGATTTCATTTTACCGGTTTCGTCATCAATGGTTTTCCATTTACCTTCAACATTACCCTGGGCATATAATCCGGCCATCCAAATCAGACCCGATACAAGTAAGAAAAGTTTCTTCACGATAATAAATTTTAGTTAAACAATAAATTAATAAATACCAGGTTCGGTATTGGCATTACAAATTACAAAAATATTTGAATTTTAAAACTTGTTGAAGCCCGGTAAGGCAAAATTAATTTTCCGATTTTGGTATAAGTCTAACCACAATAGCAATAAAAAACAAACCTATTCCCATGATAATCAGTGCCATGCCAATATCAAATGTATCGGCCAAAATTCCCATTAAAATGGCAAACAGGGCTGCAAAAAGCGAATCGAACTGTGATTGAACGGAAAGTCCGGTGGCCAACACTTCATTTTTTACTTTGTTAGCAACTAAACTGACCCCCACCGGTTTTCTTATATTCTGCACCACGAAAATCAGCACAAACAATAATACCGCCGCAGCTGTACTATGAGTGGTGATTAATCCTCCGCAGGCCAAACCAATTAAAACTCCTGAAAACAAGGTTGTATTTATCACCTTTTCAGGAGATTTAAGCCAAGTTACTAATTTACCTGAATGGCGTGATGTAAAGGATGAGACAATATAGATTATGAAATACAGTACCCCGATAATTGCTGCCGATTCTTTGTCTTGCATCTTTTCCATATCGAGAACACTTGCTCCCAAAGCCAGTAAAATTATGGGCTGCAAATAATCCTTAATAGCTTTAAAATAACCCTGGTATGAAGCCAGATTTAAAATAGTCACCCAAAGCGACTTATTCTTAAATGAGGCTGTCAATTCTTTAAAAAAAATAGCGAACCGTTTCCTTATATTTATTTTTTCAGCAGAAATAATTGGTCCATCAAGTGTAGCCGGATAACTTAAAACCAACAATAAATCGGCCAGGTAAGGAAGGATTGAAAATAAAAAAACCATCTCATAATTTCCGGTTAAAATTACTACCAGTGCTGCTAACACTGATGACAGAGCCGACCCCAGCATCGACCACGAACGTGTATGCCCGTAATAAATAACTTTTTGATCGACCCAACCATTAATTTGCAGGTAATCAAAAATCATAGCTTTATGGGTACCTGTTCGCATAGCATCACCAAAACTAAATAATAGCATTGCCAGAATTAACCAGAAATAGGAAGGTGCAAAGTAAAAAATCACAAATGAAAATATATATGCGGTGAATGATACCACCATGGTTTTTCGTCGGCCTAAAATATCGGCGACAGCACCGGTTGGAATTTCCAGAATATTAATACTAATCTCCCGAATGGCATACAATGATCCGATTTGTAAAAATAAAATTCCTCTTTCCAGAAAAAACAGCATTAAAAAAGGCTCAAAAAACCGCAGATTTTTAAAAAATCCATAAAAACAAAATTTGTAGTATTGAACCGTTTTTAGGAAGTGTATATGCATTACATATATATTTTGCGTCCTTTAGATATTGTTGCATTCAAATTTATTTAACCTAATGCACTAATAAAATTGTTTCAAAGGAACAATTATTCGTGAGTATTAAAGTAGGTAAATCGGAAAAAATTATCCTTTTTAATAAATAGACTTTAAATCAAAACAACGATGTAAAAATTACTAAATTATAGTATCTGACACGAATCGGAATAACATAAAATTATTCGTGAATTCGTGGTCTAAGAGTAAAAAATAACAATAGTAATTTAAAGAAACTGATTTCACATTTAAATATTTTAGCAACTTTTATAATTTATTATTCTGGTTTTGGATTCTGATACTCTAGTGTCCGGTAAAATTGTGAAGATACCTCGCTATGCTACCAATGACAACTGGTTAGTGATAGTTTTGGTTGGGAGGGGTGGGGGGGGGGGGGGGGGGGGGCCCCACCACCCCCCCAAAAAAAAAAAAAAAAAAAAATATAAAAATAATAAAAAAAAAAAAAAAAAATAAAAAATAAATATATA